>CAMFGW010000005.1 GCA_945952025.1 uncultured Paracoccaceae bacterium
AAGTGAATCAAGACGAGAGCCCCGGCGCAAGTGAATTAATAGGTCCTGACCCTAGGTCCAGAGCGCGTTTTCGATGATGTCGATCCGCCCCTGCCGGTCGACCAGGGCCACGTCGATCCGCATGGGGGTCAGCGCCCCCAGGGGCTGGGTGTCGAGAAATTCTTCGGCCGCCTGCATCAGCCGCCCGGTCTGGCGCGGTGTCAGGCGTTCGGCGGCATAGGCATGGGTGTCGGCGCACTTGACCTCGACAAAGACCACCTCATCGCCCAAGCGGACGATCAGGTCGATCTCGCCGCCCTTCCCCCGCCAGCGCCGGGCGATTTCCGCATGGCCCTCACGCAGGTAGGCTTTCGCCACGCGGTCCTCGGCCAGAAGGCCAATCCGGTAGGCGCGCGCGCCAGCAGCGGCCTTCGCGGCGCGCAGGCCGTCCGGCAGGGTGCCCCGCGTAGGGGCGGCAGAGGGTGCCAGACCGATCATTCCCCGTCATCCTTCCCGGCAGCTTCCTGCCCCGCAGCTTCCTGTTCCATGGCCAGCGCGCGCTGGTAGACTTCGCGCCGCGGCAGACCCAATTCTTCGGCCACGGCCGAGGCCGCATCGCGCAGGCGCAGACTGCCAAGCGCGCGCCTGATGGCCGCATCCAGATCTTCGGGCGCGGCCTTTTCGACCAGCGGCCGGTCGATCACCAGCACCACTTCGCCCTTCACCGTTCGCCCTGCAAAGTCCCGCGCGAGGCTTCCCAGGGTTCCGCGCACAATCTCCTCGAATCGCTTGGTCAGTTCACGGCAGAGCGCCGCCTTGCGCCCTTCGCCCCAAGCATCCGCCAATTCCCCTAACAATCGCTGAACGCGTTGGGGCGCTTCATAAAGAATCACCGTCGCCGGCACCGTGCCCAGTTCCGCGAGCCACCGCCGGCGCTCGCCCTGGGCCGCGGGCGGAAAGCCTGCAAAGAGGAACCGGTCGCTCGGCAGGCCAGAGACGGTCAATGCCGCGAGGACCGCCGAAGGCCCCGGGGCCGCCGTCACCGGATGGCCGGCTTCGCCCGCGGCGCGCCCCAGCTGGTAGCCCGGATCGGCGACGAGGGGGGTTCCGGCCTCTGACGCGTAGACCACCGACCTGCCGTCGGCCAGGGCCGCGAGGATGCCGGGCCGCGCGGTCGCGCCATTGTGGTCGTGGTAGGACCAGAGGGGGCGGCCGCCAAGGGCGATGCCGTGGATGTCCATCAGGTGGCGCAGGCTCCGCGTGTCCTCGGCCACGAGGATGTCGGCCGTGGCCAGCAGGTCGAGCGCCCGGAGCGTGATGTCGCGCGCGGCTCCGATCGGCGTTGCGATGAAGGTCAGGCCGGGCGGGGCCTTCTGGGCGCCGATCCCCCGAGGCCGGCCCGCACCGGTCACACCGGTCGCCCCGGTCGCACCGTCGGGCGCGTCATTGCTCACGTGAAATTTCCCCCTGATTCCGCCCCTTGGCGCGCGTTTACTTCCCGCCCGGTTGGGCTTACCGTTCCAGCCCGACCAACCCACCGGACGGCCCAAACGAGGTTTTCGCATGTTCGCCCTTTCGCTTCCGCGCCGCAAGTTCCTGAAGACCGCCGCGACGGCAGGCGCCATTGCCCTTCTGGCGGCCTGCGGGCCGATGCCGGGCGGCCAGGCGGGGCCCGCCTTCGACAGTTCGAAGCCGGTTCCGGTCGCGCTTCTGGTGCCGTCGGGCAGCGGGAATTCGGGTGACGAGGCGCTGGCGACCGCGCTGCAGCAGGCCGCCCAGATGGCGATCGCCGATGTGGCGGGCGGCGTGAAGATCGATCTGCGTGTCTACAGCTCCGGCGCCGATCCCGCGCTTGCGGCCCAGATGGCGACGCGCGCGGCCGATGAGGGCGCGGCGATCATCCTCGGCCCGGTCTTCGGCGATTCGGCCCTTGCCGCCGGGCAGGCGGTCGCCGGGCGCGGGATCAATGTCCTGGCCTTCTCGAACAACAGCGACGTGGCCGGGGGCAATGTCTTCATCCTGGGCCAGACGGCGCAGAACTCGGCGCGGCGGCTCGTGGGCTATGCCGCACGGCAGGGCAAGGGCGCGATCCTGATCGCGCATGAAAAGACGCCGCAGGGCGACCTGGGCAAGCGGGCGATCATGGCTGCGGCCTCGGGCACCGGCGCGAAGATCGTCGGCACGGTGCCCTACGACTTCAACGGGCCGGGCGTGACCTCGGCGGTTCCGGCCATCGTCGCGACGGCGAAATCGACGGGCGCCTCGACCCTGATGCTGACGGCCGACAGCGCGGGCGCGCTGCCGCTTCTGGCGCAGCTTCTGCCCGAACAGGGGCTTGGGCCCACTGCGATCCAGTATGCCGGCCTGACGCGGTGGGACATCCCGCAGGCGACGCTCTCGCTGCCCGCGCTTCAGGGCGGCTGGTTCACCCTGCCCGACCCGGGCCTCTCGGCGCAATTCCAGAGCCGCTATGCCGCCGCCTACGGCCAGTCGCCGCATCCGATCGCGGGCCTGGCCTATGACGGGATCGCGGCGGTTGCGGCCCTGGTGAAGTCGGGCCGGCCGAACCCCTTCTCGTCCTCGTCGCTTACACAGGCGGCGGGCTTTGCGGGCGTCAACGGCGTCTTCCGCCTGCTGCCGGACGGCACGAACCAGCGTGGCCTTGCCGTCGCGCAGATCCAGAACGGCCAGCCGGTCGTGATCGACCCCGCGCCCCGCAGCTTCGGAGGCCTTGGGCTCTGACCGGGATGACGGCCGCGTCGGCGCCTGCCCTGACCGACGCGCCCGAGGCTTTCGCGGACGCGCTGGTGCCGGCGGTCCTTGCCACCCCGGACGCAGCCGAGCGACGGGCGATCATCGTGCGCGCGCTCGCCGATGCCCGGCGGACTGCGCTTTCCCGGATCGACGCCGGTTTCACGGCCCAGCCGCGCGCGGCCCGCGCGGCGATCCGGGCGCGGTCCGACCTGGCGGACGCCACGCTGACCGCGCTCTTCCGGCTGGCGACCGGGACGCTTCACCCCGCGCCGAACCCGACCGAGGCCGAGCGCCTGTCGGTCCTTGCGGTCGGCGGCTACGGCCGGGCGGAACTCGCGCCCTTTTCCGACATCGACATCCTGTTCCTGACCCCCTGGAAGGTGACTGCCTGGGCGGAAAGCGTCATCGAGACGATGCTTTACATCCTGTGGGACCTGAAGCTGAAGATCGGCCATTCCAGCCGCTCGCTGGCCGATTGCCTGCGGCTCGGGCGCGAGGACATGACGATCCGCACCGCCCTTCTGGAACACCGCTTCGTCACCGGCGACGCGGCCCTTGCGACCGAGTTGCGCCACCGGCTCAGGCAGGACCTGTTCCTGGGCACCGCCGCCGAATTCATCGAGGCAAAGCTTCTGGAACGCGCCGAACGCCACAAGCGGCAGGGCGGCCAGCGCTATGTGCTGGAACCCAACGTGAAAGAGGGCAAGGGGGGCCTGCGCGACCTGCAGACGCTCTACTGGATCTCCAAATACATCCACGGGGTCGGCAATGTCGAAGATCTGGTGGCCGAGGGCGTCTTTCGCCGCGAGGAATACGAGAACTTCGCCGCGGCCGAGGATTTCCTCTGGTCGGTGCGCAGCCACATGCACCAGATTGCCGGCCGGGCCGTCGAAAAGCTGTCCTTCGACCTGCAGGTCGAGGTGGCGGCGCGCATGGGCTACCAGGACGCGGGCGGGCGCCGGGCGGTCGAGCATTTCATGCAGGACTATTTCCGCCATGCAACGCGGGTGGGCGATCTGACCCGGGTCTTCCTGGCCGCGCTCGAAGAGCGGCACCTGAAGAGCGAGGCGGCCGTGCCGGGCAACGCGCGCCGCCGTCGCAAGGTGCCGGCGGGCTACCGGATCGACAGGGGGCGGCTCAACATCGCCGACCCGGAGGCCTTCCTCAAGGACAAGCTGAACCTTCTGCGCATCTTCGAAGAGGGGCTGCGGTCGGGCCTGCTGATCCACCCCGACGCCATGCGCCTTGTGTCGGCGAACCTGCAGCTGATCGACGACGACATGCGTGAGGACCGCGAGGCGGTGCGCATCTTCCTTGACCTTCTATTGAAGCACGGCAACCCGGAACGGGCGCTTCGGCGGATGAACGAGCTTGGGGTCCTGTCGGCCTTCCTGCCCGAGTTCGAGCCGATCGTCGCGATGATGCAGTTCAACGTCTACCACCACTATACGGTCGACGAACATACGATCCAGACCATCTCGACCCTCGCGCAGATCGAACGCGAGGAGCTGATCGAGGAACTGCCGCTGTCCTCCTCGATCCTCAAGGAAGGGGTGAACCGCAGGATCCTCTATGTCGCCCTCCTGCTCCATGACATCGGCAAGGGCCGGCCCGAGGATCACGCGATCCTCGGCGCCCAGATCGCCCGGCGGGTCTGCCCGCGCCTTGGCCTGACGCCCGAGGAAAGCGAGACGGTCGAATGGCTGGTGCGCTATCACCTGGTCATGTCCGACATGGCGCAGAAGCGCGACATCGGCGACCCGCGCACCGTGCGCGACTTTGCCAAGGTGGTGAAGACGCGCCGGCGGCTCGACCTTCTGACGGTGCTGACGGTCTGCGACATCAGGGGTGTCGGGCCGACGACCTGGAACAACTGGAAGGCCATGCTCCTGCGCCGGCTGCATGCCGACACGGCCGAGGCGCTGGAAGCGGGGCTCGAGCATGTGAACCGCGAAAAGCGCACGGACGAGGCCAAGCGGGCGCTGCGCGAGGCGCTGCCGGACTGGGACGCGCGCGACCTTCGTGCCGAGCTTGCGCGTCATTACGACCCCTATTGGCAGGGGCTGTCGACCGAGGCGCACATGATCTTCGCCCGGCTTCTGCGCGACATTCCCGACGCGGAAATCCGCATCGACATCGAACCCGACGCCGACCGCGACGCGACGCGGGCGGCCTTTGCGCTGGCCGACCATCCGGGCATCTTCTCGCGGCTGGCCGGGGCCTTGGCGCTGTCGGGCGCGAACGTGGTCGATGCGCGGACCTACACGTCGCGCGACGGCTATGCGACCGCGGTCTTCTGGGTGCAGGACGCCGAGGGCCATCCCTATGACCCCGAGCGCATTCCCCGCCTGCGCCAGATGATCGACAAGACGCTGAAGGGCGAGGTCGTGGCGCGCGAGGCGCTGAAGGATCGTGACAAGATCAAGAAGAGCCAGCGCCAGTTCCGCTTTCCGACCCACATCACCTTCGACAACGAAGGATCGGACATCTACACGATCATCGAGGTCGATACCCGCGACCGGCCGGCGCTGCTTTACGACCTGACTCGGACGCTCGCGGCCAACAACATCTACATCGCCAGCGCCGTCATTGCGACCTATGGGGCGCAGGTCGTCGACAGTTTCTACGTCAAGGACATGTTCGGCTTGAAACTGCACTCGAAGCTGAAGCAGGAAGCGCTGGAAAAGAAACTCCGCAGCGCGATCACCGAAGGCGCAGAGCGAGCCACCGCCGAATGAAACCCATCCGCCTGATGCGCGGCTTCCTGACCGTGGGGGCCTGGACGCTTCTCAGCCGCATCGCGGGCTTTGCCCGCGACGTGCAGACCGCGAACTTCCTTGGCACCGGCCCGATGGCCGAAGCCTTCCTGGTGGCCTTTTCGCTGCCGAACATGTTCCGCCGCTTCTTCGCCGAAGGCGCCTTCAACGCGGCCTTCGTGCCGATCTTCTCCAAGAAGCTCGAAGAGGACGACCAAAGGGCCGCCCGCGAGTTCGCCGAGGATGCCTTCACCGGCCTTGCGCTGGTGGTCGCGCTCTTTTCCATCGTCGCCATGGTGGGGATGCGCTGGCTTGTCCTAGCCATGGCCTCTGGCTTTGCCGGGGACGAAAGGCTGGAGCTCGCCATCCGCTATGGCGAGATCTGCTTTCCCTACATCTTCTTCATCTCTCTGACCGCCCTTCTGTCGGGCCTTCTGAACGCGGGCGGGCGGTTTGCGGCGGCGGCGGGGGCGCCGGTCGTCCTGAACGTGATCTTCCTGGGCGCCATGGCGCTGGCGCATTACTGGGGCTGGGACATGGGGCTGACGCTCGCCTGGTCGACGCCGCTGACCGGGTTCCTGCAGCTTGCCATCGTCTGGATCGCCGCCTGGCGCATGGGCTATCCGCTACGCTTCCGCCGCCCGCGCTTCACGGTCGACATCAGGCGCCTTCTGACCATCGCCTTTCCGTCGGTGATGGCGGGGGGCGTGGTGCAGATCAACCTTCTGGTCGGGCGCCAGGTCGGCAGCCATTTCGAGGGCGCGATCGCCTGGCTGAACTATGCCGACCGGCTTTACCAGCTGCCGCTGGGCGTCGTCGGCATCGCCATCGGCATCGTGCTGCTGCCCGACATCTCGCGCCGGCTGAAGGCCGAGGATGTGGTCGGCAGCCGCTACGCCCTGTCGCGCGCGACCGAGTTCGCGCTGTTCCTGACAATCCCCGCCGCCGTGGCGCTGATGGTCATTCCGGTGCCGCTGATTTCGGTCCTGTTCCAAAGGGGCGAGTTCACCGCCGCCGACACCGCGCCCACGGCCCTGACGCTTGCCGTCTATGGCGCGGGGCTGCCGGCGTTCGTTCTGCAAAAGGTGCTGCAGCCGCTCTACTTCGCGCGAGAAGACACGCGGACGCCCTTCCACTATGCGATTCATTCGATGATCGTGAATGCGGCGCTTGCCATCGGGCTCATGCCCTTCGTGGGCTTCATCGCCGCGGCCCTTGGCACGACGATTTCCGGCTGGACCATGACCGCCCAGCTTTGGTGGGGCAGCCGCAAGATGGGCGATGCCGCGCGGCCCGACGCCCGGCTTCTGTCGCGCCTGCCCCGCATTGTCGCGGCGTCCGCGCTGATGGGGGCGGTGCTGTGGTTCGCCGCCGACCGGATGGCGCCGATGCTGGCGCCGACGGGGCACCGTTACATCGGGCTGACGCTTCTGTGCCTTCTGGGTTTTGTCAGTTACGGGCTGGCGGCGCTGGCGTTCGGCGCGGCGAGGCCGTCGGATTTCCGGCGCGGGTAGCGGCGAAAGGGCGGGGTGGCAGAGGCCCGTGCCTCTGCCATGCGGTGGCGCGGCCCTTTGTCCCCGCCGATGGCCCCAAAGGCCACCGGCCAGCGCCCGCCCCGCCGATGGCGGGCGCTTCCGCGCCCACCGGGGCAGGCGCCGGCCTTTGTTGATCTGCGACACCGAGGGTCCAGCGGGGCCGTTTCTCTGCGGGCGGGGAAACGCGGTGCGTTTCCTTTTTCCGCCCGTCGGAAGCGGTGGGGCCTTGCCCCCCTACCGCCGCCGGATACGCGCCAGCATCGCCTGCGGCCCCCCCGGCGCCACCAGGAACGACAGGCCGAAGCCGATCACGAAGCCCGCGATATTGGCGAACCAGGTCGGGCTTGCGCCAAAAAGGGCGGCAAAGACCAGCTGGATCACCATGATCCCGCCGATGAGCGTGAAGGCCCGAAGCGGGTTCGCCCGCTGCTGGCCGAGCCGGACCCAGAGGATGAAGGTGAAGGCGCCGATCAGCCCGTAGGCGGGGGTGAAGCCCCCGGTCAGCCAGCCGGTCACGCCCGGCATCAGCCCGAAGACCAGCGCCCCGCCGATGGCCGATCCGAAGAAGATCGCAAGGAAGGCCGCCGCGCTGAAGGCCTCGGTCACCGCCTTGCCCAGGGCTATGATGAAGACGCCGGCCATCAGCGCCTCGACCGGGCCGGAATGGACGAACGGGTAGGACAGGATGCGGACCATGTCCCAGATCGGCCATTCGTGGCGGGCCATCATCTCCTTGAAAAGCGCTGCGTTGAAGCCGAAGTTGCCGATCGCGACCGACCGCCAACCCGACGCCGCATCGCCGCCACCAAAGCCCATGCCGCCGAGCGCCAGCACCACCTCGATCGCGATCATCGGCAGCAGAACCGCCCAGACGACCGGCGCGACCGGATTGAAGGGGCTTTCCCCGTAGCCGTTCTGCATTCCCCACCCCGTTCCGGAACGGCCCTGCCCCTTGCAAGCGCCCGCCCCCATGCGATACGCGAGGCCGCAGCCCTTTTCCAGCCCGAGGCCCGCCATGTCCACCAGCTTTACGCCCCGCATCTTCTCCGGCATCCAGCCGTCGGGGGGGCTGACGCTCGGCAATTACCTTGGTGCCCTGAAGCGGTTCGTCCAGAAGCAGGACGAGGGGATCGAGACGATCTACTGCCTTGTCGACCTGCATGCGATCACCGTCTGGCAGGACCCGGAGCGGCTCCGCCACCAGACGCGCGAGGCGGCGGCGGGCTTCATTGCGGCGGGGATCGACCCCAAACGCTCGATCCTCTTCAACCAGAGCCAGGTGCCGGGGCATGCGCAACTTGCCTGGATCTTCAATTGCGTGGCGCGCATGGGCTGGATGGGCCGGATGACCCAGTGGAAGGACAAGACCGCCGGCAAGAATGCGGAAGCCGAAAGCCTTGGCCTATTCGCCTACCCCTCGCTGATGGCGGCCGACATCCTGCTGTATCACGCGACCCATGTGCCGGTCGGCGAGGACCAGAAGCAGCATCTGGAACTGACCCGCGACATCGCCATCAAGTTCAACCATGACTACAAGGTCGACTTCTTCCCGATCACCGAGCCGGTGATCGAAGGAGCCGCGACGCGGGTCATGTCGCTGCGCGACGGGTCGAAGAAGATGTCGAAGTCCGACCCCTCGGACCAGAGCCGCATCAACCTGACCGACGATGCCGACACGATTGCGCAGAAGTTCCGCAAGGCGCGCACCGATGCCGAGCCGCTTCCGGAGACGCTCGCGGGTCTCAAGGACCGGCCCGAAGCGCGCAACCTCGTCAACATCTACGCAGCACTCGCCGACATGTCGCCCGAGGCCGTGTTGGCTGACTATGCCGGCAAGGGCTTTGGCGCCTTCAAGCCCGCGCTCGCCGATCTGGCGGTGGCGAAGCTGTCGCCGATCACGGCCGAGATGTCGCGCCTCATGGCCGACCCGGCCGAGATCGACCGCACGCTGGGCGAAGGCGCCGACCGGGCCGACGCCATCGCCCAGCCGATCCTTGCGCGCGCGATGGAAATCACGGGGATGATCCGCTCGCGGCGCTAGGGTCCGTCAGTCCAGGAAATCCGCCCCCCGTGCCCGGCGGAGCGTCAGGCTGGGGCTTTGGCCGAAGCGGGCGGCGTAAAGGGCGGCGAAGCGGCCAAAATGCTGGAACCCCCAGCGCAGCGCCACGTCGGTGACGGTCAGTCCGGGCGCCGCAGCCGTCAGGTCGCGGTGGGCGCGGCCCAGACGCTCGTCGCGCCAGAAGGCGAGCGGCGTCGTGCCCCGGAACGACCGGAAGGCGATCTGCAGGGCGCGGGGCGTGACGCCGGCAACTGCCGCCACCGCCTCGATCGTCAGGGGGTCCGACAGGTGCGCCATGATGAACTCTTCGGCGAGCCTCACCTGCCGCGGCACGGCGGCCGAGGCGCCGGAGCGGCCAAGGAGGCGCTGGTAATTGTGGCTGTGCGCCTCGATCAGGCCGGTCAGAATCGCGCTTTCGATCGACCGCGCCAGAAGGCCCCCCTGCCCGATCGGCGCGCGCCCCGCGTCGGCCTCTGCCACCAGATGGCGCACCAGATTGCCCAGCGCCGCGCCCGGCCCCCGCGTCAGGTCGAGCGCGCCGGTGAAGGTCAGCGGCCGGTCGGCGCGCCCGCCGATGGCCTGCGCCAGATGGTCCTGCATCGCCTGCCGGTCGATCTGCACCAGAAGCTGGGTGCAGCCCTCGCCCCAGATCATCACCGTCGGCAGGTGGGGGTTGAGGACCGAGGCCTGCCCCGGCACCGTCGCATAGCGGTCGGCGCCATTGGCGA
The DNA here is from genome assembly GCA_945952025.1 of uncultured Paracoccaceae bacterium. Classification (GTDB taxonomy): domain Bacteria; phylum Pseudomonadota; class Alphaproteobacteria; order Rhodobacterales; family Rhodobacteraceae; genus TMP-24. The sequence goes on from CAMFGW010000005.1 coordinate 9,812, forward strand.
TCATCGCGGCGCCGGTCAGCGGGATCTGCAGCAGGTAGAACCGCTCAAGCTCGCCCGGCGCGATCAGGGTCTTCGATCCATAGTCGATGTAGTTCAGCGACAGACGCTCGCCCTTCAGATGGTGCTGGCGGGCGGAGAATCCAGCGTGGCCGCCGATGCTGTCCAGCCGGTGCGGGCAGAAGATGCGCGCGACCCTCTCGCGCGCCTCGTCCAGGTCGCGGGTCGCAAAGGTCTGGTAGGCGGCCAGGGGCGGCGCGGCAGGCGCGTCCCGCCCTGTCGTCGATGGCATCGGGGCTCCCCCAGGTCGAGTGGACCTGCCGGCAAAGCTTAGCCGGCCCCCCTGCCCCTGTCGCGGATTTTTTCGTTTTCCGGATAGCGGCCGGGCGAAGCGGATAGAACCGCCGCCCGGCCGGGCGCAGCCTTCCCCCCGCATAACGGGAGGGCGGAACATGCGCGGGTTGAAGGACAAGGTGGCCATCGTGCCGGGGGGCGCCACCAAGATCGGGCAGGCGATCGTGGATGCTTTCGCGGCGGCCGGAACCAAGGTGATGATCGCCGACATCAACGAAGAGGCGGGGCGCACGCTCGCGCGCGACGGCGTGGGCTTCTGCCGCTGCGACCTGAGGTCGGACGAGGATATCGCGGGCCTTTGCGCCCAGACGCGCGACAGGTTCGGGCGCATCGACTTCCTGGTGAACGTGGCCGCAAGCTATCTGGACAATGCCGCCGCCTCGACCCGGGCCGAGTGGCTGGAAAGCTTCGACGTGAATGTCGTAGGCTCGGTCATGCTGATGCAGGCCGCGCGTGCGGACCTTGCCAAGAACCGGGGCGCCATCGTCAACTTCGGCTCGATCTCGAGCCGGGTGGCGCAGACCGGGCGCTGGCTCTACCCGGTGTCGAAGGCCGCGATCCTGCAACTGACGCGCAATCAGGCGATGGACCTGGCGCCCGACGGCATCCGGGTGAATGCGGTGTCGCCGGGCTGGACCTGGTCGAACATCATGGACCAGCTGACCCACGGCGACCGCGCCAAGACCGACCGGGTCGCGGCGCCCTTCCACCTGATGGGCCGCGTCGCGAACCCCGCGGAAATCGCGTCGGCGGTCCTGTTCCTGTGCTCGGACGAGGCGTCGTTCATCACCGGGACCGACCTGTGCGTCGATGGCGGCTATACGGCGATGGGGCCGGAGCAGGCCAAGCCGGCCATCCCGCTTCTGATGGAATAATCACGATAAATCAGGGAGTTCGACTTATGAGAAAGTTCACGATCGTCGGCGGGGGCCAGTCCGGCCTGATGCTCGCCATCGGTCTTCTGAAGGCCGGCCATCAGGTCCGTGTCGTCCAGAACCGCACGGCGGAAGAGATCGAGAAGGGCCGCGTCCTGTCGTCCCAGTGCATGTTCCACACCTCGGTCCAGAACGAGCGCGACCTGGGGATCGACTTTTGGTCCGGCAGCTGCCCGCCGGTGCAGGGGATCGGCTTCACCGTCCCCGCACCGGACGGGACGAAGGCGCTCGCCTGGTCGGCGCGGCTGGACGACAATGCCTATGCGGTCGACCAGCGGGTGAAGATGCCGGTCTGGCTTTCCGAGTTCGAAAAGCTGGGCGGCAAGCTGGTCATCAAGGATGCGGGCGTGTCGGACCTTGAGCTTTATGCGCGCGAGGATGACCTGGTGATCGTCGCCTCGGGCAAGGGCGAGATCGGCGCGCTATTCGAACGTGATGCGGAAAAGTCGCCCTACGACAAGCCGATGCGGGCGCTGGCGCTGACCTATGTCAAGAACATGGTCCCGCGGCCCGACTATTCGGCCGTCAACTTCAACCTCATTCCTGGTGTCGGCGAATATTTCGTCTTTCCGTCGCTGACCACCACCGGCCCGTGCGAAATCATGGTGCTGGAAGGCATCCCCGGCGGCCCGATGGACTGCTGGGGCGACGTGAAGACGCCGGCGCAACACCTTGCGCGGTCGAAGGAAATCCTCAAGACCTTCCTGCCCTGGGAATATGAACGTTCGAAGGATTGCGAGTTGACGGACGACAACGGCATCCTGGCCGGTCGCTTCGCGCCAACGATCCGCAAGCCGGTCGCCACGCTGCCCTCGGGCCGCAAGGTGCTGGGCGTCGGCGATGCGGTCTGCCTGAACGACCCGATCACCGGCCAGGGGTCGAACAATGCCTCGAAGGGCGCGACGATCTACCTGAAGTCGATCCTGGCGCGGGGCGACCAGCCCTTCGATCAGGCCTGGATGCAGGGAACGTTCGACCAGTTCTGGGACTATGCAAGCTGGGTCGTGGGCTGGACCAACGCCATGCTGCTGCCGCCCGCGCCCCATGTGCTGGAGCTGATGGGCAACGCGCAGGGGCTGCCGACGCTGGCTCACCGGATCGCCAACGGCTTCAACGATCCGCGCGACTATTTCCCCTGGTTCGCCGACCCGGCCGCCGCGCACATCTATTTGGACGAGCTTCGGGCCGCCTGAGGCGGTCACGCCCGAGCGAAAGGGGCCGGGAAACCGGCCCCTTTGTCATCTGCGCCGTCAGGCGAAGGTCCGCACGGTGGCAATCGCGCCGTCAAGCGCCTTGCCCTCTTCATCCATCAGCGCGGCCTCGCGCAACCGGCGCAGCCAGTCGGCGGCATCGGCGCGGCCGCGCAGCACGGGAACCATGCCCATCACCCGGTCGAACTTGCCGAGCCCGCGGGTGTGCGTGTCCGAATAGCCCTTGATGAGCCGGCGGCAGCGGATCATCTCGACCGCGAGCGCATAGTCCGCCGGCGCTTCGGCCAGCGACAGGGCGAGCCAGTCCTCGAGGTGCGCCACCTCTTGCGCGTGGCGCAGCGTCTTCAGCCGCCAGCCGCGCATGCCGCCCAGGAACCAAAGCGTCAGGAAGGGCAGCATCCGGTGCGTCCGTATCCGCCGGCCCTTGTCGAACCAGCGGTCGAGCTGGGCCATGCGCTTTGGGTCCCCTTGCCAGCGCGCGCCCATGCGGGCGGGCATCATCCCGGCGACTTCCTGCGCGCGCGGGTGGAAGAACTCGGTCAGGGCCAGAAGCCGCTTGTCGTCCTTCACCCCCATCTCGCCCTTGATGCGGGCGAAGCGGGAGGCGCGGGTCTTCAGGTCGGCCACGCGGATGATGTCGTCGTAAGCCATTGCGTTCGCGATATATTTCGCGGCCTCGCGGGTCAGCGCCCAGTCCTGCGCGGCGCTGTCTGCAGCCTGAACCCGCGCCAGGCGGTCGAGGTAAAGCCCGCCATAGGCCGGGTCCTGGAAATCCACCACCTTCTGCAATCCCGCCCGCGCCATGTCGCGCACGGGCTCGGGCAAGGCAGTCAGCCGGGCCTGAAGCGCGGCCCAGGCGCCGGCCAGGCGCAGGGGGACGTCCGGGGCCACTGCACCCGCGCCGCCCTTGGCCACATAGGCCGGGGTCGAGCCCGCTTCGGCCAGGTCGGCCGCCGCATTGAAGGCGCGGAGCGAGGCGTCGACCCCCTTGCCGCCCGCGCGGATCGCAGCCTCGAAGGCAGACCGCGGGAAGGGAAGCGCGCCCGAACCGGCCAGCGCGCCGAAAAGGCTCGCGGAAATCACGCTGCCGTTTTCGATCGCGACCCGGTCCATGTCGAAGAGGACCGACTGTTTGGCCGCCACGCCAATCGCCGCCCGCACCTCGTCCGCGTTCGCGATCCCGTCGCCGGGCACCATCTTTTCGGACACGGCGAGCGCGCGGTGGGTCGAGGCGATCAGCACCGTGCGGTCGGGGGTGACGAAGCCGCGCAGGATCGCGCGGCCCGCCTCCATCATCTCGGCCGCGACCATGATGTCGACATCGCCGGCCGCCGGCATCAGCGAAAAGACCGGCGCGCGGTCGGACCTGGGCGCCATCTCGATATAATAGACCGTCGCCCCCGTCCGCTGCGCGACCCCGGCGACCGAGGTCGCCTGTGCCACATAGCCGTTCGCGCGGGCCAGCGCCTCGATCCAGCCGCCAAGGACGCCGCCCCCCTGCCCGCCGACGGCAAGGACGGCAAGCTTGATGATGTCGCCCAGCCGTTCGTCACGGACGTTGTCGCTCAGGCGGGGCGCGAGGCTTTCCTGGATGGTCATGCGGCCTCTCCGTCGAACGAAAGCCGTCCGGCGGCGCGGCGGTTCATGAGCCAGCCGATCACCCGGGCGGTCATGCGCGCCCACCAGCCTTCGGCGCCGCCCGGATTGTGGATCACGTCGGCGCGGTAGAAGCTGGGGCAAAGGACGGCGGCATCCGCCACCTCGCCGCAGTTGCCGCAGCCGACGCAGCTCTGGTCGATCGAGGCGACCGGGTCGTCGCGCAGGGGGTCGTCGAGCCGTTTCAGGCCCAGCGACGGGCAGCCCGACAGGCGGATGCAGGCGTGATCGCCGGTGCAGATCGCCTCATCGACGCCAAAGCGCGGCACCTCGACGCGGGCGCCGTCCTTGATCGCCTTGGCCGCCAGCGGCTTTTCGCGGCGCTGGCGGTTCAGCATGCATTCGGACGATGCGACGATGACGCGCGGGCCAGGCGCGTCGGTGGTCAGCGCCTCGCGCAGCGTGTCGCGCATGCGGGCCACGTCATAGGTGCGGTCGATCTGCCGGATCCAGGGCACGCCGATCCCCTTCAGCGCGCGCGAGATCGGGTGGTGGGTCGACTTCGTCGGATTGTCAGCGCGCGAGGACAGCACATCCTGCCCGCCGGTCGCCGCCGAATAGTAGTTGTCGACGATGATCGCGACCCCGTCGGACTTGTTGAAGACCATGTTGCCGATCGAGGACGAGAGCCCGTTGTGCCAGAACCCCCCGTCGCCAACGATCGAGATCGGCCGCCGCTCGCCGCCGCCGTCGAAGGCCGCGTTCGAGGCGGGGCCGAGCCCGTAGCCCATGGTCGAGCCGCCGATCTCGAACGGTGGCAGCGTGGCGAAGAGGTGGCAGCCGATGTCGGCGGTGATCTGGTGGCGGCCGAGTTCCTTTTCGACCAGCTTCATGGCGGCGAAGATGGGCCGTTCGGGGCAACCCGTGCAGAAGCCCGGCGGCCGGATCGGCACGGTTTTCGACAGGTCCGGGATTGCGGGCGCCGCCGCGTTCGGGGCCAGCACCTGTGCCGGCAGAAGGTCGGGTGCGTTCTGCCGAAGGAAGGCGCCGATCGCTTCGAGCATCACCTGCCCGGTATATTCGCCGGCCATCGGGAAGGTGTCCTTGCCGTGCAGCTTGACCGGCAGGCCCGCGCGCAGAAGGATGGTACTGAGGCCCTGTTCGATGAATTCGGGCTGACCTTCCTCGACGATCAGGACGGACTTCTTGTCTTTGCAGAATTTCAGAAATTCCTGATCTGCAATGGGATAGGTGACGTTCATCACGTAAAGTGGCACGTCAGTGTCGCCATGCAAGTTGGCAAGGCCCAGCCGCTGAAGGGCGCGGATGACCCCGTTATACATGCCGCCCTGCAGGACGATGCCCACCTTGCCGTCTGCGGGGCCGAAGAGTTCGTTCAGCCCATGTTCGGTGATGAAGCGCTGTGCTGCGGGCCAGCGGTTCTTGATCTTGTCCTGTTCGTGGGCATAGGACATCGGCGGCAGCACAACGCGCGAGAAGTCGCGCCTGGGGTCGGACAGGGCCTCGCGCACCGTCAGGGGCGGGCGCTTGTTGTCACGGGTGGCGAAGCTGCCGGTGACGTGGCAGGACCGGATGCGGACCATCAGCATCACGGGCGTGTTCGTCGCCTCGGACAGTTCGAACCCGTCGCCCACCGCCTTGACGATCGAGGGCAGGTTCGGGCGTGGGTCCAGAAGCCAGAACTGCGACTTCATCGCGAAGGCGTGGCTGCGTTCCTGCATGATCGAGGAGCCTTCGCCGTAATCCTCGCCCACGATCACCAGCGCGCCGCCGTTGACGCCCGACGAGGCGAGGTTCGCCAGCGCGTCCGAGGCGACGTTGACCCCGACCGAGCCCTTGAAGGTCACGGCGCCGCGGATCGGATAGTGGACCGAGGCGGCCAGCATCGCCGCTGCCGCCGCCTCGTTCGCGTTCGCCTCGAAGCGCACGCCCAATTCGCCCATCAGGTCCTGGGCATCGGCAAGAACGTCCATCAGGTGCGAGATCGGGGCCCCCTGGTAGCCGCCGACATAGCCCACGCCATTTTCCAGCAAAGCCTTTGTAATCGCGAGGATTCCCTCGCCGGTGAAGGTCTGGCCGTCACCCAGCCGAAGATCCTCGACCTCTGCCTTGAAGGACCGTTCTGCCATGCTTGCCCCCTATTTGCCGGGTTCCGTGTTCGACCAGAGCACGGGTCCGCCGTCCTTTTCGTAGGCCATGCCGTCCGGGAACGAGATCGCCTCGAGTTGCAGGCCCCAGGGGGCCGAGAAATACAGGATCGACTGGCCCGCCGCCGGGCCTTCCTTGACCGGGATCGGACCCATGTTGGTCTTGACCCCCTTCTCTTTCAGATAGGCGGCCGCCTTGTTGATGTCATCGACGTAGAAGGCGATGTGATGGCCGCCCACGTCGCTGTTCTTGACCGCCACCGTCTGCTGGTCGGGCGCCTCGTACTTGAACAGCTCGATGTTCGAGCCGAAGCCGCAGCGCAGCATGGTGATCTGGTCGATGACGGTGCGGGGGTTCACGTCCAGCACGTCCCGCATGAAGGTGCCCTTGTCATCCTTGAAGGGCCCGAAAGTCATGGCCTTTTCGCAGCCCATCACGTCGGTGAAGAAGCTGATCGCCTGGTCGATGTCTGGCACCGTCAGGCCAATGTGGTTGACGCCCCGCATGCCCGGAAGCGTGTCCGCCACCGCCGGGACCGCCGCGCAAAGCGCAAGTGCCATAGCCAGTCTTTTCATTCCGTCCTCCCATTTGGCGGGCCTGATCGTTCCCGCTCCCTTCGTTTCCGCACTTTCAGAAATCGTGTTTTCGGATATTGGTGTGGACCTTCTTCAAGGTCGCCAGGAAAGCGTGGCGCTCATCCTCGTCGATGCCGCGGAACATCCGGCCATAGGTTTCGGCCATGTGGGGCCAGAGAACCTCGAACGTCGCCCGGCCGGTGTTGCTCAGGAAGACGCGGGTGGCGCGGCTGTCGTCAGGGTCGGCCTCGCGGCGGACCAGCCCGTCGGCCTGCATCGCGTCAAGCGCGCGGCTGAGCGTCGATTGTTCGGTGATCGCATGGACCGCAAGCTGGCTGATGAGCAGCCCGTCCATCACCGACAGGACCGCGAGTACCCGCATCTTCGGCGTGGTCAGGCCGAGCTTTGCCATCTCGGCCCGGATCGAGGCGTTGTAGCGGCCCATCACCCGGTTCATCAGGTAGGGCTCGTAATTGCCAAGCCCGATCTCTCCGAGCCGGGGCGGGGTCGTGTTGGGGGCGCGGCCGTCCTTCATGCGCCAAGCCTCTTTGCCGCGTTGAAGCCGGAGCCGCCGCCAAGTCCCGGCCCCGGATGGGTCGAGGCGCCGATGTGCGAGAGGCCCCGCACCGCCGTCTCGCCGTTCACCGAATTCGGGAAGGGCCTCCAGATGAAGAACTGGTCGATGGTGCAATGCCCGCCATAGGGGTCGCCGCCCACCAGGTTCATGTTCATCGCCTGCAGGTCGGCGGGCGAATAGGCGCGGCGGGCCAGCTTGATGGCGTCGAAATCCTTGATGTGGCGTTTCAGGATCGCTTCCAGCCGGTCGGCAAAGGCCTCGCGCGTCGGCTCGTCCCAGCTCCGCCCGGCGATCTCGCCCTTGGCGTCGCCCTTGATGATGCGGGGCGCGTCGGGGATCTGCAGCCAGAGGATGGCCTTGCCGTCCGGGCAGCGGGTCGGGTCGAGCCGGTGGGGCTGGCCGACGCAGATGGTGGGCGTTTCGGGCAGCATGCCGCGCTCGGCCTCATTGGCCGACTTTGACACGGCGTCGATGCCGTCGGACAGGTGGATCAGCGCCACATCGTCCAGCCCCGGCGTCAGCCATTCGGGCACGCGGTCGAGCGCATAGTGCAGCTGGAAATCGCCGCGCCCGTGGCGGAAGGCCTGCGCGGCGGCCTGTTCTTCGGGCAGGTTCACGCCCTTCAACAGACGGCCGTAAAGCTGGCCCGGCGTGACAGAGGCAAGGACCGATTTCGCCGGGATCAACGCACCGTCCGCCAGCCGAACCCCGGTCACGCGGCCGTCCGTGACCTCGATGCGGTCGACATCGGCGCCGGTCCGGATCTCGCCGCCCTTTTCCTCGATCAGGCGACGGAAGGCCGTCGCGGCCGCGCCCGAGCCGCCCTTGACGACGGGCGCGCCCGCAACCTCGAGCGCGAAGGCCACGACCTTGCCCATCTGGCCGGAATAGGTCGATTCCGGCGTCAGGCCGCAGTGCAGGACCCAGGGCGCGAAAAGCGCCTGGACGAGCGGGCTTTGATAGGTCGTCTCCAGCCAGCCGCGCGCAGGGATGAGGGCCGAACCCATCCAGGCAGCCAGCCCCCGCAGGCCCTTCTTGCGGACCTGACCCCAGAGGAGCTTGACGGTCGGCCAGGACCAGAGGCGGCCCCCCAGAAGCGCGAAGAGGAAGGGCGCATCCGCCCCGATCGCGCCCACATCCGCCGCATAGGCCGCGCCGTCGCCGGGGGCCAGCGCGTCGAAGGCGGCGCGGTTCCTGGCCTGGTCCATGGTCAGGACCAGCGCCTGGCCATCGGGCGTCAGGACCGCCGTCGGATGGGCGGTGTGGCAATAGTCCATCCCGTGCCGGGCGAGGTGCGGCCCAAGCGCCGCACCGGCCGGCCCGGTCATGAACAGAACGAAGGTGGCAGCCATCACGTCATGGTGAAAGCCCGGCAAGGTGACCTGATCGGTCCTCAGGCAGCCGCCCGCGACCGGCTCGCGCTCCAGGACAAGCACACGCTCGCCCTTCAGCGCCAGCATGGCGGCCGCGACCAGCCCGTTGATGCCGGACCCGATGATGACGTGATCGGCCGCCATGGCGCCTTACCCGCGCGCGACGAGCGCCAGCGCCCGGATCGGCGAGCCGGTGCCATGCTGGATCTTCAGCGGAGCCGCAATCAGGATCGCGCCCTTCGCCGGCAGCCTGTCGAGGTTCGCAAGGCTCGCAAGCCCGAAGCAATTGTTCTTGTGAAGAAGGTTGTGCGCCGGGAACGGCGGGTTCATGCCGCCCGCCTGACCGGCGTCGGTGCCGATGCATTGGCTGCCCCAGCCCACGATCCCCTTGTCCAGCAGATACTGGATGACTTCGGCCGTCGGCCCGGGCGTGTGGGGGCCGGTTGCGTCGGCGTTCAGGAACAGGTCCTCGTCATGGGCGCGCTTGTCCCAGTCGGACCGCAGGACGACCCATTCGCCCTTGCCGATGGCGCCGTGCTTGGCTTCCCAGGCCTTTACATGGTCGATCGTCAGAAGGAAGTCCGGGTTCGCGCCGCATTCCTTCGAGAAGTCGAGCACGTTCACGGGTGCCACCAGCCGCTGCACGCTCAGCGTGTCGGTAAAGCCGTCGGGATAGTCCTTGCCGGTGATCCAGTGGTGCGGCGCGTCGAAATGGGTGCCGCTGTGTTCGCCGAGCTTCAGCCAGTTCCAGGCCCAGAAGGGGCCGTCCTGGTCATAGGCGCTGATGCGGTGGATCTCGATCTTCGGGGTGTCTTTGGCGAAATCCGGCGGCAGTTTCAGAAGCGGCGTATCGGGGCCAAGGACGCCGGTGCAATCGACGACCTCGACACCGCCAGAGGCGAGCAGCCCGGCGAGTTGACCCAGAAGATCCTTGGACGACATGACATTCTCCCTATTGAAAAACGGCCTCTCGGCCCCCTTGGGCATGACCGGCATTCCCCTGCGGAATCATGCTAGACAGAATTACATGCATTTGCAAATATAATGACCGAACGGGGGGACATCTTGACGGAATCTTGCGACGCAGTCCTGATCGGGGCGGGGATCAACACGCTTGTCGCGGCGGCGCACCTGTCTGCGCGCGGCTGGTCGGTGCGCGTTCTGGAACGCGGGGCGGAACCGGGCGGCGCGGTGAGGACGGGCGCGTATACGATTCCGGGCTTTCGCCATGACTGGGCGGCGATGAACCTGTCGCTTTTCGCCGGATCGGGCTTTTTTCGCGCCTATTCCGCCGATCTGACCCGTCTTGGCCTGTCCTTTGTGCCCGCGCCCCACGCCTTCGCCTCGGTCTTTGCCGACGGAAGCTGGTGCGGCGTCTCGGCCGATCCGGCCGTCACCCGCGCCCGCATCGCCGCCCTGTCGCCCGCCGACGCCGCGACCTGGGACCGGCTCCTGGCCGACTTTCCGGCCATGGCGCCGCATCTTTTCGCGCTCTTGTCGAGCCCGATGAAATTCCGTGCATTGTCACGCATCGGCTGGGGGCTGTGGCGCGCCAAGGGCGTCGGCGGAACGCTCGACCTGGTGCGGTTCCTGCTGTCGTCGCCCCGGCGCTGGCTGTCGGAGACCTTCACCGACCCGCGGCTGCACGCCATGCTGGGCGCCTGGGGGATGCACCTTGATTTCGCGCCCGACATCTCTGGCGGTGCGGTATTTCCTTACCTTGAATCCATGGCCACCCAGTCCTTCGGCATGGTCATCGGCAAGGGTGGCGCCGACACGGTGACGCGGGCGCTCGTCGCCTTCATCGAAGAGCGCGGCGGCAAGGTCGACTGCAATGCCGAGGTGGCCGGGATCGCGACCGAAGGCGGCACGGCGCGGGGTGTGACGCTTGCGGACGGCCGCCGGATCACCGCCCGCCGCGCCGTCATCGCCGGCCTGTCGCCAAGCGGGCTCGCGCGGCTGACGGGTGCCACGGGCGAAGAGCGGTTCGACCGGGGGCTGGCCGACTTCGACCATGCGCCCGGCACCATGATGATCCACCTGGCGCTGTCGGCGCCTCTGGACTGGACCGCCGGCGCGGAGCTTCAGCAGTTCGCCTATGTCCACCTTGCGCCGGACCTCGAACAGATGGCGCGGACCTATCAGCAGGCGCGTGCGGGGCTCTTGCCGGGCAGGCCCGTCATCGTGGTCGGCCAGCCGACCGCGCTCGACCCTTCGCGCGCGCCGGACGGCAAGCACACGCTCTGGCTTCAGGTCCGCATGGCGCCCGGCACGATCCGGGGCGATGCGGGCGGGACGATCACCGCGACCGACTGGGCGCAGGCGGCCGAACCCTTTGCCGAGCGCGCGCTGTCGATCCTTGAGGCGGCTGCACCCGGAACCCGCGCCAAGGTCCTTGGCCGCCGGATCGTCACGCCGCTGGACCTGCAAGAGGACAATCCGAACCTGGTCGGCGGCGACCAGATCTGCGGCAGCCACCATCTGGCGCAGCATTTCCTGTTCCGCCCGATGCGGGGCCACGCAGACGGGTCCACGCCCGTGAAGAACCTCTACCTGACCGGCGCCGCCGTCTGGCCCGGCGCGGGAACCGGGGCCGGGGCCGGTTGGCTCCTCGCCCAAAGCCTGACACGATAACCGAACCACAACAGGGAACCATCATGCAGCTTTCCAGACGCACGCTCCTCCAGCTATCCGCAGCAGGCGCCGCCCTTTCCGTGGCGAGCGTCGCGCTTCCGGCCTTTGCCGCCATCGACGAACTGGTGATCGCCTACAACGTCCCCCTGCCATCGTGGGACCCGACCACCGGCCCCTCGGCGGTCAACCCGACGATCCAGGCGATCTACCTGTCGGTCTTCGACCGCTTCATCGGCCAGAAGCCCGACCTGAAGCCCGAACCCGGCATCCTGACCGAATGGGGCTGGAACGAGGACAAGACCAAGATCCACATGACCGTGCGCGACGGCATGAAGTGGCATGACGGCTCGGCCCTGACGGCCGAGGACGTGGTCTGGTCGCTGACACGGGCCGCCGACGAAAAGACCGGCAATCCGATCCAGTTCATCTGGTCGACGATCGGCAACCTGAAGGCTGACGGCAACAAGATCACCGGTGACGTGATCCGCTTCGACCCGACCGTCTTCATGTGGATGTATTTCCTGACCGGCTTCGTCATGCCGAAGGCCTATTACGAAAAGGTCGGCGCCGAAGGGTTCGAGAAGGCCCCGATCGGCTCCGGCCCCTACATGGTCGACAAGTTCGAGCCGAACGCCTTCGTGCGGCTGAAGGCCTTCCCCGACTATTGGGGCGGCAAGGCCGAGTTCGAGACGGTGACGATCAAGTTCGTGACCGACCCGGCGGCGCGCGTGGCCGAGGTCGAAGGCGGCAATGCCCATGTGACGCTGGAAATCCCCTACGAGGAATATGACCGGCTGAAGGGCGGCGGCAAGCTGGTTGGCACGGCCGAGCCGATCTCGGACATCGGGATGATCTTCATCAACGATATCGACCCGATGCTAGATGCGAACGTGCGCAAGGCGGCCGTCATGGCCATCGACAAGCAGCTGATCATCGACCGGCTGCTGTCGGGCTACGGCGTGCCGATCGACACGCTGGAAACGCCGGACTACACGGCCTACGATCCGTCGATCAAGACGCCGCACGACCCGGCGGCGGCGGCCGAACTGCTCAAGTCCTCGGGGTATGGCCCGGACAAGCCGGTCAAGTTCACCATCCAGACGACCAAGGGCTTCAAGCCCAAGGATTACGAGATGGTGCAGGCGATCGTCGGGCTCTGGCGCAAGATCGGGATCGAGGCCGAGATCGAGGTCTACGAGATCGCCAAGCACTACGAGCTGCGCGCCGCCGACAAGCTGGCGCCGATGGCCTTCTACAACTGGGGCAACTCGATCGGCGATCCGACCACCTCGACCGGCTTTGCCATGTTCGGCCCCTCGCCGCACTCGGTCTGGGACGGCAAGGACCTGATCGACATGATCGCGCCCCTTTGGGGCGAGAAGGACGAGGACAAGCGCATCGCCGGCTGGAAGGCCGTCGACAAGTTCATCGCCGAGAACGCGCTGGTCCTGCCGCTTCTGCAATATGTCCAGCCGATCATCGCGGCGCCGGGCGTCATCGTCACGCCGCACAAGTCGGGCGCCCTTCTGCCCTACCTAATGAAGCGCGGCTAAGACCGTAGGGCCGCCGGGACACACCGGCGGCCCCCTTCTCAGAAAACCCATTCCATGCAGCTTGCGCGCGCCTTCCTGATCCGGCTCCTGACCACGCTCGTCACGCTGTTCGGCGTGGCGGTCATCGTCTTTTTCGTCATCCGGGTCGTGCCCGGCAACCCGATCGCAATGATGCTGCCGCCCGGCGCCTCCGATGCCGATATCGCGCGGCTGAAGGCGCTTTACGGCTTCGACAAGTCGATCCCCCAGCAGTTCGTCATCTGGCTGTCGGGCGTCCTGCACGGCGATTTCGGCACCTCGATCACCCGGCGCCAGCCGGTCCTGGACCTGGTCCTGAACCGCCTGCCCGCGACGATCGAGCTTGCGGGGATGGCGCTCATCATCGCGACGATCATCGGGGGGTTCCTCGCGCTGACCGGCACGCGGCTGCGCGGCACCAAGACCGAGGCGGCGATCGACGTGGGGTCGGGCATGGCGCTCTCCATCCCGGACTTCCTCTGGGGGCTGCTGATGATCCTTCTTTTCGGCGTCCTCTGGCCGGTCCTGGACATTTCGGGCCGGGTTACGCCGTCCTTGCAACTTCCGTTCACGACGCAGTTCTACCTGACCGAAAGCGTCCTGCGCCTGCGGTTTGACCTCTGGCGCGACATTGCCGGGCACATGCTGATGCCGGCGCTCGCGCTGGCCATTCCGCTGTCGGCGATCATCGGCCAGCTTCTGAAGCAGAGCCTGAAGGAAACCATGCACCTCGACTATGTGACGCTGGCCCGGACCAAGGGCTATGGCGAAAACCACGTCATCCTGCGCGAGGCCCTGCGCAACGCCATCCTGCCAACGCTGACGCTGATCGGGGTGCAGTTCACCTTCCTGATCGGCGGCACGGTCATCGTCGAGCGGCTCTTTTCCTACGAGGGGCTTGGCAACATGGCGATCGACGCGGTCATCAACCGCGACCTGCCGCTCATCCAGGGCATCGTCATCGTCTTTGCGCTCCTATTCACGCTCATCAACCTGGCGGTGGACATGTGCTATGCGCTTCTGAACCCGAGGCTGCGCCATGGCTGAGGTCACCACCGACGCACGGGGGCTGGTGAAGCGGCGGCTGGGGCTCAGGCTCTGGCTGTCGGGCGGCTGGCTTCTGGTCCTGACGCTTGCCGCCGTCTTCGCGCCGCTGCTGTCGCCGCACGATCCGCTGTCGCAGGACCTGCTTGGCGGGCGCATCCCGCCGATGTTCTTCCCGGGCGCCGATCCGACCTATCCGCTCGGGACCGACAGCCTTGGCCGCGACGTGCTGGCGCGGCTGCTTTACGGCGGGCGCATCGCGCTGATCGTGGCGCTGGTCGCAGGGCTTGCAACCTGCGTCATCGGATCGGCGCTCGGCCTCATCGCGGGTTATTTCCGCGGCTGGCCGGACATGGTCATCTCACGCCTCATCGACATCTGGATGGCCTTTCCGCCGGTCCTTTTCGCCATCCTCCTGATCGCCGTCATCGGCCCAGGCCTGACCTCGATCATCCTTGCCATCGTCGTCATCGACTGGACCCGCTTTGCCCGCGTGGTCCGGGCCGAGGCGATGGCGCAGGGCGCCATGGATTATGTCGCCTCCGCACAGGTCGCGGGGCGCACGCGCGCGGGCACCATGCTGGCCGAGATCCTGCCGAACGTCCTGCCGACCGTGGTCGCGCTTCTGACTCTGGAAATGGGGATCGCGGTGATCGTCGAGGCGATCCTGTCGTTCGTGAACCTGTCGATCTCGACCGACGATCCGACCTGGGGCGGCATGATCTCCGAGGGCCGCACCTCGGTCTATCAGGCCTGGTGGGTGCTGGTTTTCCCGCTGGTCTGCCTTTTCCTGACCGTCCTTTCCTTCTCGCAGCTTGGCGAGGGGCTGAAAGACCGCTTCGATCCGGTGCTCAGATGACCGACCGCCCGTTTCTTGAGATTTCGCAACTGACGGCGCGGCTGAAGGGGTCGGGAACGCCGCTTCTGCGGTCGGTCGATCTGGCGGTGCCGGCGGGGTCGGTCCATGGGCTCGTCGGCGAAAGTGGCGCGGGCAAGTCGATGATCGGCAAGGCGATCCTCGGCATCCTGCCCCGTTCGGTCGAGGTGGCGACGGGGGCGATCCGGCTTGATGGCACGGACCTTCAGTCCCTGCCCCCCGCTGAACGCCGCACCCGCGTCGGCGCGCTGACCGCGCTCATCCCGCAGGACCCGCTGACGGCCCTGAACCCCTCGCGCCGGATCGGGCCGCAGATCACCGACCGGCTGGTCGACATCCTGGGCTGGGACCGCGCGCGGGCAGTGGACCGGGCGCGCCAGCTTCTGGCCGAGGTGCAGTTGCCCGACCCCGACCGCATCCTGCGCAGCTATCCGCACGAACTGTCGGGCGGCCAGCGCCAGCGCATCCTGATCGCCGCCGCCTTCGCCGCCGAGCCGCGCCTCATCATCGCTGACGAGCCGACGACCGCGCTCGACGTGACGGTGCAAAAGCAGATCCTGCGCCTGATCCGCGAGATGCAGGAACGTCACGGCACGGCCATGCTGTTCGTGACCCATGACCTGGGCGTGGTGTCGAAGGTGTGCCAGAGCCTTTCCGTCCTTTACGCCGGCAAGATCGTCGAAAGCGCGCGGGTCGAGGATTTCTTCCGCGCGCCCGCCCACACCTATTCGCGCGCGCTTCTGGCCGCCTCGCCGCGCTATACCGACCCCCATGGCTCGCTCATGCCGGTGCCAGACGAGGTGATGCAGGCCGTCCGCGCCGAGGTCGCGGCGTTCGACGAAGGAAGGGCCGCCCATGTCTGAACCGCCGTCCGATGTGCTTTATGGGGTCGAGCACCTGCACCTGTCGCTGCCGGACCTGACGCGAAAGCCGCTCTTGGGTCCGGCGCCGCGCATCCACATCCTCAATGACCTCAGCTTCACCATCCGGCGGGGCGAGGTAATGGGGATCGTCGGCGGATCGGGGTCGGGCAAGTCGACGCTCGGCCGCGCGCTGGTGCGGCTCTTGGAGCCGACGGGCGGCCATGTCCGCTTTGACGGGACCGACATCACCCACCTGGGCGAGGGCGAGTTGCGGCCCCTGCGCCGGCGGTTCCAGATGATCTTCCAGGACCCAATGTCGTCCCTGAACCCCCGCCGCACCGTCGGTGCGATCATCGAGGCGCCGCTTGCGCTGCATGGGTTCGACGACATCGCCAGGCGGTCGGCCGAGGCGCTGGACCAGGTCGGCCTGCCACGGTCTTTCGCGCGCCGCTTTCCGCATGAGCTGTCGGGCGGGCAGCGCCAGCGCGTGGGCATCGCGCGCGCCATCGCCATGCGCCCGGACTTCATCCTGGCCGACGAGATCGTGTCGGGCCTCGACGTGTCGAGCCAGGCGCAGGTGCTGAACCTTCTGGAAGGGCTGGTGAAGGACCTTGGCCTGACCTTGGCCTTCATCAGCCACGACCTGTCGGTCATCCGGCGGCTCTGCCAGCGGATCCTGGTGCTGCACCGGGGCGTGATCGTCGAAGAGGCGCCCTCGGACCAGCTCTTTGCGGCGCCGCAGGCCGAGTATACGAAGGAGCTTCTGGCCGCGATCCCGCTGCCGGACCTGGATCAGGTCTGGGCGTAGGGGGGGCTTCCCCGTGTGGTTGGGCTGGCAGGGGCCGTTGACCCTGCCATGCGAAGGCTTAGCCTTTTGTCCCGGCCGGTGGCCCCAAGCCACCGGCCAGCGCCCGCCCCGCCCATGGCGGGCGCTTCGCGCCCACCGGGGCAGGCGCTGGCCTTCGTTGATCTGTGACACCAAGGGTCCAACGGCAGCGCTTCCACTCGGTCGGAGGAAACGCATACGTTTCATGATCCCGCCCGGCCCGGCCAATCGACATTGGCCGACTGCCGCTGCCCCCCTACCCCATCCGCTCCGCACTGGCGGCGAAAAGCGAGCGGGCGTAGTCGGTCTTCATCCGGCCCGCCGCCAGGTCGGCGCGGGGGAACTCCTCGACCGCGCGGCCGTGCTGCATGACCAGCACCCGGTCGCACATGTGGTCGATGACGGCCAGGTCATGGCTGACCATGAGGAAGGTCAGCCCGCGCTCTTCCCGAAGCCGGCTCAGAAGGTTCAGCGTCTCGGCCTGGACCGAGGCGTCAAGGGCCGAGGTCGGCTCGTCCAGAAGCAGGATCTCTGGCTCCAGCATCAGCGCCCGCGCGATCGCCACGCGCTGCCGCTGGCCGCCCGACAGCTGATGGGGGTAGCGGAAGCGAAAGCCCGTCGGCAGGCCCACATCGGCAAGTGCTGCCATCACCCGCCGGTCGCTGTCGCCGATCCCATGGATGGCGAGCGGTTCGCTCAGCGTCCGGTCGATGGTGTGGCGGGGGTGGAGCGAGGCATAGGGGTCCTGAAAGACCATCTGGACCTTGCGGCTGAAGGCCTTGCCCCGGGGCGTTGCCACCGGCTCGCCGCCGATGCGGATTGCGCCGCCGCTGATCGGGGCAAGCCCGCAGATCGCGCGCAGGATGGTAGACTTGCCCGACCCGCTCTCGCCCACCAGCCCGAAGCTTTCGCGCGTGTCGACCGACAGGCTCACGCTGTCGACCGCGCGGACGCGATGGCCCTTGGTCAGGAAGGTCACCGACAGGTTGTCGACCTCGATCAGCGCCATGTCACACCGCCCCTCTCACAGCGCCCAGGCCGCGTCGCGGTCCAGCGACGGCAAGGGCCCTTGCGAGCCGCCGATGCGCGGCAGGCAGTTCAGAAGGCCTTGCGTATAGGGATGTTTCGCCGCCATCAGGTCGCGCGCCGCGAGTTCTTCCACGATCTTGCCCTTGTACATGACCAGCACCCGGTCGCAGAAACGCGCCACAAGCCGCAGGTCATGGCTGATGAAGATCAGCCCCATGCCCCTGTCCCGCACCAGCCCGTCAAGGATCGCCAAAACCTCTGCCTGAACCGTGACGTCCAGGGCCGAGGTCGGCTCGTCCGCGATCAGAAGGTCGGGGCCAGGGATCAGCATCATCGCGATCATCACCCGCTGGCCCATGCCGCCCGACAGTTCGTGCGGATAGGCCTCCATCACCCGTTCGGGCGCGCGGATCTGCACTGCCTCCAGCGCCTCGATCGCCTTTTTCCGCGCGTCCGCCGCCGACATGCCGTCGCGCTGGCGCAGGCCTTCGGTCAGTTGGGCGCCGACCTTCATCACCGGGTTCAGCGAATATTTGGGGTCCTGCATGATCATGGCGATCCGCCGACCCCTCAGGCCCCGCATGGTCTTTTCGTCGGCGCGGGTCAGGTCGATGCCGTCGAATTCCATCCGGTCCGCCAGGATCTTGCCCGGCGGCCGGATCAGGCGCAGGACCGAGCGGCCGGTGATGGTCTTGCCAGAGCCGCTTTCGCCCACGATCCCCAGCCGCTCGCGGCCAAGGTTGAAGCTGACGCCGCGCACGGCCTCGACGGGGCCGGCCTCGGTGCGGAAGGTGACGCGCAGGTTTTCCACGTTCAGAAGCGTCATTTCCCCGAACTCCGCGGATCGAGCACGTCGCGCAGGCCGTCGCCCAGAAGGTTGAAGCCCAGCGAGACGATGAAGATCGCAAGGCCCGGCATGGTCGAGACCCACCATTGCTCGAACAGGAACTTGCGGCCCGACGACACCATCAGGCCCCATTCCGGCAGGGGCGGCTGCACGCCAAGACCCAGGAAGCCAAGGCCCGCCGCCGTCAGGATCACGCCTGCCATGTCGAGCGTGACGCGGATGATGACCGAGGGCAGGCACATGGGCATGATGTGGCCGAAGATGATGCGGACCGGCCCTGCGCCCTGCAGGCGGACGGCGGCGATATAGTCGGACGAGCGGACCGTCAGCGTCTCGGCCCTCGCGACGCGGGCGTAGGGCGGCCACGAGGTCAGCGCGATCGCCAGGACCGCGTTCACCATGCCGGGACCAAGGACGGCGACGAGCGCCAGCGCCAGGATCAGCTTCGGGAAGGCCAGGAAGATGTCGGTGATCCGCATCAGCACCCGGTCGGTCCAGCCGCC
This sequence comes from uncultured Paracoccaceae bacterium, assembly GCA_945952025.1. Lineage (GTDB taxonomy): Bacteria > Pseudomonadota > Alphaproteobacteria > Rhodobacterales > Rhodobacteraceae > TMP-24. The sequence continues at coordinate 28,793 of CAMFGW010000005.1, forward strand.
GAAATAGCCTGCGACCGTGCCGATGATCAGGCCGGCGACCGGCGCCGTCAGGATGACCAGCAACACGATGTAGAGCGTGATGCGCGAGCCGTAGAGGATGCGGCTCCAGATATCCCGGCCGAAGTCATCGGTGCCAAGCCAGTGGCCGGGCGACAGGGGCGGGATGAAGCGGTCGGACAGGTTCTGCGCGATCGGGTCGTAGGGCGCGAGCGCCGGGGCGAAGATCGACATCAGGACAAGGACGACCGAGATCGTCAGGCCGATCATCGCCAGGTGGTTCCGGCGCAGCCGCAGGAAGCCCATGTAGGTCTGCCCGAAGCGCGCCTGCGCGCGCGACGTCGGATTGGGGTCGCGCAGCCAGGTAATGACGCCGGTCATGTCCGCGCCCTCGGGTCTGCGAGCTTGTAAAGAAGGTCCGACACGAGGTTCAGCCCGATGTAGACCGCGCCGACGACGATGGTGCCGCCCATCACGGCCGGCATGTCGGCGACCAGGAGCGCGTCGGTGATGTAGCGGCCAAGGCCGGGCCAGGAAAAGATCGTCTCGGTCAGGACGGCGCCTTCCAGCAGGAAGGCGTAGCTCAGCGCGATGACGGTGATGAGGGGCACCAGCGCATTCTTCATCGCATGTACCCAGACCACCCGTCGTTCGGGCATGCCCTTCACCCGGGCGGTGGTGATATATTCCTGCCCCAGCTCGTTCATCATGAAGCTGCGGGTCATGCGGCTGATGTAGGCCATCGACAGGTAGCCCAGAAGCCCCGCCGGCAGGATGATGTGCGACAGCGCATTGGCGAACATGTCCCAGCGCCCGTTCAGCGCCGTGTCGAGGAGGATCATGCCGGTGTACTGCGTGACATCGAAGTCCATCATCATGTCATAGCCGGCGTCGAGCCGTCCCGGGCCGCCCACCCAGCCGAGTGTTCCGTAAAAGACCAGAAGCCCGATCAGGCCCAGCCAGAAGACCGGCATCGAATAGCCCATCAGCCCGACAAGCCGCACGAACTGGTCGGCGATGCTGCCGGGTTTCGTCGCGGCCAGCACCCCCGCCGGCACGCCGATCAGCACGCCGAGGATGGTGGCGAGCGTCGAGAGTTCAAGCGTGGCCGGGAAGAAGCGCGCGATTTCCTCGATCACCGGGCGGCCGGTCTTGATCGAGGTGCCGAAATCGCCGTGCAGCACGCCCCAGACATAGCGGCCGAACTGCACGATCATGGGATCGTCCAGATGCAGCTCGGCCCGGGCCGTCGCGATCTGCTGGGCGGTCGCCCGCTCGCCGATCAGTGCCGTTACCGGGTCGATGGGCACGACGCGGCTGATGATGAAGGTCACGGCCAGAAGGCCGATGAAGGTGACGAGCAGCGTCGCCACCGCCTCGCCAAACTCGCGGAGCAGGGACCAGATGCGCCCGTTGCCGCCGATGTCGTCTGTTTGTTCCATCCCCAGGAATGCACAGGCCCCGGCCCCTACTGTCGGGGGCCGGGGCGCGCGCCTTGCCTCTTACTTCGTCGCGAGCCAGTAGGCCGCCGAGTCGATGGCGCCACCGGTGTAGAAGCCTTTCACGTTGCTGCGCAGCGCCGTGTTGCGGGCCTGTTGCAGCATGAGGATGAAGGGCGAGGTCGAGCGATGCTCTTTCTCGATCTCTTCATACATCGCCTTGCGCTTGTCGGGGTCGCGCTCCATGACCGCAGCCTGGCTCTTGGCCTTCATGTCGCCGGGGTCGTAGGTGTTGCGCCAGGCCAGATAGCCCGTGTTCTTCGCCTCGTCCGAGTTGTCCGGGTTTTCGGCGAAGGTCGAGGAGTTGGTGTTCGGGTCGGGATAGTCCGGCCCCCAGGTCTGCAGGGTCGCGTCATGCAGCCGCGCACGGTATTCCTTCAGCTGCTCGGCCCCCTCGCCGACCTTCAGCTCGACCTTGATCCCGGCCTGGCCGAAGGTGTTCTGGATCGACTGGGCCAGATCCATCCGGTCGGCCGAGTTGCGCACCGACAGCGTGACCGTCGGGTCCTTGATGCCCGATTCCGCCACAAGCGCCTTCGCCTTCTCGACATCGAGCTTGTAGGGCTGGTCGTCCAGCGCGCCGAGGTAGCCCTGCGGCAGGAAGGACTGGTGCACGATCGCCGTGCCCTTCATGATCGTGTCGGCCACGCCCTGATAGTCGATGGCCCAGCGCATCGCGTCCAGGAACTTCTGGTTCTTGTAGTTCTCGTTCTTCTGGTTGAACGCCAGATAGAAGAGCTGGCCGCCCACGTCGTGCTGCAGCGTTACGTCCTTGTTGCCGGTCAGGCCTTCGATGTCGACCGGCGTCAGGGTGCGGGCCACGTCCACGTCGCCCTTTTCGATCTGCAGGCGCTGCGTCGCCGCTTCGGGCGTGTGGCGCATCAGGACCTTGGCGATCTTCGCGTCACCGCGCCAGTGGCCCTTGCGCGCCTCAAGCAGGTAGCCCTCTTTCGGCTTGTAGCTTTTCAGCACATAGGCGCCCGTTCCGGCCGAATTCTCGTTCAGCCAGGCATTGCCCATGTCGCCGGCATTGTCGTGCTGGCTGACGGTTTCCTTGTCCAGGATCTCGGCCACGCCAGCGGTCAGGCAGTTGTAGAGGAAGGTCGGCGCATAGGCCTTGTCGGTCTTCAGCGTCAGCGTGTCGCCATCCGCCGTGACCATCTTGTCGACGTTTTCAGGCGTCCAGCCGAACTGGCCCAGGATGAAGGCGGGGGTCTTGTTCAGCTTGATGACGCGCTGGAGCGACCAGGCGGCATCTTCGGCGCGCAAGGGGTTCCCGGACGAGAAGGTGACACCCGGGCGCATCTTGAAGGTGTAGGTCATTCCGTCGTCGGCAACGGACCAGCTTTCGGCCAGGCCCGGGACCATGCCGAGTGTCGCCGGGTCGATCTCGATCAGCCCGTCATAGGTGTTGTTGTTCAGGTCGAGGCCAGAAAATTCGTAGGCTTCGGCCGGATCGAGCGACACGATGTCGTCGATCGCGTCGGCGACCACGAGCGTATCGGCCGGCGTCTCGGCCAAAAGCGCGACCGGCGAGGCCGTCAGCAGAAGGCCGGAAAGGAAGGCAACGCCCACCCGCCGGAAGGTCGGATCGAATTTCATCTGTAACTCCCTGTTTTTCTTGATTTGCCGTCGCGGACTCAGGTCGTGCTCCCGCAAACTTGACCGATTGGGCAACTTCTTGTTACCGGTGTCAAGCCTTCCGCTGGAGCGGCGGCGGGTGGAACAAGGGGGACCGGATGGACGATCCGTCACAGGAAATAGCGCAGGACATGGCGCAGGCGGTCTTTGCCGAACTCCACGGCACGATGGACGGGGCCGAGGGGGTGAAGCTTTTCACCATCAGCGCGCTTGACCACAAGGCGGGACTTGCGCGGCGGGCCTACAGTTCGGACCCCGCAGCCTATCCGGTGACCGGGACAAAGCCCATGGTTCCCGACGGCTGGTCGGCCCTTGTCCTTGACCGGGGCGAGACCTTCGTCGCCAACACGACCGCCGAGTTTTCCCCCTATTTTCCCGACCACGCGCTCATCAATTCGCTCGGCTGCCAGTCGGCGGTGAATATCCCGGTGATGCACAACGGCCATGTCTTCGGCACGGTGAACCTTCTGGATGTCGAGAACCATTTCCCCGCCGACCGGGTGGAGCGGCTGAAGGCCATGGTGGCCGCGCGACGGGTCGAGCTGATCTTGGCGCTGAAGGCCGCGCTCGGCTGACGAACGCTCCGCCTTCGGCTCGGGATCGCACCGGGAGCCGTCGCGTCTACAGGCACCCTGCCCTTCTTCCGTCCGAGGAACCTTGCGCCGGGCACCAGAGAATCCTTGCTTTTCGGTCCGGGCAAAAGTTTTACTCTTTGGAAAAAAACTGCGCCCAACAGCAATCCAACCCGGAGGAGCCTGTCCATGTCCCCTAACCTGTCCCCCAGCCGCCGCACGATCCTGAAATCGGGCGCGGCCCTGTCGCTTGCCGGGATGATCCCGGCGCGCGCCTTCGCCGCCGATCCGATCAAGGTCGCGGGCGTCTATACCGTGCCGGTCGAGCAGCAGTGGGTCAGCCGCCTGCACACGGCCGCCGACGCCGCCAAGACGGCCGGCCGCATCGACTACACCTACACCGAGAATGTCGCGAACACCGACTACCCCCGCGTCATGCGCGAATATTGCGAGAAGGGCGTCAAGCTCATCATCGGCGAGATCTTCGGCGCCGAGGCCGAGGCGCGCGAGGTGTGCGCGGACTATCCCGACGTGGCCTTCCTTCTGGGCTCGTCGCTCAAGCCCGATCCGGCGGCGAACCCCAACCTCGCCGTCTTCGACAACTTCATCCAGGACGCCAGCTACCTGACCGGCATCATCGCCGGTGCCATGACCAAGTCGGGCAATATCGGCATGGTCGGCGGCTTCCCGATCCCCGAGGTGAACCGGCTGATGAACGCCTTCATGGCGGGCGTGAAGGAAACCCGCGCCGATGCGAAGTTCCAGATCAGCTTCATCGGGTCCTGGTTCGACCCGCCCAAGGCCAAGGAAACCGCGCTGGCCATGATCGATGGCGGGGCGGATGTGATGTATGCCGAACGTTTCGGCGTGTCGGATGCGGCGAAGGAAAAGAGCGTCCTGTCGATCGGCAACGTCATCGACACGCAGAAGGACTATCCCGACACGGTCGTCGCATCGGCGCTCTGGAGCTTCGAGCCGACGCTCAAGGCGGCGCTCGACGCCATCGACGCGGGCAAGTTCGGGGCGGCCGACTACGGCGTCTATTCCTTCATGAAGGAAGGCGGCTGTTCGCTCGCGCCCCTTGGCACGTTCGAGGGCAAGGTGCCCGCCGAGGTGATGGCCAAGGTGGCCGAGAAGGAGGCCGCGATCAAGGACGGCTCCTTCACCGTCGCCATCGACGACAACGAGCCCAAGTCGTCCTGATGAGCCCGACAGAGGTTCTGCGCCTTGACCGGATCAGCAAACGGTTCGGGGCGCTCCTCGCCAATGACGACCTCTCGCTCGCCCTTCGGGCGGGCGAGGTGGTGGCGCTTCTGGGCGAGAATGGCGCGGGCAAGACCACGCTGATGAACGTGCTTTTCGGCCAGTATGTCGCGGATGGCGGCACGATCACGGCCTTCGGCCAGCCCCTGCCGCCGGGCAATCCGCGCGCCGCCCTCGCCGCCGGAATCGGCATGGTGCACCAGCATTTCACGCTGGCCGATCATCTGACGGTTCTTGAGAACATCCTTCTGGGCACCCGCTCGCTCTGGTCGCCGTCGCTTGACCTCGGTGCCGCGCGGGTGCGGGTCGTGCAGCTGGCCGACCAGTTCGGCCTGGCGGTCGATCCCGGTGCGCGCGTCGGCAGCCTGTCGGTCGGCGAACGCCAGCGGGTCGAGATCCTGAAGGCGCTCTACCGCGATGCGCGCATTCTGATCCTGGACGAGCCGACCGCGGTCCTGACCCCGCAAGAGGCCGATGCGCTCTTCGCGACCTTGCGGAAGATGGTGGCGGATGGCCTGTCGATCATCTTCATCTCGCACAAGCTGCATGAGGTGATGGCGATCGCCGACCGCTGCCTGGTCCTGCGTCATGGCAAGATGGTGGGCGACGTGGCGACCGCCGCGACCTCGCCCGATGCGCTGGCCGCGATGATGGTCGGGGGCGAGGTGCATCGGCCGAAGGTTGCCGCCGGCGTGGCGGGGCCGGCGCTGATGCGGCTCGAAGCTGTGACGACGCCCGACCGCGAGGGCGCGCCGGGACTGAAGGCCGCAAGCCTGTCGCTGCACGCGGGCCAGATCACCGGCATCGCCGGCGTTTCCGGCAACGGCCAGGCGGCGCTGTCGGACATCCTTTCAGGCCTTGCGGCGCCAGCGTCCGGCCGCTTGATGCTGGGCGAGGCGCCCGCGCCCGCCCGCTGGACCCCCGCCGGGGCGCTGTCCGCAGGTGTCGGGCGCATCCCCGAGGACCGGCACAAGACCGGCACCATCGCCGACTTCACCCTGACCGAAAACGCGGTCCTTGAAACCCACGCGCGCGCGCCCTTCAGCCGCAAGGGCTGGATGGACTGGCGCGCCGCCGCCGACCATGCCAGCGCGATCATCGCCAAGTATGACGTGCGCTGCCCCGGCCCCGAGGCGCGCATCCGGCTTCTGTCCGGGGGCAACATGCAAAAGCTGATCCTTGGCCGCGTGCTTGAAGCCGCGCCGGGCGTCATCCTGGCGAACCAGCCGGTCCGGGGGCTCGACATCGGCGCCATCGCCTATGTCCATGGCCAGCTTCTGGCGGCGCGCGACCGGGGGGCGGCGGTCCTGCTGATTTCCGAGGATCTGGACGAGGTGATGCAGCTTTCCGACGTGATCCATGTGATGAGCGAGGGGCGCCTTACGCCCCCCCTGCCGCGCGGTGCGGCGACGATGGCCGAGCTTGGGCTCTGGATGGCGGGCGAGGGGTTTGACCATGCGGCTTGAGCCCATCGCCAACCCGTCGGCGCTGCGCCGCTTCGGCTTGCCGGCCCTGGCGCTGATCGCGACCGTGATCGCAGCGTCACTGCTGGCGCTGATCGCGGGCGCGAACCCCTTCGCCACGCTGGGGCTGATCCTCGAAGGCGCGGCTGGATCGCGCTTTGCGCTTCTGGAAACGCTGAACCGCGCCACGCCGCTGATCTTCACCGGCCTTGCCGTCGCCGTGGCCTTCCGCGCCAAGCTCTGGAACATCGGGGCAGAGGCGCAGCTTTACGCGGGCGCCATCGTCACCGTGGTCTTCGGCGTGACCAGCTGGGGCGTCGCCTGGCTGCAACTGCCGGTCGTCGCCGCTATTGCCGTCGCTGCGGGCGCGCTGGTCCTTCTGGGACCGGTGATCCTCAAGACCCGATTCGGCGTCGATGAGGTGGTGACGACGCTTCTGCTGAACTTCGTCATGCTTCTTTTCGTCAGCTACCTGGTCGAGGGGCCCATGAAGGACCCCGCCGGCATGGGCTGGCCCAAGTCGGTGCCGGTGGCGAAGGACCTGCGCCTGCCGCGCCTGATCGAGGGGCTCAGGCTGCACTGGGGCTTCGGCCTTGCGCTGATCGCCGCCGTCCTTGTCTGGCTGATCGAGACGCGGACGGTCCTTGGCTACCGGATGCGCGCCGTGGGCCAGAACCCGCAGGCCGCGCGGTTCGCGGGCATCCCGGTCAACCGGGTGCTCGTGCAGACGGCGCTGATCTCGGGCGGGCTTGCCGCGCTCGCGGGCTTTTCCGAGGTGGCGGGACTGAAGGGCCACCTGTCGCGCGACCTGTCGCCGGGCTTTGGCTATACCGGGATCATCGTCGCCATGCTGGCGCTGCTGAACCCCTTGGGCGTGATCCTGTCGGCCCTCTTCGTCGCTGGCGTCTTCGTCGGAGCCGACAGCATGAGCCGGGCGGCCGGCGTGCCGACCTATATCGCCGACATCCTGCTGGCGCTGTCCCTGCTCTTCATGGTGCTGGCGATTTCGCTGACCCATCGCCGGGTGGTCTGGCGATGAGCGCGCTTTGGGAAATCCTTCTGGCCGCGAGCTTCTGGGCCGCCGCGATCCGCATCGCCTCGCCCCTCATCTTCGCGACAATGGGCGAGCTGATCTGCGAACGCGCCGGCGTCCTGAACCTCGGGATCGAGGGCATCATGGTCATGGGCGCCTTCACCGGCTGGTTCGCGGTCTACCTCGGCCTGCCGCTCTGGCTGGGCGTGGCGGTTGCCTTCGGGTCGGGCATGGCCTTCGGCCTTCTGCACGGCATCCTGACCGTGCCCTTCGGCCTGTCGCAGCATGTCGTGGGCCTTGGCATCACGCTTCTGGCCACCGCGACGGCCTCCTTCACCTACCGGCTTGCCCTGCCCGAGGTCACCAGCCCGCCCCGGATCGAGCCTTTCCAGCCCTGGCCCATTCCCGGCCTGTCGCAGATCCCCTTCTTCGGTGAGGCGCTCTTTTCCCAGACGCCGCTTACCTATGCGGCCTTCGTCACGGCGGCGCTGGTCGCCTGGGTCCTGATGCGCACGCCCCTTGGCCTTGCGATCCGGGCGACGGGTGAAAACCCCGCCGCGGCCGCCGCGCAGGGCCTGTCGGTGACGGGGCTGCGGCTGGGCGCGGTCGTCGTCGGTTCGGGGCTGATGGCGGTCGGCGGGGCCTTCCTGACGCTGTCGGCCTTTTCGTCCTTCTTCTTCGACATGGTGAACGGGCGCGGCTGGATCTGCATCGCGCTGGTCGTCTTCGGCGCCTGGCGGCCGGGCAAGGCCGTTCTTGGCGCGCTTCTCTTCGCCGCCTTCGACGCCCTGCAGGTGCGGCTGCAACAGACGCCCCTTGGCGCGGTCCTGCCCTATCAGCTGTTCCTCGCCCTGCCCTACCTTCTGTCCATCCTCGCGCTCGTCCTCATGTCGCGGCGCGCCGAGGTGCCGCAGGCCCTGATGTCGCCCTACAACAAGGGGGAACGCTGATGTTCGACATTCTGGTCAAAGGCGGCACATTGCCGGACGGGCGGCAGGCCGACATCGGCATCAGGGGCGACCGGATCGCGGCGGTCGGGCGGCTTGAGGCAGCCGCGGGGCGGGTGATCGACGCGACCGGCGATCTGGTCAGCCCGCCGCTCGTCGATCCGCATTTCCACATGGACGCGACGCTCAGCTACGGGCTGCCGCGGGTGAATGCCTCGGGCACCTTGATCGAGGGGATCGGGCTTTGGGGCGAATTGCGCGACATCGCCACCGTCGATGAGATGGTCGAGCGCGCCGTGCGCTACTGCGACTGGGCCGTGTCGATGGGCCTTCTGGCGATCCGCACCCATGTCGACACGACGCCCGACCACCTGCGCGGGGTCGAGGCGATGCTCGAGGTCAAGCGCCGGGTCGCGCCCTATCTGGATTTGCAGTTGGTGGCCTTCCCGCAGGACGGGCTTTACCGCACCCCGACGGGGCGCGAGAACCTGATCCGCGCGCTCGACATGGGGGTCGATGTGGTGGGCGGCATCCCGCATTTCGAACGCACGATGGAGGAAGGTGCCGAGTCCTTGCGCGACCTCGCGCGCATCGCGGCCGAACGCGTCCTGATGTGGGACGTTCACTGCGACGAGACCGACGACCCGATGAGCCGCCATGTGGAGACCATGGCGCGCGAGGTGACGCGGCATGGCCTTGGGGCGCGGGCGGCGGGAAGCCACCTGACCTCGATGCATTCGATGGACAATTACTATGTCTCGAAGCTCCTGCCGTTGATCGCGGAAGCGGGCATGACCGCCATTCCCAACCCATTGATCAACATCACCCTTCAGGGGCGGCACGACAGCTACCCCAAGCGGCGCGGGTTGACGCGGGTGAAAGAGCTGATGGCCCATGGCGTGACGGTGGGCTGGGGTCAGGATTGCGTTCTGGACCCCTGGTATTCGCTTGGCACCGCCGACATGCTCGACGTGGCCTTCATGGGGCTGCATGTGGCGCAGATGACCCATCCGGCCGAGATGGCGCACTGTTTTAACATGGTGACGGCCGAGAATGCAAAGATCATGGGGCTGAAGGACTACGGGCTGGAGCCCGGCTCGCTGGCCTCGCTGATCGTTCTGGATGCGGGCAGCCCGACCGAGGCGGTACGGCTCAGGCCCGACCGGCTCGCGGTCATTTCCAGGGGCAAGGTGGTGGCTGAACGGGCGCGGAACGACGCCCGTCTGGGGCTGCCGGGGCGGCCGGGATCGGTGCGGCGGCGGGTTTAGGGGAACAGACAGGCCGGGCCCCGGGCGGGAACAGGAAACGTATACGTTTCCCCGCCCGCGTGGGAACGGCGCCGCTGGACCGTCTATGTCATGAACAGCGCCTGCCCCGGTGGGCGCGGAAGCGCCCGCCATGAGCGGGGCGGGCGCTGGCCGTTGGCCTTTGGGCCACCGTCGGGGACAAAGGGCATGGCCTTCGCATGGCAGGGTCAACGGCCCCTGCCGGTCAGGCGCAAACAGGGCCGCGCCCTCAATAAACCGGCGGCGAGATCACCCAGATCACCACGGCCGGCGTGTCGCCGGGGTTTTCCCAGGAATAGATCTGCCCCTTGAACTGGAAGCTGTCGCCGACGGCCAGCTCGGTCGTCAGGTCGCCGATCGTCATCCGCAGCCGCCCCTCGATCAGGACGCCGCCGTCCTCGCGGTCCTTGGGGGCGATCGGGTAGCCGCTGGCACCGGGGGCGAAGGTCGACTTGATGACCTCGAAGGCGCCGGACAGGGTCGGCGACAGCAGCTCTTCGGTCAGGCCCGACGCGGGCGAGCCGATGGGCATCCGGTCGGCGGCGCGCAAGATCACGCCGCGCTCGGCCACCTGCCGGGTCGCCGAGCGGAAGAAGAACGAGATCGATATGCCGAAATGATCCGCGATCAGGCCCAGGTCGCGCACCGAGGGCGTGGTCTGGCCGCGCTCGATCTGCGACAGCCAGCCGACCGACCGGCCAATGGCGGAGGTCAGCTCCTGCAGCGTCTGGCCGCGCGACTTGCGCATGGCGCGGATGTCATCGCCGATCTGCTTGCTCATGCCGCCTAGGTAGTGCGGCCGTTGCAGGGCGCAAGGGGAATGGCGCCCAGTCTTTCATGACAGGGAAATGCTGCGGCAGAATTCGCACAGAATGAAAATCCATGTTGATTTTTCACGAACGGGCGCGCATCACTCCCCCATCCTCGAATCCCGGAGAGTCCCATGGTCACCCTGCCCCACTCTGCGCGCGTCGTCATCATAGGTGGCGGCATTTCCGGCTGTTCGGTCGCCTATCACCTGGCCAAGCTCGGCTGGAAGGACATCGTGCTCTTGGAACGCAAGCAGCTGACCAGCGGGACGACCTGGCATGCGGCAGGGCTGATCGGGCAGCTGCGCGCCAGCCAGAACATGACGCGGCTCGCCAAATATTCGGCCGACCTCTATACCAAGCTTGAAACCGAGACGGGCCTTGCGACCGGCTTTCGCCAGTGCGGCTCGATCACGGCGGCCCTGACGGCCGAGCGGCGCGAGGAAATCCTGCGCCAGGCGGCCCTTGCCCGCGCCTTCGGGGTCGAAGTCAACGAACTCAGCCCGTCCGAGGTCAAGGACCTTTACCCCCACCTGAACATCGACGGGGTGACCGCCGGGGTGCACCTGCCGCTCGACGGGCAGGCCGATCCGGCGAACATCGCGCTGGCGCTGGCCAAGGGTGCGCGCGCCCGCGGCGCGCTGGTGGCCGAAGGCGTGAAGGTCACCCGCGTCACGCAGGCGGGGGGCCGGGTGACGGGCGTCGACTGGGTGCAGGGGGCCGAGCAGGGCCATATCGCCGCCGACCTCGTGGTGAACTGCGGCGGCATGTGGGGGCGTGACCTTGCGGCCCAGAACGGCGTCACCCTGCCGCTTCACGCCTGCGAACATTTCTACATCGTGACCGAGGCCATCCCGGGCCTCACGCAGATGCCCGTGCTGCGCGTCCCGGACGAATGCGCCTACTACAAGGAGGACGCGGGCAAGATCCTTCTGGGCGCCTTCGAGCCCAAGGCCAAGCCCTGGGGCATGGACGGCATCCGCGAGGATTTCTGCTTTGACCAGCTGCCCGAGGATTTCGACCATTTCGAGCCGATCCTGACCATGGGCATCAACCGCATGCCGATGCTGGCGGACGCCGGCATCCACACCTTCTTCAACGGGCCGGAAAGCTTCACCCCCGACGACCGCTATTACCTTGGCGAGGCGCCGGAGCTTGGCGGCTACTGGGTCGCTGCCGGCTACAACTCGATCGGCATCGTCTCGTCCGGGGGCGCGGGCATGGCGCTGGCGCAATGGATGAACGACGGCGAGGCGCCCTTCGACCTGTGGGAGGTCGACATCCGCCGCGCACAGCCCTTCCAGAAGAACCGCCGCTACCTGAAGGAACGGGTCAGCGAGACGCTCGGCCTGCTTTACGCCGACCACTTCCCCTATCGCCAGATGGCGACCTCGCGCGGGATCCGCCGCACGCCCCTGCACGAACACCTCAAATCCCGTGGCGCCGTCTTCGGCGAGGTGGCGGGCTGGGAACGGGCCAACTGGTTCGCGAACCCGGGGCAGGAGCGTGAATACCGCTACAGCTGGAAGCGGCAGAACTGGTTTGCGAACCAGCAGGCCGAACACATGGCGCTGCGCGAGGGCGTCGGGCTTCTGGACATGTCGTCCTTCGGCAAGATCCGGGTCGAGGGCGCGGATGCGCTGGCGACGCTTCAGCACCTGTGCGCCAACGATGTCGATGTCGAGGCCGGGCGGCTGGTCTATACCCAGATGCTGAACGCGAAGGGCGGCATCGAAAGCGACCTGACGGTGACGCGGCTTGGCGAGGCCTCGTTCCTTCTGGTCGTGCCGGGCGCGACCTTGCGGCGCGATCTGGCCTGGCTCAGGGCCCATGCGAAGGGCCATGTGACGATCCTTGACATGACGGCGGCCGAAGCGGTGATCCCGGTCATGGGGCCGAAGTCGCGCGAACTGTTGCAGCGCGTCTCGCCCAACGATTTCTCGAACGAGAGCCATCCTTTCGGCTGGGCGAAAGAGATCGAGATCGGCATGGGCCTCGCCCGCGCGCATCGCGTGACCTATGTGGGCGAGCTTGGCTGGGAGCTGTACGTCAGCGCCGACCAGGCCGCCCATGTGTTCGAGACGCTGGTCGAGGCGGGCGAGGATCTGGGCGTGACGCTCTGTGGCCTGCACGCGATGGACAGTTGCCGGATCGAGAAGGCCTATCGCCACTTCGGCCATGACATCACCGACGAGGATCATGTGCTGGAAGCCGGCCTCGGCTTTGCCGTCAAGACCTCGAAAGAGTTCCTGGGCCGGGATGCGGTCCTGAGGAAGAAGGAGCAGGGGCTCGACCGGCGGATGGTGCAGTTCCGTCTGACCGATCCGGAACCGCTTCTCTTCCACAACGAGCCGATCCTGCGCGACGGCAAGATCGTGAGCCATGTGACCTCGGGCAACTACGGCCATGCGCTCGGCGGCGCGATCGGGATGGGCTACCTGCCCAGCAAGGGCGAGACGGCCGAGGAGCTGATGGCGTCGCGCTACCAGATCGACGTGGCGGGCCAGATCGTCGACGCCGTGGCATCGCTGGCGCCGATGTATGATCCGAAGTCGCTGCGGATCAAGGCCTAGGCCGGGCGCCACCCCCCCCTGGCAGGCGCTGGCGGGGGGGGCCACAAGAGGGGCGCTGCGGGCACCGGTTGTGCCGCGCCCTGGCCGCAAAGATGCGCTGTCGCCTTGCGGCCGGATCGGGGATATGTGTCTGAAAGACCGTTTCCCGCCGCCTCGCCCGAGGGCCGATCATGATTGCGCTTCTGCAAAACCCGACCTTTCGCCACCTCTTCGCCGCACAGGTCGTCGCACTGATCGGCACGGGCCTGGCCACCGTCGCGCTCGGGCTTCTGGCATGGGATCTGGCCGGCGCGAACGCGGGCGCCGTGATGGGAACCGCGCTCGCGATCAAGATGGTCGCATATGTCACCCTGTCGCCCCTTGTCGCGGCCGTGGCCGAGCGGCTGCCGCGCCGGGCCTTTCTGGTCGCGCTCGACCTGATCCGTGCCGTCGTGATCGGCTTTCTGCCCTTCGTCGACCAGGTCTGGCAGGTCTACGTCCTGATCTTCGTCCTGCAGGCGGCCTCTGCCGGCTTTACCCCGGCCTTTCAGGCGGTGATCCCGGATGTGATGAAGACCGAAGAGGCCTATACCAATGCCCTGTCCCTGCTGCGCATGGCCGAAGAGATGGAGCAGTTGGCCTCGCCCGTCCTGGCGGCGGCGCTTCTGACCGTCGTGGGCTTTCCCGTCCTCTTCCTGGGGACGGTGGTGGGCTTTCTGGGATCGGCCCTCCTTGTGGCCACGACGAAACTGCCGGACCGGGCGCCCGCCGAGGCCGGGCATTTCTGGGCCGACGTGACGAAGGGCGTGCGCATCTACATGGCCACCCCGCGCCTGCGCGGCCTGATGATGCTCGAGGCCGCGGTCGCGGCCGCCGGGGCCATGGTCTATGTGAACACCGTCGTCCTTGTGCAGGCCACGCTGGGGCTGGGGCAGGAACAGGTGGCGCTGGCCTTCGCCACCTTCGGCGCGGGCTCGATGCTGGCCGCGTTCCTGTTGCCCCGGCTCGTGCGCCGCGTGCCGGACCGGGGGCTGATGATGGGCGGGGCCGGCCTGATGGTCGCGGGCGTGGCGCTCGTGCCCCTTGTCGGCGCGATGTCCGCCCTGCTGGGGCTGTGGGCGCTGATGGGTTTCGGCTTTTCGCTGACCCAGACGCCGATCGGCCGGATCATCAACCGCTCGACCCACCACGCCGACCGGGGCGCGGTCTTCGCGGCGCAATTTGCCCTGTCCCATGCCTGCTGGCTGGTGACCTATCCGCTGGCCGGCTGGCTTGGGGCCAAGGCGGGCCTCGGCACGGCGGCCCTGGTGCTGGCGGCGATTGGCGTGGCGAGCCTTCTGGCCGTGCGCGCGCTCTGGCCGGCCAGCGATCCGGCGGAACTGGACCATGACCATCCAGACCTGCCGCCGGACCACCCCCATCTGGCCGCCCACGGCAAGGGCCACCGTCATGCGTTCGTGATCGACGGCCTGCACCGCCGCTGGCCGAAACCGGCCTGATGTGCGGCGCCCCGACCCGAAGGCCGGGGCCTTGCTGCGGCGTCAGGCCGAGACGACGAATTCCGTCATCATGCCGGTCGCCAGATGCGCCATATGGTGGCAGTGCAGCATCCACGCGGCCGGCTCTCCGGCATCGAACGCCACGGTCACCCGGGCCATTGGCGGCACCAGCACCGTGTCGCGCACCGCACCCGCGAACCGGCCCTGCCCCATGTCCACCACCTGGAACTTGTGGCCGTGCAGGTGCATCGGGTGCGACATCATCGACATGTTGTGGAACATGATCTCGACCCGCTGGCCCGTCCGCGCGAGTACGGGCTTGTGCTGGCCATAGGTCGCGCCGTCGATGGTCCAGACGTAGGGCTGCATCTGGCCGGCGAGCATCATCATCTTCGTCACGTCCGCCGGGCGGTCGGGCAGCGGCGTCACCGCGCGCAAGCTGGCCTCTTGCGCCAGGTCGGCCGAGAAGGCGGGCGCGGCCTCGCCCTGCCCCGCGACATGCTCGATGGCGGCGCCGGCGGTGGCAAGGATGATCCCCGTCCGCTCGACGGCACCTTCGCGAAGCGCAAGGATCGGGAAGGCGCCACCTTCGGGCGGGACTCTGACCTGCAGGTCCAGCCGCTGGCCCATGGCAATGCCGAAGCGGCGGCCCGGCAGCGGGACCACAGGCTCGCCGTCGACCGCGACGAGCCGAGTGTCGAGCGCGCCCGTGTCGACCCAGAAGACGGTGGCCGAGGCCGCGTTGATGATGCGGACGAGGACCGGGGCGCCCTTGTCGACCCGGACCACCTCGGGGTCGACAAGCGTGCGGTCGTTGGCGAGGTAGGCGTCGAAGTCGAAGTCGTTCAGGTCCATCGCCATGCCGGACATGGCGGACATGTCCATCGACCCCAATTCCATCTTGCCCATGTCCATGCCTGACATTCCCGACATGCCGCCCGCATCATGGCTCATGCCGTGGTCCATCCCGGCCATCGACGCGCCAGAGGTGATCTGCGCCAGCACCTCGGCCGGCGGGGTGAAGGAAAAGTCGTGGAGGAACAGAACCACCTCCTGCCGGTCGGGCTCGCGCTCGCGCACGATCAGGGGCGCGGCCAGAAGGCCTATTTCCTGTTCCGGGATATGGGCGTGCATCCAGTGCGTGCCGGGCCGCGCGGCGAAGTCGTAGCTGCGGCTTTCGCCCGGTTTCAGCATCGGCGCGGGCATGTCGGGCACGCCGTCCTGCACATTCGGCGGGATCTGGCCGTGCCAGTGGATCAGCGTGTCGAAGTCGAGGCCATTGGCCAGATCGACCGCAAAGCGCTCGCCGGGGGCCAGGATCAGCCCGGGGCGGCCCCCCTCATCCACCAGCCCAAGGACGGTCGCCGCCTTGCCGCGAATGTCGAGCGTGCGGCGGGTCGCGGTCAGGCGCCGGGGTGTGGCGGCGCGGGCGGAACAGAGGGGAAGCAGGGCCATGCCTGCGGAAGCAGCCAGGAAGCTGCGGCGGGAAAGACGGGTCATGATGGACCTCCTTGCAGGACGAAACGGGTGGGAAGGCGTTCGTCAGCTGCGGGGTGGCGGGGCCTCGGGCGGGTTCGCGCGCGAGGCCATGCGCGGGCGCTCGACCTCGGCGAAGCGCAGGGGCACAGAGGTGACCTGTGCGGGATTGCCGGGCATCGGCAGAAGCGCCGGAACCTGGCACTGCACCTTGCAGAACGCCGGCAGGGCCTTTGTGCCCATGTCGGCTTTCAGGGTGGCGTGGTGCATCTCCACCATACCGCAATCCCGCGGCGCCGCGGCCGAAGGCAGGCCCGGCATCAGGGCCAGAAGGCTGACGAGAAGCGTCGCGACAAGGCGGGCGAGGCAGGACATGATGGGGGGAAGATAGTCCTGCGGCACAGGCGGCGGAAGGGCGGCCCTGCACTCGGGGCGCCGATCCGCCTAGGGGTCGATCGGCCCCAGCGCGTGCGACAGGAGTGCGACGGCGGCCGCGCGGGCGCGGGCGGCCGAGAAATCCTCGGGGTCGATCTGCGCCTCGAGCCAGAGCCCGTCGATCAGCGCGAGGACCGGCAGCGCCAGCGCCCGCGAATCGACCGTCAGCCCGCGTTCCTGCGCATGGCGCGCGATCGCGCCCTCGATCCGCTGGAGAAGCGCCTTGTATTGCACCCGGTGCGCATCCCTGAGCGTGGGGTTGACCGCGATCTCGCCCCAGAGCGCCAGCCAGATGTTCAGGGGATCGCGCCGGTAAAGCTCGTCCGAGAAGGCGGCATTGATGAGGCTTTGCAGGTCCATCGCCCCGTCCGGGATCAGGACCGCCAGGAAGTTCTTGTAGGCGGTGACGTAGACCTCGGACAGCAGACCGTCCTTGCTGCCGAAATGATGCGCGATCAGCCCGCGAGAGGCGCCGGATTCGCGGCAGATATTGTCGATGGTGAAGGCCTGGATGCCGCCCTGCGCCAGACAGGCAAGGCCCGCCTCGATCAGCATGGCTGACCGGGCCTCGGCGGTGTAGCGGCGAAAGCGCGGCTCGGTCATCGGTCCATCCTGACGGCCCCCTGATGGCCCCTTCGCCTTCGTGATGTACGAGCTTCAGCGCGGGGTTGCAAACCGTCGGACAAGGTCTGGCGCTTGTCAACGCGCTTGACCGGCTGGCAGCGGCTTTCTACTATACGATTGTTCAGCAGTGATGACAGGTGCGATCCTTGGCACGGAGGGTGTCCGCCGGCCCGTCGGGCGCTCTGACAAGGGGGTGGCACCATGATCCGGTCTTGCGTCGCAAACCTGCCCGCATGTCCCCTTCCGGGGGCCGGGGCATGAGCCGGCGGGGACCGCGCGCCGCGCGGACGGTGGGCGGGATCACGCAGGCGCCCTTTGGCCAGGTGCCGCGCGGCTATGCGCCGATCCGGGTGATCTCGGACGATCAGGTCGCGGCGATCCACCAGGCGGCGCTCGACGTCCTGGCGCAGCAGGGCATCCGGGTGTTGGAGGACCGCGCCCGCGCGCTTTATCGCCAGGCGGGGGCAGAGGTTGCGGGCGACATGGTGCGCCTTGACCCGGGGCTGGTGGCCGAGCGGCTTTCGACCGCGCCCGGGCATTTCACGCTGGCCGCGCGCGATCCGGCGAAGTCGCTGAAGATCGGCGGGGACAACGTGATCTTCGCCTCGGTCGGGGGGCCCGCCTATGTCATGGACAGCCTGCGCGGCCGGCGGACCGGCAACTTCGCCGAAATGTGCGATTTCCTGAAGCTCGTGCAGGTTCTCAACGTCCTGCACCAGGAAGGCGGCTGCCCGTTCGAGCCGATGGACCTGCCCGCGAACACCCGCCATCTGGATGTCTACCGCGCCCAGATCGGCCTTCTGGACAAGTCCTGGCAGACCCAGACCCTGGGCCGCGCCCGCACCATGGACGGGATCGAGATGGCGGCGATCGCCTTCGGGATGTCGCCCGACGATCTTGTCGGGACGCCGATCCTGATGGGGATCATCAACACCAACTCGCCCCGCCAGCTCGACATTCCGATGGCCGAGGGGCTGATCACCATGGCCGAGTTCGGGCAGGTAAACGTCATCACCCCCTTCACGCTCGCCGGGGCCATGGCGCCGGTGACGCTTGGCGGTGCGCTCGTCCTGCAACATGCCGAGGCGATGGCGGGGATCGTGCTTACGCAGATCGTCCGGCCGGGGGTGCCGGTGGTCTATGGCGGCTTCACCTCGAACGTCGACATGAAGTCGGGCGCGCCGGCCTTCGGGACGCCGGAATATGCCAAGGCGGCGCAGGCCTCGGGCCAGCTCGCGCGCCATGTCGGCGTGCCGTTCCGGTCGTCGAACGTGACGGCGGCGAACGCGGTCGATGCGCAGGCGGCGTGGGAAAGCCAGATGGCGCTCTGGGGTTCGATCATGGGGGGCGCGCATGTGATCGAGCATGCGGCGGGCTGGATGCATGGCGGGCTGACGGCGAGTTTCGAGAAGCTGATCATCGATGCCGAGATGCTGCAGATGATGCAGGCTTACCTGACGCCGATCGACACCGGGGCCGCGTCGCTTGCTGCCGACGCCATCGCCGAGGCGGGTCCGGGCGGGCATTTCTTCGGCACCGCGCACACGATGGAGCGCTACGAGTCCGCCTTCTACAGCCCGCTTGTCGCCAACTGGGACAACTGGAACAGCTGGACCGAGCGCGGCTCGGTCGATGCCACGGCACGCGCCGCCGAGATCTGGCCGCAGCTTCTGGCCGACTATGAGGAGCCGCCGCTAGAGGTTGCGCGGGCAGAGGCACTCGACGCCTTCGTCGCCCGCCGCAAGGCCGAGGGCGGCGCGCCGATGAACTAAGGTTGGCGCAAGGCGGGGCGGGCGGGATCAGGAAACGCACTGCGTTTCCCCAGGCCGTGTGGGAACGGTTCCGCTGGACCATTCGGGTCAATCACAACAAAGGCGGGCGCCTGCCCCGGTGGGCGCGGAAGCGCCCGCCGATGGCGGGGCGGGCGCTGGCCGATGGCCTTGGGCCACCGGCCGGGACAGTGGGAGGGGCCTTCGCATGGCAGGGTCACTTGCCCCTGCCACCCCAACCTAACTGCGGATGCGCGTGCCCCTGGGGTCGTAGGCCGGCTCGGCCAGCAGCCGGGCGGCAACCGGTTCGCCGATCACATC
Organism: uncultured Paracoccaceae bacterium; assembly: GCA_945952025.1. Lineage (GTDB taxonomy): Bacteria > Pseudomonadota > Alphaproteobacteria > Rhodobacterales > Rhodobacteraceae > TMP-24. The sequence continues at coordinate 47,979 of CAMFGW010000005.1, forward strand.
GACGGTGAAGCCCCCGGCATCCTCCAGCGCCTCGGCCGCGACCATTGCCATCGCGAGGCTGGTGCCGACATGGTAGCCATAGGCGCCCGAGGTCACATGGCCCACGACCCGGCCGTCCTTGCGCACGGCGGTAAAGGGGGCGGCGTCCGCGTCCGGGCTGTCGAGCGCGAAACTCACGAGGCGGCGGATCGGCGCCCCTTCGGCCAGGACGGCGTCGCGGCCGACGAAATCGGGCTTCTTGCGCTCGATATGGCGGCCAAGGCCCGTCGCCTCGGCCGTTTCGTCGGGGGTGAACTCGGCCGACCAGATGCCGTAGCCCTTTTCAAGCCTCAGGCTGTCGAGTGCGCGGTTGCCTACGGGGCGCAGGCCCAGATCGCGCCCCGCCTCGATCATCGCCAGGTAGACCTTGCGGTGGTCGGCGGCGCGGACGTTGACCTCATAGCCCAGCTCTCCGGTCAGCGACAGGCGCGCGACCATGGCACCGGCGCCTGCGACCGTCATGTCGCGGCAGGACAGGAAGGGGAAGGCCGCGTTCGACATGTCGGCGCTGGCGAGCCGCTCCATCAGCCGCCGGGCGTTCGGGCCGGAAAGGGCGAAGCCTGTCCAGGCGTCCGACAGGTTCGTCACCGTGACCCCCGTGGCCGGCAGGAAGCCCGCAAACCAGCGCATGTGCCAGTCCTGCAGGTAGTAGGACCCGACCAGCCAGAAGCGGTCCCCGGCCAGACGGCTCACGGTCAGGTCGCCCATCAGCCTGCCGTTCTGCCCCAACATCGGCCCGAGGCGCACGCGGCCGACGGGCGGCAGGCGGCTCGCCAGCAGCCGGTCGAGCCAGGCCGCCGCTCCGGGGCCGGACACTTCGTAGCGGGCATAGACGGAACTGTCGAAGACGCCCACCGCCACGCGCACCGCCTTGACCTCTGCCTCGACAAAGGGCCCCGCATCGGGGCGGCGGAGCGTCGGGGTTTCCACGAACGCCCTGCCGTCCGGCACGAAATACTGCGGCGTCTCCATGCCGTAGGTCACGCCGAAGACCGCCCCCTGCCCCGCCAGCACATCATGGCTGGGCGAGGTCTTCATCGGCCGCCCGGCGGGCAGTTCCTCGTTCGGGTAGGAGATGACGAAGCGGCGGGCGTAGAATTGCGCGGTCTTGGCGCTGAGGTAGTCCTGGTCCGAGGCGAAGGCGCCGTAGCGCGCGACATCCAGGCCGAAGACATCGCCGCCCGGATCGCCGTCGATCATCCAGTTGGCCAGCACCTTGCCGATGGCGCCCCCCTGGCTGAAGCCGCCCATGCAGCCGCAGGCCACCCAGTAGTTCCTGAGGCCCGGCACCGGCCCGACCAGCGGATTGCCGTCCGGGGTGAAGGTGAAGGCGCCGTTCACCCATTTGCGGATCCCGGTCTCGCGCAGGCAGGGGAACCGCTCGAAGCCGATGGTCAGTTCGGGCAGGATGCGCTCGATATCGGGCGGCAAAAGGTCCATGCCGTAGTCCCAGGGGGCACCTTCGGGCATCCAGTGGCGCGGCTCGCGTTCGTAGACGCCCAGAAGGATGCCCTTGCGCTCCTGCTGCATGTAGGTGAAGCCCTCAAGGTCGGTGACGCAGGCGATCTCGCCGTCGAAGGCCGCCACCTCGGGGATGTCCTCGGTCACGAGGTAATGGTGCGACATGGGCATGACCGGCAGGTCGATCCCGACCATCCGCCCCACGCGCCGCGCCCAGAGGCCGGCCGCATTCACCACATGCCCGGCGGTGATCTCGCCCTTTTCGGTCACGAGCCGCCAGCCATCAGACGTCGGGTGAAGCTCCAGGACGCGGTTTCGCAGGATGACCTTCGCGCCCCGGTTCCGCGCGGCGATGGCGAAGGCGTGGGTGGTGCCGTGCGGGTCGAGGTAGCCTTCCTGATGGTCATAAAGGCCGCCGATGACGCCCGTCGTGTCCAGGATCGGGCAAAGGGCGCGGATTTCCTCGGGGCCGATGATGCGCGTGTCCATGCCCATCACGTCGAAGCGCGATTTCTCGGCCTTCAGCATCTCGAACCGCGCCGGGGTCGTCGCCAGGCTCATGCCGCCCATCATGTGCATGCCGACGCTCTGGCCGCTTTCGGCCTCGACCTCCTTGTAAAGGTTGATCGTGTAGTTCTGCAGGGCGGCGATGTTCGGGTTGTCGTTCAGCGCGTGGAAGCCGGCAGCGGCGTGCCAGGTCGATCCGGCGGTGAGTTCGGCGCGTTCGATCAGCGCCACATCGCTCCAGCCGTGCCTGGCAAGGTGGTATAGGATCGCCGTGCCGACGATGCCGCCCCCGATCACAACGGCGCGGTAATGCTCAGTCATGGATGAACCTCCGTTTCGGATAGGGCGGCCAGAAGCCAGTGCCAGACATGGGGGGTGAGCGGCAGCTCGACGTGAATCTTCGCGCCGTCGGGGCGCTTTTCGACCAGGACCGGCACACCCGCGAAGGCGACGGCGGCCGAGGCGAGCGGACCGTCGCCCGCCAGCGCGAGCGAGGGGCTGGCGCGGAACAGAAGCGCCTCGGCCGCCGTGCCGCGCACGTCGATCCTCACATGGGCGTCCGACAGCTGGCTGACGGCGACGCCGTCCTGCCAGCCTTCGTCGAGCGTGACTTCGGGTGCGGTGACCATCAGCGCGCGATCAGGCGCGATGGGCAGAAGGCAGGCGCAGACGCCCGATATGTGGGTCGCGGCGAGGGCGCGCACGGCGTCCTGCGGGCCGGACAGCAGGTAGACGCCCCGGTCGCCATGCGCGGCGGTGACGGTCACGCCCCGGCCTTCGATCCGGGCGCGGGACCAGTCGGGGGCGGCGGGCCAGAATGTGGCGCGGTCGGCGTCAGGCATCGAGGCGCCTCCCTTCGGGGTCCCAGGCGCAGGGTGCCGTCACGGTCGCGCGGCCGGTCTTGCCCAGGTCGAACCAGGTGACCTCCTGCCCGATCCGCGCCCGGCCGCCTTCCAATAGGGCCAGCGCGACGCCCCGGCCAAGTGTGGGGCTGAGGTGGCTTGAGGTGACAAAGCCGATGCTGCGGCGCGGGCGCCCCTCGATCAGGTGCGCGCCGGCGGGGATGGTGCCGCCGTCCGCGCGCGACAGGCCGACGAGCGCCTTGCGGTGCGCATCGCCCGCGACGGGCAGCTGCAGGGCGCGGTCGCCCACGAAGCCCTCGCGCCGTTTCAGGCGCGGGGCGTCAAAGCCCAGGTCTTGCGGCGTCGTTTCGCCATCCGTGTCCTGGCCCACGTAGATGAAGCCCTTCTCGGCCCTGAGCCACCCCAGCGCCTCGATGCCGATGGGCGTGGCCCCGGCGCTGGCCAGCGCCTCCCAGAGCGGGATGGCGAGCCCGGCGGGGACCGAGATTTCGTAGCCCCGCTCGCCCGTGAAACTGACCCGCGCGACGCGCGCCGGGTGGCCCTGGAAGCGCCCCGCGACGAAGGACATGTGCGGGAAGGCGGCGTCGTCCAGCCCCGTGACGATCCCGAGCTTCGCGAGGACCGCCTTCGACGTCGGGCCGGAAAGCGACATGGTCGCCCAGTGGGCGGTGCGGTCGTGGATATGGACGCCCTCGCGGCCAAAGCGGGTCTGGCGCCATTCCTCGGCGCTGGCGACGAAGGCGCGGACGTGGCTTGACGAGCAGGAAACGAGGTATTCCTCGGGCGAAAGCCGCAGGACCACGCCGTCGTCGGTGACGGTTCCCGCCTCGCTCAGGGTCAGGCCATAGCGGATGCGGCCGGGGGCGAGGGTCGACATTCGGCTGGCGAAGAGGAAGTCCAGAAGCTCGCCGGCTTTCGGCCCCATCACGGCGACCTTGCCGAGCGATGAGGCATCGAAGACCACCGCCCCCTCGCGCGCCGCGCGGCATTCGGCGGGGATCACGCTGTCGTCCGGGCCATAGAAGGCCGGGCGCAACAGGCCGCCGTAATCCCGGAGCGTCGCGCCCGACGCCCGGTGCGCAGCCTCGGCCGCCAGCCGCCGGAGCGGCGTTTGCAGAGGCCCGCGCGACAGGCCCGCGAGCGCTGTCATCGGAACCGGGACGTAGGGCGGCCGGTAGGTGGTCAGGCCCAGGTCGGTCGTCCGCCGCCCGGTCGCCTGCGCGAGGGCCGCCGCGCCGATCAGGTTCGCAGTCTTGCCCTGGTCGGTCGCCATGCCCAGAGTCGTGTAGCGCTTCAGATGTTCGACCGAGGCGAAATTCTCGCGCGCCGCAAGCTGCACATCGGCGAGCGTCACGTCGTTCTGCAGGTCGACCCAGGTCTTCTTGGCCTTGCCGGTTTCCGGCACATCGGGCGCGCCGGCCCAGTCCCACGGCAGGGCGTCCTCGGGCCCGGTCCAGTCGCCCGCGACACGGCCCGCCAAGGCGATACCCGGCACCGCGAAGGCGGGGACAAGGGTCGAGCGGCCCTCGTCCCAGACCGCCTTGCCGCCCGCCTGGCAATAAAGGTGCACGGTCGGCGTCCAGCCGCCGGACATGGCGATCAGGTCGGCCCCGATCCGCTGGCCGTCGGTCAGGACCGCGACGTCGACCCGGCCCCGGCCCGTGGCCCTGACGATCCGGGCGCCAACGACCATGCGGACCCCGGCCGCCGTGGCCCGTGCGGCCCAGGCGGGGGCTTGGCGCGCATCGACCAGCGTTACGGCGGCGCCCGCCATGGCGAGTGCTATGGCCACCGGATAGGCGCTGTCGTTATTGGTCACGACAAGGGGCCGCGCCCCGGAAAGGACGCCGTGGCGCAGCAGATAGCATAGCGCCGCATCGGCCAGCATGGTGCCCGGCAGGTCGTTGCCCTGAAAGAGCGCCGGGCGTTCGAGCGCGCCGGTCGCGAGCGTGACTTCGGGCGCCCGCACCTCCCAGAGGCTGTCGCCGAGGGTCAGGCTTCCCCCCTGCCGCAGGACACCCAGACGCCCGTTTTCATAGGCGCCGAAGGCCGTGGCGCCGGTCCAGATCGTGACGCCCGCATCCTCGGCCCGGGCCACCAGTGCGGCGATGTCGGCGCCGCTCCGCCAGCGCGACGCGCCGCCGGGCGCATCCTGCCGGTCGACAAGCAGCACCCTTCGCCCCGCGCGCGCGGCCCTGGTCGCAGCCCCGAGACCCGACCGACCGGCGCCCACGACGCAGAGGTCGACCGCCAGATGACCGCCGGGACCGGCGGTGGCGCGACTGGCCGGATCGAGGCGGCCAAGGCCCGCCATGCGGCGGATCGCGGGTTCAAAAAAGCGCCAGTCGGGCCAGATGAAGGTCTTGTAGTAGAAGCCGGAGGGGATGAAGGGCGCGAGAAGCCGGGTCAGAAGCTCGGCGCCGCGGCCAAGGACGGGGGTGACCTCCATCCCGGCCTCGAGCGGTTGCAGTGTGGCGCGTACATTCGGGACGCGCGTGCCATTAAGCACCACGTCAAGGATCGCGTTCGGCTCGTCCTCGCCCGCGGCCAGGATGCCGCGCGGGCGGCGGTACTTGAAGCTGCGCCCGACGGTCAGGATGCCATTGGCCAGGAGTGCCGAGGCGATGGTGTCGCCCGCCCGCCCCTCGAGCCGCCGGCCGGCGAAGGTGAAGGGGACGGTCGCGCCCTTCCCGCTGATGCGCCGGGGGCCAGTCTGGGGTCCGGTCTGGGGTCCGGTCTGGGGGCCGGTCGTCATGGCGTTGCCTCGCGGACGGACTGGATCAGGTGGGTCACTGTGTCGCGCTCGGCGATCAGCCAGAGGCCGCAGCCCTGGGCATGGACCCAGTATTCGCGGACCAGCCCCCGTCGGTTTTCGCGGACGTAGAGGTAGCGCGCCCAGTCCTCGTCGCTCGACCCCGGGCCGGGGCGCGCCACATCGGGGTCGCCGCCGTAGCGGAATTCGGCCTCGTCCCTCGGGCCGCAGAAGGGGCAGGGAAAGGAGCCCGGAGCGGGCGTGAGTCCTGCGTCAGTCATGGGCCACCCCCGCATGGGCCTCGTCGATCAGCCGGCCGGTCGCGAACCGCTCGAGCCCGAAGGGTTCGGACAGGGGGTGGTGCCGCCCCGTCGCCATCAGGTGCGCCAGAAGCTTGCCGCCGATCGGGATCGCCTTGAAGCCGCCCGTGCCCCAGCCGCAGTTGAGGAACAGGTTCGGGACCGGCGAGGGCCCGAGGATCGGCGAATTGTCGGGCGAGGTGTCGACCGTGCCGCCCCATTGCCGCATCAGCTTCAGGGTCGAGAAAGAGGGGAACATCTCGACGACCGAGGCCACGACCTCGCGCGTTTTTGCAAGGCCGCCCCGGCGTGCGAAGGACGGCAGGTGTTCAAGCCCGCCGCCGATCACCAGCTCTCCCTTGTCGGACTGGCTGACGTATGCGCCGTTCGGAGTCGAGGCGACGACCTGGTCAAGGCAGGGCTTCAGCGGCTCGCTGACCATGGCCTGCAGGGTCATGCACAGAAGCGGCAGCCGGAAGCCTGCGAGTGCCGCAAGTTCCGGCGAGGCGCCGGCGACCGCCATGCCGAAGACCTTGGCCTCGATCAGGCCGAAGGGCGTCTCGACGCCGGTGACCCGGCCGCCCTCGATGCGAAAGCCGCTGACGGCGCAGTTCTGCACGATGTCGACGCCCATGCCGTCGGCGGCGCGTGCATAGCCCCAGGCGACCGCGTCATGCCGCGCGACCCCGGCCCGGCGCTGGATCATTGCGCCCGCGACCGGCCAGCGGCAATCGCGCCGGGGGTCGAGAAGCGGCACCATGTCCAGCACCTCGTCGCGGGTCAGGAGGCTCGCCTCGATGCCGTTGACCTGCATCGCGTTGACGACGCGGCGCAGCCCCTCCATCTCGGCCGCCGAATGGGCAAGTTCGATCGAGCCGCGCTGCGAGAACATGATGTTGTAGTTCAGCTCGCGCGACAGGCCTTCGTAGAGTTTCAGCGAGGCGTCGTAGACCGCCTGGCTTGCCCGGTTGAAGTAGTTCGAGCGGATGATGGTGGTGTTGCGCCCGGTGTTGCCGCCGCCGAGCCAGGCCTTTTCGATCACCAGGACATCGGTCAGCCCATGGTCCCTGGCCAGGTGATAGGCCGCAGACAGCCCGTGCCCCCCGCCGCCGATGATGATCGCGTCATAGCGCCGCTTCGGTTCGGGCGACCGCCAGGCCGGACCCCAGCCCTTTTGGCCACGGAGCCCTTCAAGGAAGAGGCGCAGCGCCGAATAGCGAGGCTTTTCCCCGATCGAAGGCGGGCTCATGGTCGCGGTGTCCCCCCCGGGGTTGGCAGAGGCGCCGGGCCTGCCCGGCCCATCCGGTGCGCCCGGTCCTGATGTCATCACTACTGAACAACTATACAATAACAAGCCGGGGGGCCTGTCAACGGCCCGCGAGGGCCGCGCGCAAAACTCGGGCGCAAGTCGTCAGCGGGGCGGGGGCGTCATTCGGTCAGCGTGGCCTTCTGAAGGTGCGGCGGCACGTCGGGGTCAAGGCCAAGGCTCAGCGCCAACTGCTGGACGGCCCGATAGAAGACGGTGATCGCACCGATGGCCTGCGTCGCGGGGTGGCGCAGGTCCCGGGGCAGGCAGTCGCTGCCCGCGCCCAGCACCATTACCGTCGCGCCCCGGTCTTTCAGCGTGGCGGCCAGCGCCTCGGTTCCCGGCCGCGTGGCATCGTCCTGAAGGAAGACCAGCGCCGCCGTGTCCCGGTCGGCGAGCGCAAGGGGCCCGTGCCGGAACTCGGCCGACGATGCGCCTTCGGCCGCCAGCAGGCAGGTTTCCTTGAACTTGAGCGCGGCCTCACCGGCGATGGCAAGGCCAAGTCCCCGGCCCAGGCAGAAGAGCCGCCGCGTTCCGGCCAGGGGCCGCAGGTCCAGCTCGCGGGCGCCCGCCCGCAGATGGCCGGGAAGCGCCAGAAGGTCGGCCTCGAGATCCCGGTCCCCGGTCTGGCCGGCGTGAATCGCTGCCACGGCGACAAGGCTTGCGACGAAGCTTTTCGTTGCGGCGACGGCGCGTTCGGGGCCGGCCGACAGGGGCAGCACCCGGCCCGCCGCCGCGCCGAGCGGGCTTGCGACCGTGTTCAGAAGCGCGAAGGTATCGGCGCCGCCCTCTGCCGCCTTGCGGGTCAGGGCGACCAGATCGGGGCTCGCACCCGATTGCGAGATGGCCAGAAGGGCTGCCCCCTTCATCCTGAGGCTGACCGGAAAGAGGCTGCCGAGCGAGGGGCCGAGCGAGGCGACGGGGATGCCGCTCCCGATCTCGGTCAGGTATTTGAAGAAGAGTGCTGCCTGATCGGAGGTGCCCCGCGCGCAGGTCGCGAAGAAGACGGGCGGCTCTTTGGCCCAGGCCCGGCCAAGGGCCAGGTAGGCGTCGAGGTTCGCGCGCAACTGCCCTTCGATCACATCGGGTATTTCCGCGACCTCGGCCGCCATCAGGTGACCGGGTGCGGTCATGCGGCGACCCCGGTAATCATGGCGATGATCTCGTTCTTGTCGGTCTTCGCCGTCTCCCTCACGCCGATCTGCTGGCCGCGCCTGAGGACGCAGATGCGGTCGGACAGGCGAAAGACCTGGTCGAGGCTGTGCGAGATGATGAAGATCGCCAGGTTGCGGGCCTTCAGCGCCTTGATCGTCGCCTCGACCCGCGCGGTTTCGGCGACGCCAAGGGCGGCGGTCGGTTCGTCCAGAAGCACCAGCTTCTTGGCCCAATGGGTGGCGCGGGCGATGGCCACCCCCTGCCGCTGCCCGCCCGACAGGTCGCGGATCGTGGCCGAGGCAGAAGGGATGCGCACGTCGAGTTCCTTCACCAGCGCCTCGGTTTCCGCGATCATCCGCTTGCGGTCCAGAAGGCCGAAGGGGCCCTTGACCGGCTCGCGGCCCAGAAAGAGGTTCATGTAGACCGACTGCTGGTCGGCAAGCGCCAGGTCCTGATAGACGACCTCGATCCCCCTCTCCCGCGCGACCGAGGCGTCGGCGAAGCTTGCGGGTTGGCCGTCGAGCAGGATGTCGCCGGCCGTGGGCGCGTAGACGCCCGAGATCATCTTGATGAGCGTCGACTTGCCCGCGCCGTTGTCGCCGACCAGCGCCACCACCTCGCCCGCGTGCAGGTCGAGCGAGAAGTCCTGAATGGCGGTGACGCCGCCGAACGACTTGCGGATGTTTCTCAGTTGCAGGACGGGGGTCATGGCTTGGCACTCAGTTCAGGCCAGGGTTCCGGCTGGCCGTAGATGTTCTCGATCGAGACGACATGCGGGGTTCCGGTCGACACGCCCGCAATGCCCACGGCATGCGAGCGGGTGACGAAGGCCTGCCCCCGGAAGCCGAAGATGACCGTGTCGCCGGTGCGGGGGGCCGCGGGGCCGGTGGCGTCGATCATGCCGTAATAGTCGATGGCGGACGGGGGCGGTATCTCGACCGGCCGAAGCGCGGACGGCTCGGCGGTCGGCTCGGACCCCACCAGCGCCTTCACGTCGTAGTCGGGGAAGACCGGGTCGATATAAAGACCGCCGCCAAAGCAGTAGGCGCGGCCCGCGTGCAGGTGGCTGACCTCGGTCAGGTAAAGGACGGCTGGGCGTTCGGGCAGATCCTCGATCGCGTGCAGGGGCGTCGTGCCGTGAAGGCCGTTGCCGGGTTCGACCTGCGTCGCACCGGCCCCGGCCAGGGCTTGCAGGGTCACGACAGAGGTGGTGCCGGGGGCGTTGATCTCCAGATCCGCGAAGCCCGCCTTGCGCAGCGCGTCGGCGGTGCGTTGCAGCGTGGCGAGGTTCGGCGTGTGGCGGACCTTGCGCGCCTGATGGTCGTAAAGCTGCGCCGGGAAGGTGGTGATGCCGGCGAACTGCGCGCCCTTCAGCGCCGCGATCCGGTGCGCGGCCTCGACCGCCCTTTCGGCGGCAAAGCCGCCCTCGTGGCCGCGATAGAAGGTATCGCCCTCAGTCTGGACGCGGGCGAGGATCGGCTGGGTGCGCCCGGCGGCCCTGGCGGCGGCGGCTGCCTCGGCGGCCTTTTCGTCGGAAAAGACCGTCCAGTAATCCGGCCTCAGGTCGCGCGCGGCCATCGCCGCCTCGGCGCGCGGCACCTGGACCAGATGGCCCAGATGGCCGATCCGCAGGCCCGCATTGTGGCAGGCCGTCGCGCAGGCCATGTCGACCGCCACCGCCCGGTCGATGCCGCCCGCCATGACGGCGCGGCTGAAGCCGGTCTGGCGGGCGACCTGCTTCGACATGGCAAAGACCTTCAGCCCAAGCCGGTCGCCTTCGGCCCTGAGAAGCCGGGCGTTTTCGGTCACGGCGTCCAGGTCGAGCACATAGGAATTGGCAGGGATCCGCCCGGCCTGGTGGAGCGCCTGTGCGGCCCGGATGAAGTCGGGATTGCGACGGCGAAGGACATCAAGAAACATGGGAAACCTCCACTCAGCGGTTGGGTTCGCGCAAGGACACGGCGACGGCGATCAGGATGATGAGGCCCTTGATCATCATCTGCCAGGACACCGAAAGCCCCATCAGGATCAGGCCGTTCGACAGCATCCCCATCATCAGGCTGCCGACGAGCGCGCCGGGGATCGTGCCCCGCCCGCCGTTCAGCGCCGTGCCGCCGACGATCACCGCCGCGATGACCGTCATCAGGTCGCTTTCGCCCAGCGTATAGCGCGCGGCCTGCAGGCGCCCGGCGTACAGAAGCCCGGCAAGGCCCGCACAGGCGCCGGAAAGGACCAGCACCGACAGCCGCACGCGCGCGACGCGGATGCCAGAGACGAGTGCGGCGCGCGGGTTGTCACCGACCGCCAGCACATGCGCGCCGTAGCGCGTCTCGCGGAAGGCCAGGTGGCCGACGACCACGACGCCGATGGTCCAGAGGACGAGCGAGGGGATGCCAAGAAGGCTGCCGCCGCCGAAGATGGCGATGAAGGGCTCTGCCGTCACAGGGATGGATTGCAGGCCCGACATCTCGCGCGCGGCACCCGCGATCACGCCCATGGTGGCGAGGGTGACGAGGAACGAGGGCAGGCGCGCATAGGCGACGATCGCGCCATTGACGAGGCCGACCGCCATCCCGGTCGCAAGCCCGGCCAGCACGCCGACGGGCCAGCCTTGCGTCCGCATCACCATCGCCGCGACGATGGCGGCCAGGGCTACGGCGGCGCCGAACGAAAGGTCGATCTCGCCCGCCGCCAGCACGAAGACGAGGCCAACCGCCAGGACCGTCGCGGGCGCGGTCTGCAGGATGATGTTGGTCAGGTTCTGCGCCGAGAGGAACCCCCGGTCCCAGAGCATGGCCGAGAAGAAGAGGAAGATCAGCGCGAAGCCCGCATAGACGATCAGCCCCTGAAGGGCCGCGCGTGTGGGGAGGGATGAGGTCATGGCGAGGGTCCCGCGTGGAAAGCCTTGGGGGCGCCGCGCCCGAAGATGTCCGGGCGCGGTCTGCGATCACTTCAGCGCGTCAAGGACGCTCTGCGGCGGATCGGCGTGGAGCGAGGCGCGCCAGCCGTCAACAAGGTTGTCCTTCGAGACGATACCCGCGCCGACCACCAGCAGCGGGTCGACCTTCTGGTCCAGAAGCGACAGGGCGGCCGCCCGCGCCGCAGCGGTGCCGATCCCGTAGGCGTCATCGGCGATGAGAGCCGACACCGAGCCGCCCTTGGCCATGTCGAGTGCGGCAGGCTCGTTCAGGTCGATCGAGACGATGCGCACGTCCTGCCGGCCCATCTGGCGCAGGACGCTCAGGACGCCAAGCGCGGGTTCGGTCCAGGGGACGTAGATGCCGTTGATCTCTGGATTCTGGGTCAGCATGGCATTGGCGATGTCCTCGATCCGGGCCGGGTCGGCCATGCCGGCCTTGGCCACGACCTCGATCCCCGGGAAGCGGGTCTTGAGGTTCCAGAGGAAGGCCTGATCGCGCTGGTTGGTGACGGGGAAGTTCGCATCGTGGAAGATGTAGCCGACCTTGCCCTTTTCGTGGAGCGCCGCCGCCATCGCCTCGGCCGTCCGTGCACCGATGATGGCGCGGTCAGAGGTGACGGTGGCCACATAGTCCTTGCCGACCGTCATCCCCTCTGCCGGGTTGTCGATGAAGACGAGCTTGGTGCCCGCCGCGCTCACCTTGCCATAGGTCGCGACACCGGCCGCCGAGTCGACGGGAAGGGTGATGAGGACCGAGGGCTTCAGGGCCAGGATCGTCTCGACGTCCGCGGTCTGGCGCGCGGCATCGAAGCTCGCGTTCGTCTCGGCGACGACCTTGATCCCGAGCCGGTCGAACTCGTCCCGCGCACCGCGCGAGACGGCCGAGGACCAGTCGTAAAGCTCGTGCCAGGAAAAGGCTGCGGTATAGCCGCCGGCCTTCAGCTTGGCGATGTCGGCGTCGCTGAGGACCAGCTTGTCTGCCGGTGCCGCGGGTTCGCCGTTCGGGCCGGTCGTGACCGGGGCTGCGTCCTGCGCGAGTGCCGCTGTCCCGAGGGACAGCGACAGCAGGAGCGCAGAGAGAAGGGGCCGTGTCATGGGGGATCTCCTTTCCCGGGCGGGTTACTTCAGCGCGTCAAGGACCGACTGCGGCGCGTCCTTGTGGAGCGACTTCTGCCAGCCCTCAGCCAGGTTCTCCTTGGTCACAGTCAGGGCCGGGGCGACGATGAAGGGCGGGTTGTCGACGCCAAGAACCGCACGCGCGCCGACATCGGCCATGGCGCGGCCAAGCTCGTAGGCCTCGTCCGCGACGATGCCGGCCACGTTGCCGCCCTTGACCATGTCAAGCGCGATCGGCTCGGACAGGTCCAGCGTCACGATCTTGGTGGTCTTGTTGCCGCTGGCGCGCAGGGCGGCCAGAACGCCTTCGGCCGGGCCGGCCCAGGTCACGTAGATGCCGCCCAGGTCGGGGTTCTGCAGAAGCATGGCGTTGGCGATCTCTTCGGCGCGGGCCGGGTCGGTGATGCCGGCCTTGGCCACGATCTGCATGTCGGGGTACTTCGTCTCGATCGTGGTCTTGAAGGCGTTGTCGCGCTGGTTCGTCACGTAATACTGGGCGTCGTGGTAGATCCAGCCGACCTTGCCCTTGCCGCCCATGGCCTTGGCCAGCGTGTCCGCCGCCTGCGCGCCCATCTGGAAGAGGTCGTCGGTCACGATGGCCGCATAATCGGCGGGCTGCTTGTAGTCCTTGGGAAGGTTCGACAGGAAGACAAGTTTCACGCCCTGGGCGCTCGCCTTCTTGAAGGCCGCCGCCGAGGCGACGGGGTCAAGGGGCAGCGAAAGGATGATGTCGGGCTTCAGCGCCAGCGTCGTTTCGATGTCGGACAGTTGCTTGGCGCTGTCGAAGCTGGCCGAGGTGGTGGCCACGACCTCGATCCCGAGGCGCTTGAATTCGTCATCCGCGCCCGCCGTCACCGCATTCACGAAGTCCGACTGGTCGTGCCAGAGAAGGGCGGCCTTCAGACCCTTGTCCTTCAGCGTGGCGGCCTGCGCATCGTCCAGGGTGATCTGCGCCGTGGGTGTCGCCGCCTCGCCCGACGGGCCGACGGTCTCGGCCCCCGCCGGCAGGGCGAGAAGCGCAAGGACGGAAAGCGAGGCGAGTGTGCGTTTCGTAAAGAAGGTCATGGTCTTTCTCCCTGATTTTGGCCCGGTCAGCCGGGCAGAGTTCCGCAAATGGTGGCGATGAAGGCGGCGAAGGCGAGGATGGCGTCGTGGTAGTCGGCAAGCGGCACGCGCTCGTGGTTCGTGTGGCAGATCGAGATGTCGCCCGGCGCCGCATAGACGGCGGGGATGCCGAGCCGTTCGATGAGGAAGGGCATTTCCGACCAGAAGGGCGCGCCCTCGATCCCGCCGCGGTCGGGGCGGACGACCTTGAGGGCGGCCGAAAGGGTCGTGACCAGCGCATGGTCCGCCGCGATGCCGCTGGCCGAGCCGCCGCGCGGATGGTCGCGGCCGGCGGGGAAGGCGATGGCGACCTCGATCCCTTCGGGCGTCGCGGCGTGGATGGCGGTCTCAAGGCGGGAGGTCGCCGCCTCAAGGCTCTGGCCGGGCAGGAGCTTGCCGATGAGCGAGAAGCGGCATTCGCCCGGGACGGCGATCAGGCCGCCGGCCTCAATCCCGGTCACCAGAAGGTTCGCGCGGCCCAGAAGGGGATGTTCGGCTTCGGCGGCAAGGCGGCCGGACAGGTCCCAGATCGCCTGAAGGACAGCGTGCGCCGCCTTCAGCGCGTCGCGGCCAAGGTCGGGGCGGCCGAAATAGGCGGATTGGCCGGTCAGGGTCACATCGGCGATGAAGAAGCCGATCTGCACGGGCAGGACCTGAAGGCGCGTGGGCTCGACATAGACGGCCAGGTCGGGGCGCGGCAGGTCGCCCTTGCGGACGGCATCGGACCAGGCCCGCGCCCCGGCGCTGACGCCCGACCCCGGCTCGCCGCTTTCCTCGTCGCCGACGAAGGCGAAGGAGACGCTGCCCGCGAGCCGGATCCCGGCCCGGTCCAGCAGGTCGAGTGCCGCCAGCGCCGTGCATATCCCGGCCTTGAGGTCGGCAGCGCCCCGGCCCCAAAGCTCTCCGTCGATGACGGCCGCGCCGAACGGGTCGGCCTGCGGCCTTCCTGCCCAATGCGCGGCCCAGTCCTGCGGATGGACGACGTCGGTATGGCCGATGAAGAGAAGGTCTGGCCCCTGCCCCGCTGCCCCCCGCCCTGCCCCGGCACGGCGCCCGGTGATGTTCGCCCGGCCCGGCAGGAAGTCCGTGACTTCGGGCGAAAGGCGCAGGCGCTCCATCTCCGGCCGCAGCATCGCCACCATCCGCGCCTCGTCGCCCGTGACCGAGGCCGCCCGCACCGCGCGGGCCAAGAGGTCGGTCGCGGCCTGCCGGTCGAGGTGCGGGCGCAGTCGGGCGATGAGTTGCGTCAGGTCGGTCATTCCGCAGCCCTCGGGACAGGGCCCGGCTTCACAAGGCGCGGCTTCGGCAGGGGCAGGCTGACGGTGGCGCCGGGGGCCGACTGGGCGAAAAGCGCTGTGTGAAGTTCGGTCAACCCGATGGCCACGGCGCCGCTGAGCGCCGCGTGATCGCCAAGGAGGCTCGGGACGACGTGGATCGGGAAGGGGAAACAGCGTTCGAGTTCAGCGCGGGTCGCGGCGATCATCTCTGGCCGCGCGCCGATCGAGCCGCCAAGGATCACCGTCTGGGGCGCGATCACGGCGCCAAGGGTCGCGACGGCGCGCGCGAGCTGCCGGGCGACACCGTCGAGGACCGCCTTGGCCGCCGCCTCGCCCCCCGCCGCCGCCGCAAAGATCGAGGGCACGTCAAGCGTCCGGCCCGTCCCCGCCTTGTAGGCCGAGCGGATGCCATGGGTGGCCGTCGCCCGTTCAAAGGCGCCCACGCGCAGCGATTCCGCCTCGAACGGATCGGCGCCGAAGGGCAGGTAGCCAAGCTCGCCCGCCCCGCCCGAGGCGCCGCGCAAGAGCGCGCCGTTCACGATCAACCCCGCGCCGATGCCGGTGCCGAGCGCGATGAAGGCAAGGTGGTCGATCCCCCGCCCCGCGCCGAGCCACTGTTCGCCCAGAACCGCGAGGTTGACGTCGTTTTCAAGAATGACCGGCGTTCCGGTCGCCTGAGCGACAGCCGCGCGGAAGTCGATCCGGTCGATGCCGGCGATGTTCGGCGCATAGCGCACCGCGCCCGTCGCCTGATCGGGCACGCCCGGACAGCCGACAACCGTCTGCATGACCCTGCCGCGATCAAGGGCACGCCCCGCCACGGCCTCGTCCACCATCTCGCCGATCTGGCGGGCCACGGCCTCGCCGCCTTCGGGATGGGTGGGCGCGACCACCTCGGCGACGACCGAGCCCGCAAGGTCCACGATGGCCACGCGCAGCTTGGTGCCGCCCAGATCGACCGCCGCCATGTAGGCGCTTTCGGGCACCAGCTCGTAGGTGGTCGCCGAGCGCCCGACATGGCCCGAAGTCCGCCCCGTCTCGCAGACCCAGCCCTCGTCTTCGAAGATGCGCACCAGTTCCGAGACGGTCTGCTTCGAGAGCCCCGTCTGCTTGGCGATCGAGGCGCGCGAGATCGGCCCGCAATGGATGATCGCCTGCATCGCCATGCAGAGCGAAACCTGCCGCGAAAAGGAGTGAGGCCGGGCGGGGTCCACGGGTCACCTATTAATTCGTTCTGTGGACGAACAAACTAGGCGAGGAAGATTCTGTCAACGAAAAATTGGGAGGGAGATGGGGGTCGGCCCCGGGTTTGGGCCACCGGAGCGCCCCCCCCCCCACGCCAGTTACTGTGACCGGCGGTATGCGGGGCCGGTGCTCGCACCCCGGATCAGGATTCCCCGGGCGTTGCGCGCGACCGGCCAGGTTCAGACGATCCCTGATCGGCGGCGATCCCGGCGGGCGGTGGATGACGGTCCCCTACCCCTGCGCCCGCCCGCCTCACGCGGTTTCGATCCGGCAGACCGCCTCGCCCGGCCCGACATCGGCCTCGTTGTCGACATCGTAGCCAAGGAAGGTTCCGCTGACCCCGGCCTCTATCGGAAAGAAGGACATCATCACCTCGACCAGCGCGATGGTGTCGCCAGCGCTGACCGCGTCTCAGGGTTTCCTGAACGCCGGCGCCTCGGGCGTCGGGGACAGGTAGATCACGCCAGGCAGGGCCACTTCGACGGTATGGACGGTCAATCTCAACTCCGGCGGCGATCAGGCGAGGCGCGACAGCACGCGCGCGCATTTTTCGAGCATCTGCGCCGCATTCTCGCGGGAAAAGACCAGCGGCGGCCGGATCTTGAGGACATTGGCCGCCTTCGCGCAGCCCGAGATCAGGACGTGTTCGTCGCGCAGGCCATTGATGATGCGGGTCGCCGTGGCGGCATCGGGCGTCTTGGCCACGGGGTCCGACACGATTTCGACCCCGAGGAAAAGCCCGGCGCCGCGCACATCGCCGATGACCGGATAGCGGGTGGCCAGTTGGCGGTATCCGTCCTTCAGATAGGCGCCCACGTCTGTCGCATTGGCCAGAAGGCCTTCGTCCTCGATCACGTCCAGGACGGCAGCCGCCGCCGCAACGGCGACCGCATTGCCGCCGAACGTGTTGAAATACCGCGCCTTGCGCCCGAAGTCCGCCAGCACCTCGGGGCGCGCTGCAACCCCGGCAACCGGGTAGCCATTGCCCATCGGCTTGCCCATCGTGACGATGTCGGGGATCACGCCATGGCGCTGGAAGCCCCACATCGCCTCGCCGGTGCGGCCAAAGCCGCACTGGACCTCGTCGGCGATATAGACGCCACCCGCCGCCCGGATTGCCTCGACCGCGCCCCGGATCACCCCCGCCGGCGCATCGAAAACGCCGTCGCTGGCGAAGATGCCGTCGCAGATGAACAGCGCGGGCTTGATTCCGTGTCGCTTCAGGTCCTGGATCGCCGCCTCGACCGCGGCTGTAAACTCACCCGCAACATCGGCCGAGCGATAGCTGTCGGGCGCCGGAACGCAGCGCACATGCACGCCAAGGTCGACATTGGGCCCGAGCGAGGGCGAGAATTCCGACACCGCCTGGGTGATGCCGTGATAGGCGGTCTCGGTGACGATGATGCCCTTGCCGCCGGTGTAGGACTGCGCGATCCGCACCGCCAGGTCATTGGCGTCCGAGCCGGTGCAGGTGAACATCAGGTGGCCGATCTGGTCCGGCATGGTTGCCAGGAGCCGCTCGGCATAGTCCAGGACGGCACCGTGCAGATACCGGGTGTTGGTCGCGAGCCTGCCGACCTGGTCGCGGATCGCTTCCACCACCGTCGGGTGGCAATGGCCGATCGAGGTGACATTGTTGTAGGCGTCCAGATAGGCGTTGCCGTCGGGATCAAAGAGCCAGACCCCCTCGCCGCGCACGAAATGCAGCGGACGTTCGTACATCAGCCGATAGGCGGGCCCAAGCAGCCGCTTGCGCCGGGCGATCATCCCGGCGGTCGTCTCGTCCAGTTCGACAGCACCCTCGACGAAGGCGTTGACCATGGCTTCCTGGGTCATCTGGCTCGCTCCATCTGGCACGCGGCGGCGAGGGCCGCGTTGACCTCTTCTTTCGGCAGGGACGCAAAGGCGGCAAGGCCCTGGCGGGCGGGGCCGTTGTTGCGCAGGATATAGGCGGCATTGTGCGGATAGCGCGCGGCCCGCCCCTCGGTAATGGAAATGGTGGTCACAAGGCGCGCCACGATCAGGTCGCGCAAGAGCAGCAGTTCGGCGGGCTCAAGCGGCAGGATGGCGTGATAGGTGCGGACCATCTCGGCGATCACGTCAAGACCGGCGGGCGTGTGATAGGACGCGGCCACCGCAAGGTCGATCACCAAGGGCGTCTTCACCATGTCGCCGAAATCCAGAATGCCGCCGACCTGGTCGGGACGGGCCGGATCGAACACCACATTATGCAGGTTCAGGTCATTGTGGATCACGCGCTGGCGCAGGGCGGGCAATTGCGGGCGCACAGCGGCGTCGAAATGGTCGAGTTCGGCCATGAGGCGCGCGCGCAGGTCCGGTTCGGTCAATTCCTCGATCAGGGGCCGCAGCCGCGAGGCGTTGCGGACGTCCCAAAGGATGTCATGTCCCGAGGCCGGATGCTCGAACCCCTCGAAGGCGCGACCGAGGCGGGCGAGGCCGCGCGCCATGTCGCGCCTGAGTTCCAGCGAGATCGCCCTGTTGCGCGCCACCGGCACGCCCTCGAGCCAGGTCAGCACACGCACGACGCTGACCCTTCCGTCGCTGAGCGCCAGCTGGAACTCGCTGCGCCCGTCGAGGGTGCGCACCACCTTGGGAACGGGCAATGCGGGGTCGCGCGCCTCGAGCCACAGAAGCGCTTCGGTCTGGAAGTTGATGTTCGCCTCGGGCTCGGCCGGGTTCGACAGCTTCATGGTGAAGCCCTGCCCGCCCCCGGTGGTGATGCGGAAATTCGCATCCCTTTCGCAGTCCAGGCTCTCTGCCGACCCGGTCAGCCCGTATTCTTCCTTCAGGATCCTGAGCGCCTCCGCCCCATCCGCGACGGGGGGCGGGCTGTTCAGCATCTCTCCCAGTGCGGCCCTGACGGGGTCGGCGGCCAGGGGCATCGTCGGCGCGTTAGACACGGATGGCCACTCCTTCGCTCGTCACCCTGTACAGCGCGGCGCGCAGGCGTGCTGCGCCCTCGCGGTCGATGCGGCGGAAGCACAGGACCTCGCCCGGTCTGGCCTGGGCCAGTTTCCAGAAGGCGGCGCCGGCCACGGTGAAGGGGTTGATGAAGCCGCCGGTCGAGGGCGCGTCATTCACCAGGATGATCGGCGTCTGGCCGGCCAGGTTGACCGCGCCGGACGGATAGCCATGGTCGATGATGTTCGACGGGTCCTGGCCATGATCGCTCTTCTTGTTGATGGCGCGGGCGGCGAAAGCGAATTCGGGCCCGGTCAGGCACATGCCGGTGCGGTTGCTCTTTGCCTGGACCAGCCAGTCGGCCGAGAAGAACATCTCGACCGAGGCCGGGTCGAGCCAGTCGTCGTTTGGTCCGGCAAGCGCCTCGACCTCCAGCCGTCGGTCGACCGAAAAGCGCGGCCGCGCCGCTTCGGGGATGGCAAGGATTTCACCCCGGGACGCATGGGGGGAGCCGATGGGCAACACCTCATCCTTGACCAGCGCCTGGCCCCCGACCCTCGCCATGCGGTAGACCGCCCGTGAGCCGTGGACGACCGGCGTATCCAGCCCGCCCGATATCGCGATATAGGCCCGTGCCCCGGTCAGCGCCGGACCGAGTTCCAGCGTCTGGCCAGCGCGTACCCGCAGCGTCTGCCACATCGGCACGGGCGCCCCGTCGAGCTTCGGGCGCATGTCGGGCCCGGTTACCGCGACCGAAAGATCCGTGTCGAAGCGCAGGGTGGGCCCAAGGAACTGGCATTCCAGTGCTGCGGTGTCGCGCGGGTTGCCGACAAGGATATTCGCCTGACGGAAGGACCAGCTGTCGAACGGACCCGAGATCGGGAAGCCCCGTTCAAGATAGCCGATCCGTCCCGGCAATTCCTGCTCGGTGGTTTCCAGCCCCGGCTTCAGAACGGTGACGGACCCTGTCGTCATGCCCTTGCTCCTGCTTTCTGGGCCTTTTCCCAGTCAAGATACCGAGCGACCGAATATATCTGATATTCCACGATGTCATGGACATAGCGCCCGGCGGCGACCTCGGCGTCAATCCAGGCGCATTCCTCGGCCTCGACGGGCCGGAAGCGCACCCGGTCCCCCGCGCGCAGAAGCGTCAGGCCGTCGCGGAAGGCCGGCAGGCGTTGGGCGCCGTCAAAGATGGGCGCAGGTGTCCGGCCGATCAGCTGATAGCCGCCCGGAGTCCGGTCAGGATAGATGCAGCACAAGGCACCGCCGATGCCGATGGCGCCCTTCGGTGTCCAGGTCCGCGGCGGGTTGTATTTCGGCGCCGTGATCCGCGCGTTCGGATTGAGCGAGAGCAGCGAACAAAGGCCCGGCCAGAAGCCGAGTGCGGCGACCCAGTATTCCGTGCAGGCGTGGCGTCGCACCAGCGCGGCGCGATCTTCTAGCCCGTTGATCCGGCAGAGCAGGTCCGGATCGGCCACCTTTTCGGGATGGGTTTTCGTGTAATCCGCGATGCAGTCCGTTGTCTGATCGTCGAAATAGAGGACCGGCATGGTGATGAGCCGGCTTGGCAGGGCGCCAGAGACATCCGCACCGATTCGCGCATAGATCGCGGCCACCTCGCGGATCAGGTCCTCATACGAGATGCGGTCAGGATCATAGGTGATCTGGAACGAGGCGAGCTCGGGGATCAGGTCCGCGATCGCCGCGATCCTTGCCTCGCGCAGGGCGGCGACCTGCCGGTGCACGGTGAAATTCAGCGTAAAATCCATGCCGTCGCCAAGTTCCACCTCGACCGCACGATCCCCGCCCGGGTAAAATCGCAAAGTGTCATGCAGCACGGGGAAGGCTCCTTGCAGACGTCGCGCAAGACCGGCTTCGGCCGGGATCAGTCGGCGGCAGGCAGGACTGTGGGGAGTGTCCCACGGAACTGGCGCGAGGAGTTAGGTATATGATATATTATGCGGGTGAGGGGAAGGAATATATAGACGTTATCGACAATTCGTCCTTCCCGTGAACATCCCGAAGCAGAGAAGCATGACCAGTATCCAACGCGAACCGCTGAGCGATCAGGCCTACCAGCAGATCCTCAAGGGCATGGCCGACGGAACCTTCGCCCCGATGCAGCCCCTTGTGATCCGCAGCATCGCCGAGAGTTTCGGCATCTCGGCGACGCCGATCCGCGAGGCGTTGCAGCGCCTTGTCGCCGAGCGGCTCTTGGTGCAGCTTCCCAACCGCTCGATCGTGGTGCCAAGGATGACGGCCGAGCGGTTTTCCCAGCTTCTGCCCATGCGCGTGGCGCTGGAGGGGATGGCGACAGAGCTGGCGACGCCCCTCTTCACCGACGCCGACTTCGCCGAGGTCGACGAGATTCTGGACCAGATTACCGAGACGACGCAGACCTTCGACGCGCGCCTCTACCTCAGGCTCAACCGCGAATTCCATTTCTACATCTACGAACGCTGCGGCAACCCCGAGCTCTTGCAGGTGATCGAGGGGCTGTGGCTCAAGGTCGGCCCGGTCTTTACCGGCCTTTTCGACACTGACCACTATCGCGAACATGCCAATGACGAACATCTCAACATCATGGCCGCGATCCGGCGGCGCGATGCGGCGGCCGCGCGCGAGGCCATCGCGCAGGACCTGACCCTTGCGGCCGAGGCGCTGATGCCACGAATGCTGACGGTGCCGCCAGCGACCTGAAGGCCGCCCGGGCCGGACCGGCCGTGCTGTGGGCCTGCCGCTCATTGCCGTTTCCCCCAGGCGAAGAGAAGCCAGAAGGTTCCGCACAAGAGCGGCAGCGTGATGAGCAGCACGATGAAAAGCGCGAAGTGGAAGGCCCGGACGAAGTGGCCGAGCGCCACCGACCAGTAGCCAAGCTTCATGTCCAGAACCGCGCGCGCCATGATGAAGAGGGCCGCCCCCATCGACATGCCGGGCACAAACGCGGGACGACGAAGAGGAAGATCCCCTTCCCCGGGCTGCTGAGGTTCGGCAGGGCGCGGCCGACGATCGTGGCGCAGACGGCGCAGATCAGCGCGATGGCAAGCCCGATGGCAAGGCTCGCCAGCATCGGCTTGTGCCAGGCGCTGCTGGCGAAAAGCGCGCGGTAACGTTCCAGCCAGAAGGCGCCGGGAATGCCGCCGAGCGGGTTGTGGCTGATCGACAGCAGGATCAGCCAGACCAGGGGGAAGTAGATCAGGGCCAGCATCGCGAAGCCGCCCCATTTGCCAAGCCGCCCCCAGATCGGCGCATAGCTCGGCCCCATGCGGCGGTCGATCCGGGGGATGGCGATTGCCTGCTTTTCCATGGCTCAGCCCCTTTGCACGCGGAAGGACCCGGACAGGTCGCCAAAGCGGCGCACGACCAGGTACATGATCCACAGGAGCAGCAGAAGGATGCCGATCACGAAGGCGGACATGGCCGCCACCACCGGATAGCGCAGGGCCGAAAGGGCGCTTTCGATGGAGTTCGAGATCAGGTTGACGAAGCCGCCGCCCAGCATTCCCGGCTCGACCCAGGCGGCAAGTGCGGGGCCTAGGCAGAAGACGACACCGGCCATGACCCCGGGCAAGGACAACGGGATGATGACCCGCGTCAGCGTCTGGACGAGAGAGGCGCCCAGATCGTTGCTGGCCTCGATGAAGGAATCGTCGATCAGCGTGATCGAAATATAGATGGGCAGTGCCATCGGGGGGAAGAGGCTGACGATCATGCCGAAATGGACTGCCACCTCGGAATAGAGCAGCCAATCGAGGGGCGCGTCCGTCAGCCCGGTTCCCATGAGCAGGGTGTTTATCAGGCCCGACTGGCCAAGGATCGCCAGCCAGACGATGATCCGCGACGAGATGTCAAGGAAGAAGGGAATGCTCAGCATCGCCAGGCTGACGGCCTGAACGGTCTTGGACCGTCACCCTTTTGCAAGCCAGAGCGCGAAGGGCCAGGCGATGGCCAGTTCGAACAGGGTCACGGTCATCGCAATGCGGATGGTGCGCAGCGTCACCTCCCACCGGCCGGACGAAAAGAGCCCGATCCAGGTGTCCAGCGTCGGCTGGTAGACGGTGCGGAACTGCACGGTGGAAAAGAGGCTGAAGGCAAAAAGCACACAAGGCCCGCCATGGCGCTCACTCCCATCAGCATGCTGCCGCGGGTCAGTTCAATCTGGCTGTATGTGGAAAACCGGTCTTTCATCTTTTCCCCCCTGTTGGTCGTTCTGTTGTCTGGCGTCATTCAGCGGCGAAGATCACCGCATCCCCTGCCTTCCAGCCGACATGCTGGATCTCTTCGCTCTCGCCGGTTGCGCCGTGCCAGCTGCGCAGACGCAGCGGCCCGGCCCCGGTCGAGACGGTGACATCGGTGTATTTCCCGCGGTAGACGCGGCTGGTCAGCCGTGCGGCCAGGCTTTCCTGGCTGTCGTCCGGCGTGGTCACGATCCGCTCGGCGCGGACCGCGAGCGCGACTTTCGCCCCTGTCGCCAGCCCCGCAGAGGTGATCTGCCCCCGGATCTTCACACTCCCGGGGAAAGCGACGATGCCCATCGCCCCTTCCCTGCCGACAAGCTCGCCTTCCAGGATGTTCTCGTAGCCGATGAAGCTTGCGGCGCAGCGGCTTTCGGGCCGGTCGAAAATGTCGAGCGGGCCGCCGCTCTGAACGATGCGGCCCCGGCTCATCAGGACCACTCGGTCCGACATGGTCAGCGCCTCTTCCTGGCTGTGGGTGATGTAGACGAAGGTCATGCCAAGGTTGCGCTGCATCTCGACCAGTTCCAGCTGCTTGTCCTGGCGCAGCCTTTCGTCGAGCGCGCCAAGCGGCTCGTCGAGCAGAAGGACCGAAGGCCGCGTCACCACCGCACGGGCCAGCGCCACGCGCTGGCGCTCGACCCCTGAAAGCTGGCTGATCCGCCGGTCCGCCTTGGCCTCGAGCTGGACCGAGGCCAGCGCCCGCCGCGCCTCGGCCAGCGCGTCGGCACTCTTCATCTTGCAGACCTTCAGCCCGTAGGCGACATTCTCGACCACGTTCATGTGCGGAAAAAGCGCTTAGGACTGAAAGACCGTCGTGCAGTTGCGCCGCGAGGCCGGCAGTTGCGCCACATCCTCGCCACCGATCCTGAGACGGCGCACCGATGTCGGACGTTCCAGGCCCGAGATGACGCGCAGCATCGTGGTCTTGCCGGAGCCCGACGAGCCGAGGATGGTCAGGAACTCGCCCTTCGCGGCCGACAGCGACACATGCCCCAGCGCGCGCACAGAGCCGTAATAGTGCACGACATCCTCGACCTCGAGCATTGGTTCGGCGACATCGACACTCATCTCTTCTCGTCTCGCTTTCGTCTTTCGATTCCAGTTGATTAACGCAGGACGGCGCCATCGACCGCCGCGAGCCGCGTCGCGAAGGACAGCGCGATCCCCAGGAGGTCGCGCGACAGCCCGGCCGGATCGGCAAGGGTCGCGCCGGGCGCCCTGTCCGCGCCTGTGTTGCCACGCGTGGCAAAGGCCTCGATCACCGGGACGAGGTTCTGGAAATCACGGATGACCTCGTTCGCGACGATCACGTCGACCTCATCCAAGGCCGCAAGGGGCGCCGTGCCGACGGCGCCAGCATCAAACTCGAAACCCGCAGCGGGAATGACCCGTGTCTCGGCCCCTTCGGTCAGGCTGATGACTCCGTCCGGCCAGGCGGCCGCGTCGGCCTCTGCCAGAAGGCGGCAGAGGTCGGACGGCAGTTGCGCCGCCTCGAACAGGTCCGCGACTTCGCCGCAAGGCAGGGTTTCCGCAGCAAAGGCCGCGTCCATGGCGGGATGCAGACGCTCGACCGCCCCGGCCATGATCGCCAGCCGCGCCGTGCCGTCGCCGAACTGCCTTTCCGCATCGACCAGGGTCTCTTTCAGCAGACGTTCGGCGAAATGATCCGACAGGACGCGGCGCGCGATTTCCGATCCGGTGCGGGCGGTTTCGACACGGTTGTCGATGGCAAAGATCACATGCCGCCCCTCCGGCCCCAGCGAAGAGGCTATGGCGCGCATGGCCGTGGCCAGCACCGCCTCCACCTCCCTTTGCAGACTGTCGCCCGACAGCGCGCCCATCGCCCTGGTCCCGCGTCAGCCGACCCGCGTCGCGCAGCACGTCATTGACGGCGCGGGCTACCTCGATGGCTCCGGGGGTATCGGAGTGGACACAGATCGATACAGCGACAACCTTCACGCCCTTGCCGCTGACCGAGCGGGTCAGGCCCAGATCAAGGGCCCGGCGGGCCTTGTCGGCCTCAGCTTCGGCCGTGATCGCCGGATGTTCGCGCGAGATGATCTGACGGCCGTGATCGTCATGGTCGATGTCGACGCAGAACTCGCAGGGGAAGGGAATGCCGCGCCGGGTGAAGACCTCGGACATCCAGCAGTCCGAATAGGCGATCACCGGAACGCCGAAGACGTCGGCCGCATCGGCGATCCCCTCGGCCACGTGCTCTTCGTTCTGGGCCATGCCGAAAAGCGATCCATGGGGCTTGATGCGCGACAGCTCCATCGCCTCGGCGCGCAGAAACCCCGCGAGCGCGCCGGTCTGGTAGATGGTCAGCGCCGCGACCTCGTCGCGCGTCATGCGCATCGGGCGACGGCCGAACCCCTCGCGGTCCGGCAGGCCGGGACGGGAGCCGACGCGGACATTCGCGACCTTCGCCATCCGGACGGTCCGCGCCATCACGACCGGGTCCGAGGCATGAAACCCGCAGGCGAGGTTGGCAAGGGTGATGTAGGGCATGCAGGCTTCATCATCGCCGAAGCGGTAGATGCCGAACGCCTGGGGCTTGGACGGTCAGGCGCTGTCTGCCAGACGGGCGCTGTTGCCAGATGTCGGGCCCCCCGTCCCGGACCGGCCTGTCCCGGATGTTTGCAGACCCGGGCCGGTCTGGGCGTGACGGATTGGGAAGCGTTGGGTCAGGCCGAAAGCCTGGGCAACCGCCCTGCCCCATCAGGTCAGGCCCCTTGACGGCGCCATTGAGAGGAGACGTGAAGTCGCTGAGGCCAGCCTCAACGCCCTGCAGGACCGTTGCCTTAAGGGAAACAGTCCGCCAAGAACAAAAGGATTAATTCTATCTGCGGTTTGCGAGCGGACCTTCGCAGTGTCCATATTGCAACTACGCCAACCGCCTGCCCGATGGGCCGCCGCACATCGCCCGGAACCTTGCATCCTTGCTCGCAACTGCAGCATCCATATAGGAATTTCCTTGCCGGGAAGGCCAATGGCCACCTGTGCGGCCGCAGCATTCCGGCGGCGCTCGCGTCCCCCATGACCGCGCTCAAACACCTGAGGGACAGGCGACGCCCGGCGCTGGCAGCGCATCGGAACCGCTGGCCTGCGCAAAAAACCATCCGATCAAACCTGCGCGGTTTACCGCCGATCCGATGTTGGGCTAGGCTCCAGTTATGCAGGTGTGACGGCAGGCCGGTGAACAGCGGCGCGGCACCCACCCAATCAAGGAGGACTGTGCGCCAAATGCGCCAGCAGCGGTGACGCGTTGCTGGGGGTTCTATGATGCTGCTTTTGATAAAGGCGAGCGGGTTGGGCAGGTTCACGGACTTCTGGAAACTTCTTCGGGCCTACTGGGTCTCGGACCGCTGGAAGGAGGCCTGGCTTCTCACTGTCGCGATCATGCTGCTGACCACCCTGCTCAGCAAGGCAAGCGTCTGGACCGCGATGGCCAGCGCAAACTTCATCGCAGCCCTGGCGAACTTCCACACCGGCGAACTTGGCCCCAATCCGGTCGAAGCCGTCCTGATCGCCGCACTCGGCTTTTGCGGGATCTACCTCGCGCGGTCGGCCGGTGGCGCCCTGCGGCACCTGATCTCGACCACGCTGCATCGCCGGGCGCGCAACTGGCTCGTGGCGCAGTTCGACCGGGCCATTCTTGCCGACGAACGCATCGCCTTCGACCTGATGAGCGACCGGACCGCCGAGGCCGGCCGGCAGCGCCTGCCCGACGCGATCGACCAGCGGGTCGACGAATGTTCCATCGGGCTCTATGGCGGCGCGGTCGGCCTGGCGATGGGCCTTTGGGGCGCGATAACCTCGATCTGGTTCATATCCGCGGCCATCCTCGAACATAGCCAGAGGGTGCCGTTCCTCGACCGCTGGGGGCGTTCGGCGAATGCGGTGCTGTCCGACTGGTTTGGCCCGGGCGTCGCCACGCACGTCAACCTCGTGCCCGGCATCTACGGAAGCGCCCTTCTGGCCGGGCTTCTGGTCATCGTCTATGTGCCCACGATCACCTGGGTCGCCTGGGGGCTGGGACGGATCATCGAACGGCTGAGCCTTGAACGGCAAAAGCGCAACGGCGCCTGGCGCGGGGAATGGGGAACCTTCCTGAACCGGGTGGCGCAACTGGCGGCTTCGCGCGGCGGGCGGGCGCAGCAGGCGATCAACGGCAAGCTCTATGCCGATGTCGACGAGACCTGGGGCAGGCAGAACCGGCTCGACGCCGGCATGATGATGTTCAACACCACCTACGGCTTCCTCTCCAGCCGCCTGCTGGCCTACCTGCCGGCGCTGCCGGCCTACATCGCCGGGAACCTGAGCTTCCGCAATTTCGCCGCCAACAGCGAACTGACGGCAGAGCTGATCGGCGACGTCTCCTGGTTCATCAATGTCATGCCGGCCATTGCCACGCTTCGGGCCAATGCGGCGCGGCTGACCGAAATGGCCCAGGCGATCGAGCGCGTGCAGGCGCGTCAGCGCTTCTATTCCGAAACCGGGATCAGCGAGTTCGAGCGGGTCGGAACGGCTTCCGGGCCGCTTCTGGTGCTGGAAGACCTGAAGCTCGGCCATCGCGGGCACGACACCGACCCGTTCCTGCTGGTCCCGAGGCTGACCATCCACGCGGGCGAAAGGGTGTTCCTGCACGGGCAGAACGGTTGCGGCAAGAGCAGCCTTCTGAAGGCGGTCGCCGGCCTTTGGCCTTACGGCTCGGGCAAGATCGCCATCCGGGACGGGGCAGAGATCTTCTTTGCCGGACAGGAGCCCGACATCCCGGACCGCCTGACCTTGAAGGCGCTCGTCACCTATCCCGACTTTCCCGAACAGCATTCGGACATCGCGGTCGCCCATGCCCTGTCGCGCGTGGGCTTGGGCGAGTTCATCAATTGCATGGACGAAGACCTGCACCACGGCAAGAATTGGCGCAACGTCCTGTCCGGCGGGCAGAAGCAGCGGCTGATCCTGGCCCGGATCCTGCGGGCGAAACCGCAGATCCTGCTGCTGGACGAGGCGACCTCGGCGCTGGACGTCGATGCTGCCATGGATTTCCACCGCATCCTGCGTGACAGCCTGCCCGATACCGCCGTGCTTGCGGTGCTGCACGGGGAAACCGTTCCAAGCGGCCCGGACGGGGCGCCGTTCTTTTCGGCCGTCCTGGACGTCGCAAACGGCGTTGCCCACGAATGCCCGGTGCGCAACAACAAGGCTGCGGTCCTCGCGGCTGAATGACGGCTTGGGGCACGGAAATCGGAAGGCAGACATGAAGGGCAAGGTCGACCGCCTCATGGCAGAGATGACGCTCGCCGAGAAGATCGGCCAGCTCAACCTGCTTCCCGCAGGTGAGGGCCTAGTGACCGGCGCGGCGCAAGCCACGACGCTTGCCCAGCGGCTGGCGGCCGGACAGGTCGGTGCGGTCTTCGGAACCAAGTCGCTCGCCTCTGCCCGCGCGATGCAGGAACGGGCGATCGCGGGGTCGCGGCTGGGGATTCCGCTCTTCTTCGCCGAAGACGTCATTCACGGGCACCGCACGATCTTTCCGCTGCCGGTCGCGCTCGCCTGCAGCTGGGACGTTGGCCTGATCGAGAAGACGGCGGCCTTCGCGGCGGCCGAGGCTTCCGCGGAAGGGCAGCATGTCGTCTTCTCGCCCATGATCGACATCGCGCGCGATCCGCGTTGGGGGCGGGTCGCCGAAAGCCCCGGCGAAGACCCGCTGCTGGCGTCAAGGATTGCGGTGGCGATGACGCGCGGCCTTCAGGGGCCGGACATGTTAGCGCCGGGCCGGGTGGCGGCCTGCCTAAAGCATTTCGTGGCCTATGGCGCGACCCAGAGCGGGCGGGACTATGACAACGCCAGCCTCGCGTGGGAGGATCTACTGGGCATCTACCTGCCGCCCTTCGCCGCGGGCTGTGAGGCCGGCGCCGCCTGTGTCATGGCCTCGTTCAACGCGGTCAACAAGGTTCCGATGCACGCCCATGCCCCGTTGATCGAAGGCTGGCTGCGCGGCAGGAACGGCTTCGACGGGCTGGTCGTGTCGGACTATACCGGGGTGAAGGAACTGACGGCGCACAGGCTGGGCCCCGCCCCCGTGGCGGTGGTGCGCGCGCTTTTTGCCGGGATCGACATGGATATGGTCGGCGAGGATTACCTGCGTGAGCTGCCCACGCTGGCCGAAGCCGGGATCGACGCGCCAGAGGCTGGTCTGGCGCTTTCGTCCGCCGCGATCCGGGACCTGACCGACCGGGCGTGCCGGCGGGTCCTGACCTTGAAAGAGCGGCTTGGCCTTCTTGACGACCCTTTCCGGGGTCTTGGCGCGACCGGCGCCGCGCCGAAGCGGCAGGCCGGCCGCAAGCTTGCCCGAAGGGCGGCGGCGCAGTCGGTCGTGCTTCTGAAGAACAACGCCGTCCTGCCGCTGTCCTCCAAGGCGCGGGTTGCGCTGGTGGGGCCCTTCGCCCGGGATCGCCGCAACATGCTGGGCACATGGTCGGTGTCCGGCAATGCCGATGATGTCGTCTCGCTTGACGAGGCCGTGGCAGCCCTGACGGGCAAGGCGCCGCGAACGGCCTGGGGCGTGAATATCGTCGAGGAGCCCTGGCTCGAGCAGCGCCTGAACGTCCATGGCGTCACCGTCGAGCATGATGCCCGCAGCGAGGCGGAGCTGATCGAGGAGGCGCTTGCCGTGGCGCGGCAGGCGGATGTCATCGTCGTGACGGTCGGAGAGGCAAAGGAACATGCGGGCGAATCCTCGTCCTGCCTGTCGCCCGACCTGCCTGCCCCCCACCACCGCCTGATCGCCGCGCTGAAGCAAACGGGCAAGCCCGTGGTGGTCGTCGTCTTCGCGGGCCGCCCCCTCGCGCTCGGCGGCGCGGCCGAGGTGGCGGATGCCCTCCTTTACGCCTGGCATGGCGGGGTCGCCGGGCCGGAGGGTGTCGCCGACATCCTCTTCGGTGCGGCAACCCCTTCCGGCAGGCTCTGCGTCACCCTGCCCGCCCACCCCGGAGAGGTTCCGCTGAGCTATGCCGAAGAACCGACCGGGCGACCCTACAGGGGGCATTTCCAGAAGTTCCTGACCGGCTGGCTCGACCTTCCCGACACCGCCCGGCGCTATCCGTTCGGTTTCGGGCTGGGGTATAGCGAGGTGCGCTATGGCACCCCGTCGCTCAGCGTCACAGTGGCGGCGGCGGACGACCGGGTTGTCCTGACCGTCCGGGTCCAGAATGCAGGCCCGCGCGAAGCGACAGAGACGGTGCAGCTTTACGCCAGCGACCCGGTCGCGCGGATCACCCGGCCCGCACGGTTCCTCATCGACTTCCAGCAGGTCACGCTCGCGGCCGGAGAATGCCGGGAGGTGTCCTTCCAGATCGACGCCGACCAGTTCCGCTACCCGATCGCGCCGTCGCTTGAGGCTGCCGAATGGGTGCGCGATCCGGGGCTGGTCCAGCTTCACGTCGGGCCGAACAGTCGTGACACCCAAAGCCTGGACCTGACATGGCTCGCATGATCCGCGGCCTGGACGACGACGCCCTCAGGGACCGCGTGGCGCAGGCGACCGCGACCTATTTCCTGGACTGGAGCCACCCGGTCAGCGGCATGGCCCGCGAGCGCAGCGCCGGGGCGTTCGGATATGATGTCGCCGAAACCGTTTGCACCGGCGGCACGGGTTTCGGGATCCTCGCGCAGATCGTCGCGGCCCATCGGGGGTGGCGGCGGCGCACCGCGATCCTGGACAGGGTCGAGCGGATCGTCGGCTTTCTTGAGACCGCAGACCGGTTCGCGGGGGTCTATCCGCATTTCCTGAACGGCAGCACGGGCCGGCTCTTGCCGTTCATGCCCGGCGATGACGGCGGCGATCTGGTCGAGACGGCCTTCCTGATGACCGGCCTTCTTGGCGCGGCCGCCTTCTTCACCGAGGCGCCGGAGCTTGGCAACCGGATCACCGAGCTTTTTGATGCGGTCGACTGGTCGGCGCATCTGCGTGGCGACGGCGCGGTGATGTGGCACCGCAGCCCCCATCGCGACTGGGCGCCCCATGCCTTGCCCATACGCGGCTGGAACGAGGCCTTTGCGGTCTTCGTGCTTGGCGCGGGGTCCCGGACCCACCCGATCCCGCCATCGTCCTACCATGACAGCTGGGCCACCGCTCCGGCCTTCCGGAACGGGCGGACCTATGGCGGGGAAACCCTGCCGCTTGGCCCCGACTGGGGCGGGCCGCTTTTCCTGTCGCAATATCCCTTCCTTGGCATCGACCCCCGTGGCCTCGCCGACACCTATGCCGACTACTGGGTCCAGGCGCGCAACCATGCCCGCGTGAACCGGTTTCACTGCATGGCGAACCCGCAGGGCTGGCCCGGCTATGGCGCCCAGTGCTGGGGCCTGACGGCAAGCGACGACCCCACGGGCTACGTCGCCCATTCGCCGACCGACGACACGGGGACCATCACGCCGACGGCGGCGCTCGGGTCCTTTCCGTTCGTCGCCGAGGAGAGCATGGCGGTGCTGAGGCACCTTCACGACGACCTGGGCGAGCGCATCTGGGGCGATGCCGGTTTCGTCGACGCCTTCAGCCCGGCCCGCGACTGGGTCGCCGAAAGCCGCCTTGCGATCGACCAGGCGCCGATTGTCATCGCGCTTGAAAACCACCGGTCTGGCTTGATCTGGGACCTGGTTTCCGCGCGGCCCGAGATCAGGCGCGGGCTTGCGCGTCTGGGCTTTTCGGCGCCCTACCTCGCCAGCGCCTGAACCGCATCGGCGCGCGCCGCCGCGGCGCCAAGAAAGGCGGCGGCGGACCATGTCAGCGCCGGGCAGGAGGTCGCAGCGCCCGTGGTCCGGTCGCACTGTTCGGGCAGCGGCAGGGCCGGATCAGGGGCCAACTCCTCAACCAGCCGCATCCAGGCCTCGGCCCGCGCGAAGGGGGCCGGATCGCCGGTCAGGGTAGCGATCCGGTAGTGCAGTTCGGCAAAGCCGAGCGTGGTCGGATACCAGGGGTTGCCGCCGAAATAGGTGTCGCCCGGCCACCGGCCGATGGCGGGGGCGCTGCGCCCGCGATTGAGGGGGTAAAGTTCGGCAAACGTGCGCTCCAGCCCTGCCACGGTCGCCTGCGTCGATGCGGCGGACAGCGCGAAGGGCCCGGTCGCACGCCCGGCATGAAGGATGGCGAGCACGGTCGCGCTGTCGAGCGTGCCTTCCGGCGCCTCGACGCTCTGGCGCCAGGCACCGGACGCCGGGTCGCGGGCCATGAAAACCAGCGCCGCGACCTTTTCCGCCGCAGCGCGCCAGGGTTCTGCGGGCTGCCCCCTTTCGTCCGCCCAGGTCGCTGCGCGGTCGAGCGCATCCCACTGCGCGATCAGCGTGAAGGTCGTTCGCTTCGGCGGCGCCTCTTCCCACGGCCCGATCGCCGGCCGCCCGGCGATGGCCAGGACATGGGCCAGATCCCGTTCGATCAGCCGGTCGGCGGCGGCGGTCGCGGCCTCGGGCATCACCTTGCGGAGCGTCATCAGGACCGACGCGCGCAAGGCCGGGCCGTCATCCTGCGGCCGCGACCAGTTTTCCAGATCGGGCGATCCGTCCGCGGCAAAGCGCGGCTCCTCGAGCCAGCGCGCGCCGGACAGTGCGGCAAGCTCGGCGTCGGGGCGCAGAAATGCGCGATGGTCCGGGCGCGTGCCCGCCGCCACGGGGTTCGTTGCCGGCCCCGACCGCTCGGGGTCCGAGATCCGAAGCGAGAAATCGATGTGATCGGCGACCGCCTGGCGCCAGAACCCGCGCGCGTCCGGGTCGGCCTCCATCGCCATGGGAACGGCGGCCAGGGCGATCGCCGCGTCGCGGACCCAGTGATGGAAATAATCCGGGTCCGGGTCCCAACTGTCCATCCGCACCGAAGCGAGGATCGACCCCCGCGCGGGGCTGAGACGCCAGCCGAAGCCCGGGCGATCCCGCACGAGATGCGTGGCCGAAGTCGCGGCGCGCAGTTCGGCGGCGGCAGTCCGGCTTCGGCCGGCAAGCCAGGCCGGGTCTGGGCGCTGGCCCGTCACGCGCCGACGGCCGCAAGCGCTGCGGCCAGCATTGCCGCGCAGGCCAGGCCCGCCGGGCAGTGATGCTGGCCTGGCAGGGCCGCGAAAAAGGTTCCGTTGCGGGCCGCCCGGAAATAGGCCTTCGCATGGGCGGCCGTGACCAGGCCGTCCTCACGGCCCGTCACCACCGCGACCGGCGCGGGGGCATTGGCCAGGCCGTCCGCGATGTCGGCCGTTTCCAGTTCCTGCCGATAAAGCGGTGCCTCGCGCTCCAGTTCGGCCATGGCCTCGGGCCCGAGCGCCCGGCGCGCCTCGAGCATCCGCTGACCCGACAGGACGGGCGAGACAGCCAGCACATGATGCAGGCCCGCATCGCCTGCCGCGAGCGTCCCGACGGTAAAGCCGCCAGCGCTGTGCCCTGCCAGCGCGACGGGCGTTTCCGGCCAGGCCGAGCGGACCCAGGCCAGAACCTGCCGCCCCGCGTCCCGCTGACTGGCCAGCGTGAACTGATCGGCCGGCCCGGAGCCAGGGGTCGCGGAGGAAAACGGAAGCTCGGGCGCCGCGACCCGCCAGCCCGATGACAGATAGGCGCGGGCGATCTCGGCCATATGGGGCTGGTCGGGTGCGCCATTGCGGCCGTGGATCAGCACCACGGTGCCCACCGGCTCACGCGTCTTTGCGGCGACGGCTACCGCGATCGGGGCGGTGCCGGTCATGACCATCTCGCGCCGCGCGCCTTTGGTCCGGGTCCAGGGAAGTGTGCTCATGATCCAAAGCTAGCGCAGCGGCGGACCGCCAGAAAGGGGTGGCGTCGGGCAAATACGAGCTGGCCACAGATGCCCTATCCCCCGCCCGGCTTCCGGTCGCAAGTAGTCCGCGCCACGGTGGTGTCAGACGAATGCGAACCCGTCACAGATGCCCCCAAGCCACGCTTTTTCGCGTTGCGTCGTCGATGGTCATGAACCCATGGGCATTCAAGCACGCCGCCCGCAATTGGCCGTTCAGGCTCTCGATGAAGGCATCGTCCGCCGTCTTCCCGCGACGCGAGAGGCCCAGGGTGACATCGCGCAGGCAGGCCGACCTCGGCTCAGGGTGCCGTCAGTTATGTCCTGTCAAGACCATCAAAAGCTTGGCGGCGTGTTCACCCATAACAGGATCGCCGTTGCGTGGCCCGAGTTCGACCAGGCATGCTTCAGGTTGCTACGGAAGTAGACGCTTTCACCATGGTGCATCTCGCGCTGGACCTCGCCTTCGATTGCGATGGAGAACTGACCGAACAGAACATAGATGAACTCCTCGCCGTCATGCTCGTAGGCGCCATGACTGCCGACGCCTGGCTCGATATACCAGCGCTGGCAGTCCATCATGCCGCTCTTCGGGGCCAAGCGGACGGTCATCGGGGGCCTTACGCCGAACGGCGACTGGGTCAGCCCGCTGCTATCCAGCCATCCGTTCAACTACGACGAGCAGTTCCTGTTCGAAAGCACCGGCGGCAGCGGCTGGGGCAAGCCCCACGATCGGCCGGCTTCGAAGGTGCTGGATGACGTTCTCGACGACTACATCTCGATCGAAGCCGCGCGTCACCAGTATGGCGTGGCGATCGATCCGGCCACGATGACGATCAACGCGGCCGAAACTGCGCGTCTTCGCGGCGCAAAGAGCCAATCGGCCAAACGCACTGGCCCGGGGAACTGCCCGGGCCATCCCGACCGAGGGGCAACCCCGGCAATCCCACCTGACTGATGTTCAAAAAACCGCCCAGGCGGAATATGATGCCATTGCCGATGCGGGCATCATCTACATCCTCTACAACACCTCGATCGGCCACCATGAGGTGTTCGAAAGCAATCCCGAGCGCTATTTCGGGATCTTCATGGCCTACCCGGCCCAAAAGTACTACGGCGTCGGTCTTCCGATCATGCTGGACCAGATCCGCAGGCAAGGGGTCTGGAAGCCGAAGAACAACAAGATCGCGTTCATCACCGGCACTCTGCCCTATTCGATCGTGATCTCGGACGCTATCCGCGACACTGCGCCGAAATACTGCTTCGAAGTTTCGTTCGAAGAGTTCGTGCCGGTGCCGACCACGGAATGGGGCGCGGTCCTGAGCAAAGTGCGCGCCGACGAACCGGCAGTCATCGCCAATACCCACTTCTATCCGGGCGATCTGGCGCAGTGCCAGATCCAGTTCGCG
Organism: uncultured Paracoccaceae bacterium; assembly: GCA_945952025.1. Classification (GTDB taxonomy): domain Bacteria; phylum Pseudomonadota; class Alphaproteobacteria; order Rhodobacterales; family Rhodobacteraceae; genus TMP-24. The sequence continues at coordinate 83,387 of CAMFGW010000005.1, forward strand.
CAGGACCCGACCAACAGCCTCGTCTACTATCGACACGGCCCGCTTCTCAAAGCCTTCTCGGACCTTGCAGGCGATGCGGCGCGCGGCGTGCTGACCTCTTCGGTCATCGACATCCTTCCCGATGAGATGGGCAATGCGTTTCGCGATGCCTATCACGCCAAGTTCGGGGCCACGGCCGAAGCTGACCCTGGCGCCTCGACCTATTCCGAGATGTATCACTATGCCATCGCGGCAGCACTGGCGGGCGGCGTCGGAGAACCGGCAATGCTGACCAGAACCGCAAGGTGGCCGACAACCTGCGCCACTTCGTCTATCGCGCGCCGTTCGGCACCCTGCGCTATGATCCGCGCTACAATGCGGCGATCCCCTACCCGACCCTGTCGACCGATCCGTCGCTTGCGATGCCGCACCTGATGTATCAGATCGAGGACCCGGCCGCGGCCAATCCCAAGAAGCTGATCTTCCCCGCGCCCTATAACGAGGCCGACTTCGAGCTGCCGCCCTGGTTCCGGTGACCGGACCATCCGCCGCAACCCATTCGGGAACCCCATCGTGACAGACATCCTCGCAACCGCGCTCGCCTTCGAAGGCCATGCTGTCGCAGACATGAACGCCACAGAGCAGATCGGCAGGCAGCACCGCAACATTTTCCGGCCCGTCGCCCGAGGCGCAACAATGCCAGAAATCGACCACCATCCGCAGATTGGGCCGGTTGGCCGAGAACAGTTGCGGCATGATGGACGCGTCGGCCACGCGTAGCCCGTCAAGGCCGCGCAACGGCAGGCTGGGACCGACCACGGCCATGTCGTCCTGACCCATGCGACAGGTGCCCGATGGATGCAGAGCGGCGTGGGCCTCGCGCTGGCAGAAGCGGCGGACCTCATCCCGGCTCAGAACGCGGTCTTCGGGGATGTGCCGGCGTTCGATGAAGCGGCGGATGGCAGGCTGCTCCATGACGTCCATGGCGAAAAGCGTGCCTTCGGCCACGGCATCAAGGTCGCGCGGGTCGCCGAAGTATTTCGGCCTCACCCGTGGCACGTCCCCGGCATCGGCCGAAGCCAGCAACACCTCGCCGCGCGAATGCGGCCGGATCTGGCCAAGACTGACCGTGCAGCCGTTGCTGCCCGGAACGCCGTCGACGCCCTCTTCGATGCCCGCGCCGCAGACCAGGAAGAACTGGCAGCCGGGCAGGCTTTCCCTGCGGTCGCCCCACCAGAAGGCCCCTGCCTCGATCAGGTTCGAGGTCGCGGGCCCGCCGCCGAAGAGCAGGTAGTCGAGCCCCGCCATGGCCCGCCAGCGCAGCTTCTTGTAGCGGTCATAGCCGTGCGGGCCGTTCAGCTGATAGACGAGCGAGATCTCGATATGGTCCTGCAGGTTCTGGCCGACACCGGGCAGGTCAAGGATCGTCCGGATCCCGTGATGGCCGAGATGCGCCGCAGGCCCGACAGCATCAGAAGCTTCGGTGTCGCGACGGCCCCGGCGCTCAGGATCACCTCCTTGCGGGCGCGAAGGACGCGGGTGCGGCCGCGCTCGACGAATTCGATCCCGACCGCCCTGCCCTTTTCGACGAGGATCCGCGAAACCGGCGCGCCGGTGCGCAGCATGAGGTTGCGCCGCCGTAGCGCCCCATGCAGATAGGCCACGGCGGCCGACGACCTGCGGCGGCCGCGGGCGGGGATCTGGTAAAGCCCGGTGCCCGCCTGATCGCCGGAATTGAAATCCGGGTTCAAGGGCAGCCCCTGCTCCTGACAGGCCTGAAGCCACGCGCGGCTGAGCGCGCCTCCCACTGCGCATAGCCCGACGGACTGCCGCGAATGCAGATCATGGCATTGACCGAACTGCCGCCCCCGAGGACGGACGCCTGCACCATCGTGGGGCTGTCGTTTCGGGCCTGGCCCGGGCCCGGCTCCCATGGGAACCGCTTCAGCAGGTCGCCTTGGGCGGTCTTGCAATAGACGCCCGGAATATGGATCCAAGGGCGGCGATCGCGGAGGCCCTCTTCCAGCAACGCGACAGAGCAGGCTTCATCCTCCGACAGCCGCCCGGCAAGCACACAGCCGGTCGAGCCACCGCCCACGATGATATAGTCGACCCCGTCCATCCTCGCCCCCCGATATCTTCCCACAGCTAGCGACTTTGCAAATGCCGGAGAATTTCGCGGCAGCAAACAAAGTGACGCAAAGTGACGCGGTCCAATGCAGTTGCCGGCAGCATCCGATCAAGCCGCCGACCCACCCGCGCGTTCACACGGCGTTGTTGCACTATCCTTCCGCCCTGAGGATTCATGGCTGGAAGTCAGTGGTTTAGGGTAGGCATCTGAGCAAGCCCATCGCCCTTTCCACACGACGAACTGGTCGAGCTACAGCTGTTCCCTGAAGCGCCGCAGCTCTCGGTCTGCACCCTTAGCAGGGGCGTGCCTTCGGCCGTTCGGCGAGAGCAGCGGCACGGCGCGCCCTCGAGACGGCAGGTGCGAATTTTCCAGCGGGTTGTCGGCCCATCGACCCATTTCGCGGCCGCCAGGGCGGATCTCCCCCAGAGCCGCGCCGTTTGATCTGAGGCGCCCCCCGGCGCAGGCGCACCGGCCCGCCAGCGACGGACCCGCTCGCCCCCAGCGCCGATCCTCTTGACAGGGCCCGATAAATCCCGCCCAAGGTGGCCGCCATCGGTGGTGGACCCTCTGGTGGTCGCGGTCGGCTCGCTGCCCCCCGCAAAGGGGTGCGCCTGTCGCGGAAGTGGTCAATAATTAGATATTTGAATAGCTAAACTGTGCGATAAGATGGTCGCGACAGAACGGAGACTGGGAATGCCGCCGATCGAACGCAGCCAGGGCCTCGCGCGGCAAATCGCCAATGCCCTTCAGGAAGAGATCATCCAGGGGCAGCTTGGGATTGAGGCGAAGCTTCCGTCGGAACAGGAACTGGCCGAGCGGTTCTCGGTCTCGCAGCCGACCGTGCGCGAGGCCATGAAGATCCTCGCCGCGAAAAAGCTGGTGCGATCAAAGCGCGGCCCCAAGGGCGGGGTCTTCGTCGCGGCGCCGTCGCTCGGGACGGCAGCGCAGACGCTTTTCGAAACGACCAACTGGCTGGTATCGCTGGGGGTTTTCGGCGTGACCGAGATTGTCGAGACGCGCCGCCTTCTGGGGTCGACCTGCGTTCGGCTGGCCGCAGAGCGCGCCACGCCTGAGGATCTGGCGCGGATCAGGGAGACACTTGCCGAGGTCGATCACAGCGAGGTCTCGGACGAGGACTTCTGCCGGCTCGACGTCGCCTTTCACCATGCCGTGGCCGAGGCCTGCCAAAACGCAGAGCTGAGTTTCATCATGGTGATCGTCAATGACTCGGTGATACCGGCGACCAACATGATTTCGTTCAAGTTTCGCGAGCGCGACAAGGTCATTGCCTTCCATCACGAGATCTATTCCGCGATCGCCGCCCGCGACAGCGACGCGGCGGCGGCGGCGTTCGATGCGCTGATCGTCTACCAGAGCAGCGTCTACGACAATGCGCTGACGGCCCGCGCCAAGCAGGCCGGGGCAAGATAGCCGCAGGTCAGACCACCAGTCAGGCGGCCAATCAGGGGCCGGTCCCAGTTTACAAGACGTGCGACAGGAAGGCGCGTGTGCGTTCCGAGCGGGCGTTGCGCAGCATCTCGCGCGGGTCGCCCGCCTCTTCGACGATACCGCCATCCATAAAGATCAGCTGATCGCCGACCTCGCGGGCGAAGCCGATTTCGTGGGTAACAACGACCATCGTGATGCCGCTCCGCGCAAGGTCGAGCATCACGGCGAGCACCTCGCCCACCAGTTCGGGGTCCAGCGCCGACGTCGGCTCGTCGAAGAGCAGAAGCTTCGGGTCCATCGCCAGCGCGCGCGCAATCGCGACGCGCTGTTGCTGGCCGCCGGACAGCTGGCGCGGCCAGGCATCCGCCTTGTGCGCCATGCCCACCCGTTCAAGGAGCGCCATCCCCCGGTCACGGGCCTCGCGCCGCGAAAGGCCGCGCACCTGGATCGGCGCCTCCATAAGGTTTTCGAGCGCCGTCAGATGGCCGAAGAGGTTGAAATTCTGGAACACCATGCCGATGTCGGCGCGCCTGCGGCACAGTTCGGCCGGGCGCACGACATGCAGCCTGTCGTCGATCAGGTCGTACCCGACGAACTTGTCCTCAACGAGCAGGAGGCCACCCGAGATGTCCTCAAGGTGATTGATGCAGCGCAGGAAGGTGCTTTTCCCCGAACCCGACGGCCCGATGATGCAGGCGACCGATCCGGTCGGCACCTGCATGTCCACGCCCTTCAGGACTTCGACCTTGCCGAAGCTTTTCCGCACTCCGCGCGCATAGACCATCATGTTCTCGGGCGCGTGCAGGCTCGGATCGCTGTCTGTCGTCATGTCCGCCGCCCCCGCATCGGATTGAGGGCCGTGCGCAGCGCGGCACGGAAACCGCCCCCGTCGCCGCGACTGTCGCTGCGGCCGAAGTGACGTTCCAGGAAGTGCTGGCCAATCGACATGATCGTGACCATCGCCAGATACCAGATGGCGACGACGCTCAAGAGCGGGATCGTCTCGAACGTGCGGGCATAGATCGTCTGCGCGGAATAAAGCAGGTCGTCCACGGCAATGACCGACACGAGCGAGGTGGCCTTCATCAGGTTGATCGCCTCATTCCCGGTCGGCGGGACGATGAACCGCATCGCCTGTGGCAGCACGATCCGCCACAGGATCTTGCGCCGCGACATGCCAAGGGTCGCGGCCGCTTCGGTCTGGCCCGGCGGAACTGAGGTGATGCCGGCGCGGATGATCTCGGCCATATAGCCCGCCTCGTGGAGCGCCAGCGCGACCACGGCAGTCAGGAACGGGGTCATCACATCGTTGGTGCGGGCGCTGAAGACGACGCCGAGCCCCGGCAGGCTCAGCGTGATCTGCGGCATGATGATGGAGATGTTGAACCAGAAGATCAGCTGGATCAGCGCGGGGGCGCCGCGAAAAAACCAGATGTAGGCATTGGCGAAGGTGCGCAGAATTCGGCTGGGCGACAGCCGCATGATCGCAATGATCGTGCCGATGATGGTGGCGAGGACCATGATCGTGACCGTCAGCATCAGCGTATTGACCACGCCCCGCAGGATCGAGGGGTGGAACAGATACCTGCCGACCGCCGGCCAGTCGTATGCCTCGTTGGTGCCGACCGTCCAGAACACCATCGCCAGGAGGGCGAGCACGACGGCCGTGCTGATCCACAACCAGACATGGCGCAGCGGAACGACGGTCAGATCCTCGACCCGCAGATGGTGTTGCCTGGCGCCGAGTGATTGGGACATGCGGGGGGCTCCTCGATGCCGGAGGCGCGGGCACCCGGCCGGGGCCGAATGCCGCAAGGCATCAGATTACTGGGATCACTTCAGGTCAGAGAGCTTGTCGACCACATAGGCCTTGTCGATCATCGCCGTTCCCAGGCCATACTTGTCCATGACCGTCTTGTAGGTCCCGTCGGCAATCAGCGCGTTCAGCCCGGCCTCGAGCATCGCTGCGGTCGCCGTGTCGCCCTTCTTGACCGCGATCCCCAAGGGCGCTTCGTCATAGAGTCCGGGCAGGACAACCAGCTGGCCCTTGGAGGTCACTTCGAAGTAACCCGAAGCGGTGGCGTCATCCATCTTGCCGTCGATCCGGTCGGACAGAGCCGCCTGGATCACGTCCTTGCCTTCGGGGAACACCTTTTTCTCAAGCGCGGGCTGACCCTTGTCGGCGCATTCGGCCACCTTCTTGTCGATCAGGAAATCCGACACCGTGCCCGCGATCACGCCGATGCGCTTGCCGCAGAGCGGGGTATCGCCGGTGAAGCTGGCCTTCTTGTCCGGCGTGGTCGAGACGACGAGGCCGGACTTGAGGAACATCACGAAATCGACCTGCGCCAGCCGCTCTTCCGTGGCCGAGAAGGTTTCCCAGGCGATCCGGAAGCGATCGGCCGCAAGTCCGGGGATCATTGCCGGGAACTGGATCCGCGTCACTTCCAGCTTGGCCCCGACCAGCTTCGCCAGGGCCGTGGCCAGCTCGATGTTGGCGCCGGTTTGCTGGCCGTTTTCGTCCACGAACTCGAAGGGCGCATATTCCATGGTATTGGCGATCACCATCGTGCCGGTCTGGGCCACTTCCGGCGATTTCGGCACCTCCTGGGCAGAGACCGTGGTCGCGGTCAGCATGAGGGCAGCGATGCCGGTCATCAGCGTGTTCGTCATTTTGGTCTCCCGTTGGCTTGCGGTTGTTCGGTTTCCGTCGCGCTCTGGTTGGCTTGCTGTAGCGTAACATGATTGTTGCCTAATCAGAGATCATAAATCAATATTTCAATATCGAAAATTGTGGGAGGACCCCATCGTGGCGCGCAGGAAGATCATCATCGACACCGACCCCGGGCAGGACGACGCCTTTGCGCTGCTCTTCGCGCTCGGCGCGACCGAAGAGCTTGAGGTTCTGGGGGTGACGACCGTCGGGGGAAATGTTCCGCTTGCGCGCACCACGGCCAACGCGCTGCAACTGACCGAACTTGCGGGCCGCGCGGACCTGCAGGTCTTCGCCGGCTGCCCTCGCCCCATGCTGAAAAGGCTTCAGACCGCCGAATATGTCCACGGCGCATCTGGGATCGACGGCTGCGTCCTTCCCGAGCCGTCGCGCCCTGCCGCCGGCGAACATGCCGTCAACTGGATGATCCGAACCATCATGGACGCGCCCGAGGGCGAGATCACCGTCTGCACGCTCGGCCCGATGACCAACCTCGGCATGGCGATGGTCATGGAGCCCAGGATCATCCCGCGCCTGCGCGAGGTCGTTCTGATGGGTGGCGGCTACTTCCAGGGGGGAAATGCAACGCCCGCCGCCGAGTTCAACATCTGGGTCGATCCGCACGCCGCGAGCGTTGTGTTCGACTCGGGCGCCCCCGTCACGATGGCGTCGATCGACTGCACATGGACGGCCATGATGACACCCGAATGGGTGCACTCGCTTCGTGCGCTCAAATCGGCCTCGGCAGATGCGCTGATCGGCATGGCCGAGTTCTACATGAGCTACGGCGGCCACAAGTTCGAAACGGCCGACCGTCCGATCCATGACGCCTGCGTGCCGGGCTACCTGCTTGTGCCCGACGCTTTCAGTTACCGGCAGTGCAACGTGGTGATCGAGACCCGCAGCCCCGAGACCGAGGGGATGACCGTGGTGGACTGGTGGCATTCGACCGGCCGGACGAAGAACTGCAAGGTGCTGGGCAAGGTCGACGCGCCGCGCTTTTTCGATCGCATGTACCGCGCCTTTGCCACGCTGCCCTGACGACGGGTGAGCAGGGCGCGCCGGCATCAGCCGGCGGCCCGCGCGTGGTCTTGCCGGTAACGTTCGAGGTTCGCGGCCTTGACCGGGCCGAAACCCACGACATCCAGGACGGCCGCTGCCCGGGCCGTTGCCTCGCGGAGGGTATCGGGGGTCAGCCCGGCGATGAGCCCCTCCATCTCGGCCATCCAGTCGTCGCGCAGACGGCGCTCCTCGCGCCGCTCGCGCGACAGGCCGAAGGGATCGAACGGGGTCTGGCGCAGCCATTTCATCCGGGCCAGCAGCCGGAACACCGGGATGACCCAGGGCCCGAACGCGCGCTTTCGGGGCCGTCCGGTTCGCGGGTCACGGCCGGGAAGGAACGGGGGCGCCAGATGAAAGGCCAGTCGCGGCGCGCCGTCGAATCCGGCGGCCAGCCCGGCGAGGAACTCCGGATCGCTGTGCAGCCGGGCGACTTCATATTCATCCTTCCACGCCATGACATGGCGCGCACCGCGCATCAGGGCCAGCAGGAAGTCCCCTCCCGCAGCACCCAGCCCGGCCACCCTGGCCTCGGCGCGGCCGATCAGGTCGAGATAGCGGCGGGCATAGGCCGCATCCTGCCAGGCGGTCAGGTCGGCGACATGCCGGGCCTTCAGTGCGGCAGGGTCGGGCGAGCCGGCGGCGCGCACCGGGACCGCGAAGCGCTCCGGATAGACCGCCAGGTTCCGGCCCGCCGCGAAAGCCGCAAGGGTCTTGTCGACGCCCGCGCCGTTCATGCGAATGGCTGCCGTGATCGCGGCGGCGGACAGCGGGATCAGTCCCTTCTGGAAGGCCACCCCGGTCAGGAACATGTTGGCAAGAATTCCGTCGCCAAAATGCCGAAGGGCCAGGCGCGTGGCCTCGACGCACACGACCTGCCCGTCGCCCGCTCGCGCCTGCAGAAGGGCCAGCGGCCGGTTCATGTCCTCGGCATGGCGGCTTTCCTGAACAAAGGCGGCGGTCGGCATGACATGGCCATCCGCGACGATCCGGGTCTTGCCCCGGGCGATCGTGCCGAGCGCTTTCGGGCTGGAGGCCGCCACCGTATCGAAGGCCAGAACGGCATCCGCCTCGTCCGCGCCGATCCTCGGTGTGGTCAGGGCGGCGATCTGGCGTGCGAAGTGCAGATGCGACAGGACCGCGCCGTTCTTCTGGGCCAGGCCCGTCTGATCCAGCGCCAGAACGGCTATTCCGTCGATCTGTGCCGCCTGCGCCAGAATCGCGCTGACGGTGATGACGCCGGTGCCGCCGATCCCGGTCAGAAGCACATTCCAGGACCGACCGAGCGCGACCGGCTCCGGCTCGGGCAGATGATCGTCAAGCGCGGGCAGCGGCTCTGGCGCCGCCTTCTTTCTGGTGCCGCGAATGGTCAGGAAGCTTGGGCAGAAGCCCTTCAGACAGCTCGTGTCGATGTTGCAGGCGGATTGATTGATACGCCGCTTGGTGCCGATGGGCGTCTCCAGCGGTTCGATGGCGATGCAGTTCGACTGCACGGAACAATCGCCGCAGCCCTCGCAGACGGCCGGATTTATGACGACCTGCACCGGCGCGGCCGGATAGGTGCCGCGCTTTCGCCGCCGGCGCTTTTCGGCGGCGCAGACCTGATCGTAGACGATAGCGGTCACGCCCGGCATGTCGCGCAGACGCTCCTGCTCGGCCGGCATATGGTCGCGGTGCAAGAGCCGCAGCCCCTTCGGCAACTGCCCGCGCAGCTGCTCCGGCCGTTCAGAGATCACCACCACCTCGCGGACGCCTTCGGCGCGCAGCTGGTCGACGACGGCTGGCACCGACAGGGGGCCATCGTGCGGCTGCCCGCCGGTCATCGCCACCGCGTCGTTGAACAGGATCTTGTAGGTCGCGGTGACCCGCGCGGCGACGGCCGCGCGAATGGCCAGAAGCCCCGAATGGAAGTAGGTGCCGTCCCCCATGTGGACGAAGATATGCCGCTCGTCGGTGAAGGGCGCGACTCCCAGCCAGTTCGCCCCTTCGCCGCCCATCTGGGTAAAGGTCTCGACATTGCGGTTCATGTCGACGGCCAGCATGGAACAGCCGATCCCGGCAATGGCCCGGCTGCCGTCGGGCAGCTTCGTCGATACCGAATGGGGGCAGCCAGAGCAAAAGTAGGGCACGCGCATCGGGCCATCGGGCGCTGCGGTCAGGCCCCGGGGGTGAAGCGCCGGCCCGGGCACGGCGGCGGGGAAGGCGCGGTGCAGCGCGGCGGCCACCTGTCGGGCATCGAACTCTGCGGTGGCAGACAAGAGCGGCGCGCCATCCGGCGTGGTCTTGCCCCAAAGGCGCGGCGCGTCCGGCAGACCGTAGAAAAGCGCGCGAATCTGATCCTCCAGCACCGGGCGCTTTTCCTCGACCACAAGGATGTCCGTCAGGCCGTCGCGAAAGCGGTGCAGCGTCTCGGGATCGGCGGGCCAGATCAGGCCCATCCTGAGGACGCGCACCCCGGCCTTTTCCGGAGTCGTGCCCAGAAGCTCGAAGGCCCGCATCAGATCGCGCCAGGCCTTGCCCGTGGTCACGACGCCGATGCGCGCCTGCGCGGCGCCGGTGATCTGGTCCAGCCCATTGGCCCGCGCATAGGCCTGTGCGGCGGCCAGCTTAACTTCGAGCCGCGTCTCCTGCGCCTGCTTGGGGTCGGGCCAGCGGATCGACAGGCCACCGGGCGGCAGTGGGAACGCAGGACGAACCGGGCGCCAGTCCGGCGGCGGCAGGTCAAGGCTGGACGTGCATTCGACGATTTCGGTCTGGCATTTCAGCCCGACCCAGGCGCCGGAAAAACGGCTCATGGCGATGCCGTGCAGCCCCATCCTGACATAATCGTCGACGCCCGAGGGTGACAGGATCGGCACCATGGCCGATATGAGGTTGTGCTCTGACTGGTGCGGCAGCGTCGAAGAAACGGCCCCGTGATCGTCGCCCATCAACAGAAGGACGCCGCCGTTCGGTGCCGTGCCGGCGGCGTTTGCGTGGCGGATCACATCCATCGACCGGTCGATGCCCGGCCCCTTGCCATACCAGAGGGCGAATATCCCGTCGTGCCGGGCGCCTTGCGAAAAGCCCAGTTGCTGTGTGCCCCAGACCGCGGTGGCGGCGAGATCTTCGTTGAGCCCCGGCTGGAAGACGATGTCCGTGCCGTCGAGTTCGCGCCCCGCCTTCTCGATCTCGCGGTCGAACCCGGCAAGCGGGGATCCGCGATAGCCGGACACGTAACCCGCCGTGTGCAGCCCATCGGCGCGATCATGGGCCGACTGTTCAATCAGCATGCGGATCAGGGCCTGGGTGCCGGAAACAAGGATGCGCTGGCTGGTGCGTCCGTAGCGGCTTGCGCTGACGGACAGGTCATCCGCCCTGGGCTCCTCCGCCGCCTGACCAGCCATTCCGTTGCTCCCCCCCGAGGTGATCGTTTCACCAGGCCGCAAAGCCTACGCCAGCGGTCGATCAAGTCAATTCCATATTTCAATGTGGAATTTGCGTCCGTGGCGCCTTATGAAGAAGTAACGCAGAATTCCATCGCAGGACGAGGGCATTCAGCCGGTCAAGGGCGACGCAAGCCAAAAGGGGTTTCGGATGGGTGAGAGTTTCCAGGCGATGGTCATACGCGAGGTGGATGGCAAGCCTCTGGCCGGTTTCGAAAATCTGACCCTGGCCGACCTTCCGGACAATGACGTGCTGGTCGAGATCAGCCATTCGAGCCTGAACTACAAGGACGGCCTGGCGATCACCGGCAAGGGGCGCATCGCCCGCCGGATGCCCATGGTCGCCGGCATCGACCTTGCCGGCACCGTCGCCAGCTCGCGCGATCCGGCGTGGAAGCCGGGAGATGCGGTCATCGTCAACGGCTGGGGCCTGTCGGAAACCGAATGGGGCGCCTTCACGCGGTTCCAACGGCTGAAGGCCGGCCACCTGACCCGCCTGCCCGCCGGATTCTCGCCGGCTGCCGCCATGGCGGTCGGCACTGCGGGATACACGGCCGCGCTTTGTGTCCTGGCCCTTCAGGACCACGGCGCCCTGGCCGGCGGCGCCGGCGACATTCTTGTCACGGGTGCGGCGGGCGGTGTGGGCAGCGTCGCGGTTGCGCTGCTCGCGGCACTCGGCCATCGGGTGACGGCATCGACGGGGCGCCCGCAGGAAGAGGCCTTTCTGACGCGCCTTGGTGCCGCGGCCATCCTCGACCGCGCCGAACTTTCCGAAGCCGGCAAACCCCTGCAGGCCGAGCGCTGGTCGGCGGCGGTGGATTCGGTCGGCAGCCGGACGCTGGCCAACGTGCTGGCCCAGCTTCGCTACGGCGGCGCTGCGGCGGCCTGCGGGCTGGCCCAGGGGGCGGACCTTCCCGCGACGGTCCTGCCCCACATCCTGCGCGGCGTGGCGCTTCTTGGCGTGGATTCCGTCATGGCTCCGCTGTCCAGGCGGACGCGGGCGTGGGACTTCCTCGACACGCATCTCGACCGGGCGAAACTTGCGGAACTGACAGTGACCGCGCCGATGTCGGAATTGCCGGAACTCGCGCAGAAGATTGTCGCGGGGCAGCTGCGCGGTCGTACCGTCATCGAAATCGGCTGAGGGAGGCGCCCATGTCCGAAGAGCTGGTGCTTTGGAAAAAAGACCCCGAGGACGCGTTCGTCACCCTGACGATGAACCGCCCCGACAAGATGAACGCGATGAACCAGGCGATGGGCGACGCGCTGGAAGCGGCCATCCTGCGCGCCGTGCAGGCGAAAGACGTCCGGGCCATCCTGCTGACCGGCGCGGGGCGCGCCTTCTCGGCCGGGTTCGATCTTGGCGGCGAGGATTTCGAGATGGATGCCGACCGCTGGCGCGACGACATCGGCGAGAACATGCGCCGGTTCCGCGTGATCCGCGAGGCGCCGATCCCGATCATCGCGGTCGTCAACGGCTTCTGCCTGGCCGGCGGGCTGGAACTCATGATGTGCTGCGACATGGCGATCGCCGCCGAGGACGCGAAACTGGGAGAGCCCGAGGTGCGCCACGTGTCGGCCCCGCCGACGCTGATGCTGCCCTGGACCGTGCCCATGATCCACGCCCGCCACCTGATGTATACCGGCGATCTGATCGACGGGCGCGAGGCGCACCGCATTCACCTGGTCAACAAGGCCGTGCCGCGCGATCAACTGACCGCCGAAGCCGAACGGCTGGCGCGCAAATGTGCCCGGATGCCCGGCGCATCGATCAAATATGCCAAGGCGGCGCTCAATCACTACCAGCAGGCCGCCGGGCTCGACAGCAGCTGGACCTACAACCGCGAGACGACGGCGATCCTGCATGCGACGGAAGAGGGCAAGCAGTGGATGCGGCTTCTGAAGGAGAAGACGCTGAAGGAGTTCCTCGACGTCCGCGAAGCGCCGTTCCGCGATCTGGACTGATCGGGCGGCGCAGCAGACTGTCTCCGCAGTCAATCATGTAAACGGATCCGTCGCCCCGTCCTGTCCATGGCAGCGCCGGGGCAACCGGACAGCAAGGGTGAGTTCGATGCAGCAAGGCGCCATGAAGCCAAAACCCCGGACGACCGGCGGCGCGATCACCGTGGTCCGCCGGCTTGACGGGATCGACGTTTCGCGATTGGCGAACCTGTCGCTGAACGAAAATGCCTGGGGTACCGTGCCGGGTGCCGTTGCTGCTGCGGCGGACGCCGCCGCCCATGCCTCGCTATATGCCGACACCCGCTCCTGGGCCTTGCGCGAGGCGATCGGCGCGTTTTACGGCGTCGATCCGGCCTGCGTGGTTCCGGGCAACGGGTCGGAGGAAATCCTCGACATCGCGGGGCGTGTCTACGCCCGGCCCGGCGACGAGATCCTCGCGCCGGCCCTGTCCTTCGCCCAGTTCCGCATCGTCGCCTGGCGCCTGGGCGTGGACTATGTCGAAAGCCCGACGACGGGTCAGCTTGACGTCGACATGGACGCGATGATCGCCGCCATTACCCCGCGCACCCGCGTGATCTTCCTTGCCAACCCCGGCAATCCCACCGGCCGCGCGGTCAGCGGCGCGGAGCTCATGCGGCTGGCGGATGCGGTGCCTGGAAACGTGCTTCTTGTGCTCGACTGCGCCTATGCCGAGTTCGGGGATGCGGAAGCCGGGGCTGTGGCGATGCGGCTGGCGCAGGAACGCCCGAACGTCCTGACCACGCGCACCTTCTCCAAGGCATGGGGGCTGGCGGGGATGAGGCTCGGCTGGGGCGTCGCCACGCGCGAGGTGGCTGACGCGCTGAATGCCATGCGCGGCATCGGCAATGTCTCCGGCCCGGCGCAGATGGCCGGCATAGCGGGCATGCGACATGCCGAGACGCCCGCCTGGCTCGATCAGACGCTTGCAAACGTGATCCGGGCGCGCGAGCTCCTCACCGGCGGTTTGCGGCAAGCCGGGTTTGAAGTGCCCGTCAGCCACACCAACTTCGTCATGGCGCGCGTGCCGTCCGATGCAGGATTTCATGCAGGCGACGTCGTGCGCCGGGTCGCAGAGGCCGGCGTCCTGATCCGGGCCTGCGACGACTATGGGCTGGACGACTGGCTGCGCATTTCCGCAGGGCTGGACGGCCCGATGCGATCGGTGATTGAAACGATGACGGACATGGCGATACGCGGGTAACCGCGGGCCGCGCCAGTCAGGCTGCTATCGCGATGCGGTTCGGCGAGACTGCGAAGCGCGCGGCCGCTAGCGTTGGCCGACCTGCCGACGGGGGCTTGGCGCGGATATTGCAGCCAGGAGCGGCAACACGGCCCGATCGGCGCCAAGGTCCCGATCATGCGGACGAAATCATCCGCGCGGATATTCCGACCTTGCAGGATGATCGCGAGAACGGTCCGGATGCGGATCTAGGCGCTGCGCGGTCGCGGTGTCGAAGAGGACGATCGCAGCCGGGTCGAAAAGAAACCGGCAGGAAGAGCCGGGTTCGATCGCCGCGCCGGGGGCAAGGCTCGCCGTGATGCGCTCATCGCCCAGACGCAAGACGGCCAGCTTTTCGGGACCTGTCAGTTCCACGACCTCGACCATTGCGGGCAAGGCGACCGGGGCGTCGGGTCCGGCCAGGCTGACATCTTCCGGGCGGATGCCGAACGTCACCGCCTGGCCGTCCGACAGATGGCCAAACCCGTCCGGCAGAGGCAGAATGCCGGCGCCGGAATTGGCCAGAAATCGCCCGCCGGCGATCCGCCCCTGCAGCAGGTTCATGCCGGGCGAGCCGACGAAGCCCGCGACAAACAGGCTCGCCGGGCGGCGATAGATCATTTCGGGGGTGTCAAACTGTTCGACCCGGCCCTGGTTCAGGACGGCGATGCGGGTGGCCAGTGTCATGGCCTCGATCTGGTCATGGGTGACGTAGACCATGGTCTTGCCAAGGCTCTGGTGCAGGCGCTTGATCTCGGTCCGGGTTTCCATGCGCAGCTTGGCATCAAGGTTCGACAGCGGCTCGTCGAACAGGAAAACGGCCGGATCGCGCACCAGCGCGCGGCCGATGGCGACGCGCTGGCGCTGACCGCCGGACAGGGCCGCGGGGCGACGTCCCAGCAGTTCGGTGATCTGCAGGGTTTCGGCCACGCGGGCCACGGCCGCCTCGCGCTCGGCCCCGGGGACCTTGCGCATCTCGAGCCCGAAGCCGATGTTCCGCGCGACCGTCAGGTTCGGGTAAAGCGCGTAGGACTGGAACACCATCGCAATGTCGCGGTCTTTCGGGTGGACGCCCAGAACCGACCGGCCGTCGATCCGCACGTCGCCCGATGTCGGCTCGATCAATCCCGCGATCATGTTCAGGATGGTGGATTTGCCGCAGCCTGACGGGCCCAGCAGCACCAGGAACTCGCCGTCCTTCAAGGCCAGGTCAATGCCTTTCAGGGTCTGCAACGCGCCGAAGGACTTGGTCAGGCCGACCAGTGACAAGGCCCCCATCAGGCGACCCCCACCATGCGCGGTGTCCGTTCATAGCGCCGTGGCGCGGTGGAAATGGCGCGGCTGGCCAGATCGACGGCGGCGACGATGGCTCCGGGAAGGTTTTCACCCTCGGCGATGGCCAGAAGGTAGCCCGCGTTGAAGATGTCCCCCGCGCCGATGGTGTCGATGACCGCGACCCGTGGCGCCGCCGCCTGGGCCCTGGTGGCCCCCTGCAGGCCAAAGGCCCCCCGATGGCCGGCTTTGACGACGACGGTCGCATCAGGCGGCATGAGCCTTGCAAGGGCCGGAAGGGCGGTATCCAGATTGGCCTTTCCGCTGAGCGCGAGGGCTTCGACCTCGTTGATCAGTAGGTGCCGGGTGTGTTTCAGCCAGCCCCGCGCGCGGGCAAGTTCGGCCTTCGTCCAGCCGTTGACCGGCCAGCCGGGGTCAAGCGCAATGTCGATGTCCTGCTTTGCCGCCCAGTCGAACAGGGCCGGATAGTCCCTGGCCAGCCCCTCCATCAGGAAGCTTCCGCACACCAGCAAGAGACCGCCATTGAGACCATCCATCTGGCCGGCGACGCCATCCCAACCCAGGTCGACCAAATGCCCTTGCGTGGTGAAGAAGGTCCTCTCGTCGCCGGGATGGGTCAGCCCGACCGAGATCGCGGTGCTGCGCGTGCTGCTGCTCCAGCCGCCGGAATGCGGGGCAAGGGCATTGCGGAGCCACTGGCCAAAGGCGTCGGCGCCGACGCTGGATGCGATCACGAAAGGCACGCCCAGCCCGGCCCATGCCAGCGCCGTATTGCCGGCGGAGCCGCCGGGGCGCAGTTCGTCATGTTCCACGTTCACTTCCGTGCCCGGCACGGGCCAGGGCTTGGTCGGACCCATGATGAGGTCGACATTCACGTTTCCAACGACGGCAAGTGGGCGCATGGTCATTCCGTTCGGGTGATTTTCGAGGACCGGCGCGGTGTTCCGACGTCGGCAACGCGGGCGGCGGCATAGCCCAGCATGAAACGCTGCATCGCGGGAAGGACCGCAAGGATTCCGGCCATGTCCTTCGATCTGGGCAGGGATATGGTCGTCACCTCCGGCACCGGGGGCGAGCCCGACGCGTCGAAGAGCACGACCCTGGCCCCGGCCTCGCTTGCCGATTTGGCCATGCGCATCACAAGGCCCGCATCGGGCTCGTCCGCCGCGAAAAGGACCACGCCAAGGTCGGGGCCCATGATCTCCATCGGCCCGTGCCGCAACTGGCCGCCCTCCAATGCGAAGGCCGGGTGCTGGCTCAGTTCGCACAGGCCGAGGGCCGCCGCCTCGGCCACGCCCTGCAGGCGGCGGCCAGAGGCCACGACGCAGCGCACCTCGGCCAGCGCCGCGACGGCCGGTCCGACATCGGGCACGTCGGGCCGGCGAAGGACTGCCAGCGCCGGAGCGGGGTCCTGCCCAAGTGCAGCGAGGACCGCCAGGTGCAGGGCAAGGGTCAGGGTCAGGCTGCGCGTGGCGGCAAAGGCCGTCTCGACCCCGCCGGATGCGACAAGCGTCGGCACAGAGCGGGCCAGGGTGGACGTGCCGTCCAGCGTCATGCCGAAGACCTCGCCCGCCTTTTGCGTGGCGAGCCAGCGCAGGACCTCGGCGCTTTCGCCCGACTGGCTGGCCAGGATCACGGTCTTGCCCGCCAGCGGCACGCCCATGCCAAGCTGTTCCGACACCGGCAGCGCCAGCGCGTCGATGCCAAGGCTGCGGTAAAGCGGCTCGACCGCACGGTTGACGGCCTGCGAGGCGCCCATGCCCAGCATGACGAGCCGTCCGGTGCGGCGCAGGCTTTGCGCCAGCTCGGCCGCGAGCGGTCCGGCCCCGTCGTAGGTCGCGAGGGCATCGGCGGCCTGCCGCGCCATTTCCGCCTCGATCGCCAGAAGGCCAACAGGTTTCGTCATCGTCATCCTTTCACGCCGCCGCTGGTAAGCCCGGCGACAATCGCCCGCTGCATCAAAAGGCCGATCAACAGGGGCGGCAGGGCCGCCAGCACGCCCGCCGCTGCGATCAAGCCGTAGTCCGACACCCTGCCCCCCGCGATGTCGGCAATGGCCACCGTTACCGTCTTCGCCTTCTGGTCCGAGGTGAAGAGGAGCGCATAGAAGAATTCGTCCCAGGACAGCAGCAGCGCGAACAAGGCTGCCGTCGACAGCGCCGGGGCGGCCAGCGGCAGGATCAGGATGCGCAGGATCTGGTCGAGCCGCGCGCCGTCGATCCGGGCGGACGCCTCGATATCGCGGGGGATGGCGTCGAATCCCGACTTCAGGAGCCACGCCGTGAAGGGGGCGAGGATCGACAGGTAGATCATCGCCAGGCCAAAGGTCGAATTCAGGAGCCCCAGCCACGAGAGCCCCAGATAAAGCGGCACGGCCAGCGCGACCGGCGGCAGCATGTAGGTCAGGATCAGCGCATAAAGCGACCATTCCATCTGCGGATTGCGCGACACGGCCCAGGCCCCCGGTACCGCGACCAGAAGCGCCGCCCCCACCGCCATGAAGGCGACCGACAGGCTGTTGCGGATCGCGGCCAGGAAGGCTTGGCCCATGGTGTTCGGCTCCCATGTCAGCAGGATCCGGTAGCGCGAGAAATCAAGGTCCGCCGGCCACCAGCGCAGCGGCTTCGCCGCAAGGTCGGCGGCCGAGGACACGCTCATCAGGAAGAGCCAGAGGATCGGGATCAGCAACACCGCCGCCAGCAGAAGGGCCGCGGCGTAGATGACGACGGTGAATGCGGGGCTGCGGCGTTCCATGTCAGCCCCGCAACGCCGAGCGGCGCATGATCGCCACATAGCCGCTGGCCAGCAGCATCACAAAGAGCGTGACGATCAGCGCCAGCGATGCGCCCGAGCCCGCCCGCTGGAACGAGAAGGCCTCCTGATAGACAAGGATCGACAGGGTCCGGGTCGAGTTGGCAGGCCCGCCGCGCGTCATCACCCAGATGATGTCGAAGACCTTGAAGGCCTCGATCGTGCGCAGGACAAGCGCGATCATCAGCGGCCCGGCCAGATAGGGCCAGATCACAAAGCGGAATCGCGCCAGGGGCCCCGCGCCGTCGACGATGGCGGCGGCATGCGTCTCCCGCGGGACGGACTGAAGCGCGGCGAGGCCGATCAGTGCGACGATCGGAAAATTCTTCCAGACATCCGCCACCACCATGGCCAGCATGGCCGACTGCGGCTGGCCGAGCCACGAGCGGTAGCTCTCGATCACCCCCAACTGCAGAAGAAGCGAATTCAGTGCGCCATACTCCGGGTTGTAGATCAGCCGCCACAGGATGGCATTGACGACCGTGGGCAGGGCCCAGGGCAGGATCATCAGGCCACGCAGAGCCGTGCGTCCGCGAATCGGCTGGTTCAGCAAAAGCGCCACCAGGACGCCCAGCACCAGTTCCGCCCCGACCGACAGCAAGGTGAACCAGGCGGTATTCAGAAAGGCTGCCTGAAAGGCCTTGCTGCCGAAGTTCTTCGCGAAATTGTCGAAGCCGACGAAGGTTCCGCTTGTCGCCACCAGACCGGCATCGCTCAGCGACAGCGAAACCGTTCGGAACAGGGGCCAGGTCACGACCCCGAGGATGACGACCAGCAAAGGCAGCATCAGCGCCCAGGGGCGAAGCGTGGTGGGGATCGTCGGCAAGGCTGCGCTCCGGGTGAGGTGGGCAGGGTCGAACCGGGGGGCAGAGGTGCCCCCCGGAAAGCTCCGCTTAGAGGCCAGATGCCGCAGCGGCGTTCGCAAGGGCATCGGCCGGCGTGTTCGTCCCCAGAAGCGCCTCCTGGATCGCGACCTGCAACAGCGACGACAGCTCATTGTACTTCGGCGTCGTCGGGCGCGGGAACATGGCCGCGAGGCTGACGCGGGCGGCGGCGATCATATCCTCCTGTCCCTTGGTCACGGCCGGGTCGTCGTAGGACGCGGCCCAGATGGGCAGGCTGAGCTTGGCATAGGCGTCCTGCGTTGGCTGCGAGGTCATGTAGGTCACGAATTCCCAGGCCTCGTCGGGGTGCTTGCTGGTCTTGGTGACGCCAAGACCCATCGAGCCGTTCATCGCCGAGATCTTGCTGATGCCATCGACGCCGGGGGCCGGGGCCACGCCGATCATGCCCTTGACCTTGCTGTCATCGCCCGCATTGGCCAGGTTGAACATGTAGGTCCAGTTCAGCGCAAAGGCCGCCTCGCCGTTCGAGAATACCCGGCGCACGTCCTCTTCAAGGTATTCCTTCGAGTTCGGGTTGGTCAGGCCGGCATCCACCGTGGCCTTCATGTATTCCAGCGCCTTGAGGCCGCCGCCGCTGGTGAAGGCGGGCTTGCCGTTCGCGTCGAGGAAGCTGCCGCCGTATGCCGACAGGAGCGTGGTATAGTCGCAGATCACCGCCTCGGCCTGGGCCCAGGACCAGACGATGGGATATTCGACAATTCCCTTGTCCTTGATGATCTTGGCCTGATCGCTCAGTTCCGCCCAGGTATTCGGCGGCGCCGCGATCCCGGCTTTTGCGAGCATGTCCTTGTTGTAGAACAGATACTTGGTGTCGAGAATCCAGGGCATTCCATATTGCTTGCCCTGATATTCGACCGTCGTCCACGCGCCGGGCAGGACCCCTGCCTTCATCTCCGGTGTGATGCGGTCCGACACGTCCAGCAGGATGCCGTTGGTCGCGTATTCCGCAGGCCAGATCACGTCGAAGAGCACGACGTCATAGCCGTTGCCGGAGCCCTGGGCCAGCAAGGTCTTGTCGCGCAGGCCCTCGTACGGCACGAACTCGAGGTTCAGCTTGATGTCCGGGTGGGCCGCCGTGAAGGCGTCCGCCATTGCGCGCACATCGGCCTCGCTGTAAGCGGATTGCGACATGAAAAGCCCGTTCAGCACCGTCTCGGCCTGGGCCATCGCAGCCCCCAGCGCCAGCATGCCTGCCAGTGCGGATGTAGATAGCAGTTTCATTGCGTGTCTCCCCTGTGATTTGCCAGCGCGCCTGGTTTCGATTGGATCTTGTTTCGAGGCGATTAAATCCACTATATGGATTATATGCGCATGACTCGACGCACCGGTCAAGACACAAGCGAGCCGACCAGGCTGCGCACCAAGGGGGGCGCAAATATCGGCGGTGCCAGCGAGCATAATCGCCGGGTCGTCATGCAGGGCCTGCGCGTCAACGGGGCGATGACCCGCGCCCAGATCGCCCGTGGGTCCAGGCTGGTGCCGCAAACCGTCAGCAACATCATCGACGAACTGGAACGCGAAGGGCTGGTCATCGCGGCCGAGCCGATCAAGGGGGGCCGGGGGCAACCCGCCACGCCCTATTCCATCGCGCCGAACGGTGCTTTCGCCGTCGGTCTGCAGATCGACCAGCATCATGCGCGCACCGTGGCGGTCAATCTGCGGGGCGAGGTCATCGTCGGCACGGAAACGGTGCTGCTGCCCGGCGGGTTGGAGCACAACCTGCCGCTGATCCTGACGGCCATGCACGATGTCTCGGCGGCAACCGCGCTGTTGGCCGCTTCGCCCTCGCCCAAGATCCTTGGCATAGGCGTTGCCATGCCTGCCCCGACGGGCGTGCACGCGCCGCTTCAGGACGCGTGGATGGTCGGCCTGACAGGAGCCCAGCCCCTTGTCGAGGCGTTGCAGCGCGAAACCGGCCTTGCCGTCAGCCTGCATCACGACGCGAGTGCCGCTGCCGTGGCGGAACGGGTGACGGGCGCGGCGATTGGCCTTGAGTCCTTCGTGATGATCTTCGTCAGCTACGGTATCGGCGCGGGGATCTATGTCAGCGGGGAACTGGCGCCCGGCCACCACCGGCTGGCGGGCGAACTGGGGCTGGTCCTTGTTCCGCACGACGGGCACATGGTTCCGCTGGAGGAACGCGCATCGCTCAAGCGGCTCGTTGCAAATCTCGGCCTGGTTCCGAACCAGCCCGATCTGTTCGTGCAACTGGAACTGGCGGTCCGCACTGCAGCCCCGGAAATAGAGGAGTGGGTGTCGGATGCCGCGCCCCACCTTGCCTGGGCGGTCGACATGATCCAGTGCCTGCTCGACCCGCAGGCCGTGGTGATCGGCGGACAGATGCCCGAGCCTCTGATGGCGCTTCTCTTTGACGCGATCTGCAAGTGTCAGGATCATGCCCATTCGGGCCGGGATGAGACTTATCCCCGCCCGGTCCGGGGCAGCGTTGCGCCCTTCTCTGTTGCCGCCGGTGCTGCCGCCGATCCGATTGCACGCGCGTTCGACCCCAGCCTTTCGGCCATGCTGAAGCCGTCAGGCTGAGCCGAGGGCGCCGGCCTTTGTCATCGCGCGCCGCGCTTTCCCGGCAGCTGCATCACACCGAAGACCGCCGTCGCCAGAGCCGCCGCCAGCACCACCAGCGTGGCCAATGCGTTGATTTCCGGCACGAAGCCCAGGCGCATCATCGACCACAGCCGGATCGGCAGGGTGCTGGTGGAGCCGGACAGGAACAACGTCACCATCGTCTCGTCAAAGGAAATTGCAAAGCCAAGCAGTGCCCCTGCCAAAAGGGCCGAGCCAAGCTGGGGCAGCAGGATGTGGTAAAAGGTCTGGCAATGGCTTGCGCCAAGGTCCAGCGAGGCTTCGGTCAAACTGGGGCTGAGCGAGTTGAGCCGCGTCAGCACCAGCCGGTAGACGACCGGCACCAGCAGCACCGTATGACCGACGACGATGGTGAAGGCGCCACGGGTCGCATCAAGCTCGCGGAAGGCGATCAGCAGCGACAGGCCGACCACGATCGGCGGCAAGAGGAACGGCAGAAAGACCAATGCCTGCATGATCTGGCGCGAAACGCCGACCGTCCGCCAGTAATACATCGCGAATGTGGTGGCGAGGATCAACGCCAGCAGCATCGAAACCAGCCCCACCAGCAGCGTCGTGCCAAGCGCGCCCAGAATGTCGGCGTTGCGGGTCAGTGCGACATAGCTGTCCCACGAAAACGGAGCCAGTTGCAGCGCTCCACGCACGCGCACCGGCTGCCAGTTCGAGAAGACCCAGACCACGGCCAGCGGTGCGTAGATGATCCCCAGCGACACCAGCGCGAGGGCTCCCAAGGCGACGTCGAACAGACCTGAATGCCGCTTCATCGTGCCGTGCTCCACCGCATCGCCAGGCCGGCGACCCCGACCGCCAGCACCGAGGTCGCAAGCAGGATCACCGCCAGCGCCGCCCCGAGCGGCCAGTTCAGCGCAACCCCGAATTGCGAAAACACGATGCGCCCGAAGGTGAACCCCTCTGTGCCGCCGACCATCGTCGGGGTGACGAAATCGCCAAAGGTCATCACGAAGTTGAACAGGGCCGCGACCACCACGCCGGGCAGGCTGAGCGGCAGGATGATGTGGCGGATCTCGTCCATCTGGCTGCCGCCAAGATCTGCCGAGGCGGTGCCAAGGTTTTCCGGAATCCGCTCGATCGACAGGTAGATCGGCAGGATCGCAAAGGGCAGGTAGAGCACGATGAAGGTCAGGAAAATGGCGGACTGGCTGAAGATGAAGGCCGTGATCGGCTCGCTGATAAGACCACTGGCGATCAAAAGCTCGTTCAGCACCCCGCGATGGCCAAGGATGCCGCGCACGGCATAGACCTTGATGATGTAGCTGGTGAACAGGGGCAGCATGAACATCAGGATCAGCGCGAACCGCAGCCGGGGCGGGCGGCGCGATGCAAAAAGTGCAATCCCATAGCCGGCCACCAGATTGACGATCGTCGCGCCAAGGCAGAGCGCAACCGTCTGAAGGTAGATGCTGCGAAACACCGGATCGGCAAAGAAGGCGCGATAATTCTCCAGCGTGAATTCCCGCACCAGCGCGCCGCTTTCGTTGTGCCAGAAGCTATAAAGGATGAAGGTTCCGATCGGGGCCAGAACGAACAGGAACGGCAGCCCGAGGCAGAAGGCAGCCCATCCCATCCGCCACAGATCGCGGCGATCATCCATTGGACCCCTCCGCCGCGATGACCCGCGCATCGGCCTCGGACCAGCCGATTGCCACCACATCGCCGACAGAAGGCAGCGCGCGCGTGCCGCCGCTTGGCAGCCGCAGGCGCAGGGTTACCTCTGGCGCCTCGACACCCTGCGCTTCGATCAGCGTGGTCGGCCCGGCGAACTGCGCATCGCGGACCAGGAACCGGTGCCCCTCCGTGGCACCCGGGACCAGGGCCTCGGGACGGATCGACAGATGCACCTCTGCGCCGACGGCGGCGGCGGGGCCGCACGTGACGCCCCAAAGCGGGCCGATCGGCGTCTCCACCTCGCAGCGCGCGCCGTCGATGGCGCGGACCACGCCGTCGATCAGATTGTTCTCGCCGAAGAATCCCGCGACAAAGCGCGACGCGGGAAAGCCGTAAAGCTCTTCCGGCCCACCGATCTGCTCGATCCGGCCGTCGCGCATCACCACGATCCGGTCCGACATGGCGATGGCTTCCTGCTGGTCATGCGTGATGAAGACAAATGCGATGTCGAGCCGTCGCTGGATGTCCTTCAGGAACTTGCACATCTGCGCCCGCAGCGCGACGTCAAGCGCCGCCAGCGGCTCGTCAAGCAGGATCACGCGCGGCTCGCAGATGATGGCGCGCGCCAGTGCGACGCGCTGCCGCTGGCCACCGGAAAGCTCGCGCGGCAATCGCAAGGCATAGTCCTGCAGGCCGACGATGGCCAGCACGGCTTCGACCCTGGGCCCGATCTCGGCCTTCGGGACGCCGCGCACCATGAGGCCGTAGCCAACGTTCCGCCGCACCGAAAGATGCGGAAAGAGCGCGTAGTCCTGAAACACGGTGTTGAACGGGCGCCGGTTGATGGGCATCTGCGAGATGTCGGCGCCGTCAAGCATGATGCGGCCCGTCGTTGGGGCCTCGAAACCGGCAATCAGCCGCAGGATCGTTGTCTTGCCCGATCCGCTCGGCCCCAGAATGGTCAGAAATTCGTTCGATGCCACGCTCAGCGAGATGTCTCTCAGAACCGTGGTGGTGCCGAAGGATTTGCCCACGGCCTCCAGAGTCAATACGTCGCTTCGCTGGTTCATGCGGTTTCCCGGAACGCTGATTTCGGCGAAAGGAGCCGGGCACGGGGGTGCCCGGCCAGCTTGGACCCTGATGCGGTCAGTTCGCGCCGGAGCGGACCTCGTTCCAGACGGTCTGCCGCATGGCAAGGTCTTCCGGCGGCTTGGCCCATTTCAGGCGCGAGGTATAATCCGGCGCCCCTTCGGCCGAGGTCGTGCTGCCGTAGCCGAACTTCTTGGTCATGTCCGCGCCGTACTTGGCCTGAAGCAGGAAGTTCATCCAGGCATAAGCTCCGTCGACATTGGTGGCACCCGCGCTCAGCGTCAGACTGTCCATCCAGCCAAGCGCGCCTTCGTCCGGGATCGCATAGCCGACATCGAAGCCCTTTTTCTGGAGCGCGATGGCACTCAGCTCACCCATCGAGAACATGAGGACCACGTTGTTCTCGGCAAAGAGCGTGGTGCCCTCGTCGAAGCCCGCGAAATAGGTCAGGAGGTTGCCGCGCAGTTCGGCCAGCTTCGTGCGGATAAGCGGAAACTCGTCCGGCTTGACGTTGAACGGGTCGTCGAGCCCCAGCATGATGGCGCCGAGGTTGATGTTGTTGTTGGCGTCGTCCTGCGAGATGACCCGGCCCTTGTACTTCGGGTCCCACATCACCGCCCAGGATTTCGGTGGCTCGGGGAAGGTTGCCTTGTCGTAGACCAGGCCGAGCGACCCCCAGGCCAGCGGCACACCATAGCGCACCCCGCCGAAGATCGGGCCCTGGAAGTTCTTGAAGTCTGGCAGAAGGTTGTCGAAGCTTGACAGGCGCGCCATGTCCAAGGGCGTGATCAGCTTTTGGTCGACGAAGGTTTTGATGCTGGCACTGTCGACCGCGACGATGTCATAGTCCTTGCCGCCGCTGGCCTTCATCTTGGCGATCTGTTCATCGGCGCTGGTGGCGTAGGTCGCGCGCACGGTGTAGCCGGTCTGCTTCTCGAAGTCGGCCACCCACTCAGGGTCCGCATAGCCGTCCCAGATCAACATGCGCACCTCGCCGCCAGCGGCAAAGGCCGGCCTCAGTGTCGCTGTCACCATTGCTCCGGCGATCATTCCCGCCATGCCGCGTCTCGTAAGTGCCATCTCTCCCCCCCCCGCCGTTGATTAAATCCAAACGATGGACTAATTAAGACCCGAACTGGCGGGGCCGTCAAGACCCTTCGTAAGATGCCGGGCGCAGCCGACCCAAAGGATCGGCCTTCCGGGGTTTGACGGGCGGTTTCGCCTGCCGAGCGGACCGTCTCGTGGCAGATGTCGCCGCCGCGCCCCTGCAGCAGATCTTCGACATTGCGCTGCGACAGCGGGAAGCGGAGTCGATCATCACAGCTGGGCGGATGACCTCGGGGCTCGTCTTGAAGTCCGGGAATGGCGCACGCATGATCATGCCGGGTCGCTACGAAACCACCCGGCCCACCGCAGGCGAGGTTCTTCTGACAAAACCTGAGGGCGCCTTGGCCCGGCTGTCATCCGAGCGTGGGACCGCCCCGTTGACGGGTCATCCAGTCCTGCACCTCTTCCGGCAGCGCCTTGCCGCCACGCGGGCCGTGACGGGTGACCGAGCGCGAGGCAGCGCCGACGGCGAAGGCGAGCGCCTCGTCAAAGCTGTCGCCGCGACCAAGCCCCCAGGTCAGGGAGGCGCCGAGCGTGTCACCCGCGCCCGTCACGTCGGCAACAGCCACCCGATAGCCCGGAACCCGAACCAGTCGGTCGCCGTCCAGCGCCTCTGCGCCGTCTTCGGACGTGGTCCTGACCACGCGGCCGATCCGGTTCTGCCGCATCCAGTCAGCGACCTGCGCCAAGTCGTCATGGCCGAAAGTCGCGCGAAACCCGATGCGGTTGAAGAGGACGACGCCGGCGCCCCGCAGATAGGGCAGGTCCGCCCCGGTCGCGCCACCGACGTCCAGATCGAAGATCACCCGCCGCCCATGCGCGCGCAGGTCAGCAAGAAGGTCGGCCTGCGCCAGCACGCCCGCCGGGGTCCGGGCATGAAGCCGCCTTGCCCGATAAAGCGTGGTGTAGAGGAAGCCCGGCGAGCGAAGGGCTGCCAGAGCGTCGGCCGGCAGCCACATCGGTTGCTGCCCCATCTCTACGGTCAGGACGACATGTTCGCCCCCGACGAGAAAGATCAGGTTGCGCGAGTCCGGAATAGCCGGATCGCGCAGCATGTGACGGGTCGAGACGCCATTCGCATTCAGCTCGGCGACAAGGCGATCCGACAGGGGGCTGTGGTTGAGCAGAGAGATGAATTCGGTCGCGCCGCCAAGGCCTGCATGAACGACCGCCGCATTCGCTATCGAGCCACCGCATTCCGCCGGCAGTTCCTTGACGAAGCCCTTCTCCGCAGGCCCCAGCCAGTGGTCGGCGCTGTAATACTCGTCAAGGGCGACGTCGCCGATGAAGAAGGCGGTCATGCCCGCACCTCGACCGGCCCGTCTTCGATGTCGATCCAGGGGTCCAGCCCAAGCCCGCAGATGGCCATCCAGTAATAGGCTGTCGGACCGGCCAGGCCGCGGCAGGCATCATGCCAGACCCCGCGGTTCATGACGGCGACCTGACCCGGCCGGATGACGAAGGCTTCTACCATGCCCGAAAGGGGCGCGGGCCTGTCTCCGCCCAGCGCCACGGCAAGGACGATGGGCGCACCGGCACAGAACAGCGCCTCCTCCGTCAACGGGTGGCGTTCCATCTGCCGCGCAGACCAGGGGGCCGCCGGGCCTTGCGTCATGCCCAGATGCCCGCGCCCGTCGATCAACGGGGTGAGGGTGAAGCCATCGCTCCACCCGTCACCCGACATGCGCCGGACCCCGGCGTCCCCGGCTGCGGCCAGGTCGAAGACGCGGCCAAAGGCAGCGAAGGCTTCGGCAGTCAGCGGGCACGCCTGGACAAGTCGGCTCATGCCGCCCTCGCCCGCGCGGTCCGGACCGCTGCCATGAAGCGCGCGACATAGGCGGGCTCAAGCCGCCCCTTGTCGCTGTGGCCTTCCTTCAGCCAGCTGCCGACGATGGCGCCGTCGGCCAGTGCAAGCTGGTCGGCGGCATTCGCCTCGGTCATCCCGGCCCCCACGAACAGGGGAACGGACCCACCTGTCGCCGCCCGGAACCGCCGGATCTTCGCAAGATCGGTTTCCTGCCCGGTTGCATCCGAGGTCACGACAAGCGCGTCGCACCGCGCGGCCCCGAGGCGGAGGTCCTCTGCCTCTGACCGGCCCGAGCGGACCGGCTGATACTTGAACCGCACCCCGCCCAGCAGCGGCGCCGACACGCTGGCGCGTTCGACCGCGAGGTTGGCCGCGAAGGTGGCATCCTCGTCCACAGTCAGATGGCCGCAGACCGAGTCGATCTGGATGAAGGCCACCGGGTAGCGGCGCGCCAGCTGAAAGGCGCGGTCATTGTCGCGCAGGACGTTGATCCCGATGCGCGCGGCCAGATCAAGGCCGACCAGCCGTTCCAGCACGCGTTCGACATCGTCGCTGTCGCCGAAATAGTTCTCGACGACCAGACCGTCGCAGCCTTCGCCCGCCATGACCTTCGCTTCCTCGACAGCGCGGGAAAGCCGGTCAGCCGGGTCTTCGCCGCCAAGGTGCAACATCCCCAGGATCGGTTTCACCGTGGGGAACACGGTCTTAAGCATCCTCATTCTCGTCTCCTGTCCCGCCTATGCGGTCGGTTCGGCCGTGCCGTGGCCCCAGCGGGTTGCGAATTTCATGTCCACCTTGGGCGAATAGACGATCGACGTCCGTTCGACCCGGTCGCCGCCCGGGTCCAGAACGTCCCCCGTGGCGCGTAGATAGCCGGCAACGCCGGGCACCTGCCCGAACACGGCGCGCAACTGATCGGTCGGCGGAACAACGGTCAGCAGAAGCTCTGAGCGCGCGGGATGGCGGCCATATTTGCTGCGCAGCACGGCATAGAGCGACTGGGCCGCGAAGTCGTAACCTTCGATGCCCGGGTACTGGTCGAGCGGCAGCCAGGAGGTATCGAGGTTCAGCCACTCGACGGCCCCGAGCCCGCCAAGGCCGCGCGCCCGGACAAGGACCAGCACGCCGTCCTCGATCCGGTGTTCGATGACCTTTGTGACCGGCCGCTGGCCGCTGGCCCGGGCCAGGTCGGTGAAGCTGCCGAAGTTCCAGACGGAGTGGCTGACGGGGCGGTGCGAGACCATCGTGCCCTTGCCGCGTTCCTGCCGGACCAGCCCTTCGCGCACCAGAAGCGCCATTGCGTTGCGCACGGTTGTCCGGGCGACGGAGAATCTGTCGCGCAACTCGTTCTCGGACGGGATGATCTCGCCCTCGCCCCAGGCACCCGTGAGGATGGCGTTGCGCAAGGACCGGTAAAGCTGACGGTAAAGCTGTTCGCCCGAATAGGGATCGAGCGCCATCGAGGACAGCGGGTCTTTCCCCGCGGCCGCATCCTTGTCGCCCGATCCCGTCATTTCAGCTGGCCCCCGCCCTACTCTTTGGCGCCGTTGATCACGAATTTTTCGACCGCGCCAACACCCAAGTGATAGCGGTCGACGATTTCCTTGTAGGTCCCGTCAGCCTTCATGCCGTTCAGTGCCGCCAGCACCGCGTCGCGCAGGCCGGTGTTCGACTTCCCGAACGCGATACCATAGGGGTTCGGATCCCCCGGAACGCCGATCTGGTAGAACTTGCCGGGCTCGTTGATCTCTAGATCCGCCAGCCCCTCGACGCCGATCACCGAGGCCTGGGCGCGGCCCTGCTTGATCTGCATGATATGTTCGGCCTGGGTCGGGATCTGGATCACGTTGTAGAGCTTGTCGGCCGGGCAGTTGGCCTTGCCCACATCCTCGGCCCAGGTGACCCAGCTGGTGCCGGTTGCAACCGCAATGGTCTTGCCGCACAGGCCCTTTTCGTCGGTGATCTCGGCCTTATGGTCGATGGTCGAGTAGAAGACGTTGCCGGTGTTGAAATAGTCGATGAAGTCAAGCTGCGCCTGGCGTTCGACCTTGTCCGAGAAGGCGGTGAGGATCATGTCCGAGCGGCCGGTCACGACCTGGGGGATCAGCTGCGGAAACTCGACATTCTGGAACTCGGGCGCAAGGCCAAGCCGGTCGGCGATGGCGCGGGCAAGGTCGATGTCGAAGCCCTTCAGCTCTTCGGACCCGGCCTCGGTATATTCCATCGGCGGATAGGCCAGCGAGATGACGATGTTGAGCTTGCCCGAGGTCTTGTTGGCCTCTGGCAGAAGCGCCGCGGCGGCGGGGTCGGTTTCGGCGAAGGACGGCAGCGCGCCGGTCATCATCAGCGCCGCCACGAGCGAGACGCGGCGCAGCAGGGTCAGGTTGGGGGTCATTGCGGAAGTCCTCTCTTGTTGGTCGGTTGGTTGGGTCAGCTCAGAACGCGGCCAAGGAAAGCCCTGACGCGGGGATCTGCGGGCGCCGAAAGAACCTCGGATGCGGGCCCTGCCTCGCGGATATCGCCGTCGATCATCACCACCACGCGGTCGGCCACCTCGCGGGCGAAGCCGATCTCGTGGGTGACGACGATCATCGTGGTTCCGGCGGCGGCCAGGCGCTTCATCACCTCCAGCACCTCGCCGACAAGCTCGGGGTCAAGCGCCGAGGTCGGCTCGTCGAACAGCATCACGCGCGGCTCCATCGCCAGTGCGCGGGCAATGGCGACGCGCTGCTTCTGCCCGCCCGACAGTTGCGCCGGATAGGCCTCGGCCTTTTCGGCCATCCCGACCATGTCCAGAAGGTCCATCGCCCGGGCCGTCGCCTCTTCGCGGGACAGGCCGCGCACGACCATCGGCCCCTCGATCACATTGCCAAGGACGGTGCGGTGCGCGAACAGGTTGAAGTGCTGGAACACCATGCCAAGCTGGCTTTGCTGGGTGCGCAGCCGCTTGACCGGCAGTTCATGCAGCGCGCCACACTTCAGCGCATAGCCGATGATCTGGCCGTCGACCCAGGCATAGCCGCCATCGGGCACTTCCAGATGGTTGATGCAGCGCAAAAGCGTGGACTTGCCGCTGCCTGACGGCCCGAGGATGCACAGAACCTCGCCGTAGTTGACGTCAAGGTTGATGCCCTTCAGCACCTCATGCGCGCCAAAGCTCTTGCGGATGCCGACCGTCCTGACCGCGAGCGTCATGCCTGCACCCCCGCCGTTGCCCGGCGCAGCCAGTTGCGGCGCGGGGGCGCGATGGACGAACTGCGGCCGAAGTGGCGCTCGAGGTAATGTTGGCCGATCGACAGGACGGTGGTGCCGGCCAGATACCAGATGGCGCAGACGAACAAGAGCTCGATGACCGCGCCGTTGATGAAGTAGATCCGCTGGGCCGCGTTCAGCATCTCGGTCATGGCGATGGTCGCGGCGAGTGACGAGAATTTCAGCATCCCCACCGCGCTGTTGCCGAGCGTCGGCAGGACCAGCCGCATGGTCTGCGGCAGGATGATGCGCCGCATGGCCTGGCCCGGCGTCATGCCGAGCGTGTTGGCCGCCTCGACCTGGCCGCGATCCACGGCCCCGATGCCGCCCCGGACAACCTCGGACAGGTACGACCCCTCGTTCACGCCAAGCCCCAGCACCGCCGCGACGAAGGGCGTGACGACATCGACCATGCGCGCGTCGATCAGGCCGGGGATGTAGAGGCGCGGGAAGATCAGGGCGATGTTGAACCAGATCAGCAACTGCAAAAGGACGGGCGTGCCGCGGAAGATCCAGACGTAAAGCCAGGCCGCAAAGCGCAGGACCGGGTTGGCCGAAAGCCGCATCATCCCGAAGCCGAACCCCAGGAAGATGCCAAGCGCCAGCGCGCAGAAGGTGATGAGGAGCGTCCAGCCGAAGCCCTTGACGATCACCGGGGCGGTCAGGAACTCACCCACGATGGGCCAGCGGATATTGCCTGCGGCGAAGGCCTGAACCAGCAGCGCAAGCACAACCACGACCGCCGCCCCGGCCAGCCAGCGCCCCGGATGGCGCAGGCGATGGACCGGCAGGTCCGCCCCCGGCAAGGCGTCCGGGCTGGTTCCGGTCAAGTCCGAGGAAACGACGGCCATTCTGCACTCGCCTATTTGTAGGGTTGTCCCTACAATTCGATAGTGACAGGGGCTGGCTTCGTCAAGCGGGTTTCGTGCGATTGGCGTTGCGGGCGGGGGAACCTGTCTGTCAGTCGGGGCGCATGATGGCCGGTCTTAGGCCGCATCGCCCTTTCGGTGATCCAAGGTCTTCTCCAACGCGTCCATCCAGAGCCCGACGGCCGGCTGCACGAACATCCCCAGATGCGTCGCTTCGATCACGGCAACCTCGGGTTCGGCGGGAAGGATCGAGCTCCATATCCCGAAGCGCTCGGCCCGGTCGTGAAAGACGGCCAGCACCCGCCCTTCGTAAGGCTGCGCCACATAGGACCGCGCCAGTTTGCGTGCGGCATACCAGAAGGCGGGCCAGCGGTTCCCGGGCATCAGCCGGCGCGTCACGCTGTTTGGATGCCGGCCGTAAAGATCGACAAGGTGATACTCCGCCCGCTGCCAGACCGGCAAACGCCGGAGCGCCTGCACCAGCCGCGTCAGCGCGCGTGGCGCTTCTTGTCGCGGTGCACGGGCCAGCGCCCGCGCCTGTTCGCCGATCCGCATGATGAGCGGCGGACGGACGAACCCGGGGGCCCTTACAACATCGTCCGATCCGGCCGTCCTGTATCGGACCGGCGCCATCGGATCGAGAAGGAACACAAGCTCGACCTCGTCGCCCCCGTCGCGGAGCTGTTGCGCAATTTCCAGCGCGATGAGACCACCCAGGGAATAGCCGCCGATCCTGTAGGGGCCGTCGGGCTGGACCTCTCTGATTTCCGAAATCTGCGCCGCCGCAAGCTCGCGGATCGAATGCGCCTTCACGAAACCCTGTCCCGACGCCCATTGCGTGACGGCAAAGAGCGGACAGCCAGCGGTCCAGAGTCCGGGACGGCCAAGTTTCAGGTCAATGTTGCTGAAGAACAGGGGATGCCCCCTGCCCGCCTGAACCAGCGGAAAGACCGTCCGGCGGTTTAGCAGATCGTCGGGCTGCTGGCGCGCACGCTCAACGGTCATTGCGAAATCGTAAAGCCTCGGCGCGTCCCAGATGCCGTTCGGATCGACCGCTATGTCGAAGGCCTTTTCCACATCCAGGATCATGGCAATCGCCGAGAGCGAGTCGCCACCCTCGGTGAAGAAATGGGTGTCGAGGTCGACCCGGTCGAGGCCAAGAACCTTTTGCCAGATCATCGTCAGCCGCGCCTCGGTGTCCGACAGGGACAGCGATCTTGAATAGCCCGGCTCGTTCCTGCCGACAGGATGGCGCGTTCCGACAGGCTGGGACGTGGCGGCGCGGATCGCGGCGCGGTCGACCTTGCCGCTTGCGGTCAGCGGCAGCCGGTCGAAGGCGACGAAGCGCTGCGGCAGCATCGCCCGCGGCAGGCTGCGGCCGAGCCTTTCGTGCAGGCTTTCAAATGGCAGCGACCGGCCCTGCCGCCAGACCACGGCGACAACGACGCCGCGCGCGGAGGGTCCGGTGTCGAACCAGGTTGCCGCGGCATCGGCGACACCCGGAACCTGCAAAAGCGCCGCCTCGACCTCTCGCGGTTCGATACGCACGCCGCGCACCTTGATCTGATCGTCGTTGCGCCCGAAATAGTGGATGACACCGTCCCGGTCCCGCCGCACCAGATCGCCGGTCCGATAGTAGCGCTGCCCGTCGGCACCATGCCGGGTGAACCGCTCTGCCGTCAGGTCGGGCCGCAGGCGATACCCCCGCGCCACGCCCGCGCCGCCGATCAGCAGTTCACCCTCTAGCCCGTCGGCGACAGGTTCGCCATCCGGGTCGATGACAAGGGCGGTGTAGCTGGCCAGGGGCTTGCCGATGGGTGCGGAAATCGTCGAGGCGAGCGGGCTTTCGGCGGGTGACGGACCAAGACGATGGCCTGTCGCCCAAACGGTGGTTTCGGTCGGACCATAGAGGTTCAGCGCCAGGTCAGCGACCTCTGGCAGCCGTGCGGCCAGTGACGGCGTGATCGGCTCGCCCGTGCTGATTGCGACCCTGAGATGCGGAAACTCCGCGCCAGGCTGCAAGAGGACCGACCAGTTCGACGGC
Source organism: uncultured Paracoccaceae bacterium (assembly GCA_945952025.1). Classification (GTDB taxonomy): domain Bacteria; phylum Pseudomonadota; class Alphaproteobacteria; order Rhodobacterales; family Rhodobacteraceae; genus TMP-24. The sequence goes on from CAMFGW010000005.1 coordinate 116,749, forward strand.
CCCAGCTGAGCCACGGTGACCTTGTGGTGCCGCAGATCCGCAACCAGTTGCGCCGGGTCGCGCAGCAGTTGCCTGCTGCGCAGCAGGGAACTTCCCCCTGCCAGGAGCGGCAGGAAGAGTTCGACGACAGAAATGTCGAAGGCGATGGTCGCAACCGCCAGATAGCGGTCTCCGCGGCCGAACCGCAAAAGATCCCGCGATGCCAAGAGCAGGTTGATCAACTGGCGATGCTCGATCTCGACACCTTTCGGCTCGCCGGTGCTGCCCGATGTGAAGATCACATAGGCAAGGCGGTCATTGCCCGGCGCGCAGTCGGGGGCCACGTGTCCTTGCCCCGCTGCGATCAGGGCGGCGGGCTCGATCATCACAGGAAGGTCCGGCCCCGCCGCCTTCAGCCGCTGCAAAAGCTCGGCGGTGCCCAGAATCACCCGGCAGGCTGCCGCTTTCTGGATGCGAAGCCCGCGTTCCGGCGGGTCCTCCGGGTCAATGGGAACATAAGCGAGGCCGGACCAGAGGATGGCAAGCATGAGCGCCACCATGTCGGCATCGCGCGGAACGTGGATCGCGACCGCCGTCTCGGGCGCCAGATCCAGCCGCGCGATCCCCCGGGCATAGGCCATCATGCGGTCGTGCAGCTCACGGTAGGTCCAGGCGCGGTCGGCCACCAGCGCAATCGCCTCGGGGGTTTCACCCGCCTGACGCGCGAAGAGTGCCGCCAGATTTGCACCGATCTCAGGGTTTATGCCGGCGGTTGGCATCACGGGTGAGCGCCGTTGGTTGGCTGACGTTTTCGCGCGGTGAGCACCGGCGAGAAGTCCTCCGCCGGTTCCCAGTGGTAGAGTCCGCGCACCGCCTTGCCGCTACCGGACGGCCCGACGTGGAAATGCGTCGCCAGTGCCGCGACGAAGGCCGCGCCCAGACGGACGGAATAGCTGCCGAAGGGGCACTGATGGCGGTCGATGCCGAAGGGTGAATAGCGGTCCGGCCCGGGCCGTTCGCCCAGGAAGCGCCCCGGATCGAACCGGAACGGCTCGGCATGTGCCTCCGGCGACTTGTGCGATTCCCAGATGCAGAACCGGACATTTGCGCCCTTCGGGAACAGGAACCCCTCGGCCACAAAATCGCGTTTGACCCGCCGCACCAGGCGTTCGGCCTGCTCCAGCCGCAGCGCCTCCATGACAAAGGCAGCGGCGACGGACTGCTGCGTGTCGGTCCCGTCGGCGATCCGGTCCATCCAGTCCGGATGCATGGCGGCGAACCAGGTCAGCCAGCGAAAGAAGGCGGCCATGTCGTAGCGGCCCATCTCGACCATGTAGATCAGGTTGCCCAGCATGACGGCATCGACCGCCCCGTGCTGCTGAAGGTTGGCGAGCACGCTTGTATTTGTGGTCCTGCTGGCCTCCATCGTGGCGAGGTGCTGGCGCAGGATCGCGGCAATCGCCGCAAAGGCGCGGGCCTGTCGGGTTCCGATGTTCCAGACGAGCCCATTGCCCCCAAGTTCGCCATAAGCAGCGACCAACGGATTGTGGGCCGGCTCACCCGGTTCAACGCCGAAGATGACCTGGGCCAGCTCGTCAAAAACAATCCGGGCAATGAGCGATCTGAAGGTCTGCGCTCCCATCGGGGCAGCATCCTGCCGGCCTGTCAGGCCTTCCAGACTTTGCCCGATCCGCGGCACCTGCCCCCACGCGCGGTCGGCAGGCAGGGCTTGGATCGCCTGGACAAGTGCCGAGCGGTAGCGGCGATGATCCTCCCCCTCCATCTGCCGCAGGATGCCCTTGTCGAAGAGCGCGCCGACATCAATCGTCACCGGGTGCAGATCATCTTCGTGGGCGCGCAGGATCCGGCGGCAGCGCGGCAGGCCGACAACATAGATCCAGGGACTGCCCCAGCCACGGCCCTTGAACACCGGCCCCAGTTCATCGGCCATGCGAAGCAAGGCCAGTCGGTCGGCCTTTTCCATGATGTCGAGGGGCTGCGCCTTGTCGCCTGGCGGCAAGCGAACGCCGAGAAACAGGGAAACCAGTGCCGCCCTTGCCTGCACGGCGTCAAATCGCCGGTGAGCGCTCACCCCCGGCAAATGGCTTCGCAGCTTCATTGGAGGACGCTGCTACGCCAGACTATTCTTTGCAAGTCCGGGCAAGCCTTCGGGCCCGTCCCCTTGCAGAGGCTGAAGGACGCCGCACGCACAAGATCAAGGGATCCCGACCCCGGGTGACCAGCCTGCCCGGCTCATCGGACCTTCTTCCGCCACTGCCTCCCCCCACAAAAAGACGGTGCCGCGAGGAGCGGCACCGCCAATATCAAACCCCGGCCTGTTACTGCTGCGGCAGGTACTTGTTGGTGAAGTAGACGTTCGGATCGGGTACCTCCTTGATCTGATCCGTCGCCTTCAGCGCCTCGGCAAGGCTTTTCCAGATGTCGGCGCTCTGAACCATCATCTTGCCACTCGCATCCTTGAAATGCGGGATCAGCGCGTTCCAGCCGACGCGGTCATAGGCCGCATTCGCATTGTCGGGATAGTATTTGCCGAATAGATCGACGGCCTTGTCGGGGTTGGCGATGGCCCACTCGGTCGCCTTCTGGGTCGCGCCCATGAATTTGGTCGCAGTATCGCCATTCTGGTCGAGCCAGGGCTGGGTGGCGGTATAGACCCAGATCGGGACGTCCGGCGCGCCCAGCTCGTGGGCGCACACCATTGTGGGATCCTTGCCCACAGCCGACTGCACGGCGGCCGTGCCGTAGTTTTCCGTGTTGGTCGCAATATCGATCTTGCCGGCAAGCAGGATGGGCATCGCCTCTTCGACGATGATCTCCTTGACCTGATCGGCCTTCAGTCCCGCCGTCTTCAGAACGAACGGCATCATCGCCTTCGTCCAGGAGTCGGTGTAGATGCCGATCGATTTGCCTTCGAGCTTCGTCAGGTCCACCGGCTCGCCCGGCCGGCCAAAGAGGCACCAGTTGTTGGTCTGGATAAAGTTGCCGATCGAGACGATGGGCGCGCCCTGCTCATGCCCGAAGGTGATGTCTGTCGTGGTCTCGAAGCCGATATCGCCGGATCCGGCCAGCAAAAGCCCCGCCGTCGTGGCAGAGTCCGGCGGGAAGATGATATTCACGTCAAGGCCCGCATCCTTGTAAAGACCCTGGTCCTTGGCGACGATCACCGGGATCAGCTCGTGATCGGGCGTCGACCAGTCAAAGACGAAGTTGATTTTCTTCAGATCTTCGGCGCGGGCCGCCTGCAGGGGCAGCAATGTCGCGCAGGCAATCGCAAGAATTGCCGTGCCGCACATAAATCGCGTCCTATCTTTGCCTCTTGTCATCCTAGTCTTCCTTTCCTGTTGGTCGGATCTTTGGTTGCAGCCATTTCGGCGCGGTCGCGCTCCATTGCCAAGGGGTGACGATGATCCCCAGCACCAGCATGAAGACGAACGAACCGACCCCGATTGCGGTCAGCAAAAGCGTGTCACCGTAAACGGCGGCCGTATTGAGCGAGGCCTTCGAGGTCAGCAGGTAGGTTCCAAGGCCCTTGGTGCTCGACGCGGTCCACTCGCCGATCACCGCGCCGGTGACGGCATAGGACGCCCCGATCTTCAACCCGGTGAAGAGCGGCCCCAGGCAGGCCGGAAGCTTGACCTTGGTGAAAATACGCCAGGGCGAGGCACCAAGGACGCGCGCCAGGTTGAGGACGTCGCGGTCCACCGACGACAGCCCGTCAAGAACGTTGATGGCGACCGGGAAGAAGACGATCAGCCCGATCACGATCAGCTTGGGCGCCATGCCGAAGCCGAAAAGCAGCGCCAGGGGCGCAGCGATGGCGACGATGGGGATCGACTGGGAAATGATGAGGCCAGGATAGACGACGCGCTGGACCGCCCTGAACTGGGCCATGAGAACGGCGATCGCGAAGCCGAAAGCCGACCCCAGGACATAGCCCACGACGGTTTCATAAAGCGTGGCGCGCAGCAGGGGCGCCATCTCGGCCCAGTTGTTCCAGATATGTGCGATCGCCACCTCGGGCGGCGCGATGATGTAGGGCGGATAGCCCGAGATCACCACAAAGAGCTTCCACGTAATGAAGATCAGGGCGACCGACAAAACGGCCAACAGCGCGTTCTGGAAAATGCCCTTGAAGCCGATATCAGACATGTGCCGCCGCCTCGCTGCCAGTCGTTTCGGGTGCCGGATGCAACACCTCCATGATCGTCCGCTTGGCGGCCATGAACGCCGGATCGGACAGAACGGCCGGCATGCGCGGCCGGGGAAGGTCGATCGGCAGGACGGAGTGGATGCGGCCCGGTCGCGGCGTCATGATGACGACGCGGTCGGCCAGAAAAATCGACTCGTCGACGTCATGGGTGACGAACACGATGGTGCGCTGCATCTCGCGCCAGACATCAAGAAGCCAGGACTGCATCGCCACCCGGGTCTGATAGTCCAGCGCCCCGAAAGGTTCGTCCAGAAGCAGCGTGTCGTTGCCCGCCGTCAATGTGCGCATGAGCGCCACGCGCTGGCGCATGCCGCCGGACAGGGCGTGCGGATAGGCGTGCAGGAAGCTGCCGAGCCCGTACCGCGTCGCAAGCGCCGCCGCCCGGTCGTAATCGGCCTGGGTGAGCGTCCCGCGCAGCGCCGGACCCAGAACGATGTTCTGCAATGCCGTGCGCCAGGGCAAAAGCAAGTCCTTCTGCAGCATGTAGCCGACCTGGCCCGGCCGGTTCACAATCTCCTTGCCGTCCAGCAGGACCGAGCCTTCGCTGGGCGCGAGCAGGCCGGAAACGATGTTGAAAAGCGTGCTTTTCCCGCAGCCGGACGCGCCGACGATGCAGACGAATTCGTTGGCCTGCACATCCAGGCTGACCGGCGTCAGCGCTTCGACATTGTCGAAGCGCTTTCCGACGCCCCGTATCTGAAGCTTCGGCGGGGTGGCGCTTGTCATGGCAACGTCTCCAAACGGGACAGCAGCAGATCGAACAGCCGGTCATGATCGACATCGGTCATCACCAGACAATTGCCCGCGCCCGACGGTGTCGCGACAGACCGGCCATAGTCCGGCCCGGGCTCCGCGACGACGCTGACCTGGCTTTGCACGCCCGAAAACAGGGTCGGCTCAAGAAGCCAGGCGATCACGCAAGGGTCGTGCAGGTGAAGATCGCCCACGGAATAGGCCGAAAGCAGGCGTTCCGAAACCAGCGAACAGGCGTTGCCATTGGCGCGGAGCCGCGCGAGGTGTTCGGGCAGAATGGTGGCCTTGTGCGTCACGTCGAGGCCGAACATCACCATCGGCACCTTCGCCCGCATCATGACCTCGGCGGCATGCGGGTCGGCCATGAAGTTGAATTCCGCATGGGCGTTCATATTGCCCGGAACGTAGGCCGCACCGCCCATGAAGACGATCGACTGCAGCTTGCCGGCAACATCCTCGTCCAGCATCAGGGCCAGGGCGACATTGGTCATCGGGCCGATCGGGCACAGGATCACCTCGCCAGGAAAGCGGTTCACCTGTTCGAGGATGAACGAGACCGCATGCTGCGACGAATTCGGCGGCGGAGCCGGTGGCAGCCCTATGTCGCCTAGCCCGTCGGCACCGTGGACGCCGGCGTTGACCGGATTAGCTTCGAACACCGGGCGGGACGCGCCTTTCAGCACGGGGATGTCGAGCCGCCGGGCCTCTGCACATATGCGCCGCGCATTCGCATAGGTCTTGTCCAGCGCGACATTGCCCCTGACGCAGGTAATGCCCAGAACCTCGATCTCGCTCGATGAGGCCAGGGCCAGGAAGATGGCAAGGGCATCGTCGACACCCGGGTCGCAGTCTATGATGATCTTCTGCATGTCCTGTCCAAATTATCCATGCGCAACCGGCGCACCAACCTATGTGGCTGCACCCACGGTCAGCGCCAAATGGCGGTCGCGCCCCTCGGCGCCCCTCGGTACGGGGCCCCGCGCGGGCCCATCCCTTGACCTAGCGTAAGACCCCTTGCAGATGAGCGCATCAACAAACGGACCGACCCGGGCGAAATAATCCAGCATTGTCCGTCAGACGAATGCGAACCAGTTTCAGTTACACCTAGGCCGCGACCACGGCCGCGCGTGTCTTCTTCTGGCTTGCCGGCCGCGTATGCCGCATCAAGCGGCGTTCGATCAGCCGGACGACCCCCACCAGAACAAGATTGATGGCCAGGTAGATGACCCCGGCGATGGCAAACACTTCGAAGATCGCGAAGGTCTGGCTCATCAGCCGCTTGGCGTAGCCCGTGATCTCCAGCACCGTGATCATCGAGGCGAGGCTCAACCAGAGCGGCGGCGCGGTTTGGTGTGAAACTCTGCCGGCTGTAGAGACCTCGCTCAAAGTTTAACAGGTTGTGGACCGACGCATGGACGGCGGCGAACTTCTGCGGGCTTCGCATCCGCCGGAGGCGCTGCATTGCCTGCTCTCGCCGTCGAAAGGGCAGATGCGAGTTCTCAGCGCGGTCGTTCGCCCAACGGCCAGTTTCAGGCCTGCCGCTGAGACCGAGATCACGAAGCGCATCGCCTTCCACTCCGACGCGCCAAGTTTCCAGGCCGCAGGCTCTGGCGCGGGATCCATCTGGGAAAGCCGCAGCCGGATGATCTCGATGCCCGGCTCGTGCAACTCGCCTTCGACATTGCGCAGCGACAAAGGGAAACGGGTGTCCATCATGACCGCGAGGCGGTTGACCTCAGGCTGATTTTGACGTAGCGGAAAGGGGAGCCCTCGGTCACGCACGGACGCTATCGGCCACCTGCCTGCACCTCATGGCAGGTTCTTCCGACAGGTGCTCCTCGCCCCCCTCACACCGCCACGTCAAGCTTATGGACAGGCGGTGGGGCGTATCCGCCAAGGCGTGAGGTGCGCAGGCCGAGGCCGACCATCGCCTCGGCCAGGCGGACCGCGCAGGACACGCCGTCCAGGACGGGAAGCCCGTGCTCGGCCGAAAGCCGGCCGGCAAGATCGGCCATTCCCGCGCAGCCCAGAACGATGGCTTCCGCGCGGTCCTCGGCTACGGCGCGGCCGATTTCGGCACTGATGCGGTCGCTGGCTTCCGAGCCGGGATGTTCAAGGTCAAGGACCGCGACCTCGGATGATCGAACGCGGGCGCAGCGCGCCGCAAGGCCGTAGCGGTGCAGGTTATGTTCAAGTGCGGGGACAGACCGCGCCAGCGTCGTCACGACCGAGAACTTGTTCGAAAGCATCGAGGCGAAGTGATAGGCGGCCTCGCCGATGCCGAGGACCGGCACATCGGTCAGGCAGCGCGCGGCGTCAATGCCGGTGTCGTCGAAGCAGGCGATGATCACCGCATCAAAGTCCGGTGTGTTCCGCATCATCTGAAGGATGCCGGGAACGGCCAGCGCCTCGTCATAGTAGCCCTCGATGGAGACCGGGCCCTGCGGGGGGGTTGTCGCCACTATCTCGGTCCCGGGGGTCGCGGCCCTGCGGGCGGCGATGCCGATCTTTTCGGTCATCGAGGCGGTCGTGTTCGGGTTTATGACCAAGAGGCGCATCTCAAAGCTCTCCGCCAAGGTATGCGGCCTTGATCCGCTCGTCATGCATCAGGTCTTTCGACGCGCCCGACAGGACGACCTGCCCCGTCGTCAGCGCATAGGCCCGGTTCGAGATCGAGAGGGCCATGCGGCTGTTCTGTTCGACCAGAAGGACGCTGACACCTTCATCCCTGCTGATCGCGACAATGGCGCGTGCGATGTCCTGCACGAGCTTGGGCGCGATGCCGAGGCTGGGCTCGTCCAGAAGCAGAAGCTTCGGCTTGGCCATCAGGGCGCGCCCGATCACCATCATCTGCTGTTCGCCCCCCGACAGGGTGCTGGCCTGCTGATGGAACCGCTCCTTCAGGCGCGGGAAGCGGGTCAGCACGCTTTCGAGCGTCGCAGCGACCCCCGCCTTGTCCGTGCGGGTGAAGGCCCCCATCAGAAGGTTGTCCTTCACGCTCATCAGCGGAAAGACGCGGCGCCCTTCGGGCACCATGGCGATACCGCGTGTCACGATCTCGGCCGCGCGACGCCCGTCGATCCGTTCGCCAAGATAGCAGACCTGGCCCGACTTGATTTTTCTGAGCCCGGTGATGGCCCTGAGGATCGAAGACTTGCCCGCCCCGTTGGCGCCGATCAGGGCGACGGTCTCACCCTCATAAAGTTCGATCGAGACGCCCTTCAGCGCATAGACGTGGTCATAGTAAAGCTCGACATTGTCGAAGCTGAGCATCTTTCGTGCGGGCTCGGTCCCGCTGGCGGTCTGGTTCATGGCTCACACTCCGATCGCGGCGTCTTCGCTGCCCAGATAGGCCTCGATCACGCGCGGGTTGGCCTGGATTTCGGCCGGGGTGCCTTCGGCGATCTTTTCGCCGAAGTTGATGCAGACGATCCTGTCGGAGATCTTCATCACCGCCGGCATGTCATGTTCGACAAGCAGGACCGTCAGGCCGCGCTCGTCGCGCAGGCGGCGGACAAGGCCGACCATCCGCATCGTCTCGTCATGGTTCATGCCGGCGAACGGCTCGTCCAGCAGGATCACCTCGGGCTGGGTCGCCAGCCCGATTGCCATGCCCAGCGCACGAAGGTGGCCCTGCGGCAGGTTCGAGGCCATCTCGTCCCGGATCGCGTCCAGGCCCAGAAAGCCGATGATGTCGTCGGCAGACCGGGCGAAATCGGCTTCGTCGCTTTGCGCCTGTCGCGTGCCGAAAAAGAACCCCAGAAGCGAGGCCCTGGACCGCAGGTGGTGCGCGACGATGACATTCTCGCGCACCGTCATGGACTTGAAGATCGTCGTTTCCTGAAAGGTGCGGACGACCCCGAGCCGGGCGACCTTGTGCGGCGGCAGGCCAGAGATGCGGCTGCCCTTGAACGTGACCTCGCCCGAGGTCGGGTTCACGAAACCCGCAATCTGCTTGAAGAGCGTGGACTTGCCGGCCCCGTTCGGTCCGATCACGGACAGGATTTCGCGCGGTGCGACGTCGAAGGAGACATCGTTGTTGGCGGTCAGCCCGCCGTAGCGCTTGGTGACGTGCTTGATCTCAAGGATGGGCGCGGTCATTTCTGGCCTCCCTTGCGGTCAAGAAGGCTCAGCACGCCATTCGGCAGCACCAGCATGAGGATTATCATCGCGCCCGAGTAGATCAGTAGCTGGTACTCCTTGGCCACCGACAGAAGGTCCCAGCCGAAGTAGAGGAGCAGCGTTCCGAGAAGCGGGCCGAAGACGTAGCCGAGCCCGCCGAGGAAGCAGTAGAGCATGAAATTCACGCTGTCGCTGACCGCGAAGGACGAGGGGTAGATCGACTGCGAGATCGCGACGAACATCGCCCCCGCAAGGCCGCCGAAGAAGGACGAGATTGCGTAGGCGAGGACGCGCAGCATCGCCGTGTTGACGCCGATCGACGCCGACAGTTCCTCATTCTGCTGAAGCGAGCGGCAGAGGTGGCCAAGGCGCGAATTCACCATGCGCCAAAGGACAAGGTAGGTCAGCACCATCAGGACGGCGGCCATGAGGTAGAAGGCCAGCTTGGGATTTTCGAGCGTCGCGAAGTCGGGGATGAGCGTCAGCCCGAAGATCGACAGCTTGCCGGGAAGCGGGATCGAGGTGATGCCCTTGGCCCCGTTCGTGATCGGCAGGGCCAGCGCGGTCAGCCGCGCCACCTCGGTCAGCACCAGCGTCACCATGGCGAAATAGACGCCCCTGAGCCGCAGGATCGGCAGGCCGATCAGCACGGAAACGGCCGAACATGTCAGCGCGGCCAGGGGCAGCGTCAGCCAGAAGCTCACGCCCCACTGGGTGACAAGAATGGCCGAGACATAGCCGCCAAGCAGCGCATAGGCGCCCTGCCCGATGTTGATGCGGCCGATATAGAAGGTCAGCCAGACCCCCGCCGCGCCGACCGACAGCAGCGCGACGGACGTGAGCGTGTAGTAAAGGTCCCAGCGGCCCGACAGGCGAATGAAGAGCGGCACGAGGACGAAGACGCCGATAAGGAAAGCGCCAATGCCAAGCAGTCTTACTGGTGTCATTGATTGGTTTCTCGTGTCGGAAGGGGAAGGGGCAACGGCGGGTGCGGTCATCGGATCAGCCCCAGGGCTTGCCCATCAGGCCCTGCGGCCGGATGGCGAGGAAGATCATCAGCGCGGCAAAGATCGCAAGGTAGGTGACATCGCCGTAAGCGGCCAGCACCGTCAGGCCGACCGATTCCATCATGCCAAGAATGAATCCGCCCGCGATCGCGCCCGAGATCACGCCCGCGCCACCGATCATGATCATGAGGAAGGCCTTGATCGACGTCGGCCCCCCCATGCCCAGGTTCACGCCGGTGATGGTCACAAGAAGGCCGCCCACCAGGCCGGCGAGCATGGCGCCAAGGGCAAAGCCGATCATCGAATAGCGATCGACATCGACCCCCATCAGCTCGGCCGCCACCCGGTCCTGCGCCAGGGCCCGCATGGCCCGGCCCGTCCGCGAATATTGCATGAAAAGGATGAAGGCCACGATCAGGGCGATGGCCAGAAGCCCGATCAGGATGCGGTCATAGGGCATGATGATCCGCATGTCCCAGTTGAAGACGCCATTGACGATCTTCGGCACCCCGCGCTGCTTTTCGCCGAACAGAAGCAGGATCACCGCATCCAGAAAGAACGCGATGCCCGCCGCCAGAAGCATCGTGGATTCATCCCGCTTGGACTTTCGGATCACGGGGCGGAACAGGAATTTCTCGATCAGCGCGCCCATCACCGCCAGAACGACCGCCGAGGCCAGAAGGCCCACGACGAACGGCAGCTTGAACTGCGCCACCACCGTGTAGGTGACAAAACCGCCGAAGACGTACATCTGCCCGTGGGCAAAGTTCAGCACGTTCATGAGCGAGAAGATCAGGGTCAGGCCAAGGGCGATCAGGGCGTACTGGGCGCCAAGATAGAGGCCGTTGGCGATGATCTGTTCCATCGGGACGTTCCTTCCTCAAGGTGACGGCGGGGCACCTGGTTCCGTGCCCCGCGCCTGACACGCTGCAGCTTGGCGGGGTCAGTCGACCTGCGCCACGAACAGCGTTTCGAACTTGCCATCCTTGAACTCGTTCACGACGAGGGGCACCGACACCTGGCGCTTCTGCCCGAACGAGGTCGTGCCGACATATTTCAGCTTGGCATCGCCGACCATGAAGGGGTTCGGCGCTTCGAACCCGTCGATGGTCTTCTTGAACTCGTCCACACTGTCGATGGCCTTCGGGTTCGCCTTCAGGGTCTCGATGATGTATTCCAGCGCATAGACCTTGGTGTTGGACTCGTCGTTATACTCGCCGAACTTCTCGGTGTAGCGCTTGACGAACTCCTTCATCGTGTCGCTCGCCAGTTCCGGGGTCGAGGCGCCGCCGACCGAGATGAAGCCGTTCGCCAGATCGCCCGCGCCCTCTTGCAGCACCGCCGCGTCCTGCGCCGTCTCGGTCGAGATGAGGCCCGTGTAGCCCAGTTCGCGCGCGGAACGGATCAGCTGCGGCGCGTTCGCGGGCGAGACGCCGGACAGGACCAGAAGGTCTGGCGCGGCCTGGATCACCGGCAGAAGGACCGGGGTGAAGTCGGTGGTGTCCATCTGGTAGGTGACGCTGTCCGAAACGACCTCAAGCCCCAGCGCCTTGGCGGCGGCAGACCCGGAATCGCGCTGGCTGAGCGGGTCGGATTCGTTGCCGGCGATGAAGGCAACCTTCTTCACGCCCTTGTTTTCCATCAGATATTTGTAGATCGCGGGGCCCGACTGGTAGTTGGCAACCATGCCCAGGATCGCGTTGGAGGCAGGCGGCGCGTAAAGCTCTTTCGGGAAGGCATAGGGGAAGTACATGATGCCGTTCTGCTCGGCCACCGGGCGCACGGCCGCGGCGCCGTCATCGACGTTCGGGCCGACGACATAGTGAATGCCGTCCTGCGCCATCTTCTCCATCCCGGCGATGGCGCGCTTGGGGTCCTTCTGGTCATCGAAGGGCACGATCTCGACATCATAGGTCGTGTCGCCGATCTTGACCCCGCCAAGTTCGTTCAGCCAGGCGGCGCGCGTTTCCATGGACCGCTGGTTCGAAATGCCCCAGGCCGCCGCAGGTCCCGAGGTCACGCCGACGAAGCCGATCTTCAGCTTGGCATTTTCCGCCCAGGCCGAGGTTGTCGCAGCCAGCGCGAGCGCAAGTGAAAGGCCCGTAGTTCCGAGGAATACTCGTCTCTTCATGGTGATGCTCCCTGTTATCGGTCGGCGGAATTCGAGTCCGCAGTAAGGGAATTGACGCGCTTGCTAACAGGATTGTCAACAATGAATAGCGAAACCTGATCACAAAAGCGCTCTTGATGGTTGACCTTCAGGCCGGGTAAGCTAGGGAAGTCAAAAGCATAACGGGTCAGGCATGAACAACGTCAGCCAGGTCGCCGAAGCGGAGCCGCAGGACGAAGAACTGGACGAGGAAGAAATCGTCGAGCGAATCTTCGAGGCGATCATCGACCAGCGCCTGCCGCCCGGAACCAAGCTGTCCGAAGCCTCGCTGTGCGAGGCGTTCGGCGTCGGTCGCATGCGCGTTCGCCGAAGCCTTCTTCTTCTGTCCAGCCGTGAGGTCGTGTCGCTTCAGCCCAACAGGGGGGCCTATGTGGCATCCCCCTCGTCCGAGCAGGCGCGAGAGGTCTTTGAAGCGCGGCTGATGATCGAACCGAACGTCGCGCGCCTGGCGGTCGAGCGGGCATCCGATGAGGACCTGCTGATGCTTCAGCAGCATCTTCAGCTGGAGCATCAGGCCCACCGGGGGAACAGGCGCCGCGATGCCATCCGGCTCTCTGGCCAGTTCCATGTGCTTCTGGCCGAGGTGGCCGACAATTCGGTCGCCCTGCGCGTGGTGAAGGAACTGGTGACGCGCACCTCGCTCATCATCGGGATCTTCGGCAGCCCCGGCGTGTCGAACTGCCGTGACGAGGACCATGACGAGATTTTCACCGCGCTGCGCACCCGTGACAGCGAGGGCGCTGCCCGGCTGATGAAGGATCACCTTCACCACATCCAGGAACATCTGGAACTCGGTGGCCCGACGGAGTCGACGATCGACCTAGCGACGATTTTCAGGAAGTAGGCCGGCGGGCCTGGATGGGGCGCCGTGGGACGCGTGCGAGCCGGGATCAGGGCGTAGGGTGGTGTCAGACGAATGCGAACTCGTCTCTGTTGCCCTAGCCATGCTCCTCGTCAGGCAGCAAGAAGGCCGCGCCACTCGATGAGAGCGGCGGTGCGGTTGGCGACGCTGATCTGAGCGCGCTTTATAGCAGGCGGATCGCCCTGATTTCACAGGACCCTGGGCTTTTCGGCGAGAGCGGCTCGGGCAAATCGAGCCTGTTGCGCGCGATCCTCGGACTGATCCCCGCCGAGAGCGGAGCCATCCGCATCCTCGACCAGGACTGGAGCCAGCTCGACGGCGAAGTGTTGCGGCGCGCCAGGCAAGTTGTCGGTGTCGTGGCCCAGAACCCGCTCCTGTCGTTCAGCCCTCGCCTTTCGGTGGCGGAGTTTCTTGCGGTTCACTGCTGGCGCGCGGTGATGTCCACACTGATGTTCGCTCCGACACAATGGCTGTCCCGTTTGTCAACGCGCCAGTCCCGTTCCTTACGAATTCGTAAGCCTCGCGACAGCCGAGGGAAGAAGGCTCACCTATCTGTAAGGCCACCGAAAAGCGTTCGCGGAATTCGATTGCCAAATTAGCGTTTGCAGGCATCAAGCCTGCCGCATCAAAGAAGATCGACATGTCGCGCAAATTTGCGTTGGGTGGCCTGGTGGCCGGAATCGTCTTGTTGCCGTGTGCCGTTCTGGCCCAGACCGCGGCCGCGCCTCTGCCGGATCGGACTGACGCTCAAGCCGAAGCCGAATTGATGGGCCAGGCGAAGGTCACTCTTGCCGGCGCCGGCGAGCTGGCGCTGAAGGAGCATCCGGGTTCCTTGGCCGGCATCGGCTTCAACGACGAGAACGGGCGGGGCGTATACGAAGCACGGGTGCCCGGCGCTTTGGGCCAGACCTGGATCATCAAGCTCGACGCCGAGACAAGCGAGACGTTGGCCATGGGCGACACCGTTCTGATCGGCGATGGCGAGCAAGAGGTCGCTGACATCGGCAGCTTGGGCGACAATCACGCAGATGGCGAACTGCCTGAAACCCGCGGCAAAGGTGGCGATGAGGGCGACGAAGGTGGTATGACCGAAGCCACGAACGGCTGATGCCGCTGGGCGGCCCCGCCACGCGGGGCCGGCACCCCGCCCGGGGAAAGGACCGTATGAAGATCCTGATCGCCGAAGACGATGATGAAACCGCTGCCTACCTGCAGAAGGGGCTGACTGGCGAGGGCCACTCGGTCGACCGCCTGTCTGGCGGGCGCGAGGCGCTGACCCAGGCGATGGTGCAATCCTATGACCTGCTCATCCTCGACCGGATGATGCCGGGGCTTGATGGGCTGTCGCTTCTGAAATCGCTGCGCGCGGCCAGGCTCACGGTTCCGGTGATCCTGCTCACCGCGATGGGCAGCGTCGAGGACCGCGTCGCGGGCCTGCGCGCAGGCGCGGATGACTATATGGTTAAACCCTTCGCCTTTGCCGAACTTCTGGCGCGGATCGACACGATCGCCCGCCGCCCGGCCCTGAAGGCCGAGGTCACCGAACTCGTGGCCGGCGAGCTGGTGCTCGACCTGCTGAAGCGCGAAGCCAGGCGCGAAGGCCAGCCCATCGAGCTTCAGCCGCGCGAGTTCCTGCTTCTGAAGCATTTCATGGAACGCCCCGGCCGGGTTCAGACCCGCACCATCCTGCTGGAAGCCGTCTGGGGTCTGCATTTCGACCCCAAGACGAGCGTGGTCGAAACCCATATCAGCCGGCTGCGCGCCAAGATCGACAAGCCCTTCGCAAAGGCCTACCTTACGACGCTGCACGGCATCGGCTATGTTTTTCAGGCATGAAGGCGCCCGGCTCATCGTCACTTCGCTTCGCGCTTGCCGTGTCGGCGTCCTTCGCCTTTGCCGCGCTGGTGGCCGGCGGCATTTCCTTCACCCTGCAATCGGGCGACCTGTCGCGCCGCCTTGAAAGCGATGTGGCGCGCATGGCCCAGAGCATGGCGCACACGACCGATCCGCAGGACCTGCATGAACAGATCGTGGCCCAGATCGCCGCCCAGCCAGATGGCGCGCTGATCATCGCCTGGCGCAGCACCGACGGCGCCGCAACATTGGGCAATGTCGAGGCCCGGGAGCGGTTTCTCGGTGCGCGCCACCTTGTCACCGGTACCGACCTGCGCCTTCTGACGCCGCCCGACAGCCAGGCGCCCGACGGCTACTACGCCTTCGCGCTGACCGCGGCCGGTGGCTGGCTGATGGTCGGGCGAGACGATGCCTGGATCACCGACACCCGCGAAATCCTGTTTCAGACCACCGCGTGGGGGCTCGGCGTCGGGCTTCTACTGTCGGTCGTGCTGGCGCTCGCCATCGCCTGGCGCAACGAACGGCGCATCGCCAGCATCCAGGGCGTGCTGGACGCTGTCGGCGCCGGCGATCACACCCGCCGCATCCGTGAAACCGGAAGTGACGACCTTGCCCGCGTCTCGCATGAAGTCGATGCCACACTCGACCGGCTCGAAGCCGGCATCGCTGCCATTCGCCAGGTCTCGACAGATGTTGCCCACGACCTGCGGGCACCCCTGTCGCGCTTGCGCATCCGGCTGGAAGGCATCCTGTCGGCCCCGTCGACCGCCACCGAAACCGAGCTTGCCAGGTCCATCGCCGAGGTCGACACCATCTCGGACACGTTCGACGCCATCCTGCGGCTGGCCCGGCTGCAGTCCGCCACCGTGCCGGTGGAGGCGGCGCCGCTGGACCTGCGTATCCTGCTCGACGAGGTGGTCGAGCTTTTTGACCCTGCCGGTGATGGGACTGTCCACCAGTTGGCAGTCGAAGCCGGACCAGCGCCGGTTGCCGTTCTGGGCGACCGCGAGCTTTTGCTTCAGGCGCTGGTCAACCTGGTCGACAACGCCCTGCGTCACAGCCCGCCGGGCAAGGTCACCCTTGCGGTGCAGGCGTTGCAGGGGCGCGCGATCCTCTCGGTTGCCAACCGCGGCCCCGGCATCGCCCCGCAAGATCGCGCAAGGGCCATCCAGCGTTTCGGCCGGCTCGACCGCAGCCGCTCGACACCCGGCACCGGGCTGGGGCTCGCCATGGTCGCGGCCATCGCCACGCTGCATCATGGGACCCTCCGGCTTGAAGACAACGCGCCGGGCCTGCGCGCGGTGATCGACCTGCCCCTTGCGCGTTTCTAGATTGCCCCCGGCCAAACCGATCGGGGAAAGAACCCGCCCCGGCAGGCCGGGGCGGATTTCCTTTCAGCCATCCGTGCCGCCACGAAGCGCAAAGGCGAGCGTCTCGCGTGGCGACCGCAGCGCCCATAGGACGGCCAGTACCATTGCAAGCGCCCCGGCCAGCCCCAGCCCCGCCAGAAGCAGCCAGGGCACGGCCAGAACCTCTGGTGGCGGGTCGAAGACCTGGGTGATCATCTTCACCAGCGCCCCGGCCAATACCATGCCGAGCCCCAGTCCTGCCGCGAGTCCGAACCCCAGGACCACCAGCGCCTCAGACCACAGGAAAGCCCCGATGCAGGCCGCCCCCCCACCCAGCGCGCGCAGAACGGCAAGGCTGCGCCGGCGCTCGATGTGGCCCAGGGCCAGCACGAGACCCAGCGCCCCGGCCATCAAAGGCCCGGCAAATCCCGTTTCCAGCGCGGTCAGCCCGCGCAGATCCACCGCCACCAGCGACGAGCCGATGCGCCGAGCGGTTTCGGTCAGGTCCGTCACCTTGAGGTCGGGCCGGCCAGACAGCGCCGCGCGCACCGCAGCACCCGCCACCGCGGGATCGCCGTTGGCGCGGGCGAGCACGGTTTCGGCCAGCGGCAGGCCCGTCATCTTCGCAAGATAGGTGGCATTGGCGACCAGGAAACTGTCGGTCGGTGCGGTCGGAAATTCGCGCACCACGCCCGCGAAGGTGAAGGGCACGACCGCGTAATCCGCCTTGCCCGCCATGCGAAGCCGCAGGTTGATCCGGTCCCCCGGCACCAGTTGAAAGTCCTTCACCGTTTCGTCTGCCACGAAGACGCCGTCTGGCACGGCCGCCAGCTCTGCCATGGCAGCCTTGGCCGTCATGCCCTGGAAATAGGCATCCGACAGCGTGGTGACCTGGCCGATCTTCGCAGGGTCGATGCCGTAGATGTCCTGCAGGTCGGTGCCGACATAGGCATAGCGGTGCATCATCCCCTGTGCCGTCGCGATGCCACGGGTCGCGGCAACCTTGTCCAGAACGGGCTGGGCCGGGTTGTCAGGCGTGCCGGTCACCGTCACGTCGGCACCGTTGGTCAATTGTGCATCGACCAGGGCCTGCCCGTCATAGGTCGTGTTGAAAACCGAGGTCGACACGGCAAAGGAAAAGGTCAGCGCCACCAGAAGGATGCCGGTTGCGATCCGCCGGCGGTCGCGGGCGATCCCCGCCGCCACCAGCGGAGCGTAGCGGCCCGCCACCGGCCGCAAGAGGCCCGCGACAACGCCCCTGCCCCGCTCCAGACCCCAATCTGCCAGCCGCAGGATCAACAGGCCCGCACCCAGCCACAGCATACCCGGCGCCAGATAGGACTTGTAGTCCACCGCCGCCACCGGCACGCCCTCGGGTGCTGTGACCAGGTGGTAGCCCTGTGCCGTGGTCTCGAAATAGACCGACGCGGCGATGGAAAGGAACACCAGATCCAGCCCCATGCGGCGCCAGGCCTGTCCCAGCGCGCCCACAGAGGGCGCCGGCAGCAGGTTCTCACGCGCGGGCCGTGCCAGGTCAGACCGGAGCGGCAGGCCGTAAAGCACGGCTGTCGCACCGAGCCCAACGGCGATCGCCAGCCCCCAGGCCCAGAGGTGCCCGAACCCGAGCCCCATTGCCTTAGCGAGGGTCGAGGCAAGTGCCAGTCCGACGGCGGTACCCATGCCGGCCACCAGGATGCCTTCGGCCGCCATGCGCAGGGCCAGGGCGGCGCTCCGCATGCCCCGAACCTGCAGAATGGCCAATTCGGCCCGCCGCCGGTCATGTCCAGTGCCGGTGATCCGCGCCGTCAGAAGCAGAGCAACTGCCACGCCGGGCAGGCCGAGGAACAGGAACAGAACCCGGGCGAAGAGAGAATCCTGCCGCACGCCGTCAATCCGCGCCGACAGGTTGTCCGCTAGGACCGCGCCGCCGGCCACCTGAGCCTCGAAATGCCGCGCCAGCCCCTGCGACTGCGTCAGCGCCGCCACGGGATCTGGCGGGAGGAGCGTATGGTCGATTGCAAGATGCAGCTGCCGCCAGGCGATCTGGGGTGCGCTGTCCAGTTGCGCGCCGAACGAGGCGGCGAACGAATCAGGCGGCAAGAGCACCACGTTGTCGGGCGGCGCCGAGGGACCCGTCCGGGTCATGCCGCCGACTTGCTGAAAGAACTGGTCGGCCTGCGGCAGTTCGACCACGCCCGCCACCGTCACCTCGACAGGAGTCGCGCCGATGCGCTGGATGGCGACCTTGTCGCCGACGGCGGCATGCAGGTTCGCCGCCGTTTGCTGGGCGATGACCGCACCCTGAAGACTTCCGGTCATCAGCCGGATCTGTCCGGGAAACATCGCGGCATAGGCAGGCAGATCCAGCCCCACCGCCTTGCCGGCCCCCGTGGTCTGCACCGTGCCGCCGACGTTGGCCGTCAGGCCGGAGATGTCTGCGAAATCGACGACAGCCTGTCGGTGCGCGGGAATCGTGGCATCAAGCGCCGCCATCGCATTGGCAGTGTCGGCGCCCTGCTGCTGCACCTGCCAGTCGGGCCCGACCTTCGACACGGCGCGTGCCGTCATGCCGGCCGCGCTGTCGAGGACAAAAAGCCCAAGGGTCGCCGTCAGCGCGACGGCCAGTGCAATTCCAAGCGCGGCCGTGCCAAGCGCCAGCATCCGTCGGGCCAGAAGTCCCGCGATCCATCGTTTCATGCCACTTCTCCCGCCAACACTTCCGTCAGTCGGCCAAAGGACATCTGCCAATGGCGATCCATCCTGGCCGCGACCGCAGCGTCATGGGTCGCAACGATCAGGGCCGATCCATTGGCTTCCGCCCAGGCGAGCAGCGCGCCGATCAGCGCCCTGCCCGTTTCGCCATCCAGCTGGCCCGTCGGTTCATCGGCCACGACCAGCCGTGGCCGTGTGACCAGCGCCCGCGCCACGCCGGCGCGAAGGGCCTGACCTCCGGACAGCTCGGACGGCAGCCTGTCCGCCATTTCGCCCAAGCCCACGAGGTCCAGTGCCTCGGCCACGGCCCGGCCGGGGTCGCCTGCATACCGGGCGATCAGCCAGGGCAGAGCCAGGTTCTCGGCCAGGTTCAGCGAGGGCAGCAGGCATGCGCTTTGAAAGGCGATGCCGATCTGACCGGGGCGCAGCGGCCCCTTCTCCAGCCCCGGCCAGGCGATCGTGCCGGCGTTGGGCCGGTCGAGCCCGACCATCAGCGCCAGGAGCGAGGACTTGCCGCTTCCCGAGACGCCCTGCAGCGCGATCCGGTCGCCTGGTCGAACCCGGAGCGTCACCTCATCGACTGCCGTGACATCCGGCGGGAACCGCCGCGTCACGCCATCGAAAGTGACCATCGAATCAAGCATGCAGCACCTTCCCTTCCGCAAGACCAACCGTCCGGCTGGCGGCCTTGCCGAGGGCGGGATTGTGCGTGGCGGCGACCAGCCCCACCCCGGCCGCGCATCGCGCGCGAAGCAAGTTCACGATCGCTGCTTCGGTCGCGGCATCGACCTCGCCCGTCGGCTCGTCGAGCAAAAGGATGCGGGGACGTGCAGCCAGCGCGACCGCCAGACCGGCACGCGCCCTTTCACCGCCAGACAGAGCGGGCGGACAGGCGCCTGCGCGGTGCGCGATGCCCATCTCCTCCAGCAATTGCAGCACTTCCGACAGATCGCCCCGGCCGACGACGCTTTGTGCTTCTAAGACGTTCTCGGTCACCGTCAGGTGCGGCAGCAGGTTCCCCTTCTGCCGCATCAGCCCCATGCCGCGCCGGATCTTCCGACGAACCGCTTCGGGCTGCCGGCTGATCGGACGGCCTTCGACGGTCACCATGCCGCCATCCGGATCATCCAATCCGGCAAGGCAATCCAGAAGCGTCGACTTCCCGCTGCCCGAAGGCCCGACCAGCGCCACGAATTCGCCGGGTGCAAGGGAAAAATCGACGCCCCTCAACGCCTTGACCTCTTCGCCGCCCAGGTGGTGGAAGCGGTAGAGTTCCCTGGCCTCGATCAGCATCGGATCACTGCCACCGGAAGCTGGACGAAATGAGCTTCCAGCTGTCGACGTTGTCGGCTCCCTTGGGCGCCGTCAGGACCAGCTCGACCATGTGATCGCCGTGCCCCCAAACGTAGACCTCGTTCTCTTCGCGCAACTGTTTCGTCGTCACCGGATCCGGATCGGAATTGCTGTCATAGGTCACGTGCAGCGCAGGCCCCGCTGCGGTCTTCACGACGGCAGACCCGGTAATCGCCACCGCCCGGCCCTTCGCGGCAAGGTCCGCCAACAGGGATTCCTTGGCCGCCTCTGGTCCCTTGGCCCCCGGATCGGGCAGGACGAGGACCTCGATCGTGTTGAACTTGTCCGCAAAGCGCGTTGCATCACCCTTTGCGCTTCGCGCCCAACCCTCCGGCACCTTCAGGACGAAACCCTGCCCCGGGTAGGGCACAAAGGCCTGATTGTCAGGAATGTCGCCAGGTGGCGAAACCTCGGGCGTCATGGCGGTTTCCGCCGCGGCCGGAAGGGCGGCAGAGATCGCGAGCACGAAAACCAGGGGAATCGAATGGAGTTTCATCTTGGGCCTCTCCTCAGAAGTTGGTGGCCGCAAGATGGCAGTCCGGTCGCCTCGTCGCCTGACCGAGACTTTACGGATCGGTAACCTCAGAACGAAATGCAGCTTCGGCGCGCGACCAATTTTCCATAGCAATCCCCAGCGCAGGGGCACTGTGCCGAGGCATAGCCCTCTCGGCCCAACCCGCGGTGACACTTCCACCATTGCTTTGCGTCAGCCCGGCGTCCAAGAGCAGTCGGCCGCCCTGGCTTTCAGCAGGCTTGTCAATCGTTTTTGCCGCGTTCATGTGAAGTGCGCATGTACAAAAGCGACCTCTGCGATCTCCGTATATATATTTGATATTATTTGTGATTTCAGAAAATCTGCGGGCTCTGTTGCACAAATCGTTTGACCAGCGGGCTTCGCCTTATCCTGGACCGACCTATCGCACGGTTTCTGTGACGGGTATGCCGGGCGCGGTGAAGCCGTTCAGGATCGCAACACGAAGCCGGAACTCGGCGACCTGACGGTCGAAATGCCGTGTCGAGAGGCTCTGCCCCAGCAGTTTGGCACGGTGCATCCGATCGTCGGGAAAACAGTCCACCGGACTGTTTTCTGATCCTCCTCACATCTCGACGCGGCTTCGGCGGTGATAGCCGCTCCATCGTCGTCAAATCGTTCGGCGGAGGCGGCGTGATGTTCGCAGGGCTTCGTTGTTGGCGATTGCTTCCAGGCTATGCGGCCTCCGCGGATTGGCGTTCTTATGGGGCGGAATGATCGCTGCTGCGCCTCGGGCAGCGTCGATATCATGGTATTTGCAAGTGTCGCAGGCACCTTCGGGAGTGATGCTGGCGACCTCCTGGTTGGGGCGAGATCCGGTCGAGCAGTTTCAGGCAGCGCTGGTACATCTCCGAGGTTCCTGGTCGTGAACTCCGCCGCCCGGATTTCCAGAGTATTCTCGTAGATTTCTATGTGGATCTTGCGCCATACGCACCGCTTAGGGCCGCTGTGCTAGCGGGCGCTCTAGCCGGCTGCTGAAGAAGTCGGCGACGCGGAACGGTTTTCCTTTGCCTGGAT
>CAMFGW010000006.1 GCA_945952025.1 uncultured Paracoccaceae bacterium
CCCTGGCTCAGCGCCTTTCGCCAGCGCCTGCGGATCGCCCATTGGCGGGCCGAGGCGGCGCGCGTCGCCGACGCAAGCCCGGCCGAGGCGCGCCGCCTTCTGACCGACGCGCGCGACCTTTCGCGCGCCGCCGCCTCTGCCGCCGCCGCCGCCCGTCAGCGCCTGATCCAGGCCGACCCCCCGCCCAAGGGCGCCGACCGCCGCTGGCGCCCCGGCCCCTTCGCCCGGCGCGTCCTTGACGTGCCCCTGGTGGCGATCCCGCGCAAATGCACGCTGGATGCCGAGGTCGAGATCTTTCACGACTGCCGCGTCAGCAGCCTGATCCTGTCGCAGCCGCCGGCCACCGGCGCGACGGGCGGCGCCACCTTCGGGCTGACGCTCGAAAGCTTCGGCTTCGACGGCAGCTACCTGTCGCTGGCCGTCAGCCTGCCGCCCGAAGCGCGCGAGGGGCTCGGCCCCCGCCACATCCTGACGCTCGAGCTCGACAGTGAAAGCGAGGTGCCGCAGGACCTGTGGGTCACGCTGAACCTCGAACACGGCCCGAACCTCGACAAGGCGACCGAGCGTCTGGCGGCCAGCGGGCACCAGACGCGGGGGGCGGCCGACTTCGACCTGTCCCGGATCGGCGGACAGGGCGGGATCGAGCCGCACCGGCTGAAATCGGTCTGGTTCGACATTTTCGCGACCGAGCGCGCCATGAACCGGCTCTGGATTCGCGACCTGGTGGTGACGCGGCGGCGGGGGGCGGCATGGTAGGCACGAAGGACGGCTCGCGGGTCATCGAAGCGCGCCTTCTGCCGCGCGTCTGGACGGTCCTTCTGGACGGTCCCGGCCCCTATACCGTCCTGGCCGGCGGCCTGCCCTTGCCCGGCGCCACCCTGACCGAGGCGGGCGAGGGCACCTGGCACCTGTCGGTCGAGCTTCCGGAACCGCAGGCCCCCCTTGCCCTGACGCTTCTGGCCGAGGGGGCTGAAAGCCCGCTTGCGACCCAGCTCATCGGCACCGAGTCGGCCGGCCGTGTGAGGGACGCCCCCGACGTCGCGGCCGAGATCGCGGCCCTGCGCGCCGAACTGGCCGTCATGCGCGCCGCCCTGCGCGCCCTTGCACGCGGCAGCGCGGGCCGCAGCCCGGAAGTGGGCGCGCCCGAAGGCCACACTCCGGATTCGTGACGTAGCGTCAGCGATGACAGGGCGCGACTGCCCGTCCATCTTGCAATCCTCAGCTCTCTGCGAAGGAGTGGCGTTCGCCCGCCGGCGGGCCCGTCAGTATCATGACCGCCTTTCCCCACCTTCTGTCGCCGATCACGCTTGGTCCCCTGCCGCTGCCCAACCGCGTGCTGATGGGCTCGATGCACACCAACCTCGAAGAGCGCGGCGACTGGAACCGGGTGGCGGAGTTCTACGCCGAACGCGCGCGGGGCGGTGTGGGGCTGATGGTGACGGGCGGCATGGCCCCGAACCGCGAGGGCGGGGTCTTCGACGGCGCGGCGGGCCTCTTCACGCCGGAAGACATCGCGAACCACCGCCTCGTCACCGACCGGGTGCATGAGGAAGGCGGCCGAATCGCGATGCAGGTCCTGCATGCCGGCCGCTATGCCTACACAGCCGATTGCGTCGCGCCCTCGGCCATCAAATCCCCGATCTCTCCCTACACACCGCACGAGCTTGACGAAGCCGGCATCGAAAAGCAGATCGCCGACATCGCCATCGCCGCCGCCCGCGCCCGTGAAGCGGGCTATGACGGGGTCGAGATCATGGGGTCGGAAGGCTACTTCCTGAACCAGTTCCTTGTGACCCACACCAACCGCCGCACCGACCGCTGGGGCGGCAGCCCGGAAAACCGCATGCGCCTGCCGGTCGAGGTGATGGCCCGCGTGCGTCAGGTGGCGGGGGCGGATTTCCTGCTGATCTACCGGCTGTCGATGATCGACCTCATCCCGGACGGCCAGACCTGGGACCAGGTCGTGACGCTCGCCAAGGCGGTCGAGGCGGCGGGGGCGCATGCCATCAACACCGGCATCGGCTGGCACGAGGCGCGGGTGCCGACCATTGCCACCTCTGTCCCGCGGGCGGCCTTCAGTTGGGTGACGCAGAAGCTGAAGGGCCAGGTGGGCCTGCCGCTCATCACCTCGAACCGCATCAACCGGCCGGAGGTCGCGGAAGAGATCCTGGCCCGTGGCGCGGCCGACATGGTCAGCATGGCGCGGCCCTTCCTGGCCGACCCGGATTTCGTGGCCAAGGCCGCCTCTGGCCGGGCGGCCCGCATCGCCCCCTGCATCGCCTGCAACCAGGCCTGCCTTGACCATACCTTTGCCGGCAAGGTCTCGAGCTGCCTCGTCAACCCGCGCGCGGGGCACGAGACGGAACTGGTCCTGGCCCCGACCGCCACGCCAAAGCGGATCGCGGTCGTGGGCGCGGGCGCGGCGGGGCTGTCGGCGGCGCTGACGCTCGATGCGCGCGGCCACCAGGTGACGCTTTTCGAGCGCGACGCAGGCGTCGGCGGCCAGCTTCGGTTCGCGGCGGAAGTGCCGGGCAAGGAAGAGTTCAAGGGCCTCATCGACTGGTATCGGACCGAACTTGCGGCCTCTGGCGTCACGCTTCACCTCAACCACCGCGCGCGCGCCGCCGAACTGGCGGGCTTCGACGAGGTCATCCTTGCCACCGGCGTCCGCCCGCGCTGGCCGGAAATCGAAACAGCGCCGAATGCCCAGGTCATCAACTATGCCGACCTTCTGTCCGGTCAGGCGACGGCAGGCCGGACGGTCGCGGTGATCGGCGCGGGCGGCATCGGCTTCGACGTGGCCGAATACCTTGTCGCCGAACGTCCCTCGACCACGCTGCGCCCCGCCGACTGGCGCACCGAATGGGGGGTGGGCGACCCGACCTGCTGGCCGGGCGGGCTGATGACGCCGGAACCCGAAAGACCCGCGCGCAGCGTCACCATGATGCAGCGCAAGCCGGAAAGGCCCGGCCGCACGCTGGGCCGCACGACCGGCTGGATCCATCGCGCCTCGCTCGCGGCCTACGGGGTCCAGATGCTGCGTGGCGTGAATTACGAACGGATCGAGCCTGCGGGCGTGCGCATTTCCTTCGGCCAAAGCCGCGAGAGCCCGCGCCTGGTGCCCGCGGACACGGTGGTGATCTGCGCGGGCCAGGAAAGCGAGCGCGGGCTTCTGGCGGAACTGGGTGACCGGCCGGTTCATGTGATCGGCGGCGCCGATGTGGCGGCGGAACTCGACGCCAAGCGCGCCATCGACCAGGGCACGCGGCTCGGCGCCCGGCTCTGACCGGCTGGACGGCCTGGATTGCACCCGCTAGCGTTGCGCGCGAAAATGCCCGGAAAGACCGACCCATGGCCCAGGACTGGTATTACGCACAGAACAACCGCCGCGAGGGGCCGGTCGAAGAACCGCTTTTCCGCGACCTGATCGCGCGCGGCGTTGTGACGCCCGACATGCTGGTCTGGACCGACGGCATGGAAGATTGGGCGCCGCTCGCCTCTTCACCCGCCACCGGGTTCCAGAAGGCCCAGCCGCCGGCGCTGAGCCCCGGCCTGGTCGCCAGCCCGACGCCCGTCATCTTCGAAGCCCGCGCATCGGGTGGCCCCGGCCGACCGATGGGCTTCGCCGAAGCCGTCTCATCCTGCTTTTCGAACTATGCGACCTTCAAGGGCCGCGCGAGCCGGTCGGAATTCTGGTTCTTCCAGCTCTTCTACGTCCTCGTCGTCCTGGTGCTAATGTTTGCACCCGTCCTTCTGACGTCGCCCAGTGTCGGGCTGATCGGATTCCCGGTCGTCCTTTTCGGATTGGCCCTGCCCTTCCTCGCAGTCACGGTCCGACGCTTCCATGACAGCAACAAGTCAGGCTGGTGGCTTCTGCTGTATATTGTTCCTGTGGGCGGGATCGTGATCCTGATTTTCACGCTTCTGCCGCCCACGCCCGGCCCGAACAGCTACGGCTGAGGCGCCCCGTCGGCCCGTGGGTGACGACTTGTCCACAATCGTCGTTACAAAACCCAACTCTTGACCGGGCGTGACCGCATTCTTGCCCGAATTGCACTCGATACACGGCCTTGGCGGGCAATGTCTATCTAGGGTGCACAATGGACCGACTAACAGAAATGGAGGCGTTCGCCACCGTCGTTGACCAGGGGGGGTTCACCGACGCGGCGAAAAAGATGGGGATCTCGAAATCCGCCGTCTCAAAGCATGTCTCCGCACTCGAAGCGCGTCTGGGTGCGCGTCTTCTCAATCGAACGACCCGGCGCGTCTCGCCGACCGAGATCGGTCTGGCCTATTATGACCGCGCACGCCGGGTGCTGAATGACGCCGGCGAGGCCGATGCGCTCGTGACCTCGATGCAATCTGCGCCTTCGGGCCTTCTGCGCATCTCTGTCGCGACGGATTTCGGTGTGAACCTGCTCTCGCCGATCCTCGGGGACTTCCTTCTGGAATATCCCGAGATCACGGTGAACATGGTGCTGAACAACCGCTACGTCGAACTCATCTCTGAAGGGTTCGACATGGCGATCCGGGTGGGCGAGCTGGAGGACTCCACGCTGCGCGCCCGCAAGCTGACCGATACGGCGAAGCGCATGATCGGCTCGCCGGCCTATTTCGAGCGCTACGGCCGCCCGCAGAAGATCGACGATCTGAACGAGCACAAGCTGCTGCACTACTCGAACCAGGCCAGCGGCAACGTCTGGAAGATCACCGCGCCCTCGGGCGAAAAGCGCCAGGTCCGCACGGCGGGCTGGCTGACGGTGAACGACGGCCAGTCGCTTCTGAACGCCGCGATCTCGGGCCTCGGCATCGCTTACCTGCCGTCCTACCTTTACGCCGACGCGATGAAGCAGGGCATGGTCGAAGAGGCGATCCCCGGCCTTCCGGCCGAAACGCTCGGCATCTACGCGGTCTACCCGCCGGGCCGCTTCACCCAGCCCAAGGTCCGCGCCTTCATCGACTTTTTGGCCGAAACCTTCGCCGACAAGGGGCCGGACCTCTGGTAGGACCGGCCGCTTCTGCGGTCCCCATTTTCTGTGACCCTTTGCAATCAAGACCCCGCCGCGCCGCACCAAGCTGCGCGGCGGTTTCGTTTTTGGGCGGGTGCCTGCCTATCGCCAAAGATTATTATTGAACGCAACAACAAAAATAATTAGATCAGACTCACACCAGACGAGGATGTGGGATGCCGAAAGTCGGAATGGAGCCGGTCCGTCGCCGCCAGATCATCGCGGCCGCCCGTGTCTGCATTCACCGCGACGGCATCGCCCAGGCCAGCGTCAACCGCATCGCGCGAGAGGCCGGGATCGCCCCGGCGCTGATCCCGCACTATTTCGACGACAAGGACGCGCTGCTTCAGGAAACCTTCCGCAGCATGTATCGCGAGTTCACCGCCGACATCCGCCGCCGGCTGGCGTTGGCCGCGACACCGCAGGACCGGCTTCTGGCGCTGCTCGAGGCGCAGATCTCGCCCACCACGCTCACGCCCGAAGCGGTCAGCACCTGGCTTGCGATCTATTCGACCATGCGCGCCTTCCCGATCCTTGAACGCATCGAGCACACGTTCGACCGCCGCTTCCTCAGCAACCTGCGCCACGCGCTGACCGGCATGGGCCTGCCCCCGGACGAGGCCGCCGAGATCGCCGAGGAGCTGACGATCTTCATCGACGGGCTGTGGCAGAACGCCGCGAACCCCGTCACCTTCACGCCGGAACGGGCGCGCGCGCTGCTCTACCGCTTTCTGAACCGCCGCCTGCCCGGCCATGACCTGACCCCGCCGCCCGACGACACCGCCCGCCGCGCGGCCGAGGATGCAGCCCTCAGCCCCGAGGCGCGGCAGTTCCTGAAAGACAACCTGCCCATCGCCGCGCAGCACCTGTCAGGGGCCAACATCGCCGAGGTCCGCCAGCAGTTCGCCCAGCTTTACGGCGCCGAGGCGCGCGCCACGGCCAAGGCGCTGGGCATGAAACTGGCGCAGGTCGAGCTGGGCGGGGTCCCGGCGCTGAAGGTCGCGCCAAGGGATGTGCCGCAGGCGCCCCTGCGGGTCTTCTACCTGTTCGGCGGCGGCTATGCGACGGGCGAGCCGGAATCCGACCTGCCGATCAGCGGCGCGCTCGCCCGGCGCCTCGACCTTGCCGTCGCCGCGCCACGCTATCGCCTGGCGCCCGAAGACCGCCACCCGGCGGCGCTTGAAGATGCTTTGGCGGCCTGGCGCGCCTTCGCCGCCGCCGCCGATGGTCCGACCTTCCTCGTCGGCGAATCCGCAGGCGGGGGACTGGCGCTGGCGCTGGCGCAGGCCGCCAAGGCCGAAGGCGCCCCCCTGCCGGCGGCCATGGCGCTTCTGTCGCCCTGGGTCGACCTTACGCAAGGGCTGCCGTCCGCCAATGACGGCTTCGACCCGACGCTCGCCCGGCGGAACCTCTTCGACTATGCGCGGCTTTATGGTGGACCGGGCGCCGACCTGGCCCGGCCCGCGCTTTCGCCCCTGTTCGGCGATCTGTCCGGCCTGCCGCCGATGATGATCACGACCGGCAGCCGCGACATCCTGCGCGAACAGGCCCATGCGCTGGCCGGGGCGGTCACCGCAGCGGGCGGCGACGCCGACCTGCAGGACTGGCCGGGGCTCTGGCATGTCTTCGAATTCTACCGCGCCCTGCCCGAGGCCGCCGCCTCACTCGACCGGATCGCCGCCTTCCTCAGCCGCCACGACCCATCCGCAAAGGACGCCCGATGAAAGCCGCCCTCTTCCACGGCCCGCACCAGCCACTGACGATCGAGACCGTGTCGATCGCAAACCCCGGCCCGCGCGAGGTCCTGATCCGCACCGCCGCCGTCGGCCTCTGCCATTCGGACCTGCACTATATCGACGGGCTCTACGCCTTCGACGCGCCGGCGATCCTTGGGCACGAGGCGGCAGGTGTGGTCGAGAAGGTGGGCTCCGAGGTCACAGGCCTGAAGGCCGGCGATCACGTCATCACCTGCCTGTCGGTCTTTTGCGGCCACTGCGCCTATTGCACGACCGGCCGGCCCTACAATTGCGACCATCAGGACGAAACCCGAAGGCCGGCCACCGCCGAACCGCGCCTCGCGCAAAGGGGCCGGCCGATCCACCAGTTTTACGAGCTGTCGGCCTTTGCCGAACAGATGCTGGTCCATGAACATGCCGTGGTGAAGATCCGCCCCGACATGCCCATGGACCGCGCGGCGCTGATCGGCTGCGCGGTGACGACGGGCGTCGGTGCCGTGACCAACACCGCGCGCGTCGAGGTCGGATCGACCGTCGCCGTCATCGGCTGCGGCGGGATCGGACTGTCGGCGATCAACGGCGCCGCCATCGCCGGGGCAGGGCGGATCATCGCCATCGACATCCAGCCCGACAAGCTGGCGCTCGCCCGCGACTTCGGCGCGACCGACGTGATCGACGCCAGCCGGACCGACCCGGTCGAGGCGGTGCGCGACCTGACCGGCGGCGGCGTCGCCTATTCGTTCGAGGCGCTGGGCATGAAGAAGACCGCCGAACAGGCCTTCGCCATGCTCGCCCCGTCAGGCGTCGCCACCGTCATCGGCATGGTGCCCGAAGGCCAGCGGCTGGAGATCGACCCCGTTGCGCTGCTGTACGACCGGCGGCTGCAAGGCTCGAACATGGGCTCGAACCGCTTTCGCGTCGACATGCCGCGCTATGTCGATTTCTACCTTTCCGGGCGGCTGCACCTTGACCGGATGATCGCCGCCCGAATCCCGCTCGACCAGATCAACGAAGGCTTCGACAGGCTGCGGCAGGGCCGTTTCGCCCGCTCGGTCATCACCTTCGACTGACGCCCCGGAAGAAGGGCGACCAAGCCACGACCATATCCCTGCCGACCCGAAAGACCCAAAGCCACCTCCAAAAAACCAACAGGAAACCCCAATGAAGCATCTCATCCCCCTTGCCCTCGCCTCTGCCCTTGCCGCCACCTCTGCCCATGCCGACGGCGAAAGCTGCAAGGCCGTGCGCCTGGCCGACCTGGGCTGGACCGACATCCGCCTGACCGATGCCACCGCCGAAACCATCCTGACCGCGCTGGGCTACGAGCCGACCGAGACGATGCTGGGCCTGGACGTGGCCTATGTCTCGCTGCGCGAAAAGAACATGGACGCCTTCCTCGGCAACTGGCGGCCCGTCCAGAACGAGAACTACAAGGAGTTCTTCGACAAGGGCTGGGTCGTGGACCTGGGCGAGAACCTGACGGGCGCCAAGTACACGCTGGCCGTGCCGAAATATGTCGCCGATCAGGGTATCACCAGCTTCGACGAACTGGCCAAGCACCGCGACATGTTCGGCGGCAAGATCTACGGGATCGAGGTCGGATCGAACCAGACCCTGCTCGAGATGATCACCGCCAAGCGCCATGGTTTCGACGACAGTTGGCAGGTGGTGGAATCAAGCGAGGCCGGGATGCTCGCGCAGCTTGACCGGGCGGTGAAGAAGAAGGAGCCCATCGTCTTCCTGGGCTGGGAACCGCATCCGATGAACATCAACTATGAAATGACCTACCTGACGGGCGGCGATGTGGAGTTTGGCCCCGACTACGGCAGCTCGACCGTCCACACGCTGGCCCGCCCCGGCTACCGCGAGGATTGCCCGAACGTGGCGAAGTTCCTGTCGCAGCTCGTGTTCAACATCGACTACGAAAACCAGGGCATGCGCATGATCATGACCGATGGCGCCGAGCCGCAGGACGCCGCCAAGGCGATGATGGCGAAGTCGCCCGAGCTCTTGGACAAATGGCTGGCGGGCGTCACGACGCTTGACGGCAAGGACGGCCTGCCGGTGGTGAAGGCGGCGCTGGGGATGAACTGAGGCCTTCGGGCCGACGGGCACGGGGCCCTGCGCGAAGCGGGGCCCCCCAGTCTACTCCGCCTACCCGGTCGCCTCCACCGGCTGCCCGCGCGGCCAGGAGGCGATCAGCGTCCTGGTATAGTCCGACCGGGGCGCGTCGAAGACCGACCGGCTGTCGCCCTCTTCGACGATATGGCCGCCCTGCATGACCGCGACCCGGTCGGCGATCAGCCGGATGACCGCCAGGTTGTGGCTGACGATCAAGAGCGTGACCCCCGTCGCCGCCCGGATTTCCTGCAAAAGGTTCAGAAGGTCGCCCTGCACCGACACGTCGAGCCCCGCCGTCGGCTCGTCCGCGATCAGGACGCGCGGCTGGAAGAGGAGCGCGCGCGCGATGGCCACGCGGCGCGCCTGCCCGCCGCTGATCTGGTGGGGATAGCGGTCCAGCACCGGCATTTGCAGGCCCAGCCGCTCGAAGACACCGCCGAGCCGCGCGCGCAGGGCGTCGCGCGGCTCGCCCAGGGCCTCCCCCACCTCGTCCAGCGACTGGCCGACGCGCCGCCGGGGCGACAGCGACAGGGCCGGGTCCTGAAAGATCGGCTGCACCAGCCGCGCCTGGGCGCGAAAGTCGCGGCGATGGGGCTGCAACACCCCTTCGATCCTGACCTCGCCCCGGGTCGGCCCTTGCAGGCCGAGGATGGTGCGCAGAAGCGTGCTTTTCCCTGACCCGCTTTCCCCGACGATGCCGAAGCACCCCGCCGTCGGTACGGCCAGGCTGACGCCGTCGAGCGCGCGCATGCCCGTGAAATCGACGGTCACGCCCGCGACCTCGATCGCCAGGGGATCGGGCATTACCGCGCCAGGATGCATCGCGTCTCTCGCTCGGGCTCATCGGTCAGGGGCAGAAGGGCGGGGTGGCCCGCCATGCAGGCCGGCACCGCCTTGCGGCAGCGCGGCGCATAGATGCAGGCCGCGGGCAGGTCGCGCAAGGAGGGCAGGTTGCCCGGTATGATGCGGAAGCGCTGATCGGCGGCGGCGGGCGCGCGGGGGGCGTCGATCTCGATGTCGCAGGCGAAAATGTCGGCCGAATAGGGGTGGGCGGGTGCGCGCACCACCTCGGCCACCGGGCCATATTCCAGCACCTCGCCCGCATAGATCACCGACACATGGTCGCAGTAGCGCGCGACCAACCCCAGCGAATGGGTGATCAGCAGGATCGAACAGCCGATCTGGTCGCGCAGCGCGACGATTTCGGCCATCACCTGCGCCTCGACCGTCACGTCGAGCGCGGTCGTCGGCTCGTCCGCGATCAGAAGGCGCGGGCGGGCAAGAAGCGCCATGGCGATGACGACGCGCTGGCGCATGCCGCCCGACAGCTCGTGCGGATGGTTGCGCATGCGCGCGTCCGGCCGGTCGATGCCGACGGTGCGCAGGGCCTCGATGGCGCGCTCCTGCCGTTCGGCGCGGGTTGCCCCCGGCGACCGGGTCCGCAGCACCTCGTGCAGGTGCGCGCCGATGGTGAAGGTCGGGTTGAGCGAGGCCGACGGGTCCTGGAACACCATGGCGAAGTCCCGCCCGCGCAGGCCGGCAAGCGCCGCACCGTCGGTGCAGTCGATCCTGCGCGCGCCGACGTCGATCCGCCCTGCGCCCACGCGCGCGTTCGGCGCCAGAAGCCCCATCATCGCCATCGCCACCGTCGACTTGCCGCTGCCAGATTCCCCCACCAGCCCGACGATCGAGCGCGGCGGTATAGTCAGCGACACGTCCCTGAGCGCGCGGGCCGGCGGCTCGCCCGCCGACAGGAAGTCGACGGACAGGCCCTGAAGCGCGATGGGGGGACTATCGGTCACGGCTCTCGCCTCAGCTTGGGGTCGACCACATCGCGCAGCGCCTCGCCCAGAAGCGTGCAGCCAAGCGTCGCGATGGCCAGGACCGCGACGGCGCCGATGATGGGCCACCAGGACTGGTCAAGGAAGACATATCCGTCCCGGATCAGCGTCCCGAGGCTGGTCTGCGGCGGCTGCACGCCAAGGCCGATGAAGGACATGGCCGCCTCGGTCGTGATGACCGACGGGATGTTCATGCTGGCCAGCACGATGACCGGCCCGACGATGTTCGGCAGCACG
The DNA here is from genome assembly GCA_945952025.1 of uncultured Paracoccaceae bacterium. GTDB lineage: Bacteria > Pseudomonadota > Alphaproteobacteria > Rhodobacterales > Rhodobacteraceae > TMP-24. Next base: position 10,945 of record CAMFGW010000006.1, read on the forward strand.
TGCCGGCGGATGATGGTGGTGGCCGGCAACCCCATCAGGCGGGCGGATTCGATGAACGGCCGGTGCCGCAGCGTCAGCGCCTGACTGCGCGTGATCCGCGCAAACTGCGGCAGGAAGGCGAGCGCTATGGCGACCACCAGCTTGCCGAGCCCCGCGCCGTAAAGTGCCACCAGCGAGAAGACCAGGATATAGCTCGGGAAGGCGCTGACGATGTCGCAAAAGCCGGTCACCAGCCGATCCACCAGGCGGCCGGAAAGTGCTGCGATGACGCCGAGCGCCAGCCCCCCCGCCATCGACAGCGCAATGACCACGCAGGCGATCCAGAGCGCCGACCGTGTGCCGACCGTCACACGCGCCAAGAGGTCACGGCCCAGGTTGTCGGTGCCGAGCGGATGGTGGAGCGACGGCGGCAGGAACCGCGCCGGCACGTCGATCTTGTTCGGGTCGGGGGTGGCGAAGGGCAGGATCAGCGCGATGAACAGGACCAGCGCCACCAGCAGGACACCCGTCCTGCCGCCCCTCTCTCGCCAGATGCGGCCCGCAAACCCCCTCACCGCGCCGCCTCGCCTTCGGTCCGGCGAAAGCGCGGGTCTATCAGGCCGCTCAGGATGTCGACGGCGATGTTTGCCGTGACATAGACCAAGACGATCACCGTCGTCGTCGCCTGCACCACCGCGAAGTTGCGCGAGACGACGGCGTTGTAGGCCAGCGTGCCAAGCCCCGGCCGCCCGAAGATCAGCTCGGCAAAGAGCGCGCCCCCGATCAGGTCGCCAAGCGCCATGCCAAGGATCGCGACGACCGGGATCAGTGCGGGGCGCAGCGCGTAGATCAGGATCACGCGCCATTCCGGCACGCCATAGGCCCTGAGCGTGCGCACATGCGCCTCGGCCAGCACCTCCAGAAGCGAGGCGCGCACCAGCCGGGCCAGGTAGCCGATCCAGCCGACGGCCAGCGCCGTAGTGGGCAGGATCAGGTGCGCAAGCTGGTCGACCGGGTCGCCCGGCGTGCCCGCACCCGCGACCGGCAGCCAGTCGAGCGCCAACGAAAAGACCAGCAGAAGCAGGATCGCCACCACGAAGCTGGGTGTCGTGATAAGGACGACCGACAGCACGCCAAGGATGCGGTCGGCAAGCGATCCCGGCCGCACCGCCGCAAGCGCGCCAAGGGGAAACCCGATCAGAAGGCTCAGCCCAAGCGCCGAAAAGGCCAGCGCCAGCGTGTTCGGCAGGACGCCCAGGATCTCGTCCAGGATCGGGCGGCCAGAGATGACGTTGATCCCGAAATCCCCCCGCACCGCATGCGAGAGGAAGAGGACAAGCTGGACCGGCAGCGGCTGGTCGGTGCCCATCCGCTCGGCCAGCGACGCGCGCAACGCATCGGTCACGCGCGGCCCGTAAAGGATGCTCGCCAGGTCCCCCGGGACGAACCGGATCAACAGGAACAGAAGCGTGATGGCGCCAACAACCGTCAGCGCGCCGGTCAGCACCCGCCGCCAGATGATCCCGAGGGCCTCGCTCATGCGGGGGCGAAGTCGCGCAACTGCCAGTCAGTGCCGTCAGGCAGCATCACGGGCTTCAACGTCTTGGCATAGCCGAAGAGGTGCGCGCCGTGCGTGATCCAGACGCACGAGGCGCTTTCGTCCAGAAGCTGCTGCATCCGCACATATTTCTCTTGCCGCACGGCCTTGTCCAGCGTCGAGCCCGCTTCCTTGTGCAGCGTGTCGAACTCTGCGTTTTTCCAGCGCTGCCAGTTCCAGACGCCGACCTGCGCGCTGACGAACCACTGGGTCTGGAAGCCCGGATCGAACTTCGACGTATAGGGGATCAGCGTCAGGTCCAGGTCCTTGGACGCATCGCCCGAACCCATGGCCCAATAGGCGCCGGGGTCGATGGCGTTGATCGTCAGGGTGATGCCGATCTCGGCAAGGTTCGCCTGCACGATCTGCGCGGTGGCCTGCGAGATGGCGTCGTTCAGGCAGGTGAAGGTCAGCGAAATGCCGGTCTGCCCCGCCTCGGCCAGAAGCGCCTTGGCCGCCGCCGGGTCGCGGTTGTAGACCGGCGCGTCGGCCCAGTAGCCCAGAAGCGCGGGCGCCAGAAGCGCGTTGGCCCGCCCGACCTTGCCGCCATAGGCCCCCTCCAGGATGCTTTGCACGTCGATGCCAAGCCGGATCGCCTGCCGCACCTTCAGGTCGGCGAGCGGCCCCTTTTGGACGTTGATGGCGATCCAGGTATAGTCGATCCCGTCGATCTTCAGCGTCTCGATCCCGTTCGCCTTGGCCTTGGCCAATTCGTCTTCGGCCGTCACGTCGGTCTCGGTCAGTGCCACCTCGCCCGCCATCAGCGCCAGAAGTGCTGTCCGGTTCTCGACGATGGGCTTCAGCGTCAGTTCGGCGAAGGGGGCCGTGTCGGCGCCCTTGTAGTCGGGGTTCGCGGCCAGGATCACATGCTCGCGCGCCTTCCACTCCTTGAAAAGGTAAGGGCCCGTGCCGATCGCCTGCGTCGCCACCTTGTCGCCCAGCGCCTCGAACGCCTTCTTCGACAGGATGGTGCCGGACGCGTCGCAGATGCCGATGGTCCAGATCGCCGGCGCCGGGTTCTTCAGGATCAGCTTGCCGGTGTAGGTGCCCGTCACCTCGACATGGTCGAGTGCGGCGAAATCGTCGGCATAGGGCACCATGGCGCCGGTCTTGTCGGGCTTGGTGAAGCGCTCGAAGCTGAATTTCACGTCTTCGGCCGTCATCTCGCCATAGCCGCCGTGGAACATCTGGCCGGGGTTCAGCTCGAACTCGATCTCGGTGTCGGAATTCTGCGTGATGGTCTTTGCCGCGTCCGGCTCCCAGTCAAGCGAGCCCGGCTTGAACCTCGCCAGCTGCTGGCAGACCGCGCGCAGGATGTTCCCCTCGACCGTGCCGACGCGATAGGCGGGGTCGAGGTTGCTGAGGTCGTCCCCGAGCCTGAGCGTGACCGTCCCGCCAGCCGCGGCGCGGGCGGCAGGCAGGCCCAGGGCAAAGGGCACGAGCCCGGCTGCGGCAGAGGTCAAGAGGAAGTGGCGTCGGCTGAAATCGGATGTCATGGCATCGGTCCTTTCGCTCTTGGGGAAGGGGGGCTTTGGCTCACACCTGGTCGCGGGGGATCGTCTCGGAAAACTGGCGCTCGGCCAGGATCGTGCCGCCCTCGCGCGCCACAAGCCAGCCGGTCAGGTGAAAGTCGGTCGTGGTGCAGGTGATCTTGAAGTCCGCTTCCAGGCTCGCATCCCAGTCGTCGCGATGGAAGCTGCTGAAATATTCCGAGACATATTGCGCCGAAGTCGGGTCGGCCGGCGCGACGATCATGGTCTTCCGGTGCGTCGCCGCGATCTCGGTCCCGATCTCGTCGATGCGCTCGACCCCGTCGTCGCTGAAGGCGGTCAGTGTCATGAGCCCGGTCGCCACATCCGTCCGCCGCTCGCGGGTCTGCCGGCCGGGCGTGAGCACCGTCGAAGGGCCCGCGTCGGCCTGCACCGCCGGGCCGAAGGGCGTGGCCTCCCGCGCGGCGCCCGGGGCCAGCAGCGGCAGGTCGAGCGCGCTTTCCGCAGGGTCGAGCGTCAGCGTCACCAGTTCGGGCGAGGGCCAGAGCATCGGCCAGTAGGCCGACGATACCGCCAGCCGCAGCGAATGGCCGGCGGGAATGGTCTGGCCCACGGGCTTGAGTTCCACCGCCACGTCATAGAACCGGCCGGGCTCCAGCGCCTCGGGGCATTCGTCGCTGTCGCGGTGCGTCAGGTTCAGGACGCCGAAGGTCACAAGCGTCGAGGTGCCATCCGGCGCCACGTCGGTCAGCCGCACGGCAACCAGCGCCTGCGGCCGGTCCGCCGCGATCCGAAGCCGCGCCCAGCCGGTGCCGAGGATCTGCAAGGGCTCGGTCAGGGGCCCGTGGTCGAAGGTCAGCGACATGCCGTCATCCGCCCGCTGGTCCGACGCCCCGTCGGCGGCAACGCGGCCCTGACCATAGGGGCACCAGTCCTGCGCCGCCTGCCCGATGGTCAGGGGCGAACAGATCTGGCGCAGGCCCGCGACCGCCGTCGCGCCCACCGCCGTCGCGCCCCGTGCAAGCCGCCCGTCGGCCCCCGGCGTAAACCGCTGCACAGCGGGCCTTTCCGCCTGCCAGTCGTCAAGGGCCAGCCACCGCCCCGGCCGTGTGTCGGCAACCGGATCGGGGGTCAGCTCGTCCATCAGGTAAAGCCGCATGTCGGGGTCCTCGCCCACCCCGTTCGCCACGCCCTTCAGCCAATGGTCCCACCAGCGCAGCGCCTCTTGCAGAAAGCCGATCGCGGGGCCGGGGAAGCCGATCTCGGGCATCTTGTGGCCCCAGGGACCGACGATGCCCTTGCAGGGGGCCTTCAGGTTTTCGACCAGGTTGAAGACGGTGCGCGTATAGCCGTCGAGCCAGCCGCCGACCGCAAGGACCGGGCACCGGATAGCGCCGAAATCCTCGCAGACCGAACCGTGCTTCCAGAAGGCGTCGCGGCGCTGGTGTCGAAGCCATTCGGCCGGCGGCAGGATCGCGTCGGCGATCCGCTCCTGCCACATCGAACGCCAGCGGTCCTGCCCGACCACCGCCGGGTCGGGCGGCAGCGCCAGGTAGTTGAAGAAGGCGCCGCCCCAGCTGAACTGGTTGTCGATCAGGCAACCGCCCATGTAATGCGCATCGCAGGCATAGCGGTCGTCGGTGGAATAGACACTGATCACGGCCTTCAGCGCAGGTGGCCGCAGCGCCGCCGCCTGCAGCCCCGAAAAGCCGCCCCAGGAATGGCCGAGCATGCCCACGGCCCCGCTGCACCAGTCCTGCGCCGCAAGCCAGGAGATGATGGCGACCGCATCCTCCTGCTCGCGCGCGATATATTCGTCGCCGATCAGCCCATCGGAATCGCCGGTGCCCGCTATGTCGACCCGCGCACCGGCATAGCCATGAGCGGCAAACCACAGGAAGGTCTGGTCATCGCCGAACCGCGTCCCGTCGCGCCGGCGGTAGGGGATATATTCGAAGATTACCGGCACTTTTCCGGCCCCCGTCGGCAGGAAAAGCCGCGCCGCCAGGCGCCGTCCGTCCGGCATCGGAACCCAGACCGTCTCGATCACCCGCGTGCCGGCCTTGTCGACGACCCCCCCGGGGCCGATGGCAACGGTGTCCAGGTTCTGCACGTGTCCAACCTCCGAAGCGCACCGGTATCAGATCAAAGATTGGTTAGCCAGTCAACATACTAACTGGCCAGCCAACGGCCTTGAAATTCGACCCTATGTCGCGCAAACTGCGTCAGAACGGCGGATCCGGGGATCTTGGCCTATTGCGAAAGTCACTCAGCACGATCCGGCGCGAAGAGCTGGTGCAGGCCGCCATCTCGGTCATCGCAAAGGAAGGCGTGACCGGGGCGACGCTGGCCACCATCGCCCGCCGCGCCGACATGTCGCCCGCGCTCGTCAGCCACTATTTCGACGGCAAGGATGAGCTTCTGGCCCTGACGCTTCTGCGGATCACCAGCCTTGTGCGGCGCGAGCTTCTGCGCCGCCTGCCCGCGAACGCCACGCCGCAGGAACGCCTGCTGGCCATCATCGGCAGCAATTTCGACCCCCAGCTTTATGAGCCCGAGGTGCAGATGGCCTGGCTGCAATTCGGCCTGATCTTCCAGGACGGCGCGTCAGAACCCCTGCGCCGGATCAATCGGATGCTGGAACGCCGATTCCGCTCGAACATCGGCTTTGCCTTCCGCCAGGCCATCCCCGCCAACCGGGTCGCCGATGCCGTCGACGGCATGATCGCCCTTGTCGACGGCTATTCCTGGCGCTTCCTGGTCAATCGCAACAAGGCCGATTTCGACACCGCGCGCCGGGTCTGCGCGGCCTATGTGGACAGCCAGTTGAAGGGCTGAGGCCGTCAGCTTGCCGAAGCCACCACCGCCTCGACCCGGCGGTTCTTCTGCCGCCCCTCTTCGGTCGCATTGGTCGTCAGCGGCGCCAGGTCGCCGATCCCGTCCGCCGTCAGCCGCCCGGGCGCGATGCCAAGCGTGATGAGCCGGTCGCGCACCGCCTGCGCGCGGGCCAGCGACAGGGTGCGGTTCGCCGCCGCGTTGCCGGACGTGTCGGAATGGCCGACGATCGCCAGCCGCCCGGTCGGGTTGGCCGCCATCCAGGCTACCAGCGCCGCGAGCGAGCCATAGGGCCCGGGCCCGAGCGTGGCGGACCCGGAAGCGAAGGCCAGGCCGTCCAGCGCCACATGGCCGTCCCGGTCGAGCGCCTGGCCGATGTCGGACGGAGCCGCAGTCGGAGCCGCAGACGTAGCCGCAGACGGAGCCGCAGACGGAGCCTCTGTCGCCGTAGCCGTCGTCGTCGTCGTGGACGCCGCCGCCCCCTCGCCCTGCGCCAGCGTCAAGAGCTGGACAAAGGCCGTGGCCCCCGACCGGCTGACCACGAGTGCGGCATAGACCGCCGACTGGCCGGTCCCCTTGACCAGGGCCTGATAGCGGAAATCGCCCAGGTCCACATGCATCTGCGGCTCTGGCAGGATCGGCGCAGCATAGCGGAAATCGAAGCCGCCGCAGGCGTCGGTCGCGCAGGAAAAGATCGGCGTGAAGCCCTGCCGGCCCAGATCGGCAGTCAGCTGCGCCAGAAGCGCCAGCGTATCCTCTGACGCGCCCTCGATCCGCCAGGCCTGCTGGTCGAGCGCGCCCGACAGGTCGATCACCGGCACCCGGCCATTGTCCCAGGCGCCGACCGGCAGGCGCAGCGCGGCATGGGACACATGCGCGGCGCCGGTGTCCGTGACCTTGCCGGGCAGGCTCAGGGGCGGCACCTCGGCCATGGCGGCCCCGGCGAGCGCGCAGAGGCCCAGTGAGAGCCACAAAGTCAGGCCAGGCGCCCTCATCCCTTGACCCTGTAGTGATAGCGCCCGGCCCGGTCGAACCCCATCCGGTCATAAAGCGCGTTCGCGCCCGCATTCGCCTCTGTCACCGCAAGCGCGATCCGGCCCGCGCCCTGGTCCCGGCCCCAGGCCGCAGCCCCGCGCATCAGGTTCAGCGCCAGACCCTTCCGCCGCAGGCCCGGCTCGACATGAAGCGCGTGGACCATCAGCCAGTCGCCCGTCACCACGGCATAAAGCGCGCCCGCCGCCCGATCCTCGACGCGGCCAAGGATCGCGGCCTTCGGACCCGCCGCGCGGTCCATGACCTGCCGCCGCGCAGCACCAATCCCGCCGGCCTCCCAGATCTCGACCGTGATGGCGAGCGGCGGCCAGAGGGGGAAGGCCGTCAGCCGCTCCGGCCCCTCGGCCGGCAGGGGCGCGGTGCGCAGGATCGAAGGCTCTTCCACCCGGTAGCCGCGCGCGGCGAGCGCCGCATCGGCTGCGGCATCGGCCGCCACATCCTCTGGCGTCAGGCGAAAGACCGGCCGCTGGCCGAACCGGGCGTGCTGCGCCTCGGCCGCCGCCAGCGCCTCGGGCGTTTCGGCCCCCGGACCCGACACGCTCGCCGATGACACCCGCCGTCCGCCGCCCCGGCCCTCGCGCACCAGCCACGGCCCGACGACCTGCGTCGATGCCGCAGGCCAGCCCGGCTCCATCAGCTCCAGTAGCCCGGCCGCCCTCATTCCGCACCCGGCCCGAAGGTCGCGACCATGCGCATCATCGCCGCACTCAGCCGCCCCGCATCCTGCCCGCGCACGACAAGATTGGAGCCATAGGCCCCGTCGCGCACGAAGGGGTAGGACCCGAATGTCAGGTCGTCGAACTCGGCCGCCAGCGCGGCAAGGGGTGCTGCGATCGTGCCCTCGCCCTTCATCACCCGCAGCGTCTGCGACAGGACCGGCCGTCCCCCGGTCAGCGTCGGCAGGACCGAGGCGACCATGGCGCGGAAGATGTCGGGCACGCCGGCCATCACATGCACGTTGCCGAGGGTGAAGCCGGGCGCCGCCGACACCGGATTGTCGATGAGCGTCGCACCGTCCGGCACCCGCGCCATGCGAAGCCGCGCCTCGTTCAGCACGATCCCCGACCGGTCGTAATGCGCCTGAAGGATCGCGCGCGCATCCCCGCGCACAGAGATCGGCACACCAAAGGCCTGCGCGATGGCGTCCGACGTTATGTCGTCATGCGTCGGCCCGATCCCGCCCGAGGTGAAGACATGGTCATGCCCGGCCCTGAGCGCATTGACCGCCGCGACGATCGCCCCGGTCCGGTCCGGCACGACGCGCGCCTCGGTCAGGTCGATCCCGACCCGCGTCAGCTCGCCCGCAAGGTAGTGCAGGTTCGCATCGCGCGTGCGGCCCGACAGGATTTCATCGCCGATCACCAGGATCGCGGCGGTGGGGTTTGGCATGACGGACCTCCTTTGCGACGGGTATAGGCGCGCCCGGGCAGGCTGGCCAAGAGCGAAAAGCCGCACTATCTAGGGGCGATGAAGAAGGAGAGCCGGGTGGACGACGCGCAGGGCCGGGTGACGAAGGACGGCATTCGGCTGCACGAGGCGGCCGATTTCGCAGGCATGCACCGCGCCGGACAGGTCGCGGCCGGCATCCTCGACCGTGTCGCAGCGCTGGTCGAACCGGGCACGACGACCGAGATCCTGGACGATTTCATCCGGGCCGAAGTCGAGCGGCTCGGCGTCATCTCGGCCACCATCGGCTATCGCGGCTATCAGCACGCCAGCTGCATTTCGGTCAATCACGTCGTCTGCCACGGGATTCCGGGGCCGAAGGTCCTGAAGGACGGCGACATCCTGAACATCGACGTGACCGTGATCGTCGACGGATGGTTCGGCGACACGAGCCGGATGTATGTGGCGGGCGATCTGGGCCGCAAGGCCGAACGGCTGATCCAGGTCACCCACGACGCCCTGATGCGCGGGATCGAGGTCGTGCGCCCCGGCGCCACCTTCGGCGACATCGGCAACGCCATCCAGACCTATGTCGAAGCCAACCGCATGTCCGTCGTGCGCGACTTCTGCGGCCACGGTCTTGGCCGGGTCTTCCACGCCGCGCCGAACGTCCTGCACTACGGTCGCCCCGGCACGGGCGCGCGGCTCGAGGAAGGCATGTTCTTCACCATCGAGCCCATGGTGAACCTCGGCCGGCCCGAAACGAAGGTGCTGGCCGACGACTGGACCGCCGTGACCCGCGACAAGAGCCTGTCGGCCCAGTTCGAACATGCCGTCGGCGTGACCGCGACGGGGTGCGAGATCTTCACCCTCTCGCCCGCCGGCCTCTTCCACCCGACCTGGGCGCGCTAAAGCCCCAGCCGGCCGAGTGCTGCCACAAGGGCCGCGGGGTCGTCGAAGGTCAGCCTGACCGGCAGCGTCAGCACCTGCGGACGCACGCCTTCGGGCAGCCGCACCGCATCCTTTTCCGTGGTCACCAGCTGCGCCCCCATCCGCCGCGCGTCGGCCTGAAGCCGCTGGATCATCGCCGCCGAATAGGGCGCGTGGTCGGCAAACCCCTCGGCCCGGATGATCTGCGCGCCAAGGCCGCGAAGCGTGGCAAAGAACTTCTCCGGCTGGCCGATCCCGGCGAAGGCAAGGACCGGCAGGCCGTCCCAGTCCATCCCCGTCGCCAGCACCTCGACCCGGCCCGTCAGGCGCGGCAGCGTCACCTGCGGGCCCCAGCGGTCGGTGAAGGCACCTTGCGCGGGGGCGGGGCCGAGCGTCAGCAAGAGGTCGGCGCGGGCCAGCCCGACCGCCACGGGCTCGCGCAAGGGGCCGGCGGGCAGGCAGAAGCCGTTGCCGAAGCCCTGCGCCGCGTCGGCGACGATCAGCGTCAGGTCCTTGGCAAGGCCGCCGTTCTGGTGGCCGTCGTCCATCACGATGACCTCGGCCCCCGCCGCCACCGCCGCGCGTGCCGCCGCCGCCCGGTCGCGGCCGATCCAGACCGGCGCGAAGGCCGACAGAAGCAGGGGCTCGTCCCCCACATCTGCCGCCGTGTGCCGCGCCGGATCGACCCGGACCGGCCCGGTCAGCCGCCCACCATGCCCCCGGCTGACCACATGCACCGCGCGCCCCCGCGCGCCCAGCATCTGCACCAGCGCCATGACCGTCGGCGTCTTGCCCGTCCCCCCGGCACTCAGGTTGCCGACGCAGATCACCGGCACGCCAGCCTTGAAAGGCTCTGCCCCCGCCAGCCGCCGCGCCGTCGCCCGGCCGTAAAGCGCGCCGAAGGGCGACAGAAGCCACGCAAGGACGCCGGGCGGACGGTTCCAGAAAGCAGGCGCACGCATCAGACGGCCCGGTCGAGCGCCGAAAGCGTCGCCCCCACGATCCGGTCCACCGCCTCGGCCCCGGCCGAGGTCGCAACCCAGGCATTCGCCGCCAGAAGCGCCGCCTTGTCCGGCGCGATCAGCTCGGCGATCGCCCCCGGCAGGTCCGCAGCCCGCTGGACCCCAAGCGTCGCCCGCGCCTCTGCCAGCCGTTCGAGCGCCGGGGAATAGGGCTCGCCCGCCGGCCCATGGACGATGGCCGAACCCAGCGCCGCCGGTTCCGCAGGATTGCGGATCGCCGGCCCCGCAAGGCTGCCGCCAAGCCAGGTGACGGGCGCGAGCCGATACCAGAGCCCCATCTCCGTCGGCCCGTCGGTCAGGTAGACCTGCACCTCGGGGTCGGGCTCTTCGTCGCGGGCGCGGGCGGCGACGATCAGCCCCTCGTCCGTCAGGCGCTGGATCAGGGGCTCGACCCGCGCCGGATCGGTCGGCGCCAGGATCAGAAGCAGCCGGTGCGCATGGCTCATCGCATGGATATGGGCGGCGATGACCGCCTCTTCCTCTGCCTCGGGGCAGGCGGCGGCGAACCACACGGGGCGCGCGCACAGCAGGTCGGCCATCACCTCGCGTTCGGCCTCGTTGCAGGGCAGGGGGTCGGGGACCGCCTCGATATGGCCCGCGCGCTCGACCGGCAGCGACCGCCCGCCCAGCCGTTGCAGGGCCATGGCGCTCGCCGTATCCCGCGCAAGGATCCGGTCGAACCGCGCCAGCACCGACGCGACCATCCCCCGCCGCCAGAAGCTGGTGGCGCCGGGGTCGAGCTGCGCATCGGCCAGGATCATCGGCAGGCGCCGCTCATGCGCCTCTGTCACCAGCGCGGGCGGCAGGTCGCTGCCAAGGAACAGCGCCGCGTCGGGCCGCCAGTGGTCCAGGAAGTCCCGCACCGACGGCCCCCGGTCGGGGGGCGGCAGGTCGGTCAGACAATCGACGCCCTCTGGCGGCGGGGTCGCTTCCGAGGTCACAAGGACCGCAAGCCCCGGCCGGCTGGCCGCCAGCCCGCGCATCAGCTGGTCCATCGCCTCGGGCCGGGTGCCGGTCGCGGCATTGACCCACAGCAGCGGGCCGTCGGGCCGGCGCGGGCGCGGAGGGCGGACATCGGGCGCGCCCCGGTCGGCGAGCATCAGGTAAAGCCCCAAGGCGAGCGAGCGCGCCATGATCCCCCTCAGGCCGCTCGCATGGGCCGGATCATCGCCTTGATCGCCGCCGCATGGCCAGGATCGGCCGCCAGGGCGTCAGCGGCCAGCGCCCGCGCCTCGGCCAGAAGGGCGTCCGGCGCCACCAGCCGGTCCACCAGTCCCCAGGCCAGCGCCTCGGGCGCCTCGACCTTCGCGCCCGCCATCAGCAGCAGCGACGCCCGCGCCGGACCGACCAGCGCCGCAAGACGCCCCGGGTCCGACGGCTGCGGCAGGAAGCCGAGCCGCATCACCGGGTAGAAAAACCGCGCCTCGGGCACCGACAGGCGCAGGTCGCAGGCCAGCGCCATGCCGAACGCTCCCCCGGCCAGCGTGCCGTTCAGCGCGGCGATCGTCAGGCAGGGCAGCGCGGCAATGGCCCCCGACAGATCTTCCCACAGGGGCGATGTCGCAAGCCCCGCCCGCGCCTCGTCGAGGTCCGCTCCGGCCGAAAAGACCCGACCCTCGCCGGTCAGGACCAGCGCCCGCGCCTGCCCCTTCGCCCGCCGCGCGATGTCGCCCAGATCGGCCAGCATCCTGGCGGTCAGCGAGTTGGCCTTGTCCGGTCGGCGGATCGTCGCGATCCAGACTCCGCCCTCCGTTTCCAGCTCAATCATCTCTTGCCCTATTTCCGCCGATTTCCGACACATATAAGCACCGTTGAGCTCCGGAATGCCAGTGTGCCCCCGGTGATTGTGCACGGGCCCGTTGCGCCCAAAGATGGGCAGAAAGCTGCCGGAAAGGTTGAAGATGACATTTGCGAAACCCTTTGGCGCTGCGGTCTTTGTCAGCGCGGTGATGTGCGCGACGCTCGCACGCGCTGACATAACGCCGGAACAGGTCTGGCAGGCCTACAAGGACTACAGCGCCTCGATGGGGTCGACGATCACCGCGACCGAATCACGCGATGGTGCAGCTCTGGTCCTGAAGAAAGTGACGGCCACCGCCAGCAGGGACGGCAAGGTCGTCAGCGAACTGGTCCTGGATGAGGTGCGCCTGACCGACAAGGGCGACGGTTCGGTCGATGTGACGATGCCCGAAAAATCGACTGCGACCACGACGATCACGCCCGAAAAGGGCCCGCCCATCGTGCAGACCATCAACCTGACCCAGCAAGGCTACGTCAACAACGTCAGCGGCACGCCCGAAGATCTGGTGCTCAAAACGACTGCGGCCGAATTCGGCGCGTCGCTGACGATCGTTCCCCCGAAAGGCGCGCCTGCCGATGCACCGCAGTCGGTCGATGTGACGGTGAAAATGACTGGCCTTGACGCCCTGACCGCGGTCAAGACCGACGGCACGATGCGCAAGGGCGACGGCAGCGGCACAGTGCAGGCCCTGTCGATCATCGTCGAGGGCATGGACGAAAAAGGCAGCAAGGTGAATGCCGATATCGGCATTGCCGGCCTGTCGGGAAAGGCCAACTTCGTGTCGCCGCTTGCGGGGGTGACGGACATCGGCAAGGCTATCGCTGGCGGGTTCGACATCAACTATTCGGTCGCTGCCACCTCGATGACCGGCAAGATCTCGGCCGACGGGCCGGACGGCAAGGTTGACGCGGACCTGTCGGGCGGGGCGCAGACCTCGACCTTCGCCATGTCGAAGCAGGGCCTGAGCGGCGACAGCGCGCTGCAAGACCTCAAGGTTGCCATATCCGGCCCCATGCCGATGCCGGTCGACCTGTCCGTCGCCAAGGTCGGCTCATCCTTCGCCATGCCGATCATGAAGTCCGATACGGCCCAGCCCGCAGCCCTGAAGCTGAACATCGACGGCCTGCAGATCTCTGATTCGCTGTGGAAGATGTTCGACGCCGAAGGCAAGCTGCCGCACGATCCGGCGAACATCCTTCTGGACCTGTCGGCCCAGCTGAAGCCGCTGGTCGACATTTTCGACGAGGCGCAGATGGCCGAGTTCGAAAAGACCCACAAGGTCGGCGACGGCGCCACGACGAGCCCGCCGTTCGAGGCAGAAGCGGCCAAGATCAATGCCCTTCAGGTCAAGGCGCTGGGCGCCGACCTGACCGGGACCGGCGATTTCACCTTCGACAACTCGGGCCCGGCCCCCAAGCCCACCGGCAAGATGGACCTGTCGCTCACCGGCGCGACCAGGCTGATGGACACGCTCTCGTCCATGGGCCTGCTGCCCTCGGATCAGGTCATGGGCTACAAGATGATGCTGGGCATGTTCACCGTTCCGGCGGGCGATGACGCGGTCAAGACCACGATCGAGTTCAAGGACGACGGCATGTATGTGAACGGCCAGAAGATGGGCTGATCGGCCTTCCAGGGCACGAACAAGGGGCCGTCCGCCAGCGCGGGCGGCCTTTCTTCTGCGCGCGGCACACCCTATGTCTGGGGCGTTGAACGGGGGACCGACATGACGGACAGGCTGGGCGATCTGACGGAAGCGCTCTTGAAGGCGGCAAAGGCGGCGGGTGCGACCGAAGCGGACGCAATGGCGGTCGATGGCACCGCGATCTCGGTCGACGTGCGGCAGGGCGTCCTGGAACAGGCCGAACGGTCCGAGGGGATCGAGATCGGCCTGAGGGTCATGGTCGGCAAGAGGCAGGCGGCCGTCTCGGCCTCTGACCTCTCGGCCCGCACGATTGCCGACATGGCCGAGCGCGCCGTCGCCATGGCGCGCGAAGCGCCGCTGGACGAAAGCCTCGGGCTGGCCGATCCGTCGGACCTGGCTGCCGTCCGCGACGGCGGCGGGCTCGAGCTTGACGATCCGGCGGCCGACCCGACGGCAGCGGACCTTGAGCGTGACGCGCGCGCGGCCGAGGCCGCCGCCCTGTCGGTCGCCGGCGTCAGCCAGATGGACGCCGCATCCGCATCTTTTGCGCGCCGGCGCATCCACATGGCCGGCACGAACGGCTTTCAGGGCGGCTATGGCCGGTCCTCGCGCTCGATCTCGGCGGTGGCCATTACCGGCGAGGGGCTGGGGATGGAGCGTGACTGGGCCGCAGAATCGCGCGCCTGGGGCGCCGACCTGCCCTCGGCCGAGGACATCGGCCGGCTCGCGGGCGAACGCGCCGTCGCACGGGCGGGCGCGCGCAAGCCCGCGACCGGCAGCTTCCCGGTCCTGTTCGACGAACGCATTGCCGGCAGCCTGATCGGCCATCTTCTGTCGGCAACGAACGGCGGCGCCATCGTGCGCGGCGCCTCGTGGCTCAGGGACGGCATGGGCAAGGCGGTGCTGCCCGCCGGCCTTTCGCTGACCGAGGACCCCCACCGCCCGCGCCTTTCCGGCTCGCGCCCCTTCGATGGCGAAGGTCTGGCGACCCGCGCCCGCGACATCGTGAAGGACGGCACCCTGATGGGCTGGACGCTCGACCTGGGCACAGCGCGGCGGCTTGGGCTGCAATCGACCGCCAACGCCTCTCGCGGAACCTCGGCGCCGCCCTCGCCCGCAATCGGCAACGTGACGCTGACCCAGGGAACCGCCTCGCGCGCCGACCTGATGCGCGACATGGGGACTGGGCTCTGGATCACGGGCTTCCTTGGCGCCTCGATCAATCCGACGACGGGCGATTATTCGCGCGGCGCCTCGGGCTACTGGGTCGAGAATGGCGCGGTCGTCTGCCCGGTGAACGAATGCACCGTCGCCGGGAACCTGCGCGACATGCTCATGCGGATCGTGCCGGCCAACGACGCCCGCACCCACCTGAGCCATGTGGTGCCGAGCCTGCTGATCGACGGGCTGACCGTTGCCGGGACATGAGCGCCAGCCGTCCGGCCGACGATCTGAGTCTTCTGACCGACGCCGCGCGGGCGGCCGGGGCCATTGCGATGCACCATTGGCGCCAGTCGCCCGAGGTTTGGGAAAAGCCCGACGGCGCCGGGCCGGTCAGCGCGGCCGATCTGGCCGTCGACCGGATGCTGTCGGCCGACCTGCGCGCCGCGCGCCCCGACTATGGCTGGCTGTCCGAGGAAAGCGCCGACGATCCCGACCGCCTGCACGCCCGCCGCACCTTCATCATCGACCCGATCGACGGCACCCGCGCCTTCCTTGACGGCACCCCCGATTTCGCCGTGTCCCTGGCCATCGCCGAAGGGGGCAGTGCGACGGTGGGAGTGGTCTACCTGCCCGCGCAAAACAGGCTCTATTCCGCCACGATCAACGGTCCGGCGCTTTGCGATGGCGCACCCATCCACGCCTCGCTCCGGGCAGAGCTGGCCGAGGCGACGGTCCTGACCTCCCGCGCCACGTTTGCGCCGGAACACTGGCTTGGGCGCACGGTGCCCCCGGTGCGGCGGATGTTCCGATCCTCGATCGCCTGGCGGCTGTGCCTGGTGGCCGAGGGCGCCTTCGACGGGATGATGACGCTGAAGCGCGTCTGGGAATGGGACAGCGCCGCCGGCGGCCTGATCGCCGAACGGGCCGGAGCCGCCGTCACCGACCGGACCGGCGCGCCCCTCGGCTACAACCGCCCGACCCCCTTGAACGACGGCTGCCTCGCCGCCGCGCCCGCCGTTCAGGCCGGGCTTCTGGCCGCGCTGGCATGAAGGCCCTCATCATCGGCGGCGGCCCGGCTGGCCTGATGGCGGCCGAGGCCCTGACCGAACGCGGCATCAGGCCCCTGATCGCCGAGGCGAAACCGACCCTCGCTCGGAAATTCCTGATGGCGGGCAAGTCGGGCCTGAACCTGACCAAGGACGAGGACCCCACAGCATTCGCCGCCCGGATCAGCGATCCCCGCATCCGTGCGCTGGTCCGCGACTTCGGCCCGCCGGAAGTCCAGAAATGGGCAATCGGGCTGCAACAGACACTGTTTACCGGATCGAGCGGGCGGGTCTTTCCCGTCGGCATGAAGGCCTCGCCCCTGCTCCGCACCTGGGCCGCGCGCCTGTCCGGACGCGGGGCCGAGGTGCGGACGCGCTGGCGCTGGACCGGGTTTCGGGGGCAAACGCTCACATTCGATACGCCCGATGGAACGCAGGACCTTGCGCCCGAAGTCACGATCCTGGCGCTCGGTGGCGCAAGCTGGCCCCGGCTCGGCTCGGACGCGGCCTGGGTGCCCTGGCTGGCCGACAAGGGCGTCGGGCTGGCCCCCTTCCGGCCCGCAAACATGGGGCTTGCCGTCGCCTGGTCCGACCGCATGGCGCCGCACCTTGGTCAGCCGGTCAAGGGCGCGGCCCTCAGCGCCGCGGGCCGCACCGTCCGCGCCGAATTCGTCCTGTCCGCGCGAGGGATCGAAGGCGGCGGCGTCTACGAACTTTCCGCCCCGGTCCGCGACGGCGCCCCCCTGACGCTGGACCTTGCGCCCGACCTTGACCGGGCCGAACTGACCCACCGCCTCAGCCGCCCGCAGGGCAAGCAGTCTATCGGCAACCACCTGCGCCGCACCATCCTGCCCGATCCGGTGAAACTTGCGCTTTTCCTCGAATGGGGGCGCCCCCTGCCTGACGGCCCGGCCGCACTCGCCGCCCTGGTGAAGGCGCTTCCGGTCCGCCACCAGGGCCCCCGGCCACTGGCCGAGGCCATTTCGAGCGCCGGCGGCATCACGGCCGACGCCCTGACTGACGAGCTGGAGCTGAAAGCCCTGCCCGGTGTCTTTGCGGCGGGCGAAATGCTCGACTGGGAGGCGCCGACCGGCGGCTACCTTCTGACCGCCTGCCTCGCGTCGGGCCGGCACGCGGGCCTTGTGGCAGCGCGCCGCCTTTAGCCCGTCACAAAAGCCAAAGGATCGCAAGGAAGGCCGCGAAAAGCCCCACCATCGTGCGATAGAGCCTGAGGCCCCGCGTCAGGTCGCCCGAATCGGGGTCATGCGCCTGCCCGTTGATCCAGGGCTCGTCCGACATCTGGCCATGATAGGCGCGCGGACCCGAAAGCCGCACCCCGAGCGCCGACGCGAGCGCCGCCTCGGGCCAGCCTCCGTTCGGCGAACGGTGGTGGCGCGCGTCCCTGAGCATCGTCTCGAGCGCGTCGCGGGGTTGGGGCGAGACGATCGCAAAAAGAAGCCCCGTCAGCCGCGCCGGAAGAAGGTTCGCCACATCGTCGATCCGCGCCGAAGCCCAGCCGAACTCCTGATGGCGGGGCGTCTTGTGGCCGATCATTGAATCGAGCGTATTGATCGCCTTGTAGGCAAAAAGCCCCGGCAGACCGAGCAGCAGCCCCCAGAGCAGGGGTGCGATCACCGCGTCCGAGGCATTTTCCGCCAGGCTTTCAAGCGCGGCGCGCGCCAGCCCCGCCTCATCCAGTGCCTCGGGGTCGCGCCCGACGATCTGCGCGATCGCCTGCCGCGCCGCGCCAAGATCGCCCGCCGCAAGCGGACGGGCAACGTCGGCGACATGGGAATAGAGCGACCGCGCCGCAAGCAACGGCCAGGCCAGGAGTGCCCCCAGAAGGACGCCCGCAAGCCCGTCGGGCAGCGCCCAGCTGAGCACCATCCCCACCGCCGCCGCAACCGCGATGACCAGAAGCCCCGCGATCAGCCCCGCGATCTTGCGCGCGCCGGGCTCCGTTCCGTCGATGTTCAGCCACTGGTCCAGCCGGTCGATCAGCGCCCCGAGCCAGGTCACCGGATGGCCGATCAGCTGAAAGAGCGGCCGCGGCCAACCGACCGCCGCATCAATCGCCAGGGCGATGAACATCAGGCCTGCACTCGTCATTCACGGGTCCTCTTCGATCCTGGACGGCATAGCAGCTTGACCGGGGTAGGCGACAGGCGAAAGCGACCGATAGGCGCCAATCAGGTGACGTTGACGCTGCGGATGACCCAGTTGTCGCCGGAAAGGCGCCTCAGGCGGGTGACGGACAGGGGCTGAACCTCGAATGCCAGCGCCGCCGCCGGGGACCCGAGCGCGAGCGCCAGTGCCGCCCGGACGGTGCCGGCATGCGCAACGATGGTCACGCCGCCGTCTGCCAGTTCCGCCAGCGCCGGGGCCGTGCGGGCGCAAAGATCGGCGAAACTTTCGCCCCCCGGCGGGCGATGGAGCGCAAGCGCCCCGGGCGACAGCGGGCCAAGGTCGGGCAGGTCGGCGAAGGGCACCCCTTCCCACTGGCCGAAATCCTGTTCCCAGAGGCGCGCGTCATCCCCCGCCGCCAGACCGGGCCAAAGGGCGGACGCCGTGTCCCGGCAGCGCCGCGCGGGGCTGGTCAGCAGCCGCACCGGCACCCCCGCCCGCCCGGCCGTCGCCGTCAGGGCCGCGGCGTCCGACAGGTCCGCCGCCACGTCCGTCCGGCCCGCAAGCCGCCCGCCGTGAAGCGCCGGCGCATGGCGGATCAACACCAGTTCACCTGTCGCGGCCCGACCATCCACTGTCGCATTCCCCCTTCCGCGCCCCCGGCCTTTCTGCTTTGTCACCCTCCCATGGGCATGTCCATCCTCATCACCGGCGGCGCCCGGTCCGGCAAAAGCCGGATCGCCGAGGCGCGCGCGCTGTCTTTCGGCCCGCGCGCGATCTACATCGCCACGGCCGAGGTTCGGGACGGTGAGATGGCCGCCCGCGTCGCCGCCCACCGGGCCCGGCGCGGTCCCGAATGGCAAGACGCGCCCGCGCCATTCGACCTGGTGCAGGTCCTGAACCGGACCGATGGCGGCCCGGCGCGGCTGGTGGACTGCCTGACCCTGTGGCTTACCAACCTGATCCTGGCCGAGCGTGACTGGCCGGCCGAGGCGCGGGCCCTGTGCGAGTGCCTGACCCGCCAGACCGCGCCCGTGGTTCTGGTCACGAACGAGGTGGGGCAGGGGATCGTGCCCGACAACCGGCTGGCGCGCGACTTCCGCGACGCGGCCGGGACGCTCAACCAGCAGGTCGCGGCGGTTGCGGGCGAGGTCGTCCTTGCCGTCGCGGGCCTGCCTCTGAAAGTGAAATGACATGACCTTCAGCCTTGCCTCCCTGTCGGACCTGCCGACCCTTGCAGACCGCCTGCCCGCCGCCGACAGCGCGTACGAAGCCGCCGCCCGCGCGCGCCAGGACCAGTTGACGAAGCCCCCGGGCTCACTTGGCCGGCTGGAAGAGATCGCGGCCTTCATGGCCGCCTGGCGCGGGACCGCGCGCCCCGAGATCTGGCGCGCGCAGGCGCTGGTATTCGCTGGAAACCACGGCATCTGTGCGCAGGGTGTGAACCCCTATCCGCAGGCCGTGACCGCACAGATGGTCGCGAACTTCGAAGGCGGCGGGGCGGCGATCAACCAGCTTTGCCAGGTGAACGGGGCCGATCTGTCGGTCGTGGCACTGGATCTGGATCATCCGACGGTGGACTTCACCGAGGGCCCGGCGATGACCGGGGCAGAGGCGCTGGAGGCGCTGAACCGGGGTGCGGCGGCGGTGGACGAAAGCGCTGACATCCTGATCCTGGGCGAGATGGGGATCGGCAATTCGACCGTCGCCGCCGCCCTGACCTCAGCGCTTTTCGGGGGTGCGGTAGCGGAATGGGTCGGCCCCGGAACAGGCTCTGATCCGGCCGGAATCGCGCGAAAAGTGGGCGCGATCGAACGCGGGCTGGCCCGTCATGCAGGCGCCAAAGGCAACGCGGGAGCCATCCTTGCCGCGCTCGGTGGCCGCGAACAGGCGGCGATCTGCGGCGCGGTCCTCGCGGCCCGGGCGGCACGCATTCCGGTGATCCTCGACGGCTTCATCTGCACCGCCGCAGCCTCGGTCCTTTACGCGGCCGACCCCCGCCTTCTGGACCATTGCCTTGTCGGCCATGTCAGCGCCGAACCGGGCCACCGCCGGCTGCTGGCGGCCATCGCCAAGCGCCCGGTCCTCGAGTTCGACATGCGGCTCGGCGAAGGCTCGGGTGCCGCACTCGCGCTTGGGATCGTTCGGTCGGCACTCGCCTGCCACAACGGCATGGCGACCTTCGGCGAGGCCGGCGTGTCGGAAGCATGAGCCTGACCGGCCGCCTGGACGAGCTGCGCCTGGCGCTGATGACGCTGACCCGGCTGCCGGCCGGGCGGCTCGCCGGTCCCGCGCCCGACATGGGGCGGGCGGCCTGGGCCTGGCCCCTGGCGGGCGCGCTGGTCGGCGCTTTGTCTGCACTGGTCCTGTGGGGCGCTCTGGCGCTGGGCCTGCCGCCACTCATGGCGGCCCTTCTGGCCATCGGCACGGGGGTCGTCGCAACGGGCGCGCTGCACGAGGACGGCCTGGCCGACCTGGCCGACGGCTTCTGGGGCGGGCGCGACAAGGCGCGGCGGCTTGAGATCATGCGCGACAGCCGGGTCGGCAGCTACGGCGTCCTGGCGCTGCTCCTGTCGGTCGGCCTCAGGGTCGGGGGCATCGCCGCGCTCGCCGGACACCCCGCCGCCCTGATCGGGATCGCAGCCGGTAGCCGCGCGCTGATGGTGCTGCCCCTCTGGCTTCTGCCGCCGGCGCGAGAGGACGGCCTTGGCCGTGCGGCGGGCGGCCTGACGGGTCCGCAGGTGGCTGTTGTCCTGCTAATTGGCCTGGCGATTCAGGCTCTGTTCCTGCCCGATCGCGCAATTCTGGCCTTCGCTTTGATGGCCGTGGCCGTGCTGGCGCTGGCCCGTCTGGCCCGCGCGAAGATCGGGGGCCAGACGGGGGATGTGCTTGGCGCAAGCCAGCAGGTCGCGGAACTGACCGGCTGGATAGTCCTGTCGGCGGCTTCGGGCTGAGGAATACAACGTAGCACCAGCGCGACCCGCCCGTGTGGAAACGGCCCCGCTGGACCACCCGTGTTACAGAACACCGAAGGCCGGCGCCTGCCCCGGTGGGCGCGGAGCGCCCGCCGATGGCGGGGCGGGCGCTGGCCGATGGCCTTTGGGGCCATCGGCGGGGGCACAGGACGAAGCCTTCGCATGGCAGAGGCAACGGCCTCTGCCAGCCGAACCGATCCCGTCGGCGTCCTAGCGCTTCACGTCGAAACGGTCGGCGTCCATCACCTTGGTCCAGGCCCTGGCGAAGTCCTTGACGAACCGCTCGCGGTTGTCGTCCTGGGCGTAGAACTCGGCATAGGCCCTGAGGATCGAGTTCGACCCGAAGACCAGGTCGACGCGCGAGGCCGTGCCCTTCACCGCGCCCGACTTGCGCTCGACGATGTCGTAGCTGTTCTTGCCCTTCGGCACCCACTTCAGGCCCATGTCCGTCAGCGTGGTGAAGAACTCGGTCGTCAGCGCCCCGGGGGTCGCCGCGAACACGCCCTGCTTGCCGCCTCCATGGTTGGCGCCGATGGCGCGCAGGCCGCCGGTCAGGACAGTCATCTCCGGCGCGGTCAGGCCCATGAGCTGGGTGCGGTCCAGCATCATCTCTTCCGGTGTGACCGAATAGTCCTTCTTCTGCCAGTTGCGGAACCCGTCGGCCAAAGGCTCGAGGAAGGCGAAGCTCTCCACGTCCGTCTGGGCCTGGCTCGCGTCGCCGCGACCGGGGGTGAAGGGCAGGTCCAGACCCACGCCAGCCGCCTTCGCCGCCCGCTCGACACCGACGTTGCCCGCAAGGACGATCGTATCGGCCAGCGAGGCGCCGAAGCGCGCGGCGAGCGGCTCAAGCACCGACAGGACCTTGGCCAGGCGGGCAGGCTCATTGCCTTCCCAGTCCTTCATCGGCGCAAGGCGGATGCGGGCGCCATTGGCGCCGCCGCGCTTGTCCGACTGCCGGTAGGTCCGCGCGCTGTCCCAGGCCGTCGCCACCAGATCGGCGACCGAAAGGCCCGAAGCGGCGATGGCGTCCTTCAGCCCCGCCACGTCATACGAGGTCTTTCCGGTCGAAACAGGGTCTTGCCAGATCAGATCCTCGGCCGGAACGTCCGGCCCGATGTAGCGCGCGCGCGGACCCATGTCGCGGTGCGTCAGCTTGAACCAGGCGCGCGCGGCGGCCTTGCGGAACGCCTCGTGGTCCTTGTGGAACCGCTCGGAAATCTCGCGGTAGATCGGGTCCATCTTCATCGCCATGTCGGCGTCGGTCATGACCGGCAGGCGCTTCTCGCCGGGATTCTCGGCGTCCGGCGGCATGTCCGCCTCGGCGATCTTGACCGGCATCCACTGCTGGGCCCCGGCGGGCGAGCGCCGCAGTTCCCAGTCATGATTCAGGAGCATGTCGAAGAAGCCGCCGTCGAACTTGGTCGGGTGGGTGGTCCAGGCGCCTTCGATGCCACTTGTCACCGTGTCCGAGCCGATGCCGCGCGCCGTGTTCACCCAGCCGAGGCCCGCGTCCTGCAGGGGCGCGCCTTCCGGCGCCGGGCCGAGCGTCTTGGCCGATCCGTTGCCATGCGCCTTGCCGACCGTATGGCCGCCGGCGGTCAGCGCCACGGTTTCCTCGTCGTTCATGCCCATGCGGGCGAAGGTCTCGCGGATGTCCTTGGCGGTGCGCAGCGGGTCGGGCTTGCCGTTCACGCCTTCGGGGTTGACGTAGATCAGCCCCATAACCACGGCCGCGAGCGGGTTTTCAAGGCTGGTGCGGTCGTCGTCGCTGCCGTAGCGCTCGCTCGTCAGCCACTCGCGCTCGGACCCCCAGTAGGTGTCCTTTTCCGGACCCCAGATGTCTGGGCGCCCGAAGCCGAAGCCGAAGGTCTTCAGCCCCATCGATTCGTAGGCGATCGTGCCCGCAT
This sequence comes from uncultured Paracoccaceae bacterium, assembly GCA_945952025.1. Lineage (GTDB taxonomy): Bacteria > Pseudomonadota > Alphaproteobacteria > Rhodobacterales > Rhodobacteraceae > TMP-24. Next base: position 33,899 of record CAMFGW010000006.1, read on the forward strand.
AGGCGATCAGGTCGGCCCAGCTGAGCTTGTTGCCGTACTTCTTCTTGATCGGCCACAGAAGCCGCCGCGCCTTGTCCAGGTTGGCGTTGTCCGGCCACGAGTTCAGGGGCGCGAAACGCTGGTTCCCCGACCCCGCGCCGCCCCGGCCGTCGGCCGAACGGTAGGTCCCCGCCGCGTGCCAGCTCATGCGGATCATCAGGCCGCCGTAATGGCCGTAGTCCGCCGGCCACCAGTCCTGGCTGTCGGTCATCAGCGCCGTCAGATCCCGCTTCAGCGCCGCGAAGTCGAGCGTCTTGACCGCCTCGACATAGTCGAATTCAGCCGCGTAAGGGTCTGTTTTGGTGTCATGCTGGCTCAGGATGTCCAGGTTCAGGGCCTTGGGCCAGAAGTCCATGACCGTTTCCCCGGCCGTGGTCATGGCGCCATGCACGACGGGGCAGGTGCCTTTGTGTTCTTCGGGAGCGCTCATGGGTCCTCCTGTAGGATGGGGCGGGGCGGGCCCGCAGTTAGAATGATTCTAAGGGTGGCATGCGGGGTGCGCAGAGGCAAGGGACGACGGCGGGCAAGCTAGCGCCGCGCCTTGCCCGGACCTAGCGGTTTTTCGCCGGGCAGTGGGGGCTGGGCGGTCGCCTCTGCGCCACCGGTCAGCCGAAGCGCGTCAGGTAGCGGTCGCAGAGCCCCATGGTGCCTTCGGTATAGGCCAGCCCCATCGACCGTGCGAGGTCGGTTTCCGCATGCGACCCGATCCAGGCCACCAGCAGCAGCCGGCGCAGCATGACGAAGGTCGGGATCTCGGCCTCGTCCGCCTGCGACAGTGGCCGCACGCGGCGGTAGCCTTCGACCCAGGCCTCGATCAGGTCCGGGACCTGCGGTTCGTGTTCATAGAACGACACCGGCGTCGCCGCATCATACATGAACCAGGAAAAGCCGCAGTCGTCGAAGTCGATCACCTTAACCTGCGCGCCGTCGATCAGAAGGTTCGCGAGCCTCAGGTCGCAGTGGATCAGCCCGAACCGGTCCGGCCCCGCGCCATAGGCCGCCAGCCGCTCGCCGATCTTCGCCACGGTGCGCCCGAAAAGCGCCGCCCTGGCCGCATCGACCCCCAGCCCCTCGCGCCAACGGCCCCAATGGGGGCGGGTTTCCCCCAGTGCAGTGTCGAAATTCCACACCTGCCGCGTGAACCCGTCCGGCCGCTTCCACCCCTGCGCATGGCCATGCATCCGCGCCGCCGTCTCGCCCAGGACGCGGAAGGGCGCGATCAGGTCGTGGCTGATGTCGGGCTCGATCCCCTCTTCCCAGTGCGACAGGACGACATGGCGCGGCCGGGTCATCCGGGGGTGGGGGACGACCTGGATGACCTGGCCATCCCGGCCCGGAACCGGCACCGGCGTCACCACGATGCCCTTCGCCCGCAGGTCGATGAGCCAGGCCAGTTCGGATGCGATGGCGGTTTTCGAATGATAGCCTTCGCGGTGGATGCGCAGCGCCCAGCGGCGCCCGTCGGGGGCCGAAACCTCGTAGGTCGCGTTTTCCGACAGGTTCACCAGCCGGATCGCCAGCCCGTCCGGCAGATCGAAGCGGGCCGTGGCCGCGCGGGCGAGATCCAAAAGGACCCCCAGCTGCGCCTCATGCCCCAAAACGTCGAAATCCGCCGTCACCATCCCCAACCTTCCCGCCCGACAGGCCGCCCACCGTTAGCCCGGCCATCGGCGGACGGCAGCCCGGATGCGACCCGTTCGGCCCCGTTCCCGGCGCGCCTGCGCAATTGCCACCACGTCAGTCCAGCCAGGGAACGTCGGGCACAAGCGCGCGCACCTCTTGCCAGGCCCTGTCGAACATCGAGCCGGGCTTTGGCCGCCGGTTCGGGTCCTGCTTCCAGTGCACATGCAGCCCCAGGACGCGCGCATCGCCTGCGAAATCGTCGGCATGGGCCGGATCGAAGAAGCGCCCCGTCTCCTTGCCGTTCCAGGCGTAGAAGCTGCGCGTGGGCAGGGCGTAGCGTGCGAGCCCGTGCTTCTTGGCCAGCCGCGTGAAGGCGTCATTGCCGTAGATCGTCAGCCCCAGATCGGCCGGCGACCAGTCCTGGCCCCGCAACCGCCAGAGCAAGGGCTTCAGCACCCGCCGGCGAAAGCCAAGCCAGTGCGGCATCAGGTCCGGGCTGTCATAGACCCGCTCGTAATCGGCCAGCATCGGATTGCCATGCGGCACGTAGAAGACCGGGCTGCCGATCCTTGTCCGGTCTTCCCAGGCGAAATAGGGTCTGTTTTCGTCGACCTCCAGCCTCTGGAACAGCATCACGTCGGTATCGAGCCAGAGCCCGCGCCCCTGCTGCATGAGCGCGATGCGGAAGAGGTCGGAATAATTCATGATCCGCTGGCGGTCCTTCAGCTCGGGCCGGCGCAGGGGGTTGATCTTTTCCATCCAGTCGGGCGACAGCACCTCGCGCGCGTCCAGAAGGCGGGCGCCTGCGGGCAGTCCCTCGACCGGGCCGAAGGAATAAAGGTCGACCTCGTGCCCGAGCCGCAGCCAACTGGCAATACAGACCCGGTCGAGGTTGCGTATCGGCCCAGAAAGCCACAAGGAAACCAGCCGCATCACCACCCCCGTTCTGCCTTCCTGTCGCACGGGGGCGCGGCCCTTGCAATGCGCGGGGGGCTTGGCTATAGGGACGCGCTCTATCCCCGCGCGGCCGGCCATCGGCATTGCCGAGTCGCGCGTTCACTCCAAGGAGATGAAAATGCCCAAGATGAAGACCAAATCCGCTGCGAAGAAGCGGTTTTCCACGACGGCCTCAGGCAAGATCAAGGCCGGTGTCGCTGGCAAGCGGCACGGCATGATCAAGCGCTCGACGAAATTCATCCGCGAAGCGACCGGGACGATGATCCTGTCCGACTCGGATGCGAAGATCGTCAAGAAATACATGCCCTACGACCGTTGAGGAGATTGAACCATGTCCCGCGTTAAATCCGGCAAGGTCACGCACGCCCGTCACCGCAAGGTCATCAAGGCTGCCAAGGGCTACTACGCCGCTCGTTCCACGAACTTCCGCACCGCGACCCAGGCCGTCGACAAGGCGAACCAGTACGCGACCCGCGACCGCAAGACCCGCAAGCGCAACTTCCGCGCCCTGTGGATCCAGCGGATCAACGCCGCCGTCCGCGCCATTGACGAATCGCTGACCTATTCGCGCTTCATCAACGCGCTCGCCAAGGCCGGGATCGAGGTCGACCGCAAGGTCCTCGCCGACCTGGCCGTCAGCGAACCGGCGGCCTTCGCGGCCGTCGTGGAAAAGGCCCGCGCTGCCGCCTGATCGGCGAGGCGCGCAACAATCGGAAAACCCCGCGCCGGCTGTCCCGCGCGGGGTTTTTCTTTGGCTGCCCGTTGCTTGCAAAGAGCCCCGTCTGTGGTAGCAGGGGGCAACGGAAGGGTCCTGCCCAGTGCTCAGCGTCATCATCCCGCATTTCAACCAGCCCGACCTTCTGGACCGCTGCCTGACCGCGCTGATGCCGCAGGCCAGGGGCGCAGAGGTCATCGTGGTCGACAACGGGTCCACGACGATGCCCGAAGCGGTGGTGGCGCGCCATCCGGGCGTCCGGCTTGCGCGCGAGACGACGCAAGGCCCTGGCCCGGCCCGCAACCACGGGGTAGCGCTGTCTTCCGGCGACCTGCTCGCCTTCCTTGACGCCGATTGCGTGGCCGACCCCGGCTGGATCGCCGCGATCCGGACAGGCCTTGCCGATCCGGCGGTGCAGGTCATCGGCGGCGACGTGCAGATCCACTATGCCGACCCGTCCCGCCCGACCGCCATCGAGTGCTTCGAGGCCGAATTCGGCTACCGGATGGAACATTACATCCGCCGCGAACATTTCACCGGCACCGGCAACCTTGCCATGCGCCGCACCACCTTCGACCGGGTCGGCGGCTTTGCCGGCATCGGCGTGGCCGAGGACCGCGACTGGGGCCAGCGCGCCAGGGCGCTGGGCATCCCGATCGCCTGGGCGCCCGACATGCGGGTCTATCACCCGGCCCGCGAAAGCTTCGCCGAACTGACCCGCAAGTGGGACCGCCACACCGCCCACGACTTCGGCCTTTACATCGCCGAACCGCTCGGCCGGGTCCGCTGGGTCGGCCGCACGCTCGCCGTCGCGGGATCGCCCATCGCGCACGCGCCGCGGGTCCTTCGGTCCCGGCGGATCCGGGGGGGCGCGCGCGGGCGGCTCTTGGCCCTTGCGGTTCTGGCCCGTATCAGGCTTTATCGCGCCCGCCTGATGGTGCCGCTTCTTTTCGCCCGCGACGGGTCGGACCTGTCGGCGCGCTGGCGCAAGGACTGACCGCAAGGACTGACGGAGCGGATGATGGACGAGCTCAGGACCAAATATCTGGACCAGATCGGCAAGGTCGCCGATGAGGCAGCACTTGAGGATCTGCGCCTTGCCGCCCTTGGCAAGAAGGGCGAGATCAGCCTGAAGATGCGCGAGCTTGGCCAGATGGCGCCCGACGTGCGCCAGGGGGCCGGCGCCGCATTGAACCGGCTGAAGGACGAGATCGACGCAGCCCTGCGCGCCAAGAAAAGCGCGCTCGGCGATGCCGCCCTGGACGCACGGCTGAAGGACGAATGGCTTGACGTGACCCTGCCCGGCCGCCCCCGTCGGCAAGGCACGATCCACCCGGTCAGCCAGGTGACCGAGGAAGTGACCGCGATCTTCGCCGACATGGGATTCGCCGTGGCCGAGGGGCCGCAGATCGAAAGCGACTGGTTCAACTTCGACGCGCTGAACATCGCGCCGGAACATCCCGCCCGCCAGGAACATGACACCTTCTTCATGGCCCGCGCCGAAGGCGATGCCCGCCCGCCCCATGTCCTGCGCACCCACACCTCGCCCGTCCAGATCCGCGCCATGCAGGGCCAGGGCGCGCCGATCCGCGTCATCGCGCCGGGCCGCGTCTACCGCATGGACATGGACCAGACCCACACGCCCATGTTCCACCAGGTCGAGGGGCTGGCCATCGACCGCGACATCTCGATGGCGAACCTGAAATGGACGCTCGAAGAGTTCTGCCGCGCCTTCTTCGAGGTGCCCTCGGTCGAACTGCGCTTCCGCGCCAGCCACTTCCCCTTCACCGAACCCTCGGCCGAGGTCGACATCCGCTGTTCCTGGGCAGGCGGCGTCCTGAAGATCGGCGAGGGCGACAGCTGGCTCGAGATCCTGGGGTCCGGCATGGTCCACCCCAAGGTCCTGGCCGCCGCCGGCGTTGATCCCGCCCAGTGGCAGGGCTTTGCCTTCGGCATGGGCATCGACCGCATCGCCATGCTGAAATACGGCATCCCCGACCTGCGCGCCTTCTTCGAAAGCGACCTGCGCTGGCTGAGGCACTACGGCTTCGCGGCGCTGGACCAGCCGAGCCTGGCGGCTGGGTTGAGCAGGTGAAAAGGGATCGAGACCGAATTCGCGACCTTCTGGTCCAACTCGAAGCTGACCCGCATGGTATGCTCATCATAGGCGGACGCATCAATATGGCAGCAGACGAGCTAGCCGATGAGTACCACCTCAAACTGATGTCGGACGAAGGCCTTGTTAGAGAAATAGAAGATTCGGTTTGGCGACTGACCGCAATTGGGCACGACGCGGTCGAAGCTTTGAGCAAGATTGCTTTATGGGAGCAGCTGAAAGCCTCTGGCCCAAAAGAAGCATATAATCTGTTGGCCGGCACCACTACATCGCTGGCAGTTGCCGCGATTTCGAAGCTCATGGGTTGGGGCTAGCGGATTATTGTTAGCAGGCGCGTTTGCGGCATGTCGCCCGGAGGCCCGTTAGCTTGGCCGTGCGCCGGGCGTGTGACCCGAGCAAGCTGAAACTTACCTCAGGCCGCGCGAGGCAACGGCCCCGCGCCCCCGACCCCTTTGCAAATCGCCCTCGTCCTCCCTAGGCTCCGTCCCAAAGGCGAACGCGAGGCCCCCCATGACCAGCTACAAAAACTCCGACCCGGTCCCGCCGATCATGGCCGGCAGCCCGCCGCCCGCCGCCATGCGGGTGCCGCTGATCGACTGGGACCGCGCGCCCTGGAACCGCTGGGCCTTCCAGCATGTCGCCGAACTGGTGCCCACCGCCACCATCCGCCGCGCCGCCCAGGCCTCCCCCTTGCCGCAGGCGGCCGGCAGGCTCGACGACTTTGCCTATGCCGCACCCGGCGGCGGCCGGACGACCTTCGCCCAGATGCTCGACGACACCTACACGGACGCGATCCTGCTGTGGAAGGACGGCCGCATCCTGCATGAGAGCTATCACAACGGCATGACGCCCGACGGCCTGCACCTGCTGCAATCAGTCTCCAAATCCGTGACGGCGGCGGCGGCGGGGTGCCTGGTTGGCGAGGGGCTGCTCGACCCGGCCGCGCCGGTGACGACCTACCTTCCGGAACTGGCGCGGACCGGCTGGGACGGGGCGAGCCTGCAACAGGTGTTCGACATGACCTCGGGCACCCGCTACAGCGAGGACTACGAGGACCGCGACAGTGACGTCGGCAAGACGGACTATTGCTCGGGCTGGAAGCCGGCGCCCGAGGGGGTCGATCTGTCCGACTGGCCGGCCACGATCTGGGACCAGATCCTTGGCCTATCGGTGCGCGAGGCGCCGCACGGCAGCCGCTTCCGCTACCGCTCGATCGAGACCGACGTCCTGGCCCATGCGATGGAGCGTGTCACCGGCCAGCGCCTGCCGCAAATCCTGTCCGAGCGTCTCTGGCAGCCGATGGGCGCGGCCGAGGACGCCCGCATCACCGTCGACCGGGCGGGCTACGGGCTTGCCTGCGGCGGCATCCAGGCCAGCCTGCGCGACATGGCCCGCTTCGGGCTGATGCTTCTGAACCGGGGCCGGGTCGAGGGCCGCCAGGTCGTTCCCGAAAGCTGGTGCGAGGATATCCGCCACGGCAAGCACGGTCTTTTCGACGCCGAGAATTACCGCAACTGGCCGAACGGCTCATACCGCAACCAGTTCTGGATCGAGGACAGCACTCTGGGCCGCCACTACTGTTTCGGCGTCTTCGGTCAGATGGTCATGGTCGCCCTCGATAGCGGCTTCATGGCCGTGAAACTGTCCAGCTGGCCCGACTTCCTCAGCCCGCGGCTTTATCAGGAAACGATGGCGGGCCTGAAGGCGGTCGAAGCGGCGTTCTAGGGAAAAGCCCAGGCGAAAGCGGCCGAACGGGCCGGCCCGGCGCCGGGGCAACGCTCAATCGGTTGAGGCTGGTTCGTCACGCGCGTTACTGACCAGAAGCAGGGCGTCTTCGTAGCCGCCACCGAAATCCAGCCGGTGGATTTCGTCCAAATCCAGGGTGAACGGCTCATCTCCCCAGATGGCATCCGGGTCAATGCTGCGCATCGTTACGGTGCCATGTCCAAAGGAAAGAATGGTTCCGATAAAGCAGACGTTCCGAAAATCCTCGTCCTCGTCCTCGTCCTCGTCCTCGTCCTCGTCTGCTTCCACGCCCTCGTCTTCGTCCTCGCCGTTGTAGCGAAGCACTTGAAACGCGACAAAAAGACCCAGTTCCTTGGCGGACCTTATCGCTCCGGTCAAGGACGACAGGTTCAGCGACGGCGCCTTGCTGCGATGCAGACCGCGCAGATCCAGGACCCTTCTCAGAAACGCGTGATGCGGCGCAGGGCTTTCGCATTCGTCGACGTCCGAATAGCGAATGCAGGAAAATCCGTTCAGACGTATGGTCTCATCAAAAATTTCCAGGACAAAGCACTTCGACCCGACCGCGGCCACAAAACCGTCGGCATGGCCCGGGTCAATGGCGTGGTATATACGAACGATCTGGCCCGCCAATGCTAGCCTTGGCGCAGAGTGAGAGGTAGGGGTGCCGGATTGGGCCGACGCTGATCGACGGGCCCTCGCATCCCCACCAGCCTTTCCCGCACTTGTGATGACCGCAGCCTCGCGCTTGTCACGGCGGCGGTCTAGACAGCCGCACATGATCCGCGCCCTTTCCTATAGCCTTTCGCTGCTCCTCGCGCTGGCCGCACCGGCCGGGGCCGGGGTCGTGAAGCGGCTTCCAACTGACGACAAGGTCGTGGCGCTGACCTTTGACGCCTGCGAGGCCGGCCAGGCCGCGCACCTTGACCACGGGATCGCGGACTATCTCGTCGCGAACCACATCCCCTTCACCGTCTTCATGGGCGGCAAGTTCGCCCGCGACAACGCGGACGATGCCCGCTGGCTTGCCTCGCAGGATTTCGTCGAGATCGAGAATCACTCCTGGAGCCACAACAACCACATGCCGCGCCTCACCGACGCGCGGGTGCAAGGCGAAGTGACGCGCGCGGCTGACGAGATCTTCGCGGTCACCGGCCGCCGAACGCACCTCTTCCGCTTTCCGGCCGGCAATTCCGACGCGCGGACAGAGGCGCTCGTGGCCGGGCTTGGCCAGGGAATCGTCGGCTGGCGCTGGGCGGTGGGCGATCCGGTCAAGGGCGTGACGGCCAAGGCTATCGTCGCCACCACCCTCAGGATGACGCGGCCGGGCGACATCCTCATCTACCACATCAACGGGCGCGGCTGGCACACCGCCGAGGCGCTTCCCCGCGTCATCGAAGGCCTGCGGGCCGAGGGCTACCGCTTCGTCCTTCTGCGCGACTATCTGCAAGGTCCGGGGCCAAGCCCACGCGCGAACAGCTTGCAGAACCGGTCTCTTTGACCTATATCCCCCTCAACAGAGGCGCTGCGGGGTCCAAACTCGCAGCCCACCGGAAAGTTCGGCGGGTCCTCTGGCCCGCCTTTTTGTTTTGGATAAGACCGATGTCCGACCTGATCGCCAAGACCGCCATCGACCGCCGCCTGGCCGACATCGTCGCCCCGGTGATCGAGGGCATGGGGTTCGAGCTGGTGCGCATCCGCCTGATGGGCGGCAATACCAAGACCCTTCAGGTCATGGCCGACCGGCCCGACGGCGGTATCGACGTGGACGATTGCGGGCGCATCTCGACGGCACTTTCCGCGACGCTCGACGTTGAAGACCCGATCGAGGATGCCTACAATCTGGAAGTCTCCTCGCCCGGCATCGACCGTCCGCTGACCCGGCTCAAGGATTTCGAGCAGTGGGCGGGCTACGAGGCGCGGATCGAGACGTCCGAGATGATCGACGGCCGCAAGCGCTTCAAGGGCAATTTGGCCGGCACCGAGGGCGACGAAGTGCTGATCGAGATCGAGGAAGGCACCATCGGCCTGAAATTCGACTGGCTGGCCGACGCCAAGCTCGTCCTGACCGACGACCTGATCGCCGAGATGCTCAGGCAGAAGAAAGCGACCGAGGCGGTCGACCCGGCCGCCTTCGACCATATCGAACACGACACCGAACAAGACACGTCCGAGGAGGAGTAGAATGGCCATCACGTCAGCCAACCAGCTCGAGCTGTTGCAGACAGCCGAAGCCGTGGCGCGGGAAAAGATGATCGACCCGGATCTGGTGATCCAGGCGATGGAGGAAAGCCTCGCGCGCGCCGCGAAGTCGCGTTACGGCGCCGAGATGGACATCCGCGTGGCGATCGACCGCAAGACGGGCCGCGCCAGCTTCACCCGTGTCCGCACCGTGGTCGAGGATGACGCGGTCGAAAACTACCAGGCGCAGGTGACGGTCGCGCAGGCCAAGCCCTACTTGAAGGACCCCCAGGTCGGCGACGTGATCGTCGACGAGGTTCCCCCCGTCGATCTGGGCCGCATCGCCGCCCAGTCGGCCAAGCAGGTCATCCTGCAGAAGGTCCGCGAAGCCGAGCGCGACCGCCAGTACGAGGAATTCAAGGACCGCAAGGGCACCATCCTCAACGGCATCGTCAAGCGCGAGGAATACGGCAACATCATCGTCGACATCGGCCGTGGCGAGGCCATACTGCGCCGCACCGAAAAGATCGGCCGCGAAAGCTACCGCCCGAACGACCGCATCCGCGCCTACGTCAAGGACGTGCGGCGCGAAGTGCGCGGTCCCCAGGTCTTCCTCAGCCGCACCGACCCGCAGTTCATGGCCGAGCTCTTCAAGATGGAAGTGCCGGAAATCTATGACGGCATCATCGAGATCAAGGCCGTGGCCCGCGATCCCGGCAGCCGCGCCAAGATCGGCGTCATCTCGCACGACAGCTCGATCGACCCGGTCGGCGCCTGCGTCGGCATGCGCGGCAGCCGCGTGCAGGCCGTGGTGAACGAACTGCAGGGCGAACGGGTCGACATCATTCCGTGGAACGAGGATCAGGCGACGTTCCTGGTGAACGCGCTCCAGCCCGCCGAAGTCTCGAAGGTCGTCATCGACGAAGAGGCGAACCGGATCGAGGTCGTGGTCCCCGACGGGCAACTGTCGATGGCGATCGGCCGCCGCGGCCAGAACGTGCGGCTGGCAAGCCAGCTGACCGGCCTCGACATCGACATCATGACCGAAGCCGACGAAAGCGAACGCCGCCAGACCGAATTCGCGACGCGCACCAAGCTCTTCATGGATTCGCTCGATCTGGACGAGTTCTTCGCCCAGCTTCTGGTGTCCGAGGGCTTCACCTCGCTCGAGGAAGTGGCCTATGTGGAACTCGATGACCTTCTGTCGATCGAGGGCGTCGACGAATCGACCGCCGAGGAACTGCAGGCCCGTGCCCGCGACGTTCTGGAAGCCCAGAACAAGGCCGCGCTCGACAATGCCCGCGCGCTGGGCGTCGAGGACAGCCTGGTGAACTTCGAAGGCCTGACGCCCCAGATGATCGAGGCGCTGGCCAAGGACGACGTGAAGACGCTCGAAGATTTCGCGACGCTCGCGGACTGGGAAATCGCCGGCGGCTGGACCACGGTCAACGGCGAGCGCGTCAAGGACGAGGGCATCCTCGAGAAGTTCGACGTGAGCCTCGAGGAAGCGCAGACCTTCGTCATGACGGCCCGCGTCCAGCTTGGCTGGGTCGATCCGGCCGAACTGGAAGCCGGCGTCGAGGTTGCCGAAGAAGACGAGGATGCCTGATGACGCGCGGCGGCAGGAACGAGGACAGGGGCGACCCTGAACGGCGCTGCGCCGTGACCGGAGAGGTTCAGCCTAAGGCTGGCCTCATCCGCTTCGTCCTGTCGCCGGACGGCATCGTGACCCCCGACCTCAGCGAGAAGCTGCCCGGTCGGGGCATCTGGGTTTCGGCCACCCGCGCGGCGCTTGAAAAGGCCGCGAAGGGTGGCACCTTCGCCCGGTCCGCCAAGGCGCCGGCAACGGTGCCAGACGGGCTGGCCGATCTGGTCGAGGCGGGGCTCGCCCGGCAGGTCGTCGGCCTCATCTCGCTTGAACGCAAGGCGGGGGGTGCGGTCGCAGGGTTCGAGAAGGTGAAGGACTGGCTCGCCGCGGGGCGGGCAAAAGTGCTCTTGCAGGCGTCCGACGGGTCGGAGCGGGGCAAGGGCAAACTCTGGACGCCCGAAGGCGGCCGCTGGTTCGGCTGCCTGACCTCGGACGAACTGGGACAGGCATTTGGCCGCGATTCCGTGGTTCATGCGGCGCTTGCCGCTGGCGGATTGGCGCGGCGTGTTGTAGAGGAAGCCGCGAAACTGAATGGGTTGCGGCAAGGCACGGCGGAAAGTCCGCCGGGAAAGAACTGAGACCGGCATGAGCGAAACGGACGGCAAAAAACCCCTCGGCCTTGGCGGAGCGCGGCCCGGACAGGTGAAGCAGAGCTTCAGCCATGGCCGGACCAAGTCTGTCATCGTCGAGACGAAGAAGAAGCGGATCGTCGTGCCGAAGCCCGGCGCGCCCGCTGCTGCGGGTCCGGCCACGCCGTCGCTCGGTGATCCCTCGCGCCGCCCCGCCGGCATTTCCGACGCAGAGATGGAACGCCGGCTGAAGGCGCTCCAGGCCGCCAAGGCCCGCGAGGCCGAAGAGAACGAGCGCCGCGCCGCCGATGAAAAGGCGCGCGAGGAAGACCGCGAGCGCCGTCGCGCCGAGGTCGAGGCCAAGGAACGCGAAGAGCGCGCCCACCAGGACGCGCTGCGTGCGCGTGCCGAGGAAGAGGAACGCCGCGTCCGCGAGGCGGCGCGCGAAGCCGCGCTTGCACGCGAGGCACGCCGCGCCGACGTTCTGGGCACGAAGCCCCTTTCGGCGCGTAAGGCCCCGGAACCGGTCAAGAAAACCGCCGATGCCGCCGCCGCTACGCCCGCCGCCGATCCGGCCGGGGCCGAGGCCGCTGCGACGCGCGCCGCGACCAAGGGTGTTGCCGCCGGCGGTCCGCGCAAGACCGACCGCGAACGCGACGACCGCGGTGGCGCGGGCGACCGCGACCGTGGCGCCAAGCGGGGCGACGAAGGCCGCCGCACCGGCAAGCTGTCCCTGAATGAGGCGCTGGAAGGCGGCGAAGGCGGCCGCCAGCGCTCGCTCGCCGCGATGAAGCGCAAGCAGGAAAAGGCGCGCGCCAAGGCCATGGGCTTCGGCCAGAAGGCCGAAAAGCAGGTGCGCGACGTGCAGCTGCCCGAAACCATCGTCGTCAGCGAACTGGCCAACCGCATGGCCGAACGCGCGGCCGACGTGGTCAAGGCGCTGATGAAGATGGGCATGATGGTCAGCATGAACCAGGCCATCGACGCCGACACCGCCGAACTGGTGATCGAGGAGTTCGGCCACCGCGCCGTCCGCGTCACCGACGCCGACGTGGAACAGGCCATCGATTCGGTCCAGGACCGGCCCGAGGACCTCGAACCGCGCCCGCCGATCGTCACGATCATGGGCCACGTCGACCACGGCAAGACCTCGCTTCTGGACCGCATCCGGCACACGAGCGTCGTGTCGGGCGAAGCCGGCGGCATCACGCAGCACATCGGCGCCTACCAGGTGCGGACGGAAAGCGGCGCGCTTCTGACCTTCCTCGACACGCCCGGCCACGCCGCCTTCACCTCGATGCGGGCGCGCGGCGCGCATGTCACGGACATCGTGGTGCTGGTCGTGGCGGCCGACGATGCGGTCATGCCGCAGACAGTCGAAGCCATCGCCCATGCGAAGGCCGCGAACGTGCCGATGATCGTGGCGATCAACAAGATCGACAAGCCGTCGGCCAATCCCCAGAAGGTCCGCACCGACCTTCTGCAGCACGAAGTCGTGGTCGAAGCCATGTCGGGCGAAGTCCAGGATGTCGAAGTCTCGGCCGTCACCGGCCAGGGGATCGACAACCTTCTGGAAGCCATCGCCCTTCAGGCCGAAATCCTCGAGCTGCGCGCCAACCCCGTGCGGGCCGCGCACGGCGCCGTCATCGAAGCCAAGCTCGACGTGGGCCGTGGCCCGGTCGCGACGGTTCTGGTGCAGAACGGCACCCTGCGTCAGGGCGACATCTTCGTCGTCGGCGAACAGTGGGGCAAGGTCCGCGCGCTTCTCAACGACAAGGGCGACCGCGTGAGCGAGGCCGGACCGTCGGTCCCGGTCGAGGTCCTGGGCCTGAACGGCACGCCCGAAGCCGGCGACGTCCTGAACGTGGTCGACACCGAAGCCCAGGCGCGCGAGATCGCGACCTACCGCGAGAAGGCCGCGAAGGACAAGCGCGCGGCGGCGGGTGCGGCGACGACGCTCGAACAGCTGATGGCCAAGGCCAAGGCGGACGAGAGCGTGGCCGAACTGCCGATCGTGGTGAAGGCCGACGTGCAGGGTTCGGCCGAGGCGATTGTCCAGGCGATGGAAAAGATCGGCAACGACGAGGTGCGCGTGCGCGTGCTGCACTCGGGCGTCGGCGCCATCACCGAGTCCGACATCGGCCTTGCCGAAGCTTCGGGCGCGCCGGTCATCGGCTTCAACGTCCGTGCCAACGCCCCGGCCCGTGCCGCGGCGAACCAGAAGGGCGTCGAGATCCGCTATTACTCGATCATCTACGACCTGGTGGATGACATCAAGGCGGCGGCCTCGGGCCTTCTGAAGGCCGAAGTGCGCGAAACCTTCATCGGCTACGCCAAGATCCTCGAGGTCTTCAAGGTCTCGGGCGTCGGCAAGGTGGCGGGCTGCCTCGTCACCGAAGGCGTGGCGCGCCGGTCTGCGGGCGTGCGGCTTCTGCGCGACAACGTGGTGATCCACGAAGGCACGCTGAAGACGCTCAAGCGCTTCAAGGACGAGGTCAAGGAAGTCCAGTCGGGCCAGGAATGCGGCATGGCGTTCGAGAACTACGACGACGTTCGCCCGAACGACGTCATCGAGATCTTCGAGCGCGAGGAAGTGCAGCGCAAGCTGACCTGACGGTCGGCACAGGCATCGAACCAGGGCCCGGCCGCCGCGCCGGGCCTTGTCTTTGGGGGGCGGCATGAAACGGACCGGGGCCGAGGCCTTGAAGGGTGCGGCGCTGATGGTGGCGGCGGGGGTGGCCTTCGTGGTCGTCAACGTCATGACCCAGCTTGCCACCCTGCCGGTCGACTGGGGCGGCATGGGCTTCCGCTCGACCTCTGACAGCTTCTGGCAATATGCCATCGCCGGTCTTCTGACGCTGCCCTTCCTCTTGATGGGCGGCCCCGGCAGCCTGAGGACGCGCCACCCCCTAGCCCACGGGCTGCGCGTCGTTCTGTCGGCGCTGGGCGTGCAGGCCTTCGTCCTTGCCCTGTCGAAACAGGTGCCCCTGTGGCAGGTCATCGCCCTTGTCGCCGCCTCGCCCTTCTTCATCCTTCTGGGCGCGAAGCTGTTCCTGGGCGAGCGCGTGACGACCGACCGCTGGCTCGCCGCCGGGGTGGGCTTTGGCGGCGTCATGCTGATCCTGCAACCCTGGTCGGCGGCCTTCACCCCCTGGGCGCTTCTGCCGATCCTCGCGGCCGCCTTCTGGGCCGGGGCGTCGCTGATGACCAAGCGCTTGACCGACGACGAAAGCGCCATCGCCATCACCGCCTGGCTTCTGATCCTGATGACGCCGATCAACCTGGCGATTTCGCTCGGCGCCGGGTTCGAGGTGCCGACCGGCCGCCTGCTGGTCATCGTGCTGGCAGGCGGCGTCGCGCAATTCCTTGCGCAATACTGCCTGACGCGCGCCTACGCCTCGGCCGACGCATCCTTCCTGCAACCGTTCGACGACCTGAAGCAGCCCCTGAACATCGCCGTCGGCTTCTGGCTCTGGGGCTACGGGCCAGAGGGGGCGAACTGGCTGGGCATCCCGCTCATCATCGGGGCGTCGGCCTATCTGCTGTGGAAGGAAACCCGGCAGCGAAGCACGCCCGCCTGACGAAACGGGGCGCCAGTGTCTGGCGCCCCACTTCCCGTCCCCCGAATGTTTCGCGCCCCGATTGTTTCGGGATCGCCGCCTTCAGGCGGCTTTCTTTTCGACCGGCGTCCCTTCAAACAGCCGGTCGCCAACGCGCACCAGGATCTTGCCGTTTTCGAGCGCGCGCTCGAAGAGGCCCTGCACCTGGATGTAAGTTCCCATCTGGATCGTCCGAATCATCGCAAATCGCCCCCTTGTTGCTGTGCGGTCGTGCCGCGCGGCAGCCCTGGCCCCCAGGCGTTAGCCAACTGTCGCGAAGCTGACATGAATGTGCGTTTCTGGAAACAATAAATCGTGAAGATGCCGCACGATGGTGAATTTTCCTGTGGCGCGCCTGCAACGGCCCTCTGGCGCGCGGATCAGAGCCAGTCGCGCAGGATCGGGATCAGCGGCAAGTCGGCCGGCGGCATCGGATAGCGGCCCATGTCGCGCGGCCGGACCCAGGCCAGCCGCTGCCCCTCGCGCGGTTGGGGCGTGCCCTGCCAGCGCCGGCAGGCGAAAAGCGGCATCAGAAGGTGAAAGTCCTCGTAGGTGTGGCTCGCGAAGGTCAGGGGCGCAAGGCAGCTTGACCAGGTGTCGATGCCGACCTCTTCCTTCAGCTCGCGGATCAGCGCCTCTTCCGGCCGCTCGCCCGCTTCGACCTTGCCGCCCGGAAATTCCCAAAGCCCGGCCAGCGCCTTGCCCTCGGGCCGCTGCGCCAGGAGCACCCGCCCGTCCGCGTCGATGAGCGCGACGGCAGAAACCAGCACCAGCTTCATTCAGGACCGGTAATCGGCGTTGATCGCGACGTAGCGGGCGGTCAGGTCGCAGGTCCAGACCGTGCGCTTCGCGTCGCGTAGCCCCATGTCGACCGCGATGACCAACTCGGGCTCTTTCATGTAGGCCGCGCCGTCCTCCTCGCGGTAGCTGGGCGCCCGCCAGCCCTTTTCGGCCACAAGGATGTCGCCGAAGCGGATCGTCAGCCGGTCGCGGTCCGCCTCGGCCCCCGATTTGCCGATGGCCGCGACGATCCGGCCCCAGTTCGGATCTTCGCCCGCCACCGCGGTCTTGACCAGGGGCGAATTGGCGATGGCGAAGGCGACCTTCGCCGCATCCTCATCGCTCGCAGCCCCCGTCACCCGCACCTCGACCAGCTTCGTCGCACCCTCACCGTCGCGCACCACCTGCCGCGCCAGATCCAGCATCACAGCCCGAAGCGCCGCCTCGAACGCCTTGGCGACATCGCCCGTCACCGGCTCGGCCGCAGACCGGCCGGTCGCGCACAGCAGCAGCGTGTCAGAGGTCGAGGTGTCGCTGTCGACCGTGATCGAGTTGAAACTTTCGTCGACATAGCGCGACAGCATCTTCTGCAGCCGCGGCGCCGGGATCGTCGCATCGGTGAACAGGTAGACCAGCATCGTCGCCATGTCGGGCGCGATCATCCCCGACCCCTTGGCGATCCCCGCGATATGGATCGGACCGCCCACGCCCTCGACCACAGCGCTCGCACCCTTGGGGAAGGTGTCGGTGGTCATGATCGCCTGCGCAGCACCCTTGATCGCGCCTTCCGACAGGCCCGCGACCAGGTCGGGCACGACGGCGGTAATGCGCTCGGCCGGCAGGGGCTCGCCGATGACGCCGGTCGAGGACGAGAAGACCCGCGCCTCTGGCAGGTCGAGCGCGCGGGCGACGGCGCGGGTCACGTCCTGGACCGCCTTGTCGCCGGCCTTGCCGGTGAAGGCGTTCGAGTTGCCGGAGTTGACGATGATCGCCGCCCCCACGCCCGTATCCTGCCGGATGGCGAGCTTGGCCTGGTCGTCGCGCACGCAGGCCGACCGGGTCGACGAGCGGGTGAAGGCCCCGGCGATGGTGGTGCCGGGGGCAAGGCGGATCAGCATCACGTCCTTGCGGCCCTGATACTTGATCCCCGCCCCGACCGATGCGAACTCCGCCCCGGCGATGACGGGCAGGGCGGGGAAGGATGCGGGCGCGAGCGGCGAGACGGCCTTGGCCGGTTTCGCGCCGCCATCAGCCGCAGGGGCAGTAGCAACCGCGCCCAGCTCGGCCTTGAGCCGCGCCACCTTCTTCTTCAGCTTCGCGACCTTCGCCTTGGCAGATCCCTTGGCCATCCCCGCCCCCCTGTCTTGCTTGCCGATCAGCCTTACTTGCCGATCAGCGCCGTGTTCTTCAGGATCGTCGGGTCGATGCCGTCGATCTTGCGCTCGATCTTCGAGCCATCCTCGATCGACTTGATCTCGGCCTCGACCGCCTTCTGGCGCAGGTCGCCCGCCAGCTCTTCCTTCACATCGTCGAATTTCGGCGCGGCCGCGACGCGGGTGTCATTCAGCTTGATGATGTGCCAGCCGAAATCGGTCTGGATCGGGCCCGAAACCTCACCCTTCTTCAGCTTGACGACGGCTTGCTCGAACGGCTTGACCATCATGCCGGTGCCGAACCAGCCCAGGTCGCCGCCGTTGGCCGCCGAGCCCTTGTCGGTCGACTTCTCTTTCGCGATGGCCGCGAAATCGCCGCCCTTGTCCAGGTCGGCCTTGATCGCCTTGGCCTCCTCCTCGGACTTCACCAGGATGTGCGCGGCCTGATATTCGGTCGAGGGCGCGGCCTTGGCATATTTGTCGTCATAGGCCTTCTTCAACGCCTCGTCCGTCACGGCCTTGTCCGCAACCGAGTTCAGAAGGACCGAGGCGAGGTAGCCGCGGTTCTCGTTCTCCATCGCCAGGTCGTCGCCCTTGACCTTGGTCTTTTCGGCCGTCTGCGACAGCGCGACCTGCTGGATCACCTGGTCCAGAAGCCCCTTCAGCAGCACGTCATCGGGCAGCGACTGGTACTGCGCCGGCAGCGCCATGCGCGCGGCGATCAGGTTGCCCAGCGTGATGTCGGTGCCGTTGACGGTGGCGACCACGGTATCGGCGGTCGGATCGGCGGCGGGCGCCGGACCTGCAAGCGCCAGCGCAAGGAAGGACGCCGCAAGGATATGGGCCGGTTTCAGCATCGTAACATCACTCCTGAGTGGCCGCGACCCTGCGCGGCGTTGACTATCCGGGGGCAGCCGCTTACATGCACCAAGCCTGAAAAGGCACCCGCAGCCCCTGCCGCCCTTCGGTTGCCGCCCTATCTAGGCTGGCCCGCCCAGCGCGGCAAGGCCAAACGGCCGCGGTCACAGAGGCGTCAATCGAGCTAGCGGGAGATCACATGCTGGGTCTTGGAACAATCGCGCGGAAGGTCTTCGGCACGCCGAACGACCGCAAGGTCAAGTCCGTGCGCCCGCTGGTCGAGAAGATCAACGCGCTCGAACCCGAGTTTCAGGCGCTGAGCGACGAGGGGCTGGTCCAGAAGACCGCCGAATTCAAGGCCCGCGTCGCCAATGGCGAAAGCCTGGACAAGATCCTGCCCGAAGCCTTCGCCAACTGCCGCGAGGGCGCGCGCCGCGCGCTGGGCCTTCGGGCCTTCGACGTGCAGCTGATGGGCGGCATCTTCCTGCATCAGGGCAACATCGCCGAAATGCGCACCGGTGAGGGCAAGACGCTGGTCGCGACCTTCCCGGCCTACCTGAATGCCCTGACCGGCAAGGGCGTCCATATCGTCACGGTGAACGACTACCTGGCCAAGCGCGACGCCGACTGGATGGGCAAGGTCTACCGCCAGCTCGGCATGACCTGCGGCGTCATCTACCCCTTCCAGGACGACACGGAAAAGCGCGCGGCCTACCGGTCCGACATCACCTACGCCACGAACAACGAGCTGGGCTTCGACTACCTGCGCGACAACATGAAGAACGCGATCGAAGAGATGGCCCAGCGCGGCCACTACTTCGCCATCGTGGACGAGGTCGATTCGATCCTGATCGACGAGGCGCGCACGCCGCTCATCATCTCGGGCCCTTCGGACGACCGGTCCGACCTTTACCGCACGCTCGACGCCTATATCCCCGAGCTGGTGCCCGAACATTACAAGATCGACGAAAAGACCCGTAACGCCACCTTTACCGAGGAAGGCAACGAGTACCTGGAAAAGCGCCTGCAAGAGGTTGGCGTCCTGCCGTCCGACCAGACGCTCTATGACCCGGAATCGACGACGGTCGTCCACCACGTCACCCAGGCGCTGCGCGCCCACAAGCTCTTCCAGCGCGACCAGCACTATATCGTGCGCGAGGGCGAGGTGATCCTGATCGACGAATTCACCGGCCGCATGATGAAGGGCCGCCGCCTGTCGGACGGCCTGCACCAGGCGATCGAGGCGAAAGAGGACGTGCGCGTCCAGCCCGAAAACGTCACGCTCGCCTCTGTCACCTTCCAGAACTATTTCCGGCTTTACGACAAGTTGTCGGGCATGACCGGCACCGCCGCGACCGAGGCCGAGGAGTTTGCCGAAATCTACAAGCTGGGCGTGGTCGAGGTTCCGACCAACCGCCCGGTGGCGCGCAAGGACGACCACGACCAGGTCTACCGCACCGCGCGCGAGAAGTACGAGGCCGTCATCCGCCGCATCAGGAAGGCGCATGAAAAGGGCCAGCCGATCCTTGTCGGCACCACCTCGATCGAGAAATCGGAAATGCTGTCGGGCCTTTTGCAGGCCGATGGCATCCCCCACAACGTCCTGAACGCACGCCAGCATGAACAGGAAGCCAAGATCGTCGCCGACGCCGGCCGCTTCGGCGCCGTGACCATCGCCACGAACATGGCCGGCCGCGGCACCGACATCCAGCTGGGTGGCAACGTCGAGATGCAGGTGCTGGAGGAACTGGCGGCGAACCCCGAAGCCAACCCCGACGACATCCGCACCCGGATCGAGGCCGAACATGCGGCCGAAAAGCAGAAGGTGATCGAGGCGGGCGGGCTCTTTGTCCTGGCTTCCGAACGCCACGAAAGCCGCCGGATCGACAACCAGCTGCGCGGCCGCTCGGGCCGTCAGGGCGACCCCGGCCGCTCGTCCTTCTACCTCTCGCTCGAAGATGACCTGATGCGCATCTTCGGGTCCGACCGGCTGGACAAGGTGCTGTCGAGCCTCGGCATGAAAGAGGGCGAGGCGATCATCCACCCCTGGGTGAACAAGTCGCTCGAACGCGCCCAGGCCAAGGTCGAGGGCCGCAACTTCGACATCCGGAAGCAGCTTCTGAAGTTCGACGACGTGATGAACGACCAGCGCAAGGCCGTCTTCGGCCAGCGGCTCGAGATCATGTCGTCCGAAGACATCGGCGACGTGGTGCAGGACATGCGTCACCAACTTGTCGACGATCTGGTCGACGAGCACCTTCCGCCCAAGACCTACCCCGACCAGTGGGATAGCGAGGCGCTGAAGGCCGACGTGGCCAAGCTCTTGGCCGCCGACGTTCCGGCGCCGGAATGGGCGGCCGAAGAGGGCGTCGACCAGGAAGCGATCCGCGAACGGCTTTACGAGGCGTCCGACAAGGTGATGGCCGACAAGGTCGAGGCCTTCGGGCCCGACAACATGCGCCAGATCGAAAAGCAGCTTCTGCTGCAGACGATCGACGCGCGCTGGCGCGAGCATCTGGTGACGCTCGAGCATCTGCGCTCGGTCATCGGCTTCCGGGGCTATGCCCAGCGCGACCCGCTTTCGGAATACAAGACCGAGGCCTTCTCGCTGTTCGAAAACCTGCTCGAGGGGCTGCGTTCCGACGTGACCCAGAAGCTGAGCGCGATCCGCCCGCTGACGGCCGAAGAGCAGGAACAGATGATGCAGCAGTTCCTGGCGCAACAGGCGAACCTGCGTCAGGCCGCCGACCAGTCCGAAACCGCCGCAGCCGATACCGAAGAGCGCCTCGCCGCCGGTGTCGTCAGCGCCGCCGCCCTGGGCTTCAACGCCGACGACCCCTCGACCTGGGGCAACCCGTCGCGGAACGACCCCTGCCCCTGCGGCTCGGGCGAGAAGTTCAAGCACTGCCACGGCAGGATGGCCTGAGGGGAGGCGACCCGGGTCCGACCGGACCCCCGGCTTGCCGACAAACCGGCCCCGGCTGGCAGGGGCCGTTGACCCTGCCATGCGAAGGCTTGGTCGTTTGTCCCCGCCGATGGCCCATAGGCCATCGGCCAGCGCCCGCCCCGCCATCGGCGGGCGCTCCCGCGCCCACCGGGGCAGGCACTGGCCTTTGTTGATCTGTGACGGGGGCGGTCCAGCCGCACCGTTCCCACGCGGTCGGGGAAACGCGATGCGTTTCCTTTTCCTGCCCGGGCCCGGCGCTGGGTCGGCCTGTAGCCTTCTTACAAATACCCCTCCGACCGAAAGCTCAAAGGCCCGGCGCGGCCGATGATGAGGTGATCGTGCAGCACGATCCCCATCAGGTCTGCCGCGTCCCTGATCTGGTTCGTCACCCCTATGTCCGGCTCTGACGGTGTCGGATCGCCCGACGGGTGGTTGTGCACCAGGATCAGCGCGCTCGCATCAAGTTCCAGCGCGCGTTTCACCACCTCTCGCGGGTAGACCGGCACATGGTCGACCGTGCCCCGGGCCTGTTCTTCATCCGCGATCAGGATGTTCTTGCGGTCCAGATAGAGGATACGGAACTGCTCGACCGCCAGGTGCCCCATGGCGGCGGTGCAATAGTCCAGAAGCGCCGTCCAGGACGACAGCACCGGCCGGTTCATCACCCGCGACCGCGCGAGCCTGTGCGCCGCCGCCTCGACGATCTTCAACTCCTGCACCACCGCAGGGCCGACGCCCGCCACCTCGGCCAGCCGGGGCAGGGGCGCCGACAGGACGCCGCTGAAGTTGCCGAACCGGTCCAGTAGCCGGCGGGCAAGCGGCTTGACATCCTGGCGCGGGATGGCGCGGAAAAGGACCAGTTCCAGCATTTCATAGTCGGGCAAAGCCGCCGCACCGCCCTCCATGAACCGCTCGCGCAGCCGCGCGCGGTGGTCGCGGAGGTAGGACGGCAACCGCGTGCCGTCCGGGCAGGCGGGAACCTCGTCGCCCATGAACCGGGCGGCGGGGGCTTCGGCAAGGCCGGGCAAAAGGGGAGGCGCGGGGCTCATGCCCCCGAGACTGCCGGCGAAATGGTGAAGAACGGGTTAAGAGGTCAGAAATCCAGGTCCGCATAATGCGGCGGCGGCAGGAAGCCCGGGATCTGGTCAGCCAGGATCGACCGGAACGACGGCCGCGACTTCACCTTCGCATACCAGTCGCGCACATTTTGCGACCGGTTCCAGTCGACATCCGAGATATAGTCAAGCGAAGACAGATGCGCCGCCGCCGTCAGGTCCGCCAGCGTCATCTGGTCGCCCGCCAGCCAGCGCCGCTGGTCCAGAAGCCAGCCCAGATAGTCGATGTGATATTTGATCTGGCTCGCCCCGGCCTTCACGTTCTTCGAATCCGGGTAGCCGAGCCCCATGACCTTCTTGTTGACCCGCTCGTAAAGCAGTTTCGAGGTCACTTCCGCGTGGAACTTGTCGTCGAACCAGGCGCAGAGGCGGCGCACTTCGTAGCGGCCATCGGGGTCGCGCGGCATCAGGCGCGGCTCGGGGTTCGTCTCGTCCAGGAACTCGCAGATCGCCTGGCTTTCCGACAGGGTGCGGTTGTCGATCTTCAGGACCGGCACCTTGCCGGCCGGGTTGCGCATCAGGAATTGCTGGTTCTGTTCCCAGTAGCGTTCCTCGACCAGCTCGACATCAATGCGCTTCTCCGCAAGTGTCAGGCGGACCTTGCGGCAGAAGGGGGACAGCGGAACGTGGTAAAGCCGGGCCATCGGAGCCTGTTGCAACCTGTTGGGACCGGTCCCTGATAGCCCTCCGGGCAGGGGGGATCAATGGGGGGATCAATGCTCGAAACAGGCCGCGCGGCCGTCGACCTCGATCGTGTCGGCGCCCGAGCGGATCTGTGCCGCCCGCTCGCGCATGAAGCCCGTCGGCCGCGTCGGATTGCGCCCCTTGGGGTCCGGCAGGACGGCCGCGATCCGCGCCGCCTGGTCGGGCGTCAGCCGTGAGGCGGGCACCTTGAAGTAACGCTGCGCCGCCGCCTCGACCCCGAACAGGCCGGGGCCCGTCTCGGCCACGTTCAGATAGACCTCAAGGATGCGGCGCTTGGACCAGACCAGCTCGACCCCCGGCGTCATCATCGCCTCGAGCGCCTTCCTGACCCAGCTGTGCCCCTGCCACAGGAAGACGTTCTTCGTGACCTGCTGGCTGATGGTCGAGGCGCCATGCCCCGCGCCGGTGTCGATCGCCATGCGGATGGCGCGCACGTCGAACCCCCAGTGGTTGCAGAAGTTCGCATCCTCGGCCGCGACGACCGAGCGCGCCATTTCCGGCGCGATCTGGTCCATTGAAACCCAGGTGCGCGCCACGCCGCCCTGCCGGAAGCGTTCGGCCAGGATGTAGGGCGTCAGGCGCGGGTTGATGAAGGTGCCAAGGATCAGCAGGACCAGAAACACCATGACCGCCGCCCCGAACCCGCGCAGCGCAAGCCGCCCCGCGCGCCGGGCGATCATGCCCCAGCTTGGCAGGTCCTGCGCGGCTTCCGGGGCCGTCTTCTTGCGGCGGCGTCGGGGCTTGGGGGCGGTGTCGGACATGGCGCACCTTAGCCACGCCGCGCGGCTTTGGGTCAAGGGGCGCGGGGGCCCTGGGCTACGGGCAATCGCTGACGTAACGGCAACTCTGTTCCGAAATCTAGGTGGACGCACGGACGCGCGGCTCGCGTGAGGGTGGGATGATCCCCCGAAGACGCAACAAGTCATCGGGTGAACTCCTTTGGCAACCCTTCCCCTCAGCCCGCAGCCGCCGGATGCCGCCCTGAAAAGGCGGCGCACACACACCGGGCCCCGCTGACCGCAACAATCGTCACCACAGCCATCCTGGGGAGCCCACCCATGGCCATCGAAGCATTCGCAAACCCATCCGGCCGCCGAACCTCTGGCTTCAGGGCCTTGCGCACGGTGCAGGTGCCGATCCTGTTTCTGGCCACGGCGACGGCCCTTTGGGGCCTGACCAATGTCGTGCAGAAGCTCGCGCTGGAAGAGAGGGGGCCCTTCACGGTCATCGCCGCCCGCTGCTGGCTCGGGGCGCTGGCGCTCATGCCCCTCGCGCTGCGCGAGCGCGCAAGGGCCAGCCCGTCGCCCGCCCTTCGCCGGGACCCGAGTGTCGTGATCGCCATCCTGAGCTTCTGCACCGGCCTTTGCCTTCAGCAGGTGTCGGCGGGGCTGACCACCGCGACCAACATGGGCTTTATCATCAACTCCTGCGCCGCCATCGTGCCGTTCATCGTCTGGATGACCGGCGGTGACCGGCCAACGGTCCGCTCGCTGACCGCATCGGCGGTGACGGTCGCCGGCGTCACGCTTCTGTCGGGCGGCGCTGGTGATCGAAGAGCCGTCCGCGCAGCAGTTTATCGCCATCGCACCCGGCATCCTCTTTCTTGGCATCTTCGGAACCGGCGTCAGCTTCGCACTTGCCGCCCATGCCCAGCGTGGCCTGGGCATCTGCGCGACCGCGATCATCATGAACCTCGAATCGGTCTTCACCGCCGTCGCGAGCCATATCGTCATGGGCGAGGTGCTTGCGCTGGCGGCGCTGGGCGGCGGGCTGATGATCCTCGCGGGCGGCCTGATCGTGCAGCTGAAGGGCTGACGGGGCAGGGCCGCCCGTTGCTGGAAGCCCCGCTCCGTGCAAGACTGTCGCCGACCCGTCCGGTGGTGCCACGCCAATGACCGATTTCGATGCGTTCAGCCGCACGCTTGAGGTCATCTAGGATGCGGCCATCGACCCTGCGCTCTGGCCGCGCGCGCTGGAAGGCATCTGCGGCTTTGCCGGTGGCGCGGCGGCGCGGATCGCCTGGCAGGACGCGGCGACCAATGATGCCTTCACCTCGCACAGCTGGGGCGCCAACGCCCACTACGACCGGCTTTATGCAGAGACCTATCGCGACCTGAATCCCTATTTCCCGGCCCTTGCCTTCGTCGAGCCCGGCCTTGTCGTCGCGGGCGAGGATCTGATCCCGCACGAGGAATTCCGCCAGAGCCGCTTCTTCAGGGAATGGGTCGCGCCACAGGGTTAGGTGGCGGCGATCGGTGCGAACCTTGAACGGACCTCGACCAGAGCGGCCTTCATCCACCTGCGACGCTGCACCGCTCAGGGCGTCACCGACGAGCCGACACGCGCCCGCATGAGGCTGATCGTGCCGCATGTGATGCGGGCGGTCGCGGTGGCCTTGTCCGGCCGATCGGCCAGCATGCCCAGGGCACGGCGAAACAATGACCCCGCATCATACCTAGGGCTGACGTCGAGGGCGCCTGAAACGGGCAACGTGGTTCCATGGCTCGCCTGTCAGGACATCCGACGTGCTCTTGGAAGGGAAGGACGATCTGGGGCTTCTGCAGGGCGCCGCCAGGTCCGCCCAGGCCGGCCCTGGCCGCACCCTGGTCATCGCGGGCGAGGCGGGGGCCGGCAAATCGGCGCTTTTGCGGCCCTTCGCGCAGGGCCTGACGGGCGCACGGGTCCATTGGGGCGGGTCCGAGGCGCTTTTCACCCCGCGCCCGCTCGGGCCCCTGCGCGACATCGCCGACGGGCTCGATCCCCACCTCGCGCACCTGCTCGAAGCCGGCGCGCGCCAGAACGTGGTCTTTCCGAACCGTCCTGCGCCTTCTGCAGGACGCACGCCAGCCACAGATCCTGATCTTCGAGGACATCCATTGGGTCGACAACGCCACCCTTGACCTCATCAAGTACCTCGGCCGCCGGATCGCCTACATCCGCTCGGTGATGATCCTCAGCCTTCGGACCGAAGAGCTGCCGGCCGATCATCCGGTCATGCAGGTCCTGGGCGACCTGTCCCCCGGCTCGACCCTGCGCCACTCGGTCAGGCCGCTGAGCGTCGACAGCATCGCGGCCCTTGCCGGGGTCGGCCAGGCGGAGGCTCTTGAAATCCATCGCATCACCGGCGGCAATCCCTTCTTCACCACCGAACTGATCGCCAGCGACGTGCAGGCCGGCGGCCAGATACCGGCCTCGGTCCGCGACGCGGTCTGGGCGCGGCTGATGCGGCTGCCGTCGTCCGAGCGGGAGTTCATCGCGGCGATCAGCATCAACCCGTCGGCCACCGAACGCCGGCTGGCCGAGGCGCTGCTGGGCCGGCCGGTCGCCCGGGATGCCGATTCCTGCCAGTCGCGCGGGCATCTGGTCAGCGACGAGGCCGGCGGCCTGCAATTCCGCCATGTGATTGCGCGCAACGCGACGCTCGAACGCCTGACGGCCGCAACGCGCAAGGCGCTGCACCGCCGCGCCTTTGCAGCGCTTCTTGCGCAAGGCAATGCGCCGCTTGCGACGCTGGTCCACCATGCGGCGGGGGCTGGGGACGCCGAAAACGTGCTGACGCTCGCCCGGCAGGCTGCGGGCGAGGCCGTCCGGGTCGGCGCGCACCGCGAGGCTGCCCGGCACCTCGCCACGGCAATCGCCCATGCCCGCCACGCACCCGCCGAGGTCGCGGCCCAGCTCTACGAGGACTGGTCCTACGAGGCGTCCCTCGCCCTGACGATCGGCGAAGACCATATCGCCGCCGCTGATAAGGCGGCTGATGTCTGGCGGACGCTCGGCCAGACCGAGAAGATCGCCCACATGCTGCGCTGGCTGTCGCGCCTGCACTGGCTCTGGGGCGATTCCAGCGCGGCCGTCGACTATATCGAAGAGGCGATCAGGGTGCTGGACGGCGCCCCGCCAAGCCGCGAGCTGGCGCTGGTCTACAGCACGCGCGCCCAGCTTTACATGTTCAACGACCGCTTCGCCGAGGCGGGGCACTGGAGCCGGCAGGTCATCGTCCTGGCCGACAAGGTTGGCGACATCGAGGCGCGCATCCACGCGCTGAACAACCTTGCGGGTTCGTATCTCTTTGCGGGCGACGCGGCCGGCCGGGTCTTCATGGACGAAAGCCTGGCGCTCGCACTCGCACATGGCTTTCACGACCACGCAAGCCGCGCCTACATCAACTACAGCGAATATGCGATCCTCGCGAAGGACTTCGTCCTGGCCGAACGGCTATTGGGCGAGGGGCTGGCCTTCAACAGCCGCCACGACCTGGATGGCGCCGTCCATGTTCTGGCCGGCCGTCAGGCCCAGCTGCGCCTGGACATGGGCCAGCTGGCCGAGGCCGAGACGATCGCGCGCACGGTCTACGAGCAGAAGTCGCTGGCGCTGATCGCCAAGCTGCCCGCGCTGATGGCCCTTGCCCGCGCCAGCATGCGGCTGGGGCTCGCGCCGGCGGGGCCGCTTTTGCGCCGTTCGCTCGACGACGCGCTCTTTACGGGCGAACAGCAGCATATCGTGCCGGCGCGGCTTGGCCTGGTCGAATTCGCCTGGCTGGCCGGCGACCTGGCGGCTGCGCGCGAGGAACTCGCGCTCTTTGCCGATCTGCATGTCGATGGCCTGGACAGATGGGACCTTGGCGCCTTCGCCGTATGGTGGCGGCGCTGCTGCAGGGCCGAACCCTTCCCCTTCGCGACCGGTCGGGCCGCAGCACCCCGCCCTGCCGAACTGCGTGGCGATACGGCCGGCGCGGCCCGGGCCTGGCAGGAGCTTGGCCTTCCCTACGAGGCGGCGCTCGCCCTCATGTCCGCGCCGGACGACCTTGGGCAGGCCTGCGCGCTTCTGGACGGGATGGGCGCCACCCCCGTCGCCACCCTCGCGCGGCGCATGGCGGCGAAGGCCGGCGTGAAGATCGAGGTCCGCAAGGCCCGCGGCCCCTACGGCAAGGCCACGAAGCACCCGCTCGGCCTGACCGGACGGCAGGCCGAAGTCTTTGAAGAGCTGGCCAGGGGCAGCACCAACCAGCGCATCGCCGAAACGCTGGGCTGCTCGATCCGCACGGTCGAGAACCACGTCTCGGCCATCCTGGGCAAGCTCAGCGCGACGAACCGGATCGAGCTCATGCTGCGCTTGCGCAACGAGCCCTGCCTCGCGCCCCAGCCGAAGTGGGCGCGCTGCCCCACCGCCATCCCGCCGTCAGAAGCCGCGTCTCGCGTCCCGTCAGGATCGGCCGGGCGGCGCGCGGGCGGGAGCCGGGGCGCAGGCCGGGGCAGTCGGGAAAGATGCGCGCGATCTCGCTGCGGAGCGCACGATCCGCCGCGATCTGCCGCCCGCCCGGATGAAAGCTTTCGCTGAGGCTCCCCTCGGCCCAGAGGATCTCGTGCCGGTCGAAGAGCAGGTGCATGTAGGTCACGCTCGGCCGGGGCGCGCAGGTGATGCCCGCCTGGCCGACAAGATGGCGGGCCGGCACCAGCACTTCGGGCGCCGCGAACAGGAGGTCGGCCATTGCGCTGCGCACAAGCATCCGGTGCTGCGGCGAAACGCAGAGTGCCCTCTGGTTGCCGATCGTTCCAGCCGCAAAGCGCACCGGCGCGTCGTCGCCCTTCGCCTCGACCTCGCGTCGCCCGATCCAGCGCACCGGCTGCGCGCCATGGTCGAGCGTCAGGACCAGGTCGCCGACCGCAAGCGCCTCGATCGGACGCTGGCCACCGGGCACGGCGATCCGTGTGCCGAGCGTGAAGCAGGCAGGGCCGAGCTGGGTCAGTTGGACCGTGCCTGTCTGCGTGACATAGGTCGACGAAACGAAGGCGCCGTTCTTCAGCACCTGCCCGTCGGTTGGCGTGAAGACCTGACGCCCGTCTGCCAGATAGAAGGTTGCGCCGCGGTAGGTGACGTTGGACCCGTTGGCCAGACGGATGGTGACCACATCGCCGGGCCAGGACTTGACGATGGCGGATCCGTCGACCAGGTCCCCGGCCTGACCCTTGAACAGCCCGTCATTGCCGGCGTCCGTCAGATGCAGCCGGTTAAAGGTTAAGGCCTTGCCCGCCGTCGGCGGCGCGGCAGGGTCCATCACGAAGAACTGGTCGGCATAGGTGTTGGTTTTCATCGCCCCTCTCGTCCGCTTTGGTCGAAAGGGTGGTGGAAAAAACCTTAGATTCCGTTACGCCGGGCCGTGCCCGACGCCCGTCCGGTCCGCGCGGCCCGCAAGGGGGGGGGAAAGGGACAAAGGCGCGGCTGCTCAGGCCGCGCGGATCTGCGCCACCGGCCTGTGAGCCAGGGCATAAAGCCGGGCCTCGGCTCCGGTCAGGATCGGGCGGGCCGGCGGGGTCGAACGGTTCAGGTCCCTCAAGCCGAGCGCCAGAGCCACTTCGCCGCCGGGGTGCAGGCTTTCGCTCCAGGCGCCATTGGCCTGCACGATCTCATGCCGGTCAAAAAGCAGATGCAGATAGCCGACCTGCTGGACAGGCGCGCGCCTGATGCCCGGCAAGCCGACAAGGTGCAGCGCCGGGGCCAGGACCTCTGGCGCGCCGAAATGAAGATCGACGAAGGGACCCGCCAGAAGCATCCGGTGCTGGGGCGAGACCAGAAGTGTCATGTCGTTGCCCGCAGCCTTCGCCCCAAAGCGCACGGGCGCGGCCACATCCGAGCCATCCACCACCTGCTGTCCAATCCAGCGCACGGGCTGTGGCCCGTTGTCGAGCGTCAGGACCTTGTCGCCGACCGCCAGGTCTTCGACCCGCTTCCTGCCGCCGGGCACGGCGATCATCGTCCCCGCTGTAAAACAGGCGGGACCGAGTTGGCCGACAGTCAGCGGGCCTTGGGTGTTGACGTAGGTCGCTTTGACGAAGGTCCCGTTTTTGAGGACCTTCCCGTCATTTGGCGTGAAGTAGCGCGCGCCATTCGCCATGTAGAAGGTGACGCCGGTGTAGGTCACCTGGCCTACGCCCGGAACGTTGATCGTGACCTTGTCACCGGGCCAGGCGCTCTGGATCGCGATGCCGTTGATCAGGTCACCCTGACCTGTAAAGATCTGTCCGTTGCTGTTGGCATCATTGATTGTGAATCGAGAGAAATTCATCTGCGTACCCGCAGCTGGCGGGTTGGCAGGGTCCAAGAGCAAGAACTGGTCCTTGTAGAGAGTCACATACGCACCAACAATCCGTTGGGCCAAATTTAGATAATGTTGACTCGCAAGTCAGCAAATTAGTGCCCGGATACTCGCGTCCCGATCATTTTCAATCGGGACGCGAAAGGGTCTGCCTATTCCGCGGGGACGGCCTCTGGCTCGGCCGTCAGGGGGTGCGGCAGGCGGGACAGCATTTCCTTCGGGCAGACCTGCAGGAAGCGGGTCCTTTCCATCGCCCAGTCCGCCAGGATCATCGCCGCGCGGCGCGAGCCCGTCTCGGCCAGGTGCCGCTCGATCAGGCCCCTCAGATCGGCCTCCCAATGGGGGTGGCTGACGGGCGCGATGACGATGCTGTCGGGGTTCATCAGTGCCTGGGCATCACCCTCCCCATCCCAGACATAGGCCATGCCCCCGGTCATGCCCGCGCCGAAGTTGGCGCCGATCCAGCCCAGGATGACGGCGACCCCGCCGGTCATGTATTCGCAGCCGTTCGAGCCGCAGCCCTCGACCACGACCCGGGCGCCCGAATTGCGCACCGCGAACCTCTCGCCAGCGCGGCCGGCGGCGAAGAGCGCGCCGTCCGTCGCCCCATAAAGGACCGTGTTGCCGATGATGGTGTTCTCACCCGCATCAAGCGGCGAGCCCATCGGCGGCCTGACGACGATCACCCCGCCCGACAGGCCCTTGCCCACATAGTCGTTGGCATCGCCCGACACTTCGATCTTCAGCCCCGGTGCCGCGAAGGCGCCCAGCGACTGGCCGCAGGAACCCGTCAGCTTGACCGTCAGGTGGTCGGGCTGAAGGCTGTTTCGCATGCCGAAGTTCTTGACGATCAGGCTCGACGCCCGCGTGCCGATGGTGCGGTGCGTGTTCCTGACGGCATAGGACAACTGCATCTTCTCGCCATCCTCGAAGAAGCGCGCGCCGTCGCGGATGATTTCCGCGTCCAGCGTGTCCGGCACCACGTTCCTGGGCTTCGAGCGGTCGTAGACGATGCGGTCGAACCCATCGACGGTGATGAGAAGCGGGTTGAGGTCCAGGTCGTCAAGGTCCGCATGACCCCGGCTGACCTGCGTCAGCAGGTCCGCCCGCCCGATGATCTCGTCCAGCGAGCGCGCGCCGATCTGGGCGAGGATTTCCCGCACCTCCTGCGCGTAGAAGGTGATGAGGTTCACCACCTTGTCCGCCGTGCCGGTGAACTTCTGGCGCAACCGATCGTCCTGCGTGCAGACGCCGACCGGGCAGGTGTTCGACTGGCACTGGCGCACCATGATGCAACCCATGGCGATCAGGGCGGCGGTGCCGATCCCGTATTCCTCGGCCCCCATCATGGCGGCGATGACGATGTCGCGCCCGGTGCGAAGGCCGCCGTCGGTCCGCAGCGTGATCCGGTCGCGCAGCTTGTTCATCGCCAGGACCTGATGCGCCTCGGTCAGGCCCATTTCCCACGGCAGGCCGGCATATTTGATCGAGGTGGCGGGCGATGCGCCCGTGCCGCCGTTGTGGCCCGAAATCAGGATCACGTCGGCCTTGGCCTTGGCCACGCCGGCGGCGATGGTGCCGACCCCGGACGAGGCCACCAGCTTCACCGTCACCTTGGCGCGCGGGTTGATCTGCTTCAGGTCGTAGATCAGCTGCGCCAGATCCTCGATCGAATAGATGTCATGGTGCGGCGGCGGGCTGATGAGCGTCACCCCCGGCGTCGAATGGCGCAGCCGCGCGATCAGCGCCGTGACCTTCATGCCCGGCAACTGGCCGCCCTCGCCGGGCTTGGCACCCTGCGCGACCTTGATCTCAAGCTCTTCGCAGGCGTTCAGATATTCTGCCGTCACCCCGAAACGGCCAGAGGCCACCTGCTTGATCTTGGCCGACGGGTTGTCGCCGTTCGGCTCTGGCGTGAAATGCGCCGGGTCCTCGCCGCCCTCGCCGCTGTCGGACTTGGCGCCGATCCGGTTCATGGCGACGTTCAGCGTCTTGTGCGCCTCGGGCGACAGGGCGCCAAGCGACATGCCCGGCGTCACGAAGCGCTTGCGGATCGAGGTGATGCTCTCGACCTCTTCGATCGGCACCGCCCGCCCGAGCGCCTTGATGTCCAGAAGGTCGCGCAGGTGAATGGGCGGGTTCGCCCGCATCGTCGCGGAATACTGCTTCCAAAGGTCATAGGACGCCCGGTCGCAGGCCGTTTGCAGAAGGTGCATGGTCTGGGCTTCCCAGGCATGCTTTTCCCCCGCCCGCCGCGCCTTGTAGAAGCCGCCGATCGGCAGCACGTCGGCGCCGCCCTTCCAGCCGCGGGCGTGGACTTCCTCGACCTTGTTCTGGATGCCGTTGAGGCCAATCCCGGAAATGCGGCTCTGCATGCCGGGGAAATATTCGGCGACCATGGCGCGCGACAGGCCCACCGCCTCAAAGTTCAGCCCGCCCCGGTAGGACGAGATGACCGAGATCCCCATCTTCGACATGATCTTCAGAAGCCCCGCGTCGATCGCATCGCGGAAGCGGCGCAGGTTGTCCTCGAGCGTGCCGTCCAGAAGCCCCCGCCGCAGACGGTCGGCGATGCTGTCCTGCGCAAGGTAGGCGTTGACCGTGGTCGCGCCCGACCCGATCAGCACGGCGAAATAATGCGGGTCCACGCATTCCGCCGACCGCACGTTGAGTGAGGTGAAGGTGCGCAGGCCCTTCCTCGTCAGCCAGCTGTGAACCGCGCTCGTCGCCAGGATCATCGGCAGGGGCGCGCGGGTTTCCGACTGGTGCTGGTCGTTCAGCACCAGATGACCGGCCCCCGAGCGCACGGCATCCTCGGCCTCGGCCCGGATGCGCTCCAGCCCCTGGCGCAGCGCATCCTGCCCCGACCCGGCGGCGAAGGTGCAGTCGATGACGGCGACAGAGGTGCCGAAGCGGCGCACCATCTCGTCGAACTCGGCGTTCGCGATGAAGGGGCTTTCCAGGACCAAGATTTCCGTCTGGCTCGAATCCTCGGCCAGGACGTTCGTCAGGTTGCCGAAACGGGTCTTGAGGCTCATCACCCGGCTTTCGCGCAGGCTGTCGATGGGCGGGTTCGTGACCTGGCTGAAGTTCTGCCGGAAATAGTGGGAAAGCGGACGATATTGCACGGAAAGGACCGCGGGCGGCGTGTCGTCGCCCATGGACGCGATCATCTCCTTGCCGTCCTCGGCCATCGGCGCCAGCACCTGCTCCAGCTCTTCGAGCGTATAGCCGGCGGCGATCTGGCGGCGGCGCAGCTCGGCCCCCTCGAACAGCGCCTTTTCCGGCACGTTCTTCATCAGGCCATTCAGGTCCATGACCTTTTCGACCCAGTCGCCGAAGGGCTGGCTGGCCGCCAGCCGGTCCTTAAGGTCCGTGTCGCGGTAAAGCTTGCCTTCGGCCATGTCGACCGCGATCATCTGGCCGGGGCCGAGCGCGCCCTTTTCCCGCACCGTCATCTCGTCGACCGGAACCATGCCGGCCTCTGACCCCGCGATCAGCATCCCGTCGCCGGTCAGCACATAGCGCATCGGCCGAAGCCCGTTGCGGTCAAGCCCGCCGACGACCCAGCGTCCGTCGGTCATGGCGAGCGCTGCCGGACCGTCCCACGGCTCCATCACCGAGTTGCAGTAGGCATACATGTCCTGCCAGGACTGCGGCATCTCGACCGGCGACTTCGACCAGGCCTCGGGCACCATCATCGTCTTGGCCATCGGCGCCGACCGGCCGGCGCGCACCAGCGCCTCGAACACGGAATCGAGCGCGCCACTGTCGGACGTGCCGAAGGGGATGATCGGCTTGATGTCCTCGGCCATGTCGCCGAATGCGGTCGAGGCCATGCGGATCTCATGGCTGCGCATCCAGTTCACGTTGCCCTTGAGCGTATTGATCTCGCCGTTGTGGGCCAGCATGCGGAAGGGCTGGGCCAGCGCCCACTGGGGGAAGGTGTTGGTGGAATAGCGCTGGTGGTAGATCGCGAAGGCGCTTTCGAAACGTTCGTCCAGCAGGTCGGGGTAGAAGATGCTGACCTGCTCGGCCAGCATCATGCCCTTGTAGATCACCGACCGGCAGGACAGCGAACACAGATACATGCCCGCGATCTGCGCCGCGATGGCCGCCTTCTCGATCCGGCGGCGGATGATGTAGAGCTCGCGCTCGAACTGCTCGTGGTCGATGGGCTTTTCGCAGCGGATCAGGATCTGCTCGATCTCTGGCCGCGTGGCGTTGGCCTTTTCGCCCAAGACGGACGTGTCGACCGGCACATGCCGCCAGCCGTAGATATAGTGCCCCATCCGCAGGACTTCGGTCTCGACGATCGTGCGGCAGCGTTCCTGCGCGCCAAAGTCGGTGCGCGGCAGAAAGACCTGTCCGACCGCGATCAGCTTCTTCGCATCCGGCTCATGCCCGGTCCGCCGCACCTGGTCGTAGAAGAACCTGACCGGGATCTGCACATGGATCCCCGCCCCGTCGCCGGTCTTGCCATCGGCATCGACCGCGCCCCGGTGCCAGACGGCCTTCAGCGCGTCGATCCCGTTCTGCACCACCTTGCGCGACGGCTTGCCATTGATCGCGACGACAAGGCCGACGCCGCAGGAGGAATGTTCATCCTCGATCCGGTAGAGGCCGTTTTCGTCAAGGAAGGCGCGGCGGGCTTCTTCCTCTTCCATCCAGTTAGCGGGCAGGGGCGAAAGGTCGGTCACGGCAGGTCTCCGTCCAGATGGGCGTGCTTGGCTTCATATTCGGCGCGCGTGGCGCGGCGGTGGTCGCCCGCCAGCGCAAGGCCCGGCAAGGCGCGGTCGGTATAGATCTCGCTTTTCAGCGGAATGTCGCGGGCCGCATCGAAGAGGCCGGGCATCAATTCATAGTCCGTCCTCGGCCGGTCGGTGTAGCGCGACCAGAGATGCGAGCCGCAGGTCGGACAGAAGGCGCGCTCGGTGAAGCTGGACGACTGGTAGCGCGTCACGGGGCCCGTGACGGTCACGGCCGCCTCTGGCGCGCTGAAGCAGACGAAGAGAGCCCCCGACCAGCGCTGGCACATGCGGCAATGGCAGGCGCCGGTGAAGCCGCCATGTTCGCTGACGCTGACCCGGACCGCGCCGCAAAGGCAGTGCCCTTCGATCATGGCGCGGCCTTCAGCGCCACGGACTGAAGCAGGGGCGGCGCTTCGGTCATCTGCATGTCACAGCCAAAGTCAGGCGTGTCGGATTCGAACCCCTCCGAGCCGGGCTTCGAGAAGGTGACAGGCGCGGTCTTGGACGAGCCCTTTTCGCCCTTGTCCGTCTCGTATTCCTCTGTGTCCGCGAAGAATATCCGCCAGTCCCGGCTGATGAGCTGGTTCCCAGTGCGGTGGCTGACGAAGGTGCCGTCGCCGGTGCGCGTCGTCAGGTCGAACTCGGTCTGTTCCAGCTTCACCCCGTCGATGGTGATGGTCTTGCCGGTCAGCTTGTCATAGCCCTGATAGTGCTTTTCCTCGCCCGACTGGCTGAGCGTGGTGAAATCGTAGCTGTCGAGCCCGGTCTTCAGCAGCTCGTCGAAGCTCGCCGGGTCCTTCTCGTCCGCGATTGCCGTCACCTCGTTCGAGCGCAGGTCGATGTCCTGCAGCCAGCGCGTCTCGCGGTCGATCTGCGACAGGTAGACCGGGCCGTCCGGATCGGAATAGGCGACCCACTGGTTGCCCGCCGGCTCGCCCTTGCAGGTGTAGTGGTTGGCGACCTGGCAGCTGGACAGCTGGACGGTCAGGAAGACGGTGCAGCCCTTCGGCGCGCCGAACTTGCCCGCGGCCATCGCCGGGGTCGAGGACATCGCCAAAAGGACGGGGACGATCCATTTCATGGGCTTGCTCCTTGCAGCGTATCACGGGCGGGGACCGTCCCGGCGGGGCGGTTGCGTTCAAATTCGGCGCGACTGATCGCGCCTTCAGCCCGGGCGGCGGCCGCGAAGTCGGCAGCGGTTCCCGTCAGGCCCAGCCGGACCAGCCGCGCGGCCGCGCCGTTGGCCTTCAGGTTGCCGCCCAGATCATGACTGTGGCCGGGAAAGATGAAATGATCCAGATTTGGCGCTGTCGGAAAGCGCAGGGCGTGGATCAACTCTTCGTCGCTGTCGCCATGCAGCACGAACTGTTGCCCCGTCGCGGCAATGCTGTCGACTGCTGGAAACCGATACGGCGCGATCATCCGGCGCAGCCTTTTCCACTTGGCCTCTTCGGGGACGATGGCGGGATCGACCGAATATTGCGGGGCGAAG
The DNA here is from genome assembly GCA_945952025.1 of uncultured Paracoccaceae bacterium. Taxonomy (GTDB): domain Bacteria; phylum Pseudomonadota; class Alphaproteobacteria; order Rhodobacterales; family Rhodobacteraceae; genus TMP-24. Next base: position 70,206 of record CAMFGW010000006.1, read on the forward strand.
GCGATCACCCGCTCGACCGGCAGGAAGCGGGCGATCAGAAGCGCCATGGTCCCGCCCATCGAATTGCCGAGCGCCGCGATCCGCCGCGCGCCCGTCCGGTCTGCGACCGCCCGCACCGTATCGGCAATCGCCTCGGCCATGCCAGGGACGTTCAGCCAGCTGCGCGACTGGTCGGTGACGTGCAGCACGTGGTTCTGGCCGCCATCGCTGGCCGAACGGAAGAATTCCAGCGCCGGTTCGCTGTCGAGCGCGGTTGACTGCCCGACCCCGGAAAAGGCCAGCACCAGCCGGTCGCCCTGGCCGGGGCGATAGCGAATCCGCAAGGGCGGCGCGTCATGCACCAGCTCCAGACTCACACGGTTGCCGTACTTGTCCTCCACCGCCGCCCTGTCCCTATTCCGCCGCCAGCGTGGCTTCCTGCGCCAGATAGTCGAGGATCGCATCCGCCGCCTCGCGCCCGTCGCGGATCGCCCAGACGACAAGGCTCGCGCCGCGCACGATGTCGCCTGCGGCATAGACGCCGGGCAGGCTGGTCGCGTGGGTGGTGAAATCGGCGCGGATCGTGCCCCAGCGGCTGACCGTCAGGTCCGGCACGCCCCAGAGCGTCGGCAGGTCCTCGGGCTCGAACCCCAGCGCGGTGATGACGATGTCGGCGGGCTCGTTCCAGTCCGCGCCCTCGATCACCTCGGGCGACTGGCGGCCCGTCACGTCCGGCGCGCCAAGCCGCATCCGGTCGGTGACGACGCCGGTCACGCGGCCGCCTTCGGTGACAAGCGCCCGAGGGAGCGACAGCCAGACGAACTCGACGCCCTCTTCCTCGGCATTCTGCACCTCGCGCTGGCTGCCGGGCATGTTGGCGCGGTCGCGGCGGTACAGGCACTTCACGCTTTCCGCGCCCTGCCGGATCGCCGTGCGCACGCAGTCCATCGCCGTGTCGCCGCCGCCGATGACGACGACGCGCAGCCCTTCGGCGTCCAGCGCCTCTGCCGCCTCGTCACCAAAGCCGCGCCGGTTCGAGGCGGTCAGGTAGTCGAGCGCCTGCACCGTCCCCGCCGCCCCTTCGCCCAGACCCAGCTCGCGCGTCTTGTAGACACCGGTGCCGATCAACACCGCGTCATGCTTGCCCCGGATCGCATCGAAGCTGATGTCCTGGCCGACCCGGCAATTCAGCATGAACTGGACGCCGGCCTCTTCCAGCTCGGCCACCCGCCGGGCGACCACGTCCTTTTCCAGCTTGAAGCCCGGAATTCCGTAGGTCATCAGCCCGCCCGCGCGGTCATAGCGGTCATAGACCGTGACCTGCACCCCCTGCCGGCGCAGCCGTTCGGCGGCGGCAAGCCCTGCCGGCCCCGCGCCGATGATGCCCACCGACTCGCCCCGTTCCGCATGGGGGATCGGCGCGCGGGTCCAGCCGCGGGCGAAGGCGGTGTCGGTCAGGTATTTCTCGATCGCGCCGATGGTGACGGTGCCGTGGCCCGCCTGCTCGATGACGCAGTTGCCCTCGCAGAGCCGGTCCTGCGGGCAGATGCGGCCGCAGATTTCGGGGAAGCTGTTGGTGGCCTGGCTGAGCTCATAGGCTTCCTGAAGCCGCCCCTCGGCCGTCAGGCGCAGCCAGTCGGGGATGTTGTTGTGCAAGGGGCAGTGCGACTGGCAATAGGGCACGCCGCACTGCGAACAGCGACTGGCCTGCTCGGCGGCCTTTTCGGCGGCGAACTGGCGATAGATCTCGTCGAAATCCTCGGCCCGCTCGGACGCGCTGCGCTTGGCCGGCATTTCGCGCGGCCGCGTGACGAATTGCAGCATCCGGTCCTTGGCCATCGCGCACTCTCCCATTGGAACGGCACAGGGCTAGCAAGGACGTCACGCATATAAAAGTCAGCAGTATTGACCTAAATCGAGGTATTTCCGATGTTGGGTGCCTGGTGGGCCTCAAATTCGCTTTTTTTAGGGAAACTATGCTGACCTAACGCCTAGTAACCCGCCGCCAGGGCCAGCAGCGCCAGCGCCCCGACGCCGATCCGCCACCAGCCAAAGAGCGCGAATCCGTGCCGGGTGATGTAGCCAAGGAACCAGCGCACCACGAGGATGGCGACCACGAAGGCGGTGACGAAGCCGATGGCGATGTCGCCGGCCATCGAACCGTCGATCAGGTGCCGGCTCTTCCAGAAGTCGAGCGCGAAGGCCGCGAGCATGGTGGGCACCGACAGGAAGAAGGAAAACTCCGCCGCCGACCGCCGGTCGACCCCCATCAGAAGCGCGCCGACGATGGTCGACCCCGACCGCGACACACCGGGGATCAAGGCCAGGCACTGCGCAAGGCCGATGCCGAGCGTCACCCGGAAGGGCAGCCGGTCGCTTTCCGCATAGCGCACCGTCAGCGGCAGCCGGTCCACAACCAGAAGGACGAGGCCGCCGATGATGAGCGACCAGGCAATCAGCCGGGGCGAGGCGAAAAGGACCGCCTTGATATAGTCATGCAGCAGGAAGCCCGCAAAGGCCGCCGGAAGGAAGGCGATGACGACCGAGGTGAAGAAGCGCCACTCGCGCTCGTCCCGCGCCACCATCCCGCGCACCATCTGCGCCAGCCGGACCGCATAGGCGCCGATCACCGCAAGGATCGCCCCCAGCTGGATCAGCACCTCGAAGACGCCGTTGCCGCCGTCAAACCCCAGGAAATGCGCGGCCAGAAGCAGGTGCCCGGTCGAGGAAACGGGGATGAATTCGGTCAACCCCTCGAGCGCGCCAAGAACGAAGGATTGAACGATCTGCATCGTAGGAGGTCCTTGAGGGTTAGGTCAGTTCGGGTTGCGAAGGTTCTGGGCCGAGGCCTTGATCGCGTCGAACTGGCCCGACGGGCGGAAGCGCCACAGATAGTCGGGCAGGATCGCCCCCATCGCGGTCGGCACGATCCCCAGCGCCTCGAACCCGGCGGCGCCGGGCGCGACCACATTGTCGGACCTCAGGCTCGTGACCTGGTCGCGGGTCAGGATGCGGTTCGGGATGAGCCGCCCGATCATGGCAGAACCGATATCAAGCACGCCGCCGATGATCGAGCCGATCCAGAAGGGCAGGTTGACGACCAGCCGTCGCCGGTCGATGACCTTCAGCATCCGGTGCATCAGGTCGCGCAGGCTTTCGCGGTCCGGGCCGCCAAGCTCCAGCGTCCGCGCCCCAGCGCGGCCTTCGGCGCAGATCGCAGCGGCCTGCGCCACATCCTCGACATAAGCCGGCTGGAGCAGGCTGTCGCCGCCGACGAGCGGCAAGAACGGCCCGCACAGCGCCTGGCCGCCGAACCGGTTGAAGAAATTGTCGCCCGGCCCGAACAGGACCGACGGGCGCAGGATGGCGGCCTTGGGAAAGGCGGCGCGCACCGCCTCTTCGCCCCGGCCCTTGGCCTGGGTATAAAGGCTCGCCCCGTCCGGGTCCGCGCCGATGGCCGAGATATGGACCAGCGTGCCGACCCCGTTCGCCGCCGCCAGCCGCGCGACGCGGCCCGCGCCGTCGACCATCACGGCGGTGAAATTGTTGGCGCCGCCCCGGTCGAAGGTGCCGACACAGTTGATGACCGCATCCGCCCCCGCCATGGCGGCGGCCACCGACCCCTCGTCGCGGATGTTGCACAGGACCGGCTCGACCTGGCCCACGGCGCCGTAGCCGCGCACGGCCAGCGCCTCGTTCGGGCGGCGGCAGGCCACGCGGACGCGCCATCCGTCGCGGGCCATGCGCTGGGCGATGGCCCGGCCCAGAAAGCCCGAACCGCCGTAGATCGTCACCGTCTTGGCCATGGCACACCCCTTGTCCGGAAAGCGCTGCAATCGCTCGGGGTTTACCGTCCCCGCCCCGGTCCGGCAAGCCGGATTCCCTGCAAGGGCCGGTTGCGGGGCCCCCGCGAAAGCCGCCAGTGGCCCGCCCGAATCCCATTGACAGCCCCCGGCCACCCCCTTACATCCCCCCCCACGACATCGCCCAGATGGCGGAATTGGTAGACGCGCTGGTTTCAGGTACCAGTGCCGCAAGGCGTGGAGGTTCGAGTCCTCTTCTGGGCACCAGTCAAAAAGGCCGTCCCTTTGGGGCGGCCTTTTGCTGTTGGTCCCCCGGTTCGGTTGACCCTAACCCCGCCCGGGTCTAAGGCCAGAGGCGAGGCTATCGAGAGGCGGCGCGTGGGCACTCATCTTTATCAGAACGACCTGCCGGACGGGCTGACGCTCGGCCCGGTCGTGGCGATCGACACCGAGACGATGGGCCTTGATCCCCGGCGGGACCGGCTCTGCCTCGTGCAGCTGTCGGACGGCAGCGGCGAGGCGCACCTGGTGCAGATCGCGCGCGGCCAGACGCGGGCGCCGAACCTGGAACGGCTTCTGACCGACCCGGCCACGCTGAAGCTCTTCCATTTCGGGCGCTTCGACATTGCCGCGCTGAAGCAGGCGCTGGGCGTGACGACGGCGCCGGTCTATTGCACCAAGATCGCCGCCAAGATGGTGCGGACCTTCACCGACCGCCACGGGCTGAAATACCTGCTTCAGGAACTGCTGGGCGTCGACATCTCGAAGCAGCAGCAGACCTCGGACTGGGGTTCGGCGACGCTCTCGGATGCGCAGCAGGAGTATGCGGCCTCGGACGTCCTTTACCTGCACCGGCTCAAGGCCGAGCTTGACGCCCGCCTTGCACGCGAGGGGCGCACCGAGCTGGCGCAGGCCTGTTTCGACTTCCTGCCGACGCGCGCGACGCTCGACCTTCTGGGTTGGGACGATGATGCCGACATCTTCCGCCACTGACAGCGCCGCAAGCGACGACGCATTCCTGGACACCGCGCGCCGGGTGATCGGGATCGAGGCCGAGGGGCTTGGCCTTCTTGCCGCCTCGCTCGACGGCAGTTTCGCGCGTGCGGTGCGGCTGATCCTGAAGGCCAGGGGCCGGGTGATCGTGTCGGGCATGGGCAAGTCCGGCCATGTCGGGCGCAAGATCGCGGCCACGCTCGCCTCGACCGGCACGCCCGCGCAGTTCGTCCACCCCGCCGAGGCGAGCCACGGCGATCTGGGCATGGTGACGGAAGCCGACGTGGCGCTGATCCTGTCGAACTCGGGCGAAACACCCGAACTTTCGGACATCATCGCCCACACCCGCCGCTTCGCCATCCCGATGATCGGCGTCGCCAGCCGCGAGGGGTCGACCCTTCTGACCCAGGCCGATGTCGCGATCCTGCTGCCGCGCGCGGCCGAGGCCTGCGGCACCGGGATCGTGCCCACCACCTCGACCACCATGACGCTCGCGCTGGGCGATGCGCTCGCCGTAGCACTCATGGACCATCGCCGCTTCACCCCCGACCATTTCCGCACCTTCCACCCAGGCGGCAAGCTGGGCGCGAAGCTCTTGAAGGTCCTGGACCTGATGCACGAGGGGGGCGCGATCCCGCTGGTGGCCGAAGAAACGCCGATGGGCGACGTGCTGATCGAGATGACGGCCAAGGGCTTTGGCCTGGCGGGCGTCACCGACGGGGCGGGGCGGCTCACGGGCATCGTTACCGATGGCGACCTGCGCCGGCATATGGAGGGGCTTTTGTCGCTGACGGCGGCCCAGGTGATGACCCGCGCCCCCCGCACCATACCGCCCGGGGCGGTTGCGGAAACGGCGGTGGCGCTGATGCGGGAAGCCAAGATCACCAGCCTTTTCGTGGTCGATCCGGGCGGCGACGGCCGGGCGGCGGGCATCCTGAACATCCACGACTGCCTGCGCGCCGGGGTCGTCTGACATGGGCCGGGAAGTGGCCACTGGCGCCGGACGCCCCCTTTCGGCCCATTCCCGGCGGGTCTACTGGCTGAAGGTCACGCTGCCGGTCGTGGCGCTGGCGATCCTGTCGACCATTTTCCTTCTGGCCCGCCATATCGACTACAAGGACAACCTGCCGCTTGTCCGCGACACGCTGGCCGACCGTGTCCGCGATCCGCGCCTGACCCGGCCCGACTATTCGGGCCTGACCGCCGACGGCGCGGCCGTCAGCCTGACGGCGGCCGAGGCCCGGCCCGGCGCGGCAGCGTCCGACCCGGCGACGGCAAAGGGCGTCGACATGCGCTATGCCAAGGGCGACCGGACCCTTCACGTCACGGCCGACGATGGGGCCTTCGACGCAGGACAGGGCCGCATGACGCTGACCGGGGCCGCCCACCTTGCGACCTCTGACGGCTATGACCTGGCCGCCCCCCGGATCGTCGCCCTGACCGGGGCCACCGACGTGACCGCGGACGGCGGCGTGACCGGCACGGCCCCCATGGGCAGGATCACCGCGGCAGAGATGCGCCTGACCGGCGCGCCCGGGGCCTTGCAGGTGGTTTTCAAAGGCGGTGTCAAGCTTGTATACAGCCCCTAAGCCCGAGGGTTCGATGCGCCATTTCCCCTTTCTTCGCCCGTTTCTTCTTGCCCTGCCGCTGATCGCGACGGGGGCCATCGCGCAGGATACGACCATCGCCTTCAAGGGCCTGCGTGCCGGCGAGGGCCAGCCAGTCGAGGTGACCTCGGACAGCCTGTCCGTCGACCAGGCCGGCGGCACTGCGCAGTTCACCGGCCATGTGCTGGTGGTGCAGGGCGACGTGCGCCTGTCGTCGGACCTCGTGGACGTGGCCTATCAGGCCGCCGACAAGACCAAGATCGACACGCTGACCGCCACCGGCAACGTGCTTCTGTCGACCCCGACCGAGGCGGCGAAGGGCCAGAAGGCGGTCTATTCCCTAACCGGCCGCACCATCCTGATGACCGGCGACGTGGTCCTGACCCAGGGGCAAAGCGTGATGAGCGGCCAGTCGCTGTCGATCGACCTGGCGAAAAGCACCGGCACCATGAACGGCCGCGTCCGCACCGTCCTTCAGGCGCCGGGGAAGTCGACCAGCGCGCCGGCGAAGAACTAGATGGCGCCCCCCTCCCCAAAGACCGCCGATCATCGCGGCCTGACTGTCCGGCACCTGCGCAAAAGCTATCGCCGCCGCCCGGTGCTGCGCGACGTGTCGCTGGAACTGAACCGGGGCGAGGTCGTGGCGCTTCTCGGTCCGAACGGGTCGGGCAAGACCACCTGCTTTTACTGCATCGCCGGCCTCATCGCGCCCGACAGCGGCGAGATCCTGATCGACGGCCAGGACGTGACCCGCCTGCCGATGTATCGCCGCGCGCGGCTGGGAATCGGCTACCTGCCGCAAGAGGTCTCGATCTTTCGCGGCCTGTCGGTCGAGGACAATATCCTGGCCGTCCTTGAGCTGACCGAACCCGACAGCCACAAGCGCCGCGAACGTCTCGAAGAATTGATGAGCGACTTTTCCGTCGAACACCTGCGCCGTGCCCCCGCGCTCGCGCTTTCGGGCGGCGAGCGGCGGCGGGTCGAGATTGCGCGCTGCCTGGCGGCCGACCCCAAATACCTGCTTCTGGACGAACCCTTCGCGGGCGTCGACCCGATCTCGGTCGGTGACATCCGCACGCTGGTCCATGACCTGAAATCGCGCGGCATCGGCGTCCTCATCACCGACCACAACGTGCGCGAAACGCTCGACATCGTCGACCGCGCCTACATCCTGCACGACGGCGCCGTCCTGATGAGCGGCTCGGCCGACGAGGTGATCGCGGACGAGGCAGTGCGCCGGGTCTACCTGGGCGACAGTTTCCGTATCGGCTGAGACCCGCGCGCCCCGCCCCGCGATTGTCACCGCTTTTCGCACAGATCGTCGCCGGACCCGTCCGGCCCCGGTCTTCTGTTGACAGGGGCGCCCCCTTGCGCGCCAATGGGACAAATGCCCACGCGACCCGCTATGCCGAGCTGCCTGTCCCGGACCCCGTCCCGGCGGGCCTCTTGTGGTCGCCCGGGCCTTTCCCCCCATCAATCGAAGGAGGAAGTGCGATGCGTTATCAGATCAGCGGACGTCAGATAGATGTGGGCGATGCGCTGCAAAGTCATGTCAAATCCGAACTGGATGCGACCTTTGACAAGTATGCCCAGCGCCCGACCGACGCCACGGTGATCTTCACACGCGAGTCCGGCGCCTATCAGGCCGAAACGACGGTCCATCTGTCGACCGGCCTGACCGTGTCGGCCAAGGGCGCCGCGCACGAGATCTATGCCGCGTTCGAAGCCGCGCGCGAGCGGATGGACAAGCAGGTCCGCCGCTACAAGCGCCGCCTGCGCGACCATCACCGCGACCGCAGGGCCCCGGTTGAATTCGCCGAGGTGCCCCTGTATGTGCTCGCCGCGAACGAAGGCACCGACGAGGCAGAGCCCGATACGCTCCAGCCCATCATCATCGCCGAAACCGAAGCCAAGCTGCCCGCCCTGTCGGTCGGCGAGGCGGTGATGCAGATGGAACTGGCCGGCGCGCCGCTTCTGGTCTTTCGCAACGAGAAGCATGGCGGGGTGAACGTCGTTTACCGCCGCGAGGACAGGAACGTCGGCTGGATCGACCCGGCCGGCCGCAGCTAGGGGTCGCAGCCAGGCGGCACGACAGACAGGAACGGCGGACGGCCCATGAACATTGCATCCTTCCTCAGCCCGAACGCGGTGCGGGTCATGGGCGGTCTGTCCGGCAAGAAGCGCCTGTTCCAGGAACTGAGCGACATGGCCGGGGCGATCTATGGCATCGACCCCGGCCAGACCTTCGATTCGCTGCAGGAACGCGAGGTGCTGGGCCCGACCGGCGTCGGCCACGGGGTGGCGCTTCCGCACGCGCGGCTCCACGGGCTCAACCAGATGGCGGGGATCTTCCTCAGGCTGGAAAAGCCGATGGAGTTCGACGCGGTGGACCGGCTGCCGGTCGACCTGATCTTCGCCCTTTTCGCCCCGAAGGCCGCGGGGGTCGAGCACTTGCGCGCCCTTGCCATCGTGTCGCGCACCCTGCGCGACGAAGGCCTGCGCGCGAAACTTCGCCGCAACACCGACCCTGCGGCGCTGCACGCCGTCCTGACCGAAAGCCGCAGCACGCTGCCGGCCTAGGCCGGGCGCGACCGCGACAGGGCGGATGGTCCGAAAGTCAACTCACAGCACCCGCCCTGTCGGACGGACAGGCGACTGTCAGTTGCAGGCCTGGTCGAACGGCCCGGTCACCCACAAGGATCCCGATCCGTAAAGCGACGTTCCGGTATCGTCGGTGGCGCCGTCCGTCACTTCGTCGGGGTAAAGATGGCTGTCGGGCATCTGCACGCCGTTCACCTTTACGGTTTTGATGAACAGGTTGCGGTCACCGGGCCTGTCAGGGGTGCCCCACTGGTCGTTTGTAAAGCGGATCTCGATCGAACTGGGCGTGGCGGTTCCGGGCAGTTTGATGTCGAAGGGCTTGGTGTAGGCCGCAGCGGCCCTGAGCTCGGCGGACGCTTCGGCGGATGTTTTGGCGTGGCTCGGCTGCCCCGGAACGTCGAACTCGCCCACCAGATTGCCGCCCATCAACACCTGCATGTGGGGTGGCCCAAGATAGTCCGTTCCACCGGCGTCGACAGAGATCGAGGTGATACCGCAGGCTGGGGCGTCCTTGGTGTGGTCGGCCACCAGCCTGGCGATGCGGGGCCGCTGCGACTGGACCCAGTCCGCGATCGGCTGCAGCACGGCGGTCTCGTCGGTGATGCTGTCGCCGAAGAGGTTCTTCTTTTCACCAGGATCGGCCTTCAGGTCATAAACCTCGGTCCTGCCGGCATTGGCGTTGAAGATGACCTTGCGGTCGCCGATCCGGTAGCCGAACTGCACGCCGCGCCAGGGTGCGAAGAAGAAGGTCCGGTCGGGCCTGTTGGCGCTGAAGAGGCTATGCCCCTGCCACTGGCCCGGCATCTTCAGCCCCAGAATGTCGAAGATGGTCGGCCCGATGTCGATCAGGCCGCCGACCCGGTCATTCGCCTGGCCTTGGAAGAGGTGGCTGTTGATGAAGAGAAGGGGAATATGGACATTCTCTTCGTAAAGCGCGCTGCCGTGGGAATAGGTGCCATGTTCGCCGAACGCCTCTCCATGGTCGCCAAGCACGACCACAAGCGTCGAATCGAGCTGGCCCGACTGCTTGAGCCCGTCGAGAAGCCTTCCAAAGGCCTCATCGCCGATCCGCAGGGCGTTGAGATACGAGTTGAACTTCTCGTCATCCGAATAGTGAACCAGTTTCACCGCCCCGCCCGAGCCGGCCAGCACCGTCGGATCGGCGGGGTCGGCGACCTGGTAGGGGTAATGGGTCATCGCGGTGAACATGATGGCAAAGAACGGTTTGGCCGGCTCCTGGCTGATCCAGCCCAGCGTCGCGTCTGCGGTGCATAGGTCGCTGTTATAGTCGGCGTTCTTCCATTCGGAGGTGCTGAGCTTGTAGGTCGGCAACTCGCAGTGCTGCCCGCGATAGTCCTGCACCACGTCGAACCCCTTGTTCATGAGGAACTCGTCGACCCGCTGAAAGCGCGAATCCGCGCCCCAGAAAAAGCCGGTCCGGAAGCCGTTCTTCGCCATCATGTTGGGTAGTGAATCGAGCTTCAGGTCCGGGTGGCTGCCGGTCATGCCGTAATAGGAAATGTCGTTGTAAAGCGACGAAAGCAGCGAAAAGAGCGTGTAGTTGGTCGAAGGCGCGTGGGCATAGATCGTGTCGAACCGGATCGCGCTGCCCGCATAGCTCTTGATGTTGGGCGTCACCGGATAGGCGCCGCCGTAATTCTCGATATATTTCGATGGCACCGATTCCAGCATGACGATCAGCACGTTCCTGATCGGGTTCGGCTCGGGCGCCCTGAAGGTCGAGACATCGGCCGGCCTCTCGCCCACGCTCGCCACGTCGGGGTCATTCTTGTTCGCCGGCATGGTCAGGACGGCGGGCGTCGGGTTCAGAAGGGCCGATTGCAGGAAATAGACGACGGGGTTCTGCAGCTTGCTGTCCGGCAGGCCTGCAGCGGTGACGTGATAGCGCGACCCGACCGTCGCGACCGCAACGGCAAAGACGACTGCGCCCAGAAGCACCCGGTGCCCCAAGGGACCCAGCCGCCGCCAGCCCCGCGCCAGGACATGCGCCACAAGGAGGACGGCCGCGATCCCGCCCGCCAGCAGGGACAAGTCCCGCAGGTTCAGCGCGTCAGACAGGGCCGACCGCGCATCGGCATTCTGCAGGAAATCGCCGTAGACCAGCCACTGGAAGGTGAAGGGCTCGCCCAGGGTGCCGACCAGGTTGACGTTGGCAATCCCCCAGGCCAGCGCCACCAGCATCACGACATAATAAAGTGCCAGAAGGATCATCCGCACGATCCGCCGGGGCCGCGTCAGGACCAGGAGCGCGATGGTGACAAGCGTCACCGCCAGGATGAAGAGCAGGTCGTAGTAGCTGGCCGCGATGCCGTCCGGGACAGACCGGGCAAGGTCCATCCAGCCCGTCGGCTGGTCAAGGATGATGCCACGGCAGAGGCCGAGCGTAAGCCAGGCCAGAAGGCTGGTGCAGATGATCCCCTGGATCAGGTGATGAAAGCGCGTGTTGGCGGAATATTTCCGGCGGGAACTCGGGGCCATAAGTGGAAAACTCGCAAAAAGGGTACGGGACGGATCGGCGCTCCGGCAATTTACGAACGGCTGGGAAAGGGTAGGAGCGATGGCCCGGTTTGGCCAGCCTCTTCTGGTTGTGGGTCGGCGGATCAGGGGGCCGGCACTGGGCCGGTTTTGCTGTTTTCAGGTGGAATAGAGCCTGTTTTTCAAGGTAGCACCGCAAAACCGAAGCTTGCAAAGTCGCGCGCGTAGGCCTTGCGCACCAGGGCCTGCGCCGCGTCGGACTGCGCTTCGGGCGGCGGGGGGGGCGAAGCCCCCTCGTCCGGTGCCTCGCCACGCCGCAGGACGCGGTCGGGCACAAGGAAGGCGGCGCGGGCCTGCAGAAGGCTCGTCTGGCTGGCCCAGTCGGGCGGTGGTCGCAGGGGCGTCTGGCCTGACAGCGTCGCACGCAGGAAGGCAAGGAAGCGCAGGAAGGCAGCGCCGCGCCCGGTCTCGACCGCCAGATCCTCGCCCCCCATGTCGGCCAGCCGCGCCACCAGCGCCCGCCGTTCCGGGTCCGCGTCCCCGTCCAGCATCAGGCGCGCGAACGCCCCCCATGCCCGGGGCAGCGGATGGTCGATCAGCGTCAGGCTGCGAAACCCGGGGTTGTCGCGCATCCAGACCCTGAGGTCGGCCTGCGTCAGCCCGCTTTCGGTCGCGCCCTGCCCAGCCAGATGGGCCCTGAGCCCCCGATCCTCGACCCCCGGGATCGGCATGTAGATCAGCCGCGCCCCGGCCACCGTGACGAAGCTGCGCACCCCCGGCCCCCGGTCGGGCTCGAAACTCGGCAGATGACCAAGCCGGAAGGCATCGAGCCGCGCGACCGTTCGGGCCAGTTCGGCTGGATTAGACACTTTTTCGGACGAGGGTTCGGGGTTCTGCGGCACCGTCCGCCGCATGGGCGCCGCCTCGCCCCCGACGCCCAGGAAGCGCAGAAGGCCGGTCAGCACCGCTGCATCGCCCAGATCGTCATAGGACACCGGAAAGGCCGTCTGGCCCGTGACCTGAAGGGCCCGCGCGACATGGGTGTGAAAGGCCGCGTGCTCCTCGAGATAGGCCAGGAAATCGGCGCCGTCGAACCGCACCCGCGCCGTCTTGCGGTCGGCCCCCTTGAGCCGCCACTGCTTCGTTTCCCGCGCGATCTGCAGGCTCAGGTAACTGTCCAGCGGATTGCGGCCCAGGACGATCTTGGCGCAGCGCGGATCGGCAAGCAGCGGTTCCAGCACGCGGGGGTCGTGGTCGGGAAAGTAGCGAAAGCCGTTCAGGCCGGGCGCATCCCGCAGCCGGGCCAGCAGCGCCTGCGGATCGGCATCGCGGTCGGACTGGGTCAGGCCGAACAGCTCTGCCCGGTCGGGATAGGCCAGGAAGACCGGGTTGAACGCCTCGCCATGGCAGGTCAGCCCGGGGGCGGCATTCAGGCTCTCTTCCAGGAAGTTCGAGCCGGTGCGCATGGCGCCCAGGATGACGAAAAGGTCGAAGGCCCCCATCAGCTCAGCGCACCAGGTAGGGCCGCGCGCGCGGCCGTTCGGACCCGCCGCCGTCGCGGACGACCGGGAAGTCGCCGGTCAGCACCGGTTGCATCCCCTGATTCTTCAACTCCTGCAGGAACTGGCCGAACCCGGCGAGCGAGCGAAGCCGCGGCGCCTCGGTCAGCCGGCGGGGCGCGCGCGGCACGATCTCGTCAAGGATCGCCTGCAGGTTCTCGACCGGATGGTCCAGAAAGCCCGCGACGGTCCAGATCCGCACCCGCGCCTTCACGTCCGGCCCCCGCCAGATCGCCAGCTGCGCCGCCTCGGCCCGTTGCAGGCGCGCGGCCTCGGCCCGGACATCGGCGAATTCGGCGCCCAAATGGAAAAGCCGCACGGCCCAGGCGCCCGAAATGACCGACACCTGCGCCTGCGCGTCGCCGGCGATGAAGGGCAGGATGCGGTCCTGATCGTCGGGCCCGAACTGGAAGATCTGCCGGTCGCCCCGCGTGGCCCAAAGAAGGTTCGTCAGGAACGCGCGCGGATTATAGTCGCGGAAGGCCGCGGACGAGGGCAGCGCGCCGTTGAAAACAGGCTCTGATCCGGCGAAATCGGCCTGGTCCGGCGCAAAGAGGTGCCCATGCACCCGCGCCCCGGCGGCCTTGGTCAGCCAGGCATCGAACCCCTCGAACAGGTCGTCGAACCCGTGCAGCAGCGAATAGGGCGCGGCGGTCCGGCCGATGTCGCCGTCCCGCGCCGGAAAGCGGCTCTGCATGACCAGGCCGGGGCGACCGTAGGCCTGACGTTCGGCGGCCTTGGCGAAGAGACGGTCGATCTTCGCCGGCTGCGGCTCGGACCGGGGCAGGGCGGCCGGCGGGCCGAGAAAGGTCTGGTAAAGCCGCTCGGCCCGGGGCCAGATCTTGCGGGCGACAAAACAGTCCGACCGGCGCAGAAGCTGCAGATGGTCATCATAGAAGGAATGCGGCCGCCCGTGCAGGTCGAACTTCGACAGCGTCAGCGTCCGGCTGTCGATCCGGGTCGAATGGCGCCGCGCAAGGGTCTGGAAGTAGCTCTCGTCCGGGATCCAGACCCGCGAGAAATAGCGGTCGAAGGCCGCGCGCCGTGGCTCGTTCAGGATGGCCCCCAGCGTCGCGCGCGTCAGGCACCACCATTGCGAGCCGAGGTGCGGCACGATGCCCTCTGGCCAGTGCCGGCGCATCCCGAGCCGGCGTTGCAGCCGCACATAAGCGTCGAAAAGCGCCCGCTGCCGCCGCCAGGCGAAGGGGAAGCGGAGCGTGAAACGCTCCATCGCCAGGCCGCCGACGATCCAGGGCGTATCGCCGACCGCGACGCTTTCGATGAAGTCGGTGTCCTGCCGTTCGGCCAGGTAGGCGCGCAGCTCCGCGAGCGGTCGAAGCGGCAGGCAGGAGCCCGAGGCGAGGAAGACGTGGCCCACCCCGGGCTCGTCCCGCAGCATCACCTCGGCCGCCGCGAGCGTCGCCGAGACCAGCCCGAACGTGCCCCATTCGCCGCGATGGCGGGGGGCGAACCGGACCTTCGGCAGGTCGGCGAGCGCCTCCCGGAACGCGCCAGCCTCCGCCTCGGCCACCCGCGCGTCAAGGTGGATGACGACGGGCGCGCCCCCTTCGGCCCAATGGCGCGCGACCTGGGCCGCCCGGTCCAGATGCGTGTGGCAAAGAAGAATGAAGCCGACCATCGCCTAGGCCCAACTGCCAGAGGACATCAGTCCAAGGATTTCGAGCTGGCGCCAGTTCAGGTAGCTTTCGCTCCACCGGCACCAGAGGTCGGTGCGTTCGGGATGCGCCTCGGCATAGGCGCGATATTCCTGGCTGTCGGCGAAATGTTCGGCGCGCGTCAGCTCTTCGGCGACCTTTTCGGGGAAGATCGACAGGAATTTCGCATGCAGAAGGCAACCCGCGATGCGCTCGCCCCCCGTGGTGTCGTAGGTCAGGTTCAGCTTGCGGGGCAGCGCCATGTGGGTCGAATGGACGTAGACCCCGCGCCGCAGCCATTTCACCAGCGGGATCTTGTTGAGCGACGGCGCCTGCTGGGGACGGTCGGGGAAGAAGACCCGCGCGCGCGGGCCACCCTGGATCCAGAGGTTGCCGTACAGGGGATTGCGCGACAGGACGTAGTTGCCGCTGTCGAAATGGCTCGCGATCTCGAACGGGTTCTGGCCTTCGTGGTAGGTCTGCCCGCCGACCGGGCCCTTGGGATACATGTCCAGAAGCATGGCGGGAAAGGACCGCGCGCCACCGGCATCCAGCCAGTCGGTCAGCGCGTCGATCGGGCGGCTGTCGCAGAAGGGATAGACCAGGAATTCGTCGGCATCGACGGTCAGCACCCAGCGGTCGTGGCAATGGCGCGACAGGATGGCGTTGATCCAGTCCATGCCGAAGCGCGAGGCGGCATAGCTGCCCCGCGCCCGCCAGAGCGACACGTCGGGCTGTGCGGCCAGATAGTCGCCGGTTCCGTCGTCAGAGCCATTGTCGATGAAGAGGAAGTGCCCGATCCCCATCTTCCTGTAATAGCTCAGGAAATAGGGCAGCCTGAGCCGTTCGTTCCGCACGGTCGAGGCCAGAAGCACCCGCGCCGCATCCCGCCCTTCGGCGCGCATCACCACGGGTTCCAGCGCGCGCCCCTTGCGGATGGCGCGGGCACGGAGCCGCTGGCGGCGCAGACGCAGGCGGAATTTGTCCCATAGGTGCACCGAAGTCTCCGGCTCGACGGTCGTGTCAGGCTAGTTCAGATGACTTAACACCACGTTGAAATGGTCTGTCCAGTCGCCGAGCCGGGGCGGGGGCTTTCGCTGGGGCGCGTGTGCCGTCGCGGCCCGGATCGCGGCTGCCCAAAGCGCGGGATCGCCGGGGGGCAGATAGGTCGGCCAGTCGCCCAGAACCTCGCGCGTGACGGGCAGGTCGGCCGCAAGGACGGGTGTGCCAAGGGCCGCCGCTTCGGCGGCTGGCAGGCCAAATCCCTCGGCCCGGCTTGGCGCCAGATGGGCGCGCGCACCCTGCAACAGGGCGGCGATGGCCGCGTCGCTCAATGTGGCGTCCTCCAGGATCGCGGTGCCCCGCAGGGGGTGGCGATCAAGGCGCGACAGGACCTCTGGCCGCTCCCACCCCCGCCGCCCGGCAAGGATCAGGCGCGGCGGATCCTCCGCCAGCCGGTCCCAGACATCAAGGAGAAGCGACAGGTCCTTTCGCGGCTCGATCGTGCCGATTGCGGTGAAATAGACACTGTTTTCGGCAAGCCGGGGCGGCAACGCCCCCCGGTCCGGTGCTGCGGGCTCGACGCCAAGCGGGCAGGCGGCGACCCGGCCCGTCACCCCCCGCACCCGGACCTCGGCCGCCACGACCGCGCTCGGCGTCAGGATCAGGTCGGCGTGGGCCGCGGCGGCCGCGAAGCCCCTGGCAAACCGCGCAGGCGCGCCCGGACCGTTCCAGTCCGCGGGCGTCGACAGGGGAATGAGGTCGTGCAGGAACACGATCCTTTGGGCCCCCTGCACGCCAAGCGCCGACAGAAGCCCCGCCGACAGGTTCTCATGCCCGACCGAACACCAGATGGCGCCGGGCTGGCGCGCAACGGTGGCAACCAGCGCGCGTTCGGTCAGCAGCGGCCCGGCCTGGTCAGCGAAGGCCGCCAGAAGTGCCGGCTGACGCATCCCCCGCGCCATCACCCGCCCGCGCCAGCCGACCGGCGCGGGCGCATGCTCGAGCGCCCCAAGGATCGTGCGCGCCGCATCCCGCCCGCCGATCCGCCAGCCGAAGGCGGTGCGGCAGACGGGGGCGAAGGACCGCTCCTCGGCCAGCCAGAAGCGAAGCCAGGCGCGCTCGACCCGGTCGATGCCGGTCAGGGGGCCGGAAAGCCCACGCCGGATCAGCCGCGTGATGTCCAGAAAGACCGCCTCAGCGGTCATAATGGCCGGTCTGATGCCAGCGCCAGGCGTCGGCGATCATATGCTCCATGGTCGAACGCGCGGGCGCCCAGCCAAGCTCGCGCGCGGCCTTGTCGGACCCGCACACCAGCGTCACCGCATCGCCCGCCCGGCGCGGACCGTAGGTCACCGGCACCTCGCGGTTGGTCACAAGGCGGGACTGGTCGATGACCTCGCGCACCGAAAAACCGCTGCCGGTCCCCAGGCAATAGACGGCAGGCGCGCCACCCCCCAAGAGGCGCTTCAGGCCCAGCACGTGCGCATCGACCAGGTCCATCACATGCACATAGTCGCGCACGCAGGTGCCGTCGCGCGTGGGATAATCGGTGCCAAAGACCGTGAGCGCAGGCCGCTTTCCCGCCACCGCATCCAGCATCAGCGGCACCAGGTGCGTTTCCGGCTGATGGAACTCGCCCACCTGCGCCTCGGGGTCGGCGCCCGCCACGTTGAAATAGCGGAAGATGACCGGGCGCAGGCCATGCGAGGCGGCGAAATCGGCCAGCATCTGCTCGATCGCCAGCTTCGACTTGCCATAGGCGTTGATCGGGTGCTGGGCCGTCTCTTCGGTCAGGATGACGCCATCCTGATCGCCATAGGTGGCACAGGTCGAGGAAAAGACGAAGTCGAGGCACCCGGCCGCGACCGCGGCCTCGACCAGCGTGACCGCCGACAGGATGTTGCCGCGCCAGTAACGCCCCGGATCGCGCATCGAATCGCCGACAAGCGACAGGGCCGCGAAATGCATGACCGCCTGCGGCTTCCAGCGGGCAAAGACCTCATCCAGCCGCGCGCGGTCGCTCAGGTCGCCCTGTTCAAACGGGCCGAACTGCACCGCATCGCGCCAGCCGGTCGACAGGTTGTCGAAGGTCACAGGCTGATAGCCCGCCCGCGCCAGCGCCTTGCAGGCGTGCGAGCCGATATAGCCCGCGCCCCCGGTGACAAGGACGGTCCCGAGCGGCGCCGACATGCCCTATTCGGCCGCCTTGCGCATGGCCGACAGCTCGCCCAGGAACTGGTCGAACTCGTCGCGCAGCTCAGGCCGGGCCAGGCCGAAGGCCACGGTCGCCTGCAGGAAACCAGCCTTCGAGCCGCAGTCGAACCGCTGCCCCCGGAACCGGTAGCCATAGACGTTGTTCGAGGTCCGGATTTCCTGCGCGATGGCATCGGTCAGCTGGATCTCGCCCCCCGCGCCCTGCTGCTTGGCGTCGAGGTTCGACAGAACCTCGGGCGACAGGATGTAGCGCCCGATCACCGCCAGGTTCGACGGCGCCTGCCCGGCCTTCGGCTTTTCGACCATGCCCTTCACCGACACGAGCGCGCCCATGTCCTCGCGCACGTCCAGGACGCCGTAGGACGAGGCCTTTTCGTAGGGCACTTCCATCGCCGCGACCATGTTGCCGCCGGTTTCGGCATAGGCCTCGATCATCTGTTGCAGGCACGGTTTTTCCGCCGCGATCACGTCGTCGGGCAGAAGGACCGCGAAGGGCTCGTCGGCAATCAGGCGGCTCGCGCACCAGACCGCATGGCCAAGGCCCAGCGCCTTGTGCTGGCGGACATAGGCGATGGCGCCCGAATCCATGTTGGTGGCGCGCAGGACGTTCAGCAGGTCGGTCTTGCCGGCGCGCTCGAGGTTGGCCTCAAGCTCGTGCGCATGGTCGAAATAATCCTCGAGCGCACCCTTGCCGCGCGAGGTCACGAAGATGAACTCCTCGATCCCCGCCGCGCGCGCCTCGTCGATCGCATACTGGATCAGCGGCCGGTCCACGAGCGTCATGATCTCTTTCGGGATCGACTTGGTGGCGGGCAGGAAGCGTGTGCCCATGCCTGCGACCGGGAAAATGGCTTTTGTAACCTTGCGCTTGGTCATGCGGCACCTTTGAACTTGATCCGGGGGGTGGACCTTAATTGTTTCTAGGCCTCGGGCCCGTTCGGGGCAAGAGACAGCTCGGGGCGGCTGGGGGCGCGACGGTAGAAATGCGCAAATCCGCACAATCACGATTGCTCACCCCTCTTTGGCAATCATATGGCGACAGAGGGGCCTTATCCGGGAAACCGTCGGCGGTGCGCTCGACCTCGCGGGCGAGTCGTTTTGCGAAGGTCCAGAATCGGGCGGAAGGGTCGCTGCGGACGGATTTGCCGTATAGGCCGCCGGTGATTTCCCAGACCCCCGCGCCGGTAAAGCGGCGGCGCAGGCGGCGCGCGGTGGGCGACCAGAGGGCGAGGGTGACGACGGCCCCCGCCGCCACCTGCACCGCCGCCTTGGCCCGAAGCGCCCGCGCCCGCCAGGACCAGCCCGCGATGATCACGTGCGGCCCCTCCTGCGGGGCAAGGGGTGCAAAGGCGCCGGGCGCGTCAGGCAAAGCCTGAAACTCTGGCAGGTCCATCGCCAGCCCCTCGGCAAAGGCCTGCTCCCATCCGCCCAGAAGGCGCGCAGCCTCGGCCGCCGTCAGCCGTCCCGCCCGCCGGTGGCCCCCGACCTTGACCTCTTCGACCGCCCTGAGCCGGTCGCGCGCCGCTTCGACCGCCTGGCCGCCCCGGCGGAGCGTCACGGCGCTCGACCGTCCGATGGCGCCCAGATCGGCCGGCACCCTGTCCGCACGCCGGTAGGGCGCCGCCGCCTTGTCATGCCAGACCCGCGCCTCTGGCACGAAGGCAACCAGCGCGCCGGCACGCCCAAGCCGCAGGTTCAGCTCGGTTTCGTCCAGATAGTAGCTGAGCGCCGGATCGAACCCGCCCATCGCCAGAAGAAGGTCGCGGCGATAGGCGGCGTTCGTGCCCTTGACCTCGATGGCGCAATCGGGCGCCGACCGGTAAAGCCCCGGCGCCTCCGGCGCCGGCAGCGGCAGCAGCCGCAGCGCCCGGTTGACCGCACCCCCGGCCCATTGCAGCGAAATGCCGTTCGTTCCAAGGACCGTGCCCCCCGCCGCCGCCACCTCCGCGCGGGCAAAGGGGGCTGTCAGATGCGACAGCCACAGAGGTTCGGGCACCGCATCATCGTCAAGGAAGGCCACGACCTGCCCGGCCGCGACAGACAGGCCCGCATTGCGCGCGGCCGCGATGTTCGGCCGGTCGAAGCCGAGCGTTCTGACCGGAAAGTCCGCCGCAACCGCCACCCCCGCCGCATCGCCCACCACCAGCACCTCACAGGCCGGATGGCGGACCTGCATCAGCCCTGTCAGGCACCGCCGCAGGGGGCCGGGCCGGCCCCGCGTCACGACGATGACCGTTACGGGCGGGCTCATTTCATCCCCATCTCCGCCATCATCGCCTCGATCTTGGCCACGTCAGAGGGGTTGTTCAGCTCCCAGAACTGGCGGCCGCGCGCCTCGACCTCGACGCAAAGGACCGGGCGCCCCTGTTCAAGGAAGCGCAACTGTTCAAGCCCCTCGAGCGTTTCAAGCGGACCGACCGGCCAGCGCACATAGTCGCGCAAGGCCTCGGGCCGGTAGGCATAGACGCCCACATGGTGAAAGACCGGGGTCGGCGCCTCGGGCGGATAGTCGGCGCCGGTGTAGGGAACGACCTCTTTCGAGAAATAGAGCGCCCGGTTCCCCTGCCCGAAGACCGCCGTGGTGCCGCCGACGCGGCCCTGCCGGCGATCCTCGCGCAGGCTGGACAGCGTGCGGCCATCGGTGCGCAGGACTGGCGTCGCCACCTGCGCCTCGGGTGCTCCCTTCAGGCCCGCGATCAGCCCCTCGACGAACCAGGGCGGCGTCAGGGGCGCATCGCCCTGCAGGTTCACGACGATGTCATGCGCCCAGCCCAGGACCGCCTGCGCCTCGGCGCAGCGTTCGGTGCCGTTGCGGCAGGCCTCGGACGTCATCACCACCTCGGCCCCGAAGCCCGCCGCATGGTCGCGGATGCGCGCATCGTCGGTCGCAATGACCACCCGGTCGACGCCCGCGACCTCGCGCGCGGCTTCCCAGCTGCGGCGGATGAGCGAGCGGGCCACACCGTCCGCGCCGGTCAGCTCGACAAGCGGTTTTCCCGGATAGCGGGTCGAGGCGTAGCGGGCGGGAATGACGATCAGAACAGACACTATTTCACCAGAAGGACACCCGGCGCATAGGCCAGGAAGTGGGGATTTTCAAAGCCGGGCTTGCCGTAGACGAAGGGCGCGTGATCGTCGAGCGTGACCATCTGGCCGCCCGCGCCCCGCATGACGGCATCGCCCGCCGCCGTATCCCATTCCATCGTCCGGCCCAGGCGCGGGTAAAGGTCCGCCTCTCCGGCCGCGACCAGGCAGAACTTCAGCGACGAGCCCGCGCTTTTCAGGTCACCGATCCCGTAGCGGCTGATGTAGTCATCCGTCGCCTGGTCCCGGTGCGACTTCGACGCGACGATGCGCAGGGCCCTGTTGTCGGGCACGGCGACCGACAGCGCCCGCTGCGCGCCCGGCCGGTCCAGATCGAACGGCCCCTCTTCCTCGACCGACCGCCCGTCGGGCAGCGTATAGAAAAGCCGCCCCCGCGCCGGGGCATAGACGACCCCCCGGATAGGCACCCCGTCCGCGACATAGGCGATGTTCACCGTGAAATCGCCCCGCCGCTGCACGAACTCCTTGGTTCCGTCCAGGGGATCGACGATCAGGAAGGTCGTGACCTTCTGACCATGCGTCGCGGCCTGTTCCTCGGTCACGATCGGCAGGCGGGGAAAGGCTTCGGCCAGGCCCTCGGCGATCAACTGGTCCGCGGCCTCGTCCGCCTCTGTCACCGGGCTCGCGTCGGCCTTGGCGCGCACCTCGACCTCGGCGGCGGCATAGACCTCCATGATCCGGGCGCCGGCCTCGAGCGCGAGCCGCCGCAGCACCTGCATCAAGTGATCGTGATCCATCGCCCGTTCCCGCCCTTGGTCCGCCGCCGGCCCACCGCAAAAAAGGTCGCCCGCGCGCGCATTCCTATGCTAGGTCTTCAGCCTATCGCAAGAAAGCTCGTGCTAGTCCTTCGCCATGTTCACGGTCGACCGCACCAAACGCAACCGCCTGATCGTCGCACTCGAAATGTGCGACGTGACTTATCATGCGACCGTGCGGTCGGCGCGCGGCCACTATTCGAACGCGCTCTTCGGGCTCATCATGAACGTCGTCTATGTGGCGATCTTCATCCTGGCGCTTTACGTCACCATGTCGATCATGGGCTGGCGGTCGAACATGCTGCACGGCGATTTCGTCCTGTTCCTGATGTCCGGCGTCATGGGCTACATGACCTTCAACAAGACCATGCGCGCGGTCTACGGCGCCGAAGGCCCGACCTCGGCCATGATGATGCACGCGCCGATGAACAGCTTCGTCGCCATCGCCTCGGCGGCGCTGAGCGCGCTCTATATCCAGATGTTTTCGGTCATCGTGGTGCTGTTCGTCTACCACGTCGGCTTCAAGCCGGTTGAAATCGCCGACCCGCCCTTCGCGCTCTTCATGGTCCTGACGGCCTGGATCTTCGGTATCTCGGTCGGCCTTGTCCTGATGGCGCTCCGCCCCTGGATGCCGAAGCTTGCGCCTATCTTGATGCTGATCATCGGGCGGGTGAACATCTTTGCCTCCGGCAAGATGATTCTGGGAAATTCGCTGAGCTTCGCCAAGTTGAAGCTTTTCGACTGGAACCCGCTCTTTCACATTATTGACCAGATGCGCGGCGCGATCTTCCTGAACTACACGCCCCGCAATTCGGAAGTGTCCTACATCTATGAGGTCACCTTCGCGCTGATCGTGATCGGGATGATGGGCGAATTCTTCAGCCGCAAGCATGTCTCGCGCAGCTGGTTCGCGCACTGACGCCGTCAGACCACGGAGGCGAACCTCTCCGGCAGGCTGTAAAGCTCTTTCGAGCGGCCGCCGCCCCAGAAGATCACCTTGCCGTCATGCAGCGCCTGCTGTTCGTCCACCATGCGGGCGCGAAACTCCGCCAGGTCCGCGTCCTCGCGCACGGGCGTCTGGGCAGACAGCGCGCGGTAGGTCTTCAGGTCCTTCGACCAGGCCACCCCCTCGCCCTCCTGCCCGCGCGCGATGTCCATCGCATCGCGAAGCGCCTTGCGGCCCGTCAGGCGGCGGACGGTGGCGTCATGGTCGTAAAAGCGCAGGTGCAGAAGATAAAGGTGCGGGTCCAGGACGCGCGGCTGGTGCATGTTGGCATGGCCCCCGGCCGTGAACATCGTCTCTTTCCGCAGGACGCAGGGCTTTGAATAGTTCGCGTTGGCGCGGAAATTGCGCCGGACCGACAGGATCGGCCGGTCGGGGTCGATCGGCTCGGGTTCCGAGGCGGGCGTATGCACCAGCTCGACCCCGAACGGGCAGAGCGAGGCTGGCGCATCCGGCCGGTCGTAGCGGTCGAGGTAGCTGACAAGCCCCGCCTCTACGGCAGGGTCGACAATCACCAGCTCGTCCACGTCCCCCGCGATCACCCAGTTGTAATAGCGCAAGAGCCCGCCCGCGAACTGCGAGATCAGGCTCCAGCGCCGCCGGTCCATGCGAAACAGCGTCGGGTCGCGCGGCAGGCCGATGACGTTGCAGCCCTCGGCAATCCGGCGATGTTCGGGATCGGCGCCATGGCTCAGGACATAAAGGTGCTGGCGCCCGAACTCGCGGCCGTAGTGGCCGACCCAGCGCGCCAGGAATTCATGGTCCTGGTAGGCCATGGTCAAGGCGGCGGCGGGCGCCTTCGTCGGGTCGAGCGTCGGCCGGGTCGCCATCAGACAGCCCCCCGCAGCGCGGCAAGCGCGTCCCGCCAGACGAGCGCGCCATAGTCCGCGTTCTTGTGTTCCGCGTCCCCCGTGGTTGCATGGCTGTCGGTCGCGAAGGCCAGCCAGGTCGTCGCACCCGCCGCCACCGTATCGGCGGGTTGGGGGATCAGCGTCACCCCGGACCCGGCCATCACCGCCTGCACCCGGTCCCAGACCAGCGCCCGGTCGTCGGGCAAAAGGGCACTGCCGTCCGGGAAAAGCGCCTCCCAGCCATGCTCGCCCCCTTCGGTCGGAAAGGACGGGGGCGAGATCAGGACGCGCGTGCCCAGCCGGGCGGTCTGAACCGCGAAGTCCCAGGTCGGCGTGCCGGTCAGCCGGTCAAGGATCAGCCGGTCGATCAGCGCACCGGACAGGAGCTGCCCGTCCGCCCGCGCCTGCCCCACCAACAGGAAGATCGGGGTGAGATAGAGCCTGCATCCAACGAAAAGGATCGCGTCGAACTCCCGCGCCGGCAGG
This sequence comes from uncultured Paracoccaceae bacterium, assembly GCA_945952025.1. Taxonomy (GTDB): domain Bacteria; phylum Pseudomonadota; class Alphaproteobacteria; order Rhodobacterales; family Rhodobacteraceae; genus TMP-24. The sequence continues at coordinate 94,315 of CAMFGW010000006.1, forward strand.
CTGGTGCGGCCCTTGTCGTTGAACTTGGCGAAGCGCAGCGCCGTCTGGTCGTCGGTCGCCCGGATCGCCCCATCGGCCCAGGTCAGGAACTTGAAGCGCCGCCCGACATGGCCCCAATATTCGACATCGAGCCCAGCCAGGTCCACCCGTCCCTCGGCCGCGCGCACGCAGGCGTAATGGCTGTCGCCAAAGACGGCGAGCCGCAGGGGCGCGTCGGCTGGGGGGTTGGCGCGGCGGTTAGCGGGGCTGGGCGAAGGCATTCAGGATCTCTTCCTCGCAGCGCAGGTCGGTGGCGCTGTCGGGTTCGGCCGCGGGGGGTTCAGCCGGTTTGGGCTCTGGCGCGGGGGCCCGGGGTGCTGCAGGCGCGCGCCCAAGGACGCTGAAGAACTGCTCCATCACGAAAGCCACGCCCGCCTCGGCAATCGACCGCTGGTTCGGCGCGAAGAACATGCCCCGGAAGGGCGGCGCCGTGATGATCTCGTAAGACGGGAAATAGTCGATGCGCGGGTCATCGGCCAGGGCGCCCGCCACCGCCCGCAACAGCGCCTTCGACTGGCTGGTCGCGACCAGCACATGGGCGCCGGAGGCCGTCGCGGTCAGCGGCACGGGCGAGACGGTCAGCAGGACACGAACCCCCGGATTGTGCCGGAACAGGGTCGAAAGTGCCCCCTCCATATCCGCCATCAGGCCGGCATATCCATGGTTCAGGAACCGGTGCTGCGCCGGGTCGAACCGGCCCGCGACCGTGCCGGGACAGATGGCATATTCGACGCCTTCCGGCCCCTGCCAGCTTTCGGTGAGGCCAAGGGTAAAGACGAAGACCGAGGCCTGCGCGATCGCCGCCCGGATCGCGGCCAGCGTTTCGGTCTGCGAGGCGCAGAGTTCCTCCAGCGTCACGAAGCCGCCCGGCTCGATCCCCGGCCGGAACGGGTCGAAGAAGCGGCCCGCCTTTTCCCACACCTCGTCCGGCATGCGGTCGGCGAAGGCCCAGTCGAGCCATTGGCGCAGCATCCGGGGCGTATAGATATTGCCGGTGCGGAAGCTGAAGGTGCCATAGTGGAAGTCGCGGCGCTGGCTGTCGTCCAGCCCCCGCGGGCCGGGCTGCGCGTCAAGCCACGCATAGCCCCGCGCCGCCAGCGCCCGCCCGAAATGCTGGGCAAAGCAGGACCCCGTCGTGACGATCGGCTCCTTGCGCCCGATGGCCCATTTCGGCCGCCACAGACCCTTTATGTCGAAGGCCGACCGGTCGGCGACGGCGGTGCGCCAGAAGGCGTCGGGCGGCAGGCTGTCATAGGGATGGCTCATCAGAAGACCCCCGAAAATCGCTCTGGCAGCCGGTAGATGCCCTTTGGCCGTGCCCCGCCGGGCGCCCAGAACACAACCTTCTTCTGCCGCCAGCCGTCGACCATTTCCTGACGGAACTCCGGGAAGTCGATGGTCTCGGCGCGCGGCGGCTCTTTCGACAGCGTCTGGTAGGTGGCCCAGGCCGAGTCCCAGCCGGTCACCGCGCGATCGCTTTCGCCCAGCTCGCCGCTCTGGATGACGCGCTGGGCGCGGCGGGTGGCAAGGCGCGCCTCGGTCATCCCGTAGTCGATGAAGCGCAGGTGGAAGAGGTAGAGGTGCGGGTCGAGCGTCAGGACCGGATGGTTGGCGAAATGGCCGCCCGGCACGAACTCGACGATGTCGCGCACCACGCAGGGCTTCGCGTAGTTGGCGTTCAGCCGGAAGAGCCGCCGAGCCCCTAGGATCGGGGTGCCGTCGGTCAGCGGCTCTGGCTCCAGGTCCGGGTTGTGCACCATCTCGATCGCGAAGGGGGTCAGCACCTTGGGCCGCGTCTTTTGGCCGCCCATCCGCGCGAGGTAGTCGACCAGCCCCACGCCTTCGGCCGGGTCCACGACCACGATCTCGTCCACGTCGCCGCAGATCACCCAGTTGTAGAACCGCGTGAAGCCCGAGGTGAAGCGCGACAGCATCTGCCAGCGGCGCTGGTTGAAGCAGTTCCGCGTCGGGTCATGCGGCAGGTAGATGACGTTCGCGCCCTTGGCGATGCGCTTGTGTTCGGGATCGCCCCCGTGGCTGAGGATGATGAGGTTCTCGCGCCCGAGCTGCGCGCCATAATAGTCGACCCAGCGCTTCAGGAAGAAGTGGTCGCCCCCGACCATGGTCAGGGCGCAGACGGCACCGCGCGTCGGGTCCATCAGGGGGCCCGTCAGAAGCTCGGTCATGCCCCACCCCCCGCAAGCCGCGCCCGCGCCGCGCGCCGGGCCTGCCGCGCGAAGGTCAGGTCGGCCCCCGCGAGCATCACGCCCGTCGCGCCGATCGTCAGCCGCGGGTGGCGCGGCGCCATGGCAGCGGTGATCGCGCGCTGCCATTTGGACACGGTCCGGCGGCCCCGATAGGCGGTCCAGAAAGGCTCTAACCCGCCTGAAGTCGCCATCGCGGTCAGAAGGGGCGACAGCGCGCCGGACTTCAGGACGACCCGGACCGCTTCATGCGTGGCATGGTCGAGCCGCAGCAGCGTGACATTCGGCCCCGCCATCCGCGCGGCATGGGCGCGGTCCTCTGGCACGAACGGGTCGTAGGCCAGCGTCGCCGAAGGGATGTAGGGAATGGCCGCCGCGGCATCGAGGAAGGGCTGCCCTTCCCAGTTCGACTTGCGGACAGCGAAGGGGAAGCGCTGTTCGAAGGGCGCGATGACCTTGTTCATCGTGCTTTGCGCGCTGAAGGCCAGGACCCGCGCCCCGGGCACCAGCGGCGCGAAATTCAGCGCGGCAAAGCCCCCCATCGAGGCGCCGGTCAGGATGACGCGGGAAAAGCGGCTGAAAAAGCCCGTCTCCACCAGCCCCGCCAGAAGGGGTGCTGCGTCGGCATTGCGATACCAGTCCTTCGCCCGGCTCTGCACGCCAAGGACCGAATAGCCCTCGTCCGCCAGGCGGCTCAGGAGCCACGGCCCGCGCGGCCAGCCCTCGTCGATGGTCGCGAGGTTGTCGAAGGTGACGAACAGCACCTCCGAACCGGGCTCGAACCAGAGGCTCGCGCGCTCGCGCTCGACCAGGAAACGGCCGGGTGCGGCGGCGGCCTCGGCCAGTGTCACGGAAGGCGGCGGCACCGGGCGCTGGGCCGCGCGGTCCTCCTCCTCGTCCGGGGCGGTCACGCGCTGCCCCCATAGGTCCAGCGCGCATAGCTCTCGAGCGCGGCAAGCTGGGCGCGATCGCCCTCGGCGTCCGACGACAGAAGCGCCCGGCCCGGCCAGAAGATCACGTCCCCGATCAGCCCCGCGCCAAGCGTCTTGCCAAGCCCGCGCCGCGCCCCCCGGCAGCCGATGAACAGGTCGACCGGCCCCTTGTCCCCCGAAAGCCGCCCCGTCGCCTGCGTCTCGCGCCCCCCGGCGCGCATTGTCATGCGCCCGGCGTCCCAAGACAGCAGGACCAGCCGGAAGCGGTCGGTGCGGTCGGGGAAGAACAGCTCGACCGCTACGCCGCCCGAGCGGTCGCGCGCCGTCAGGACACCGTCGAGGTGCGACAGGAACAGAAGGTTCGCCGCGTCAGACGGGCCGAGCAGCAACGAGAGCATGGTGCGCGCGGGCTGGGCCGGCGCCGCATAGATAAGCGCGAGCGTGAAGGTTTCGGCGTCCGTGGCGGCCTCCGGCACCGTCATGCCGCCGTTCACGCCTTCCGCGAAGGACAGCGCCGGATGGCCGTGCCAGTCGGTCATGGTGGATCCGCCCGTATTGGCCGCCGCCGGGACCGCACTTCGCCCGCCCGCCCGCGCCGCCCAGCCGGTCAGCCGGCCATCCTCGACCCGCGCCCAGTCCGCACCGGCCGAAAGCCAGAGCGCACCGCTCTCGGCCAGGACAGGCCGCAGCCTCTCTCCCTCCTGGTCCAGAAGCGCGCCGGGCGGCAGGCGGGTCGGAAGCGTCAGCACCTACTCCTCCAGCGCCTGTGAAGGGTCTATTCCAAGGCTTTCGCACATCCGCGCGGCGTAGGAACCGGGCAGGGGCGGGTTCTTGCGCCAGTAGGGCCGCGTCCCGTTGGTATAAAGGTGGACCGAGACGGTGGCGTCGGTGAAATGCTTCTCGACCGCGCTGTGGGGGTCGTAGAAGACGTCGTTCAGCTGGAAGGGCACCGGGTAGAGCACATCCGCCCCCATGGCACGGTCCGCGTCCCCGGTTTGGCGCGCAAACCAGGCGAAGGCCTGTGGGCCGAAGTCCGTGCGCTCGGTCTTGTAGATGCGCGCGGCGTGCGACATCGAGCGGTCCTGCCGGTCCATCTTCTTGCGCTGGCTCTTGTCCCACCAGGCCGGATAGTCGGGCAGGTTGTCGTAATAATCCAGAAGCCGGTCCATGAGCTCGCCCTCGCGCGGCAGGCCGACGACCCCGCAATTCAGCGCCCCCCGCATCCCGTGGCCGGCATAGACATGGGTCCAGTCGTCGGGGAAGGGCCGGTGGCAGAAGGCGTCGCAGTCGATCCAGAGCGCGCCTGTCGCGCGGATCATCTTGTAGCGGAAGACGTTCGACAGGAACGAGGCGCTGGTCGCCTCGACCAGCGCGCGGTCGACCTCCATGATCTCGGTCGCGGGGCGGATCGTCACGCCTTCGGGCGCGTTCGTCACCCGGTCGGTGCAGTAAAGCGTGACCGGATGCCCCTGCCGGACATGCGAGGTGAGCGCCAGCAGGTTCAGGTAGTGCAGGCGCTCGCCGATCCAGAGAGAGGCGACAGGGCGGCGGGTTTCGGTCATCTGGGGTCTTTCCGGGGCATGTCGGCACGCGTCCTGAGCATCGGGGTTCCGGGGGTCATGGTCAACCGCGCCGGAAAAGAAGCGACCCGCCGTCAAGCCCCTTGGGGTCTTCGGGCAGGCCGACGGCGGCCAGGGACGCCCCGGCACGCTCGCGGATCGCCTCCGCCTCTGCCGGGTCGGTCAGGGGCACGATCAGCCGGTTGACGGGGCCCAGCGCCTCGGTCGGCAGCGCTTCGGGGCGAAGCGCGTCCGGCGGCAGGCGCAGCGCGTCCGGCTGAAGGCGCGCCAGAAGGGCCGCGAGCCTTTCGGGCGTCAGCTGCCCCACGATCCAGCCCGGGGCGGGCGCGTCCGGCGCATGGGCCAGGATCTGCTGGCCGGCCGCGATCAGGTCGGCGCGGTCGTCTTGCACGGTCACGACCAGCGCGGGATGGATCGCCATCGCCTTCCGCCCGACAAAGCCGATCCCGCCGCCCAGGTCCAGGAACCGCGCGGCCCCCGTCAGATAGGCGCCGATGTTGCGCGCATGGCGGCGGTCGAACTTGCCCGACTGCACCGCCTCCATCGCCGCCGGCGTGAAGAGGCGCGGATCGACCGGCAGGGGGATCGACTGGTTGTCGACCCATTGCAGGGGAACGTCCGCCGCCCGGTCGACCGGCCCCGCGACATAGGGCGACGCGGCTCCCGCCCCCCAGCCTGCCGGCGTTTCCGTCCGGCGTTCGGACTTGGGCAGGGCCGCGCGTCGCGCCTCGATCTTGGTCTGGACCGCCGCCACCGCCGCCGGGTCGCGCGCCTTCGGGGGTTTCGCCACCACCTCCGACAGGGGCACCTTCGCCGCCTCGACGAAGCTCGCGACCAGCGTCTGCCAGTCGTCCGTGCCCTTCAGCGTGGCAAGCCGCGCCTCGGCCCGCGCATGGGCCGCCTCATGAAGCCGCGCAAGCTCTGGGTCGGCCAGAAGCTCTGCCATGATCTCGGCCCGCCGCGCCGCATGGCGGGCGATCGACAGGTCCTCGACCTCATTCCGGTCCTGCAAGGACCAGTAATCGGCGTTGTACTTGTCCTTCTTCAGGTTGGCGTTGCCGCGAAACTTGCGCAGCGCATAGGCGTCCATCGACTTCAGCGCGTAATGGTTGATCTGCGCCCAGTCGAAGCCGACCGACCGCCGGATCGACCGCCAGCCGCGGCACTTGAACCATTCCTGCAGCACCGTGCCAGAGCCGTTCACCCACACGACCTTCTCGGAATAGTCGCTTTCCTTGTGCTGCGACTTGATGATCGGCCGGTGCATGCCAAGCCTGAGGTAGCGGTGATCGAACTTCAGCATGGTCTTGACCCCCCAGCCCTTGTTCCAGAAGGGGGGGGCCGCGCGGGTGAACTGGTCCGTCACCGGCGCGCGCGACCAGTCGCGGACGCCGTTCGACCCGAAGATGCGCCAGGTGATGACCATGGCATCCGCCCCGACCTCGCCCAAGGCCGTCACCAGCCCGTCGAGCGTGGCGGACGGGTGGGTGATGCACAGGAACTCGTCGGCATCGAGGACCAGCACCCAGTCCGAGGCGCGCACCAGATCCTCGTCATGGGCGTGCTTCAGCATCGAAGGGTGCGGCTTGATCCCCGGCGGCATCACGTTGTCGCGATGATGCACGCCGATATCCAGCGCCTGAAGCCGCTTCAGGATCAGGTCGGTCCCGTCCGAACAGTCGTTCGTATAGACCAGCACGTCGGTGAACCCGATGGCCAGGTGATGCGCCACCCATTCGATGACCCCCGGCCCCTCGTCCTTCATGGTCGAGAGAGCGAGCAGCGTGCCATGCGGGCTGGTCTGGTGGCGAAGCGTCATGAAAGGTCCTTCACGCAGGAATAGAGCCTTATCGTGAAGAAAAGAAGAAAGGGATAAGGCGGCTGAAGTCGGCATTGCCAAGCCTGGTGGGCTCGACCTCGAACCGCGCCATGCGCCCGATCCGCTCGGCGACCGGCACGAAGCTTTCCGCCACCGCATAGCCCGCCCGGTCGGCATAGTCGTCCCAAAGGACCGTTACCGGGCGCGTCGTATGGATCAGCGTCGCCGCAAAACAGCCCAGCCGAAAGCGCCCGTCGATCAGCACCACATCGGGCGCGGGCGCATCCGGCCCCTGCCAGACCGCGACCGGCAGTCCCCAGTAGCGGCGCCATTCGTTGTGGCTGCGCGGCATGCCCCATTCCTTGGTCGGGCCGATGTTGGCATGGCGGATGTCAACGCCGTCGCGCATCAGCCCGTGGGCCGTCAGCGCGGCCTTCAGGTTTTCCGCCCAGGCCGCGTCGCTTTCGATCGAGATGATGGGTGCGCTCGAATGGCGCGCGGCAAAGACGGTCGATCCGCCCGAGCCATATTCAAGGATCGAGGTCGCGCGCCGGTAATGCGCCTCGACCGCCGCGCGTTCGGCGTCAGGCATCGACATGGCGGGCAGGGGGGCGGGACTATCCATCAGGTCAGGGCCGGGGCAGGTCCAGCCGCTCGGCCAGTTCAAGCGGGCGGGCGGTGTCCTCGATCGCGGCGCGAAGCGCGGCGCCGGTGGTGTAGGGAAAGGCCTCGGCGATGCGCTGTTCCGCGTCGGGCGTGGTGACGCCGCCGGCCGCCAGTTCGGGGGTGCCTTCGACGGTCCTGGTGATGCGCGTGGTCCGGTCGCCGGCGGTCTGGATCGTCTGTTCGTAGCCCGAGGTGTTGTTGGTCGAATGCAGCGTGTAGTGGAAGGCGGGGAAGGTCGGGTCCATGTAGCTGGGCACCACGTTGGCATAGCGGGCATGGCGCATCCGGTAGGGATGCATCCGCGACAACGGCTCGTTCACCACGGCAAGGCCGATGGCGATGTAGGAGTGGATATGGCCGCTGTGCCGCGCCACGGCGCCATCCAGAAATCCCAGGACGCCGCCCGAGAACGAGATCATGCCGCCGGGATCGACCCGAAGGGCCGCCCCGCGCAGCCGCTCGACATAGCTCGTGCAGACCGCGTCGTCATCGTCCAGGCGGAAATGGACAGCCGGGGCCGTGTGGTCGCGGCTCGCCTCGGCGACCACCGGCCGCAGCACGCCGCCAAGGTCCCTGTCCGAGGTCATCAGGACCCGAACAGCCGGAACGTCGGCGGTCAGAGCCGCCAGTCGCTCGCGGTAGGGGGCGGGCATTTCGTTCGTGGCGACGATGACGAAGGTGAAATCGGGATCGGTCTGGTGGCGGATCGAGGGCAGCAGGATCTGCTCGAAGAGGTGGAACCTGACTGCCATCCGCGCCGGGTTCCACAGAAGCCGCCCGGCATCCTCAAGCGTGCGGATCGCACGGCCGGTATCGGTGATGCCGAAATAGGAAAACCGGCAGTGGCCGTAAATCTTCATGCCCGTCCCGATACCTGTCCCGTGGCAGTCGACGCCTTGCCCCTAGTTAGACAAGCCGCCGCGCTGCGGCAACCGTTTCCGGCCGGACCGCCGCCCCGGGGACAGCGGGTTGCGGGTTGCGGGCAGCGGCCGGGCGGGTCTAATTGATGGCACCCGCTTGCCTGGCGGCGTCCTGCGGAAGATGAGAACGCCATGACCGATACCCCCCCGACAGACGGCAAGGCAGTGGCGGGCGAAGGCGTGATCCTGCGGGCCGAGAACGGCGCGGTGATCGGCTATGATGAAACCGGGCTGATCCTCAGGCTTTCGGACCGGGTCGTGGCCGACCTGGCCGCGCGGCTTGCGCTGCCTGCGGCTGGCGATCCGGGGACCGACGACCCAGGCGCGGTCGTGCCGCCGGACCTTGATGCCTGGGACATCCGCCGCCGGGGCGACTGGGTGCATTTCATGGCCCACCTGCCCGGCCGCCAAGGCATCCGCGGCTATCGCATCCCGGCGGACGGCGGCGCCGTCATCGCCGACGGGCGCGGGCCGCTTCTGGGCATCCTTGGGATCGGCGGCGCGCGCGCAGCACTTGGCTGGCCAGAGGCCGAGCCTGGCTTTCCCTTCCACATCCTGGCACCGGCCGACGACATCGGCGCGGTGGGCGTTGCCGGGATCGAACCCGCCATTCCGCGCGACCGCCTTGGCCCGGTCCGCGACATGACGCACGAGGCCCTGGTGGCCCGCGCGCTGCTTGATGCGCGGCAAAAAAAGGGTCTATCCCTGCCGAATATCGTCGTCCGGGTCGAAACCGACGAGGCGACCAGCGCCGCAGCGCTCGCCACCGGACCGGCGATGCAGAACCTCGAGGTCGCCGCCGAAAGCTTATGCCGCACTGCCCGGGCGCTGGGCACTCACGCGAAACTCCTGGCCATCACGCTCGATTTCGCGCTCGAGGATACAGCGGACAATCCCACCGCCTACCGCAACGGCATGATCGCCCTGATGGAAGAGGCGACCCGCCGCCTTGGCCGCCTTGGCCTCGCGCAGCCCCTGTTCCTCGCCACCTTCGACTGCGGCACCCACCGCCTGACCGAAAGCCCCGCGCTCGAGGGCCAGTGGGAGCTCAGCTGGAACCACGCCGCCCATCGGCTGGTCCATGTGGCGCCCGGCTACATGTTCGCCCAGGACGATACCGCCCGCCTGACCGCAGAGGGCCGCGAGGCGCGCGCCCTTGTGACCGCTCAGGCTCTGACCGAGCTTGAGGCCGGCCGCGACTGGCTCTGCCCCCGGGTGATGCTGGCCGAGGCGACGGGCAAGGTGATCCGCCTGACCTGCGAAAGCCTTTTGCCCCTGACCATCGACCCCGCCGACCCGTTCGGCGCCGGCCCCGCCGCCGGTTTCCGGCTGGTCGGCGCGCCGGAGGGGCAGGGCATCAAGCGGGTCGAAATCGACCCTGATGATGCCAAATCGGTGCTTTTGCACTGCTGCCAGACCGTCGATCCGGCCAGCCTTTCCGTTCGCTACGCCTATGGCGCGGCGCCGTCCGGCGGGCCCTATCCGCCGAACGCCGGCGCGCTTCGTGACGGCTGGGACCGCGACGGCCTGCACCGCTGGGCGCTGCCGGTCCATATCGCCGTGACCAGGGGGGCGGGGCGGTGAGTTTCGACCGGGCCTCGATCGCGAGGGACAATATCTGCGTCATCTGGGTCGACGACATGATCGACGTCTTCACCTGGCGCACGAGCTTCGGCATCCCGATCCTGACGCCCAACATCGACCGCCTCGCCGCACGCGGCGCGCGCTTTGGCAATGCCTACGCGACCGTGCCGCTCTGCGCCCCCTGCCGGGCCGAACTCGCGACGGGCCTTTCGCCCTACCGCACCGGGCTCGTCGACCTGAACCGCTTCTGGCGCGAGGTCATGCCCCCCGAAAAAGCCTGGGCCTACGACCTGCGCCGGGCGGGGTTCTACAACTTCACCACCGGCAAGGTCGACGCGAACTACCGCCCGATGCCCGAAAGCTACCGCCGCATCCTCTTTCACGAAGAGCCGGGGGCGGCCGACCAGGGCGAGCGCACGAAGGTCAAGGACTACCTCGACCGCGGCCCCGGCATCCGCGGCATCAACCACCCCGACGACGACGGCAGCCAGGACGACCGCTTCTACGACTTCCACGTCGCCCAGAACGCCATCGACTTCCTGACGCGCGCCGACCCCTTGCGCCGCCACCTGATCCAGCTCGGGTTCAAACACCCCCACTACAACCTGGAATGCCCCGACCGCTTCTACCAGATGTATGATGCCGCCGCGATCCGCTGGCCAGATATTGCGTCGCCCGAAGATTTCTACGGCCCCCAGCCCGGCTTTGCGGTCTATGAGGCCGCCTATATCGCCAACGGCAACTGGACCCCGGAAAAGGCTGGCGACGAAGGCTGGAGGCAGGTCGTGCGGGCCTATTTCGCGGCGATCAGCCATGTCGACCACGAAATCGGCCGCTTCCTCGACGCGCTCGACGCCTCGCCCCTTGGCGCGAACACCACGGTCATCTTCCTGTCGGACAACGGCTTCAACCTTGGCAACCACGACAGCTTCCACAAGATGAGCCAATGGGACAGCGCGGCCCATGTCCCCCTGATCCTCGCCTCGCCCCGGATGGAGGGCGGCCGGGTGATCGACCTGCCGGTGTCGCTGCACAATTTCGCCAAGACCGTGATGGACCTGGCGGGCCTGCCCTACCGGCCGGACTGGGTGTCGGGGCAGAGCCTTTTGGCCTTGTTAGACCCTACTTTCGGCCAATATGACCAGGCGAAGAACCCCATCACCTCGGTCTTCGGCACCCTGTCGGTCCGCCCCTCGGTCGAGGGTTACCGCCACCTGCGCTACTTCCGCTATCCGAACGGCGAGGAGCATGTCTATGACGTGGTCGCCGACCCGGGCGAGACCAGAAACCTGATCGACAGCGCGCCGACCGACTTCCTGCGCCAGGCGCTGATCGAGGGCGCGCGCGACTTGGGGCTGGACCTGAGCGGCCTTGACCACCCGGGCAGCGGCCTCAATGCGATGATGGCGGTCGACGGGTCGGTGATCCTGGAAGGCACGCGCGGCAACGATCACTACTGGGTCTATGGCGCCGATGCCGAAAAGATCCGCGAGGGGCCGGACGGCGGTGACGACGTGCTGTGGTACATGGGCGGCCCCGACGATTACGTCCTGCACTGCCCCCCGAACGTCGAGACGATCCGCATCGCGACCGTGGTGGCGCGGCAGGAAAGCGCTGTCCCGCGCGAGCCGAAGGTGATCCGCATCGTGGCGCACCCCGAAAGCCCGATCACCTTCGAATGCGCCGAGCGCGTTCTGGTCGATGTGCGCGGCTCGAACCGTGGCGACCGCATGACGGGGCCGAAATACGGCGGCGCCACCTTTCGCGGCGGGTCGGGCAGCGACACGCTCGAGGCCATTTCGCGGACGGAATCCTCGCGCCACGCCTTCTATGGCGGGGCGGGCAATGACCTGCTGATCGGCGGCTGGGGGCATGACACGCTCGACGGCGGCACCGGGGACGACACGATCCACGGCACTGCGGGGCGCAACCGCATCTATGGCGGCCATGGCAACGACCGGATCATCGACGGCGACGGCGCCTCGCGCGTTCATACCGGGCCGGGGCGGAACCGGGTGACGTTGGGCGGTGGCAACGACACGCTGCACGCCGGCAGCGGCATCACCCATGTCGATCCGGGGCCGGGGGCGGTGCTGTTCGTCCTACCTTACGGCGGGGTCACGCATGTCGCGTCCTGGACCGGGGACCAGCGCTACGACCTGACCGCCTGGCCCGTCGCGCCCGCCGTACGGCGGCGATCCGACGGACGGGTCGAGGTGACGGCGGGCCTCAGCTTCCTGCTGGTCGCGGGCGTGCCCGAAGGCCATGACCTGAGGACGCAGTTCGTGAAACCCGGCGCGCCAGAGGCCGAGGCGCCCGCCGGTCCCGCGCCGGACCCCGAGGCCGCGCCCGACACGATGCAGGAAAGCGATGCCCCGGCAGCCCCGGCCGCGAACCCGCCGCTTGGCAAGGACGCGGGTTCCGTCTAGGGTCCGCGCCGCGCGCAGGGGCCGATCCGCAGCCCGAAATCCGCGCCCGCGTCAGGAAGGAAGCGCCATGTTCAAAGGGTCGATCCCCGCTCTTGTCACCCCGTTCAAGGACGGCGCGCTGGACATCGACACGCTGAAGGCGCTGGTTGACTGGCATGTGGCCGAAGGCTCGACCGGCCTCGTTCCGGTGGGCACGACCGGCGAAAGCCCGACCCTTAGCCACGCCGAGCATGGCCGCGTCATCGAAGAAGTGGTGAAGGCCGCGAAGGGCCGCGTCCCGGTCATTGCCGGTGCGGGGTCGAACAACACCGCCGAAGGCATCGACCTGATCCGCCACGCCGAAAAGGTCGGCGCCGATGCGGCGCTGGTCGTCACGCCCTATTACAACAAGCCGACGCAGCGGGGCCTGATCGCCCATTTCACCGCGCTGCACGAAGCAAGCAAGCTGCCGATCATCATCTACAACATCCCCGGTCGGTCGGTCGTCGACATGACGCCAGAGACGATGGGCGAGCTGGCCAGGCTGCCGCGGATCGTCGGCGTCAAGGATGCGACCGGCAAGATCGAGCGGGTGAGCCAGCAGCGCGCAACCTGCGGTGCCGACTTCATCCAGCTATCGGGCGAGGATGCGACCGCGCTCGGCTTCAACGCGCAGGGCGGCGTCGGCTGCATTTCCGTTACGGCGAACGTCGCCCCGCGGCTGTGTGCCGAGTTTCAGGCGGCGACACTGAACGGCGATTTCGCGAAGGCGCTCGAATATCAGGACCGGCTGATGCCGCTGCATGAGGCGATCTTCATCGAGCCGGGGCTGGTGGGTGCGAAATACGCCCTGTCGCGCCTCGGCCGTTGCGCGCCCGAGGTCCGCCTGCCGCTGACCGGCTTGCTCGACAGCACGAAGGCGAAGATCGACGCCGCCATGCGCCACGCGGGTCTGGTCTAGGTCCATGACGCGGCCCTAGCATTGCTGGGTGATCTGGGCGACAAAGCCGGCCGGGCACGTCTTGCCCACCGGCAGCGCGCCGGGCGTGCCGCCGACGAAAGCCAAAAGCGCGAAGATCAGGGCGAAAACGGTGGTTTCGGACATTCGGGGCCTCCTGGCGCCAGGGTGACTGTTCCCGAATCGTTCTAGCCCTTAAGGATTAACGTCCGGTGGACGTAAGGTGAACGAAACCTTACCCGCCCGTGCGGCCCCCCCCTTGAACCTCAGGCCACCAGCGCCTCTGCCCGCTTCAGATCGACGCTCACCAGCTGGCTCACGCCCTGTTCCTGCATGGTCACGCCGAAGAGCCGGTCCATACGCGCCATGGTCACGGCATGGTGGGTGATGACCAGGAACCGCGTCTCGGTCCGCCGCGTCATCTCGTCCAGAAGGTCGCAGAACCGCGTGACGTTCGCGTCGTCCAGGGGCGCGTCGACCTCGTCCAGCACGCAGATCGGCGCCGGGTTGGCCAGGAACACCGCGAAGATGAGCGCGAGCGCGGTCAGCGTCTGTTCGCCCCCCGACAGCAGGCTGAGGGTTGCGAGCTTCTTGCCCGGCGGCTGGCACATGATCTCGAGCCCCGCTTCCAGCGGATCGTCGCTTTCGACCAGCACCAGGTTCGCCTCGCCCCCGCCGAAAAGGTGGGTGAAAAGCGTGCGGAAATTGCCGTTCACCTGCTCGAACGCGGTCAAAAGCCGTTCGCGCCCCTCGCGGTTCAGCCCGGCGATGCCGCCGCGCAGCTTGCGGATCGCCTCTTCCAGGTCGGCCTTTTCGCGCGCCAGCGTGTCATGTTCGGTCTGGACCGCCAGCGCATCCTCTTCCGCGCGCAGGTTGACGGCGCCCAGCGCCTCGCGCTGACGGCGAAGGCGGGTCACGTCGCCTTCGATCCCGTCGACAGAGGGCAGGGCGGTGGGGTCAGCGGCCAGTTCCTGCAGAAGCGTGCCGGGGGTGTTGTCGGTGTCCTCGCGGATGCGGGTCGCGGCCTGCTCCACCGCCTCTTGCGCCGCATCGCGGCGGGCCTCGGACCGGGCGCGGGCCTCGCGCGCCTCGCCTGCCGCGCGCTCGGCCTCGCGCTCGGCGTCGCCCGCCTGCCTCAGCGCAGCTTCGCCCGCCACCAGCCGGTCCGTCGCCATCGCGCGGCGCGCCTCGGCGGCCGCCAGCGCTTCGGCCAGTTCCGCATGGCGCGCGGCCAGGGTTGCCGGCAGCGTCGCGGCGGTCCCCAACTCGGCCTCGCTGGCCCCACGCCGCTCGGCGATCTCGGCCGTGCGCTTTTCGGCGGTGTCGAGCCGCTGGCGCCAGCCCGACAGGTCTTTCGCGATCTCCTGCCGGCGCTTCTGGCGCGCCTCGCCCTCGTGGCGCAGCTCGTCGTGCTGGGCGCGGGCCGCCATCATGGCGATGCGCGCGCCCTCGACCGTCAGGCGCGCGGCCTCGAGCCCTGCGCGCGCCACGGCCAGGTCGGGCAGATCGGCGCTCGCGGCCTCGGCCTCGGTCAGGCGCGCGCGCGCGGCCTCTGCCTCTTCGGCATGGCGGGCGACGGACAGGCGTGCGGTTTCCAGCTTGCCGCCGACGATCGAGCGATCGGCCTCGGCCCGGCTCAGCGCGCGGCTGGCTTCGGTCATGATCCGGTCGGCCTCGCGCCGGGCCTCGCGGGCGCGGCGGTCGAAATCGGTCGCATCGGCCAGCTTGCGCGACAAAAGCTCATGCGCGCGCGCCGCACCCTCCGCCCGCGCCGCCACCTCTTCCAGGTCGCGCTTCAACTCCACGAGCCGATTGAGCTGCTGAAGCCTGAGGGCGGAGGCTTGCGGCGCATCCTCGGCCCCCGCGCGGAACCCGTCCCAGCGCCAGACATCGCCTTCGGCCGACACGAGCCGCTGGCCGGGCCGAAGGTCGGGTTGCAGCCGCGCGCCCGCATCCCGCGCCACAAGGCCGATCTGCCCCAGCCGCCGGGTCAGCGCCGCGGGGCCTGTCACCACCTCCGACAGGGGCCGCGCGCCGGCGGGCAGGGCGGGGGGATCGGCGTAAGGCGCTAGCGTCGCCCAGCCGCTGGCCGATCCGCCGGACACCTCCGGTGCGCGCAGGTCGTCCGCGAGTGCCGCGCCCAGCGCCTTTTCATAGCCGCGCTCGACCTTTACCCGGTCGAGCATCTGCTTGCCGGTCAGCGCCTCGCGTTCCACCAGCCGGGCAAGTGCCGCAACCTCGGCCCGAAGCGCCCCGGCCTCGCCTTCCGCCGCCGACCGGGCGGCGCGGGCGTCGGCCTCGCGCGATTGCACCTCGGCCCGGGCCTCGTCAGCCGCCTTCAACGCCTCGTCCGCCCGGTCCGAGGCGCGCTGGGCGTCCGCCATGGCGGTTTCCGCCCGCGTCTGTTCAGCCGACGCGCGCTGCAGCGCCGCCTGGGCCTCTGCCGCCTGGGCCTCGGCGCGCGTCGCCTCGGACTGGTTCCGCGCGAGCGTCGCGCGGTTGTCGGCCAGGAGCCGTTCCGCCGACTGGTGGCGGGCCGACAGCCGCGCCGCATCCTCGGTCAACTGGCTGAGCCCCGCCTCCTGACCGCCCAGCGCCTCGGCCGCGATGGCAGCGGCCGAAGCGGCATCCGCAAGCCTTTCCTCATGCCCTTCGCCCGCTGACGCCAGGTCGGCGCCCTCGCGTTCCAGCCGGGCAATCGTTTCGCCCGCATCGCGGTTGAGCGCCGCCTCGCGGTCCAGATCGCGGCCCAACTGGGCAATGCGCGCCGTCAGCCCCTCGATCAGCTGGGCCGCGCGCGCCTCTTCCTCGGCCAGGGCGTCGCGGCTGACGGTCAGCCGTTGCAGGATCGCCCCCGCGACCGCCTCTTCCTCGCGCAGGGGGGGCAGGGCGCCTTCCGCCTCGCCCCTTGCCTTGGCAGCCGCGCGGGCGGCAAACTCGGCCTCACCCGCCTTGCGCGTGCGGTCGGTCAACTCGCCCTCTGCCGCCAGGCGCGCCTCGTCGGCCTCGCGCCAGCGCAGGTAAAGCAGCATCCCCTCGGCCCGCCTGAGCTCTGCCCCGATCTCGCGATAGCGCGCGGCCTGCCGGGCCTGCCGCGCAAGGCTGGCGAGTTGCTGGGCCAGCCCCTCGATCACATCGTCAAGCCGCGTGAGGTTCTGTTCCGTCGCGGCCAGCTTCAGTTCCGCTTCGTGGCGGCGCTGGTAAAGCCCCGAAATCCCCGCCGCCTCCTCTAGGATCCGGCGGCGGTTCTTGGGCTTGGCGCTGATCAGTTCGGCAATCTGCCCCTGCCGCACCAGCGCGGGCGAATGCGCCCCCGTCGAGGCATCGGCGAACAGCATCTGCACATCGCGCGCCCGCATGTCGCGCCCGTTCGCCTTGTAGGCGGACCCTGCGTCGCGCGTGATCCGCCGTACGATTTCCAGCGCGTCCTGATCGTTGAAGCCCGAAGGCGCCAGCCGTTCGCTGTTGTCGATGGTCAGCACGACCTCGGCGAAATGGCGGGCGTTGCGGGTCGCGGCGCCAGCGAAGATCACATCCTCCATCCCGTCGCCGCGCATGGCGCTCGCGCGGTTCTCGCCCATCACCCAGCGCAGCGCCTCCAGCAAGTTCGACTTGCCGCAGCCGTTCGGGCCGACAACGCCCGTCAACCCGTCATGGATCACCAGATCCGTCGGATCGACGAAGCTTTTGAAGCCGTTCAGTCTGAGCCGGGTAAAGCGCAAGGGCAGGGCCTGCAGGTGATTCCGAAAGGTCTTGCAGCTTTGGGCCTGGGGCCCGACCTGTCAACGTCGGACCCACAGCATATGGCGACAGTCCGCCATTTATCCCCAAGATGTCGCGGTCAGCGGTAGCGCGTGACGAACCCGTCGGGCAGAAGCACATTGTGCCGGCCGACCGCGGACAGCGACCGCTCGCCGCAAAGCGCCATGGTCACGTCCAGTTCCTTGCGGATGAGGTCGAGCGCGGTGGTCACGCCCTTCTGCCCCATGGCACCTAGGCCATAGATGTAGGACCGCCCGATCATCGTGCCGGTCGCGCCCAGCGCCACCGCCTTCAGCACGTCCTGTCCCGACCGGATGCCGCTGTCGAGGTAGACCTCGCTCCGCCCGCCGACCGCGCTGACGATCGAGGGCAGCATGCGGATCGACGACAACGCCCCGTCCAGCTGCCGGCCGCCATGGTTCGACACGACGATGGCGTCGGCCCCGAATTCGGCCGCCCGGCGCGCGTCGTCGGGGTCAAGGATGCCCTTCAGGATCAGCTTGCCGCCCCACTGGTCGCGGATGCGCGCGACCTTGTCCCAGTCGAGCTTCAGGTCGAACTGCTCGTTCGTCCAGATATTGAGCGAGCGCAGGTCATCGACGCCCTCGGCATGGCCGACGATATTGCGGAACGTGTGCCGCCTGGTGCCCAGCATTTCCAGCGACCAGCGCGGATGGGCCGCCATGTTCAGAAGGTTCCTGGGCGTCAGGCGCGGCGGTGCGGTCAGGTCGTTCTTGATGTCCTTGTGCCGCTGGCCAAGAAGCTGAAGGTCCAAGGTCAGGACCAGCGCCGAACAACCCGCCGCCTGCGCGCGCTTGATGATCCTGTCGACGAAGGCCTCCTCGCGCATGACGTAAAGCTGGAACCAGAAGGGGGCCTGCGTCGCCTCGGCAATGTCCTCGATCGAACAGATCGACATGGTCGACAGCGTGAAGGGCACGCCGAAGTCGCGCGCGGCGCGGGCGGCCTTGATCTCTCCGTCAGCGCTCTGCATTCCGGCCATGCCGACCGGCGACAGGGCGACGGGCATCGTGACCGTCTGGCCCAGCATCCGCCCGGCGGTCGAGCGGTCCGACAGGTCGACGGCGACCTTCTGGCGCAAACGGATTTCGGCGAAGTCGGCGCTGTTGTCGCGGAAGGTCTGTTCCGTGTAGCTGCCACTTTCGCAATAGTCGTAGAACATGCGCGGCACGCGCTTTCGGTAAAGCGCCTTCAGGTCCGCGATGGACGTGATGACCGCCACCGCTAGCCCCGGTGCGCACCGGCGGCGAGCCGCGCGACGAAGGCCAGGACGTCGGCCGCCGGTTTGCCCGCGCCGATTTCCTTGACGATGGCCGATCCGACGACGCAGCCGTCCGCCACCCCGGCGATGGCCTCGGCCGCCTCGGGCGTGGTGATGCCGAATCCGACGATGACCGGCAGGTCCGTCGCCGCCTTGATCCGCGCGACCTCTGGCGCCACGTCGGTTGATTGCGCGGCGGCGGCCCCCGTAATTCCGGTGATCGAGACGTAATAGACGAAGCCCGAGGTGTTGGTCATGACCTTCGGCAGCCGCCGGTCGTCGGTCGTGGGCGTGGCCAGCCGGATGAAATTCAGCCCGGCAGCCTGCGCGGGCAGGCAAAGCTCGTCATCCTCTTCCGGGGGCAGGTCAACGACGATCAGCCCGTCGATCCCGGCGGCCTTCGCGTCGGTCAGGAACTGCGTAACCCCGTGCGAATAGATCGGGTTGTAATAGCCCATGAGGACGATCGGCGTCACATTGTCCTGCCGCCGGAACTCCGCCGCCATCTCGAGCGTCTTGATGAGCGTCTGCCCCCCGTCAAGCGCCCGCTGCCCCGCCAGCTGGATCGTCGACCCGTCCGCCATAGGATCGGTGAAGGGCATCCCCAACTCGATCACATCGACCCCGGCAGCCGGCAGGCCCTTCAGGATCTCCATCGACCGCGCCCGGTCGGGATCGCCCGCCATGACATAGGCGACGAAGGCCTTCTTCCCGGCCTTCTTCAGCGCGGCAAACCTCTGGTCGATCCGGGTCATGGGCGGGCTCCTGTTGTTCTTCCGGGTCTTGCAGAAATCCGCGCGCGAAGGCAAGCGGGGAGGGGCTTCCATTGGGCCGCCCGGTGCCTTATGCCCCGCCTGTCTTGTCAAAGGAGGGGCCGATGGGCTTTCGCATGGGGATCGTGGGGCTGCCGAACGTCGGCAAGTCGACCCTGTTCAACGCGCTGACCCGCACCGCAGCCGCCCAAGCGGCGAACTTCCCCTTCTGCACGATCGAGCCGAACGTGGGTGAAGTCGCGGTCCCCGACGCGCGGCTCGACACCCTGGCCGCCATCGCAGGGTCCAAGCAGATCATCCCGACGCGCATGACCTTCGTCGACATTGCGGGCCTGGTGCGCGGCGCGTCCAAGGGCGAAGGCCTCGGCAACCAGTTCCTGGCGAACATCCGCGAGTGCGACGCCATCGCCCACGTCCTGCGCTGCTTCGAGGATGGCGACATCACCCATGTCGAAGGCCGCATCGACCCCGTCGCCGACGCCGAGACGATCGAGACCGAGCTGATGCTCGCCGACATGGAATCGATCGAGCGGCGGCTCGCGAACCTTGCCCGCAAGCTGAAGGGCGGCGACAAGGAAAGCCTGGATCAGGACCGGCTTCTTCGCGTGGCGCTCGCCGCGCTCGAGGCCGGGCGCCCGGCGCGCACGGTGACGGTTGCCGCCGACGACCTGAAGCAATGGCGCATGCTGCAGCTACTGACCGCGAAACCCGTCCTTTACGTCTGCAACGTCGAGGAATCCGCCGCCGCCGAAGGCAACAGCCAGTCCGCCCGCGTGGCCGAGATGGCCCGTGCCCAGGGCGCCGCCTCGGTCGACATCTCCGCCCGCATCGAGGAAGAGATCAGCCAGCTTCCGCCCGAGGAAGCCACCATGTTCCTTGAGGAAATGGGCCTGCACGAGGCTGGCCTCGACCGGCTCATCAAGGCGGGCTATGCGCTTCTTGGCCTACAGACCTATTTCACCGTCGGCCCGAAAGAGGCCCGCGCCTGGACGATCTCCAAGGGCACGCTCGCCCCTCAGGCCGCCGGCGTGATCCACGGCGATTTCGAAAAGGGCTTCATCCGCGCCGAAACCGTGGGCTACGACGACTATGTCGCGGGGAACGGCGAAACCGGCGCGAAGGAAGCCGGCAAGTTCCGCGTCGAAGGCAAGGGGTATGAGGTGCAGGACGGCGACGTGCTGCACTTCCTCTTCAGCGGCTGAGGGGCCCCGGTCCGCAGCGTTTGACAGTCCCGCGCCCTTGGCCGATCATCCCTGGACCGAAGGAGGGCATGCCGTGACCGAATTCGCCGTGGGCGACCATGTGTCCTGGAACTCTGAGGCCGGCCGCGTTTCCGGCCGCATCCTCCGCGTCCATACCGCCGACTTCGACTACAAGGGCTACACCCACCGCGCGAGCCCCGCCGATCCGCAATATGAAATCCAGAGCGACCGCACCGACCATGTCGCCGCCCACAAGGGCAAGGCGCTGACCCTCATCCCGTGAGCTGGCCATGAGCGGCGCGCGCATCGCCACCATCGGCCACTCGACCCGGCCCCCGTCAGAGGTGCTGGACATGCTCCAGGCCGCCGGAACCGGGCTCTTGATCGACGTGCGCGCCTTCCCGCGCTCGCGCACCAATCCGGGCTTCAACATCGACACCTTTCCCGCCCTGCTCGCCGACCGCCAGATCGGCTACCGCCACGACCCGGCGCTGGGCGGCCGACGCAGCCGCCAGCACCAGGTCGACGAAGAGGTGAATGCCCTCTGGCGCGAGCGGAGCTTCCACAACTTTGCCGACTACGCCATGGGCCCCGAGTTCGCCCTGGCGCTCGAACGCCTCATCGCCGAGGCCACGGAACGCCGCGTGGCGCTGATGTGTTCGGAAGCCGTCTGGTGGCGCTGCCACCGCCGCATCATCACCGACCACCTGCTTCTGGCCGGCCACCCCGTCGAGCACCTGATGGCCCCCGGCCGCACCGAACGCGCCAAACCCACCCCCGGCGCCGAGCGCCTGCCCGACGGCACCATCACCTACGCCCCCACCCAGCCGTCGCTGCCCCTTGCCCCCCCGCCCCCGAGCCGCTAAACGGATCGACGGAGCTGTGGCCGAGTGGTCGAAGGCACGCCCCTGCTAAGGGTGCAGACGGGGAACCGTCTCGAGGGTTCGAATCCCTTCGGCTCCGCCACCACATAAATCATTGATTTTAAACAATTTTACGTCAAGCATATTATGGCGTGTTTTCCGCGACTTGTGCGGGGTATCGACCCCTAGAGACTTGAATTTGCAGGTAAAATGGCCGTCCAAAATGCCGCGAGTCTCTGTTTGGCCATTGGCGCGATACGGTTTTCGGAGGCCGCATCTGGCGCTGGACTTGACTTCCAGCTATTTCGAAGCTGACGCGGGCCTTTTTGCATCGCCCTACCCGACAACATGGCGAATAGTGCTCCGCAAACATTCACGGCATGGCCCAATGTCGAGGGCACCTCTGGCTTGACAGGGTTCTCGCACACGAGTTGTCTCGTAAGAAAAATGTGCAAGGTTGGAGAAAGCCCCTGCAGTTCAACGTCATGGTGACGACCCAGTTGAAGGCCTATGTCTATGCGCTTGCTGATCCCCGGAACGACGGCGCATTGCCGGACCGCGTGTTTTACATTGGTAAGGGCAATGGGAACCGTTGCTTCAATCATGCCCATCTTGAGCGCAGCCTTTACGAGGAGCCACTCGACGAGGAAGAACACAAGCTTGGCCGAATTCGCGAGATCCGTCATTCCGGCGGGGAAGTCGAGGTTCTGATCGTTGCCCATGGAATGAGCGATGAGGCTGCGCATGACCTCGAAGCAGTTCTCATTCCCTTGCTAGGCGATACCAACAAGGTATCGGGCCATGGCGACAGGAACCTGTGGCTAACCCGGAACCAGATCAATGAGGCTTATGACCGTCCAATCGAGCGAGGAGATGTCCCGTTCTTCCAAGGCAATATCCTATTTGTCAGCCTGAACCGGCAGGATACGGTGTCGTTGCTTCAGGCAGGTGAGGAAGCCAGGCTTGCGCAGGCAACGCTTGGGGACTGGAACCTTTCAGCCGAGCGATCTGCGCGGTTGGACTGCATCGTAGGGGTTAAAGACGGACTGATCGTGTCCATCTTTGAAACCGTGAAATCCAGCGCCATCGTCACGAAATTCCTGCGCATCGAAGGCGAAACGAAACGGGCGCATTGAGCTACTCCCCGATCCTTGGACAGTTTTCCGGGTAAGTTAAGCT
>CAMFGW010000007.1 GCA_945952025.1 uncultured Paracoccaceae bacterium
GGTCAAGGAAGCGCGCGACGCCGCCCTGCGCGCCGCCGCCGTGCCCGACGCCGCCGCGGCGGCCTGGACCGACCTGGTTTCGACCGACGGCATCGGGCCGGTCCTGTCCCTGTCCCTGTCGGATGCGCTCGCCAACCCACGCGAGCGTCAGGCGATCGACCGGCTGATCGGCTTTCTGGACATCCAGCCGGTCGCCCGGCCAGCAACCGAGGGCAGTCCCATTGCCGGGCAGACGCTGGTCTTTACTGGCACGCTCGAAAAGATGGGGCGGGCCGAGGCCAAGGCGCGGGCCGAAGCCATGGGCGCCAAGGTCGCGGGATCGGTCAGCGCCAGAACCGACCTGGTGATCGCGGGGCCCGGTGCGGGGTCGAAGGCGCGCGAGGCCGAACGGCTTGGCATCCGTGTGATCGACGAGGACGCCTGGCTGAGGCTCATCGGCGCATGAACCGGCCGGCGGCCCTGTTTCCACTCTTCGCCGGGCTCGAAACCCTGCCGGGCGTCGGGCCGAAGGCCGCCGGGCTTTTCCCCGCCATGGGGGTCGAACGGCCGCGCGACCTGCTGTTCATGCTGCCCTACGCCGTCGTCGACCGCCGCCCGGTTGCCTCGATCCGCTCTGTCAGCCCGCCGGCGACCGCAACGCTGGCCGTCACGGTCCTTGGCCACCAGCCCGCCCGTCGCAAGGGCGGCCCCTCGCGGGCGATCGTCACCGACGGCACGACCGATTTTGCGCTCGTCTTCTTTCACGCCCGCGCCGCCCAGATCGAGGAATCGCTGCCCATCGGCGCGCGGCGGATCGTGTCGGGCAAGCTCGAACTCTTCGACGGCGTGGCGCAGATGGTCCACCCTGACCACATCCTTCAGGCGCACGAGACAGCCCGGCTGCCGCCATTCGAGCCGGTCTATCCCCTGACCGGCGGCCTGACGCTCAGGACCGTGACCCGGGCCGCGCAGGGGGCGGTCGAGCGTGCGCCCGAGCTTGCCGAATGGATCGACCCCGCCCTTCTGTCGCGCGAGCGCTGGCCGGGCTGGCAGGCGGCGGTGCAGGCCGCGCACGCGCCGCAGGGGCCGGACGACCTGCGCCCCGAAGCGCCTGCCCGCGCGCGGCTGGCCTATGACGAGTTCTTCGCCCACCAGGTCACGCTGAGCCTTGCGCGGACCGCCTTCCGGCGCGGCAAGGGGCGGCCGAGCACGGGGACCGGCGCGCTCGCCGCGCGGGTCCTTGCGGCCTTGCCCTACCGCCCGACGACGGCCCAGACCCGGGCAGTCGCCGAGATTGCCGCCGACATGGGGTCCGACCGGCGGATGAGCCGGCTTTTGCAGGGCGACGTGGGGTCGGGCAAGACGCTCGTGGCCTTCCTCGCACTTCTGACGGCGGTCGAGGCGGGGGGGCAGGGGGTGATGATGGCCCCGACCGAGATCCTGGCGCGCCAGCATTTCGAAAGCCTCGAGCCCATGGCGCAGGCGGCGGGCGTCCGGCTGGCGATCCTGACCGGCCGCGACAAGGGGGCCGAGCGGGCGGCCAAGCTGGCCGATCTGGCGGCGGGCCGGATCGACGTGCTGGTCGGGACCCACGCCGTTTTCCAGAAGGATGTCGATTTTCACGACCTGCGGCTTGCCATCGTCGACGAACAGCATCGTTTCGGCGTCGCCCAGCGGCTGGAGCTTGGCCGCAAGGGGGCTCAGGCCGATGTGCTGGTGATGACCGCGACGCCGATCCCGCGCTCGCTCGCGCTGGCGCAATATGGCGACATGGACCTGTCGGTCCTCGACGAAAAGCCGGCCGGTCGCCAGCCGGTCCAGACCGCCCTCCTGTCCGCCGGCCGCATGGACGAACTCGTCGCCCACCTGCGCCAGGCGGTGGCCGCGGGGCGGCGCGCCTATTGGGTCTGCCCGCTGGTGGGCGAGAGCGAGACGGTCGATCTGACGGCGGCCGAAGAGCGGTTCACCAGCCTGCGGGCGGCACTCGGCGAGGGGGTCGTGGGGCTGGTGCATGGCCAGATGCCCGCCGCCGACCGGGACCGCGCCATGGCCGATTTCGCGGCCGGCCGCACGCAGGTCCTGGTCGCGACCACGGTGATCGAGGTCGGCGTCAACATCCCCGAGGCGACGATCATGGTGATCGAGCGGGCCGAGACCTTCGGTCTGGCGCAGTTGCACCAGTTGCGCGGCCGCGTCGGCCGGGGGCAGGGCGCCTCGACCTGCATCCTGCTGTATCAGCCGCCCCTGTCGGAGGGTGCCGAGCGCCGCCTGACTATCCTGCGAGAGACGGAGGACGGCTTCCGCATCGCCGAAGAGGATCTGGCCATGCGTGGCGCGGGTGACCTGATCGGCACGGCCCAGTCGGGATTGCCGCGGTTCCGAATCGGCGATCTGGAACGGCAGGCGGGGCTGATGGCTGTCGCGCAGAGCGATGCCCGGGCGCTTCTGGCGGCGGACCCCGGCCTGACGGGGCCGCGTGGGCAGGCGGTGCGCGCGCTTTTGTACCTGATGGAGCAGGAGCGGGCGATCCGGCTGATTTCCGTGGGTTAGGCACATCGTTAGGGCACATCAGCGGGGTCCGAAGCGGCGGCGTTCCTCGATGTTCACAAATGTTCCCTAAAAGTTCTTTACATGGTGGACGGAATAGGGAACAAATGGTGAAACGGATCGTTTCCAACCCTAACCGCCGAGGAGCCCGCCATGATCGCCGACATCAAGGACGCCGTCAGCCGTTCGCACAAGACGCTCGCCGCCGATGCGCTCGGGCTCGTCTCGATCTTCGCGATGTTCCTGGTGGCGCTGAACCTGCCGGCGCTTTTCTGAGTTTTCT
Source organism: uncultured Paracoccaceae bacterium (assembly GCA_945952025.1). Lineage (GTDB taxonomy): Bacteria > Pseudomonadota > Alphaproteobacteria > Rhodobacterales > Rhodobacteraceae > TMP-24. The sequence goes on from CAMFGW010000007.1 coordinate 2,810, forward strand.
GCCCCCCATTTCTGCCCCCCATTTCTGCCCGCGGTGCGCCGGGCCGCCTGTCCCGCACCGGGTCTACCCCCAGTCGACCCGAACCCGGCTGCCTCACCGCCTACTCCGCCCCGTCCCCCCGGACGGGGCGCTTTTCTTTGGGCCCCTCACTTCCGGCCCCTCACTTCCCCGCGATCACCGCCGCCAGGTCGTCGGGCGGCGTCGCGCCAAGGGCGCCAAGGCCCGGATCGTTCCGCGCCTCGGCCACCGTCACCGCAATGAGCCGCCAGCCGTCCGGCCCCATCGTCAGCATCGCACCGCCGGAAAATCCACCCTCGGCCCGGCAGTCGAGCCCCAGGACCGGCAGCGCGACCAGGACCTTGCGGCAAGGGTCGCGACGGATCGGGTGGGCGGGATCGGCCTGCGCATAGCCGCCCAGCGTCACGGGCGTGTCCGGGGCCTCGGGCATGGGGTCGAAGGACAGGGGCACCACGCCCTCGACCGGCCCGGCAAGCCGCAAAAGCGCCATGTCATAGGGCAGCGACCCGTTCGCAAGCTCGCGCGCGGCCGGAAAGATCGCCGCTTTTCCGGCAACGGGCTGGGCCACACCGGGGCCGCCCCAGCCGGCGATGAAGCGCAAGCTCGCCAGATCGCGCACGACCCCGGCCTTCGGGTCGGCCAGGCAATGGGCGGCCGTCGCCACAAGGTCGGGCGCGACAAGGACGGCCGAGCAGGTGCCGGGGCCGGGGGCAGGGGCCACGCCCGCGCCGAGCCAGCCGAGCGCCCGCGGCAAATCGTCCGCCCGCGCGGCCGTAAGGGCCAAGGCCCCGATCACCATCCCAAGCGTCCAACGACCAGCCACGCGCACCCCCGCTTGCCTCACCCCCTTCTAGCGCCCCCGTGCCGTCCTGCCCACCCGCACGCCAAGCCCGGACCCGGCCCCCGATCCCGACCCGTTGCGCTGCCGGACCCGCGCCTATAGGGTGCGCCACCAGAATCTGGCCGCCATGACTCCATGCCGGCCCCTCTCGTGCCATACCAAAGGATGCCGCCATGTTTGCCACTCCCGCTTATGCCCAGGCCGCCGGTGGCGCCCCCGCCGGATTCGGCCTGACCCAGTTCCTGCCGCTCATCCTCATCATGGGCATCATGTATTTCCTGCTGATCCGCCCGCAGCAAAAGCGCCTGAAGGAACAGCAGGCCTCGCTCAACGCGATCCGGCGCGGCGACCAGGTCGTGACCGGCGGCGGCATCATCGGCAAGGTCACGAAGGTCATGGACGACGGCAAGGAGCTTGAGGTCGAGATTGCGCAAGGCTTGAAGGTCCGCGTGGTCAAGTCGACGATCTCGCAGGTCCTGACGCGGACCGAGCCCGCGGCCAACTCGAACTGAGCCCGCGCGCGCCGCAACCCCGCCGCGACCCCGCCCGACCTGCCCCTGACCTGAAGCCCCGAGTTCCCCCGCCATGCAATTCAGCCTGTGGAAGCGCATTCTCATCTGGGGCATTTGCCTGCTCGCGGTGATCTACGCCCTGCCGAACGCCTTCTACCCAAGGGTCGAGAAGCACAACGACGCCATCACCCGCATCGAAAAGACCGGCGAGACGCCCGAACTGGCCGCCGATCGCGCGCTCTGGCCAAACTGGGCGCCCTCGAAGATCGTGAACCTGGGCCTCGACCTCAGGGGCGGCGCGCATCTTCTGGCCGAGGTGCAGGTGGCCGATGTCTACAAGGCGCGGATGAACAGCCTTTGGCCCGAACTTCGCAAGGGGCTCAGCGCCGAACGCGCGACGGTGGGTGGCGTGCGCCGCGTGCCCGCGCCCGATGGCGAGCTGCGCGTGCAGATCGAAAAACCCGAAGGCCTGGCCAAGGCGATGGAGGTGGCGCAGGGCCTGACGAGCCCGGTCATCAGCCTGACCGGGGTCGGCCAGCGCGACTACGCGGTCGCGGGCGACGGCAACACGCTTTCGATGACCATGTCCGACGCCGAGCGCGCCGCGACGGACGACCGGACGATCCAGCAGAGCCTGGAAATCATCCGCCGCCGCGTCGATGAGGTCGGCACCCGCGAACCGACAATCCAGCGCGAGGGCACGAACCGCATCCTGATCCAGGTGCCGGGCATCGGCTCGGCAGCCGAACTGAAATCGCTGATCGGCACCACGGCGAAGCTGACCTTCCAGCCGGTCGTGAGCCGCACCACGAACGGCACCGATCTGCCGGGCGCGGGCAACGTCCTTCTGCCCTCGCTCGAAGAGCCGGGCGTCTTCTACGTGCTCGAGGATGCCCCCGTCGTCACCGGCGAGGATCTGGTCGATGCGCGGCCCGAGTTTGACCAGAGCGGCCAGCCTTCCGTGGGCTTCCGCTTCGACCCTTCGGGCGCGCGGCGCTTCGGCGACTATACGGCCGAAAACGTGGGCCAGCTTTTCGCGATCGTCCTTGACGGCAAGGTGATCTCGGCCCCCCGCATCAATTCGGCCATCCCCGGCGGCTCGGGCATCATCACCGGCCATTTCACCGTCGAAAGCTCGACCAACCTCGCCGTCCTTCTCAGGGCGGGTGCGCTTCCGGCGGGCATGACCTTCCTTGAGGAACGCACCATCGGGCCCGAGCTTGGCCAGGACTCGATCGACGCGGGCAAGCTGGCGGCGACCGTGGGTTATGTCGCGGTTGCGGTCTTCATGATCGCCTCCTACGGCTTCTTCGGCACGCTCGCCGTCATCGCACTCGCGCTCAACATCGCCATGATCTTTGCGGTCCTGTCGCTGATCGGCGCCACGCTGACCTTGCCCGGCATCGCCGGCATCGTGCTGACCATGGGCATGGCGGTCGACGCCAACGTGCTGATCTACGAACGCATCCGCGAGGAACTGCGGCGTGGCAACGGCCCGGCGCGGGCGATCGAGATCGGCTATGAAAAGGCCATGTCGGCCATCACCGACTCGAACATGACCGCGCTCATCTCGACCGCGATCCTGTTCTTCCTTGGCGCGGGTCCGGTGAAGGGCTTTGCCGTCACGCTGACCATCGGCGTCATCACCTCGGTCTTCTCGGCCGTCCTTGTCACCCGGCTTCTGGTGACGACCTGGTTCGCCTGGCGGCGGCCGAAAACCATCGTGGTCTGAGGGGGCAACATGGCCTGGCGTCTGAAACTCGTTCCTGAAAAGACCAACTGGGACTTCTTCCAGTGGCAGGCACTGACCTTCGGCATCTCGGTGTTTGCCGTCGTGGCATCGATCGTCCTCACGCTGGTGATGGGGCTGAATTTCGGCATCGACTTCAAGGGCGGCACCACGATCCGCACGGAAAGCAGCCAGCCGATCAACCTCGGCGCCTACCGCAGCGCGCTCGAGGGGCTGAAGATGGGCGATGTCTCGATCACCGAGGTTTTCGACCCGAGCTTCGGCCCCGACAAGCACGTCTCCATGGTGCGCATCCAGGAACAGGCGGGCCAGCAGGCGCTGGCGCCCGAGGATGTGCAGCACGTCCAGACCGCCCTTCAGGCAGTGGCGCCGGACGTGAAGTTCGCCGCCGTGGAAACTGTCGGCCCGAAGGTGTCGGGCGAGCTGATCCGGTCTGCTGTCCTGTCGGTCCTGGCGGCGATGACCGCAATCTGCATCTATGTCTGGCTCAGGTTCGAATGGCAGTTCTCGATCGGCGCCGTCGCCTCGCTCGTCCATGACGTGGTGGTCACGATTGGCATCTTCGCCCTCTTCCAGATCAAGTTCGACCTGACGACCATCGCCGCCCTGCTGACGATCCTTGGCTATTCGATCAACGACACCGTGGTCGTCTTCGACCGGCTTCGCGAAAACCTGATGAAGTTCAAGACCATGCCCCTGCGGGAGGTGATGAACCTGTCGGTGAACGAGACGCTGAGCCGGACGCTCATGACCTCGCTCACGACGCTCATAGCGCTCGGCGCGCTTCTGATCTTCGGCGGCGACGTGATCCGCAGCTTCGTCTTCGCGATCTTCATCGGCATTCTTCTGGGCACCTATTCCTCGATCTATGTCGCCAAGAACGTCGTCCTTTACCTGGGCGTGAAGCGTGACTGGTCGAAGCCCGGCGCGGACAAGGGCGGCCCCAAGGGCACGCGCTTCGCGACCGGGCCCTGAGGCCGGTGGTCGCGCTCGACGACATTGCCTATGAGGGGCCGGCCGGGCCGGTGCAGGGCTATGGTCCGGGCTTCTTTCGCCTGAACGACCGCGTCTGGCGCGGGCCGGTCCTGCTGACGCCAGAGGGTCCGCGCCCCTGGTCGGGGCTGGGGGAGACGGAGCCACTTCTGGCGCTGGCGGGCCGGGTCGATGTGCTTCTTCTTGGCATGGGCGCCGCGATGGGCTGGCCGTCGCCCGGCCTGTCCGCCGCGCTGGCCGGGGCTGACCTTCCGGTCGAGCCTATGCCCACCCCGTCTGCCTGCCGCACCTGGAACATGCTTCTGGCCGAGGGCCGCCGCACCGCAGCCGCCCTGGTGCCAGTATGACTGATGCCAGTATGACTGGTGCCAGCATGAGCGACGCGCTTCTGAGTGCGCAGGGCCTGTCCGTCGCGCGGGGCGGTGTGCGGCTTCTGTCCGGTGTGAGTTTCGAGCTTCGCCCCGGCGACGCGCTGGTCCTCAGGGGGCCGAACGGCGTCGGCAAGACGACGCTGCTGCGCACGCTTGCTGGCCTGCAGCCGCCCGTTGCGGGCACCGTCACGGTCTGCGAGGGCGGCCTTGCCTATGGCGGCCATGCCGATGCGGTGAAGTCCGCGCTGACCGTGACTGAAAACCTGGACTTCTGGGCCGCCGTCCATGGAAGGTCGGTCGATGTGCCCGCAGCCCTTGCCGCCTTAGACCTGACCCACCTTCGGGACCGCCGCGCCGCGACCCTGTCGGCCGGCCAGCGCCGGCGGCTTGGCCTTGCGCGCATGGTCCTGACCGGCCGGCCGGTCTGGCTTCTGGACGAGCCCACCGTCTCGCTCGACAAGGGTTCGGTCGCGCTTTTCGCCACGGCCCTTGGCGCGCACCTGACCGCTGGCGGCGCCGCGATCCTTGCGACCCACATCGACCTAGGTCTGCCCGACGCCACCTGCCTTGACCTTGCGCCATCCGACGCCCCGACCGGACCCGGTGACGCCTTCGGAGACGCATTCGACGACACCTTCGACGGGGCCTTCCTGTGAGCGCGCTTCTTCTGCGCGACCTGCGCCTCGCGGTCCGCGCGGGCGGGGGCTTCGGCCTCAGCCTCGCCTTCTTCCTGATCCTCGCCGTCCTTGTCCCCTTCGGCGTCGGGCCGGACCGCGAGCGGCTGGCGCTGATCGCCCCCGGCATCCTTTGGGTCGGGGCGCTCCTTGCCGCGCTCCTGTCGCTCGACCGGCTTTTCCAGCTGGATTGGGAGGATGGCTCGCTCGAGGCGCTGGCGACCGCCCCCCTGCCGATGGAGGGCGCGGTCGCCATGAAGGCCGCCGCCCACTGGCTGACGACCGGCCTGCCGCTCGTAGCCCTGTCGCCGGTCCTGGGCGTCCTTCTGAACCTCGCGCCGGCGGGCTACGTCTGGCTGCCCCTGTCGCTTCTGGCCGGCACGCCCGCCCTGTCGATGATCGGCGCCTTCGGCGCGGCGCTGACCGTGGGCGTGAAGCGCGGGGGGCTTCTGCTGTCGCTTCTCGTCCTGCCGCTTTACGTGCCCACGCTCATCTTCGGTGCCGAGGCCGCGCGGCGGGGCGCCGAGGGCCTGCCCGCGCTGCCCGTCCTTCTCATGGTGGCCGCGATCAGCCTGGCCGCCTGCGCCGCACTGCCCTTCGCGGCGGCTGCGGCAATCCGCGTCAGTTTGCGCTAGCCGCCGGCCGTGCTAGTCAGGCCCTTGCGAACAGATGGAAGCCCGAAAGACCGCATGTCACTCTGGGAATATGCCAACCCGAAAAAATTCATGGAAACCACCGGCTGGCTTCTGCCCTGGCTCACGGCGCTGACCGCGCTGACGCTGGGCGGCGGCCTGGTCTGGGGCTTCTTCCTGACACCGGACGCCGACCGCTTCGGCTCGACGGTGAAGATCCTCTACGTCCATGTCCCCTCGGCCTTCATCGCCATCAACGCCTGGGTGATGATGCTGGTCACCTCGCTGATCTGGCTGGTCCGGCGGCACCATGTGTCGGTCCTGGCAGCCCGCGCTGCGGCACCCGTGGGCATGGTCATGACGCTGATTGCGCTTTTCACCGGCGCGGTCTGGGGCCAGCCGATGTGGGGCACCTGGTGGGCCTGGGACCCGCGGCTGACGGCCTTCCTGATCCTCTTCCTGTTCTACCTCGGCTATCTGGCGCTTTGGGCCGCGATCGAGAATCCCGACACGGCGGCCGACCTGACCTCGGTCCTCTGCCTTGTGGGGTCGGTCTTTGCCTTCCTGTCGCGCTACGCCGTCTATTTCTGGGCCCAGGGGCTGCATCAGGGCGCGAGCCTGTCGGTCGACCGCGCCCAGCATGTCGCGGACGTCTATGCCTATCCGCTCTGGCTGACGATGGCGGGCTTCGTATTCCTGTTCTTGACCCTGGTCTTCGTGCGCACGCGGACCGAAATCCGCGCCCGGCGCCTCAGCGCGCTGGTGGCCCGTGAAAGGAAGGCGGCCTGATGCCCGATCTTGGCCACTATGAAATGACCGTGCTTCTGGCCTGGGGCGGCACGCTTCTGGCGCTGGCCGGGCTGATCGGCCAGACGCTCTGGCGGGCAAGCGAGGTCCGCCGCGCGCTCGAGGCGCAAGAGGCGCGGGGCCAGTCTGACCGTGGCACCGAAAAGGTGGGCGGGAATGGCTAGGATATCGCCCCTCGTCATCCTGCCGGTCGGGCTGTTTGCGGGCCTTGCGGTCCTTTTCTACTGGGGCATGTCGCGCAAGGACCCCGAGGCGCTGCCGTCGATGTTCATCGGCAAGCCGGCGGGCGCGGTCGAGCTGACGCCCCTTGGCGACCTGAAGCCCTTCACCGAGGCCGACCTGAAGGACGGCAAGGTCAAGATCGTGAACTTCTGGGCCAGTTGGTGCGCACCCTGCCGCGCGGAACATCCGAGCCTGAAGGCGCTCGCCGCAGAGGGGGTGACGATCTACGGCGTGAACTACAAGGACCGGCCCGACGACGCGCTGGCCTTCTTGGCCGAGCTTGGCAGCCCGTTCGCGCTGACCGGGGCCGACCCGACAGGCCGCATGGGGATCGACTGGGGCACCTACGGCGTGCCGGAAAGTTTCGTCATCGACGGTCAGGGCCGCGTCGTCATGCGCTATGCCGGGCCGATCACCGAACCGACCATCGCCTCGGACATCCGGCCGGCGCTCGCCAAGGCCGCAGGGCAGGGCGCGGCAGCACCCTGAGGGTGGGCTATCTTTGTGCCGCGAGGCAGAGGATCAGAAGGATGATCCCGCCGGTTTCGACCAGCGTCATGACCGGCAGCCGGGAAAGGAAGCTCGGGAAATTCCGCGCGCCACGTTGGTTGCGCAGGGGGCGCCTCTGGCGTCCCATGGTCCGGCGCGGCTCGAGGCCGGCGGCGTTGGGGGCAAGCTGGGTTTCCCAGTCGGGACCCGCGAGTGGCTCGAACGGAAAACGCCCCGACCGGCGGGGCGGGGCGTTCTCTGGCAGCCTTTGGTCAGCGACGCTCAATCTTGTCGCCCTTCCTGAAAATACCGGCGGAAAATGCCGGTCCGTTGAAATTCCCTTTCCGAACCAGCGGGGAAAACTCTCGCTTTGTGGCCCGGAAAAGCCTGGAAACAGTCGCCGTTCAATCGTCACTCTCAATAACTTACTTATACAGGAGGCCTGCAGAAATCTGAAATGAAACCGTTCCTTTTCACCGCCGTCAGGCTGAAAAGGACTGTTTCAACCTCACTCTGGGTTGCTAACTTTTAGACAGGTTTTAGTGGCATTCGATCCAAACTTTTCCTCGACAGCCCGACGGACCCGGTTTTTCGTCACGCCGGCGTGACTATGCGCGAACCGAGGGTGCGACAGAAACCCACCCGTTTCAGGGGGTTTCAGCCCGTCCGAAGGGCGCGATTCGGGGGCGGTCCCGCGGGACGCTCTTGCCGGGGCCGGCAGGCCGGGCGGGCCGGCTTGCCACTCGCCCGCGCCTGGCCTAAAAGGTCCGGGCGCGGGTGTAGCTCAATGGTAGAGCAGCAGCCTTCCAAGCTGAATACGTGGGTTCGATTCCCATCACCCGCTCCACCGGCATCGCGGACGTCAGGCCCTGCGGACCATCCCGCCAAGGACCGAGATCAGCCTCTCGACGCCGCTCGCCCGGGTCATCACGCCCGGCGACAGGCGCAGCGTCCGGCTGCGGGCGTCGGCCGCCAGCCCCTCTTCCCGAAGGCCCGCGACCGCGTCCGGGCCCGGCAGCCCCTCTGGCAGTTCAACCATGACCGACCCGCCGCGCTGCGCGGGGTCGCGGGGCGAGACGAAGCGCAGCCCCATCTCGGCCGCGCCCTCCTCGATCATCGCCGACAGCCGCCGGTTGTTGTCGAGGATCGCGCCATGGTCCTGGCCCGCATGCCAGTCCATCGCCGGCGCGCTCACCGCGGCCGCGATCACGCCGGGCGTGCCGTGGTCGAAACGGCGGATGTCGGGCGCGTAGGAGAAGCGATCGAAGTCCCAGTTGAACGGATCGGGCTGGCTGAACCAGCCGCAGAGCGTCGGGTTCGATTTGGCGATCAGTTCGGGTGCCACGTAAAGCATCCCCGCACCCGGCGTGCCGCACATCCACTTGAGGCTGGTCGTCAGGCAGAAGTCGATCGCGGGCGAGCTCACGTCGAAGGGCAGCAGGCCACCCCCTTGCGTGATGTCCACGCCGATGAGGCTGCCCTGCGCGCGCCCGTGGGCGATCAGGGGCGAAAGCGAGCTGCGATGGGACGAGGTCGACGAAACCCAGGTCAGAAGCGCAAGGCCGACCTCCGGCCCCCAGGCGTCGCGCAGGTCCTCGTCCTCGACCCAGGTGGCGCCGGGCCTGAGGGGGACCGTGACAAGCTGGAACCCGCGCGGCTCGGCCAGCGCCTGCAGAAGGAAATGGACCGACGGAAAGCAATCGCCCGCGACCAGCACCTGGCGCCCGCGCAAGGCCGCGTCCGGCAGGCCGCCGATCAGCGCGCCAAGGCCGGCCGTCACGCTTTCGCAGGTGGTGACCGTGCCCGGCTGCGCCTTCAGAAGCGCGGTCCAGCGGTCAAGGAAGCGCGCGCGCATGCCAAGGGCCACGGGCCACTGCCCGTCATCGGCGCGCCCCCAGCTTGCGGCAAAGACATCCATCGCGCGGCGCAGGTCATCCGCCTTGCCGGCATATTGTCCGATCGAATGATAAAGGAAATAGCCGCTGCCGTCCGGGCCCTGGGTGTCCGCCGCCATCGCGACCTCCTTTGAGTTCCTGTCAAACCTAACGCTTGCCAGCCACCGCTGGCAATCGCACGGGCGCTCTGTCAGGTTAGGCTCATACCCCCCAAAGACCGGAGGTTCCATGACCGATCTGCCCCCGCCGCTGGCGTCCCTGTCGCTGGCGAACCTTGCGCTGTCGCTCGATGACCGCGGCATCGCGACCCTGAGCCTGAACCGCCCGCAGAAGCGCAACGCGCTTGACGCGGCGACGGTGGGGGAACTGATCCGCGCCTTCACCGCCTTCCCCGAGGCGGGCGTCCGCGCCGTCATCCTGCGCGCCGAGGGGCCACATTTCTGCGCTGGCCTTGACCTCGTGGAACACCACGGCGCCGACCGCAGCCCGGCCGAATTCTGGCAGCTGTGCCTGCGCTGGCACGAGGCGTTCAACCGCATGGAATATGGCGGCATCCCGGTCATCGCCGCCTTGAAGGGCGCGGTCGTCGGCGGCGGGCTTGAACTCGCCTCCGCCGCCCATATCCGCGTTGCCGACGCCTCGACCTACTTCGCGCTGCCCGAAGGCTCGCGCGGGCTCTTCACCGGCGGCGGCGCCACGATCCGGGTCGCGGACCTTGTCGGCAAGGCGCGGATGATCGACATGATGCTGACGGGGCGCATCTATCGCGGCGCCGAGGCGGTCGAGGTCGGCCTTGCGCAATATCTGGTCGAGGACAGCGAGGCCAAGGCGCGCGAGCTGGCCGAGGCGACGGCCGCGAACCTGCCGCTCACGAACTTCGCCATCTGTTCGGCAATCAGCCACATGCAGAACATGTCCGCGCTCGACGCGGCCTATGCCGAGGCGACGGTGGCCGGGATCGTGAACACCCAGCCCGACGCCCGCGCGCGGCTCAAGGCCTTTGCCGACGGCACCGGGCCGCGGATCAAGCCGGGGCAGGGGGCGTGAGCGCGCCGGAGGTGTCTCCAGAGGCGGCCCCAGAGGCGCCCCCGGATGCATCCCGAGTGGCGCCACAGGACGCACGCATCGCCATCCCCCTGCGCGGGATCGCGCTGAAGCTCGTCTCGGTCGGCGTATTCATGGCCATGGCCGCGCTCATCAAGATCGTGGCGCCGACCGTCCCGGCGGGCGAGGTGGTCTTCTTCCGCTCGGCCTTCGCGGTCCCGGTGATCCTTGTCTGGCTGATGGCGACCCACAGTCTGCGCGTCGGGATCGAGACGCACAATTACATGGGCCACTTCTGGCGCGGCCTGGCCGGGACGACCGCCATGGGCTTCGCCTTCTTCGGTTACGGCCTTCTGCCCCTGCCAGAAGTCACGGCGCTTGGCTTTGCCGCGCCGATCCTGACCGTGATCTTCGCCGCCATGTTTCTGGGCGAAGAGGTGCGCGCCTTCCGCCTGATCGCCGTGGCGATCGGCATGGCTGGCGTCCTCATCATCCTGTCGCCCCGCCTTGGCGCCCTGCCGGCGGCGGATGCGGGCAGCCGCGAGGCGCTTGGCGCGGTGTCGGTCCTGACCGGCGCGGTCTTTGCCGCCCTTGCGCAGGTCTTCGTCCGAAAGCTGGTCTCGAACGAGCGCACCAGCGCCATCGTCTTCTATTTCTCGATCAACTCGGCGCTTCTGTCGCTCGTCACCCTGCCGATGGGCTGGGTCTGGCCCGATGGCGCGACCTTCGGGCTTCTGGTCCTCTGCGGGCTCATGGGCGGGGTCGGCCAGATCTTCCTGACCGCCTGCTACCGCTATGCCGATGCCTCGGTCGTGGCGCCCTTCGACTATGCCGCGATGGTCCTGTCGATCGTCATCGGTTACGTCGGCTTCGGCGAGGTGCCGAGCAGCCGGGTCCTGCTTGGCGCCTGCGTGGTGATCGCGGCCGGCATCCTCATCATCTGGCGCGAGCGGCAACTCGGGCTCGAACGCGCGCGGGCCAGCCGGGCGCTCTAGCGCAGCAGGACGCCGACGACGACCATCATCAGCCCGATGGCCGAAACGAAGAGCGCAGCCATGTTGACCGCCACGACCCGCTGGAGCCGCGCCTTCAGCTCTTCATCCCGCAGGCCCGCGGCGCGCGCCCGCGCGACGGTCGCGATGCACCAGATCAGGCCCACGAGCCCAAGGACCGTCACGGCCGCCCCAATCCAGATCATGTAGCCCATCGGACCCTCCCGTTTGGGCCCCCCTAGCGGCATGTCCCCGCCGGGGCAAGTCCCCCGGCCCCCCCCAGGGGGGGCAAGTCCCCCGACCGCGATCCCCCTTGATCGCCCCCGCGCCGCCGACTAGTCATCGCCCGACTTCGAAAAGGAACCCGCCATGACCGACACGACTGCCGACGCCTATTCCGTGACCGCCGCCGAGCTCCGCCAGTACATCGAGCAGTTCGAGCAGCTCGAGGCGGAAAAGAAGGACCTTGCCGAGCGGCAGAAGGAGTTGATGGCCGATGCCAAGGGGCGCGGCTACGACACCAAGGTCCTCCGCAAGATCATCGCGCTCAGGAAGCGCGACAAGGACGACATCGCCGAGGAAGAGGCGGTGCTGGAAATGTACAAGGCCGCACTCGGCATGGCCTGAACTGTGGGCCTGAGCCGGGCCGTGACCGCCCGCGGGGCGCGCCCCGGCCGTCAGGCCGGGACCGCCACCGGCGCGGTCAGGAACCGCACGTCGCCTCGCGCGGCCAGCGCCGCGCAGTCGGCTTCGTAAGTCCGGGTCATCTTAGTCACCGCCGCCTCGGTCCAGCCGGGATAGTCGAGCGCCTGTTCGACCAGCGCGGGGTTTGCGTTCCGCGCGAGCGCGTCCGTCAGCCGCTCGGTCCGCTCGACCCCGTCGCGCGGCGGCGTCTCGCGGAAGCTGCGCGCCAGCGCCTCGGTACCCGTGTCGGTCAGAAGCGTCAGCGCCATGTCGGCATCGCCCTCAAGCGGCATGGTGTCGGGCAGCCCGACCAGATCGCGCAGGATCTCGGGCCAGAGGACTGCCGCATCCTCGTGACACCAGAGCGTCAGGTCGATGTCGGGGTTCTTTTCAAGGATCGCCTCGACCAGCGGGCGCCAGCGCAGGATCTTGGGCGCGATCCCGGCCATCAGCGCAGTGTAGTCGGCGGCGACATTGCGGGCCAGAAGCCCCCAGATCATCAGCGCCGGATGCAGCATCGCGATCTGGAAACGGCAATGATGGTCGGGGAAAAGGCCGCGCATGGCCGCGATCCGGTCCGGCGCCATCGGGTAGAGCCCGGCAGGTGACAGGACCTTTGGCGGCAGGCAGATCAGGTTTTCATGGAACAGGATGACCCGCTCGGCGTCATCGGTTTCGGTCATGCCGTCCAGAAGCAGCGACTGCACCTCGGCGCTGGCCGTGGCGCCATGCAGGATGCCGATCGTCTCGCGCAGAAGGACGCGGTAGCTGCGCGGCCCGGGTATTTCGACCCGCCCGTCGGCAAAGGCGCCACGGCTGCGCAGGAGCGAGCGCATGAGCTTCCCGTCATCGGTGCAGTGCGCGCCGAGATGAAACATGATGTCCATGACTGCTCCCGTCCCCGCCTCTGCCCCGCCCGAGTCTCTGCCCGTTTGGTCCGGGCCTTGATAGGCTCTAGGCCGAAAGTCTCCGTTTTGGCAACAATCTTGGTGGGGGAGCGGGTGCCTCGGTCGCCGGCCCGGCTGCCGGCCGGGCCGCTGTATCAGTCGCTGTCTTCGACACCCGGCCGCCGGGGCAGGGCCTGCCCGTCCGCATCGAAGAGATGGCAGTCCCTCGCGCGGAAATTCACGTCGAGCGGGCGGTCGTCGTGAACGGGGCGAGAGCCGGGCAGGACGAAGCAGAAGGTGGGCTCCATCCCCTCGACCGTCGCATAGCCGATGGTGTGCTGGCCCAGCTGCTCGACCACCGTCGGCGTCAGATTCAGCCGCAAGTCGCGGCCATCGCCAAGGTGGATATGCTCGGGCCGGATGCCAAGCGACAGGGCTGCGCCCTCGATCCCCGTGCGGGGGGGCGCGACGGGCACGGTCAGGCGCTGGCCAAGGCAGTCGACGGTCACGCCCTCTGGCCCGGACTTGACGCCGGTCGCGGGCAGGATGTTCATCCGCGGATTGCCGATGAAGCCCGCCACGAACAGGTTTTCGGGCCGGTGATAAAGCTCGAGCGGCGCGCCCACCTGGGCAATGTTGCCGAAGTTCAGGACCACGATCCGGTCGGCCATGGTCATGGCCTCGATCTGGTCGTGGGTGACATAGATCATTGTCGCGCCCAACTGCTTGTGCAGCCGCGTGAGTTCGATCCGCATGTCGGCGCGCAGGGCGGCGTCAAGGTTCGACAGGGGCTCGTCGAACAGGAAGATCTTCGGCTCGCGCACGATCGCCCGGCCGATGGCCACGCGCTGCCGCTGGCCGCCGGAAAGCTGGCCGGGCTTTTGCTGAAGCCGGTTTTCCAGGTGCAGGATATCGGCCGCCGCCTGGACCTTGCGCTTCAGCACATCCTCGGGCGCCTTCTCGACCCTGAGGGGGAAGGCGATGTTCTCGAAGACGCTCATGTGGGGGTAAAGCGCATAGCTCTGGAACACCATGGCGATGCCGCGCTTGACCGGCGGCAGGTCGTTGACCCGTTCGCCGTTGATCAAGATGTCGCCGGCGCTGGTGTGCTCCAGCCCCGCGATCATCCGCAGAAGCGTGGACTTGCCGCAGCCCGACGGGCCGACGAACACCACGAATTCGCCTTCCTGAACGTCAAGGTCCACGCCTTTCACAACTTCGATGCTGCCGAAGGTCTTGACGACCCTTTTCAGGGAAAGCTGTCCCAAGGCGGATCTCCTTGCAAGGAAATGCCCGGCCGGGTGTCAGAACCCGGCCGGGCAAGGGGAGTTACTTGTATTCTTCCAGCGCCGCAGCGGCCTTTTTCAGTGCCGCGTCCGGTTCAGCCTTGCCGGTGACGACCGACTGGACCATCTCGATCATCACGTTCTGGAAGCCCTTGTAGTCGGTGAAGAGCGGCTCGGGCCCGCCCGAGGCGATGCCGTCGATGAACGGCTTCCAGTAGGGGGCGTCGGCCACCATCTTGTCGACCGCAGGCGACGGGCGCAGCGGCGTCAGACCGGCGGCGCCGCCACCCTCGTAGGCTTCCTGGACCGGGGCCGAGGTGATGTACTTGGCGAACTCGACCGCCTTGTCCTCGACGCCCGAGCCCTTGAACACCGCAAGGCTGTCGGTGATTAGCAGCGTGCCCTTGCCCTTGGCGTCGGGACCGAGCGGCAGGTCGGAAACGCCCCAATTGATCTTGGTGTCCTTGAGCTTGAAGGCCGCGCCGACCGAGCCCTGGATCATAGCCACCTTGCCATCAAGGAAGATGGCCCGGACCTCGTTCTGTTCGTAGGCCGTCGGGCCTTCCTCGGAATAGGGGGTGATGTCCTTGTAGGCCTTAAGGGCCGCAAGGACCTGCGGGCTGTCGAGCTTGATGTTGCCGTCGGCGTCAATGACCTCGCCGTTGTTGGTATACACCCAGTGCAGGAACTGGTGCATGGTGTTGTCGAAGGTCTTGGCCGGCAGGCCATAGCCGGGGATGCCGGTCTTTTCCTTGATGATCTTGGCATCCTCGATCTCTTCCGCCCAGGTGGTCGGCGGCTTCTCGGGGTCAAGGCCGGCCTGCTTGAACAGGTCCTTGTTCCAGTAAAGCGCCTTGGTCGAGAAGGCGATCGGCACGCCCCACTGGGTGCCGCCCGAGGTGACGGTGTTGACGATTCCCGGGTAGTAGCTGGCCTTTTCCGCGTCGGTCATCGGGACAGGAACGATCATGTCGTTCTGGGCGAATTCCTTCAGCGTGCGCGAGCCGACATAGGCGATGCCAGCGGGCGAGCCGGCGGCGGCGAGCGTCGTCGCCTTGTCCTGGCACTGTTCCCAGCCCACCACCTCGACCACGACCTTGTTGTCGGGATTCTTCGCGTCCCATTCCTGGATCGCCTTTTCATGCACCGGGTCGATCTTGTCGCCGCAGTAGATCCAGCTGATGTCCTTGGCCATGGCCGGCAGCGCGGTGGTGCAGACCAGCGCCATGCCGATCAGTCCCTTGCGGATGAGTGTCGTCACGTCTTTTACTCCCTGTTGTGGATCGGTTCTTACTTTACTGCGCCGGCGGTCAGCCCGCCGACGAGATAGCGTTGCAGGAAAAAGATGATGATCAGCGCCGGCGTGATGCCCACGAAGGACGCTGCCATCAACTCGTTCCAGATCACCTCCTGCCTGCCGAAATAGGCGAAGAGCCCGACCGGCAGCGGCATGTATTCGGTCTTGGAGTTGAAGCTCAGCGCGAATACGAACTGCTGGGCATAGGCGCCGATGAAGGTGGTGATGGCGACGACGATGATGCCGGGGCTGGCGATGGGCAGGATCACCCGGCGGAAGGTGTAGAACTGGCTGGCGCCGTCCATGTAGGCGGCCTCGTTCAGTTCCAGCGGAATGCGCTTCATGTAGGTGCGCAGAAGCCAGATGGCCGAGGGAATCAGGAAGGCCACGCCCGGCACGATCATGGCGAAGTAGGTATTCAGCAGCCCGAGTGTCCGCATCAGCCGGAAAAGCGGGATCAGAAGCACCGCGCCTGAAAACATGCTGATCGCCAGGAAGCCGCCAAGGACCAGCCCCATGCCCTGGTAGTTGAACCGGGCAAAGGCATAGGCCGCCGGAACCACCAGCAGAAGCACGATCACCGTCGCCACGGTCGAGATCAGGAACGAGTTGAAGATGTAGCGCCCGAAACCCGGCACCGAATCCCACATGGTGAAATAGGCGTCGAAACTGCCGTTTTCCGGCCAGAAGGTGTAGGGCGACGAGAAGAGCTGGGCGAGTGGCTTCAGGCTGACGAGGAACCCCTCGATGAAGGGCGACAGCATGAAGAAGAGGAAGGCCGCGATGCCGGCATAGATCGCCACGATCTCCCACCAGCTGTAGCGGTCGATCATCGCGGTGTTTTCTTTGCGAAAGAGCGCCATGGTCCCCTCCTCAGGCGTTGTCCGCGGCAGCGAGCCGCCGGGTGACGCGGAAATAGGCGAGGCAGAACAAGGACAGGAAGATGCAGATCACCACGGCCCGCGCGGCGCCCTCGCCGTATTTCTTCGAGCCGATGGCGGTCTGGTAGGTGTCGATGATCATGGTCGTGGTTTCGCCCGACGGGCCGCCGCGTGTCAGGATCCAGATGATGTCGAACGAGTTGAAGGTGGCGATCAGCGACAGCATCGACATGGTGATGATCGCCGGCGCCATCAGCGGCAGGGTGATGCGGCGAAAGCGCATCCAGCGGCTGGCGCCGTCGGTCCAGGCCGCCTCGTAAAGGTCCTTCGGGATCGACTGGATCGCGGCCAGGAAATAGATCGTCACCATCGGCACGCCGATCCAGACATCGGTGAAGATCGTCGCCCAGTAGGCAGTGTTGCCATAGGCGAGGAAAGCCACCGGCCCGTCAACCAGACCGAAGCGTTGCAGAAGCCCGGAAATCATCCCGAACTGGCCGTTATACATCCAGCCCCACATGAAGATGCCGATCGCCATCGGCACGATCCAGGGCGGCATGGTCAGGATGCGGAAGAGGTGCCGCCCGGGCACGGCGGCATTCAGAAGGACCGCGCCGCAGGTGCCGATGATCATCTTCAGAAGCACCGAAAAGAAGGTCCAGGTGAAGGTGCGGACGATGACCTCGAAGAAGGTGGCGTTGTAGATCTTGGTGTAGTTCCGCCAGCCGACGTAGTCCGTGACCTTCTTCAGCGATGCGTCGGTGAAGGACAGGCGCACCGTCTCGACCAGGGGCCAGGCCACGATCACCAGCACATAGAGAAGTGCGGGTGCCAGAAGCATCCAGGCAAAGATCAATGTGGTGCGCGAGCGGTCCATCAGGCGGCCTTGCGCGCGAAGGCGGTGTCGTACCGGTCCCAGATCGGGCGCAGGTCCACGACCTGCTTCTTCCGCCGCGCCTCGTCGCAGGCCATGGCCAATATCCCGGCCTCGAGCGCGTCGAGGGGCGACACGGGCAGGGGGCCGCCCTTCATCACATGCGCCACGACCTCGGCCGCCATCTGCTCGTCCGCGCCATAGTGCTGCGACAGCGTCGTGCCCCTGTATTCGGTTTCCGTGACGCGCTTTTCCGACAGCACGTCCGTGACCTTCAGGAAGCCGCGGATGAAGTCGCCCTCGGCCTGACCCCGGGTGCCGAAGACGGCAAAACGGCGGAACTGGTCGGGGGCGTTGAGGTTGGTGTGGAAATTCATGCCCACGCCGTTCGCATAGTCGATAATCGCCACCTGGTAGTCGATGATGTCGCCGTCGCTGTCGAAGACCCGGTCCGAC
Source organism: uncultured Paracoccaceae bacterium (assembly GCA_945952025.1). GTDB lineage: Bacteria > Pseudomonadota > Alphaproteobacteria > Rhodobacterales > Rhodobacteraceae > TMP-24. The sequence goes on from CAMFGW010000007.1 coordinate 20,415, forward strand.
CCCATCCAGCCCGAGGGCTTGCGGTGATAGAGCCCAAGGTCGTTCACGCCTTCGAGCCGGGGGTCGTTTTCGGGGATGAAGGTCTTGCGGCCGCCGAAGCTCGCCACCCGTTCGGGCCGCGCACCGATCAGGCCGTTGTAAAGGTCAAGGTCGTGGCAGCACTTCTCCAGCATGAAGCTGCCCGACCATTTCTCATACCGCCGCCAGTCGCGCATGAAGAAGGCGCCGTGGTAGGGGAAGATATGCTCGGCCGCCTCGATCGAGACGATCTTGCCCAACTGCCCGCTGTCGCGCGCCTTGATGAGGTCGCGGTAAAGCGGCGCATAGCGCAGGACGAGGCCGACGAGCAGGCTTTCAGGCCCGTAGCGCCCCATGAGTGCCGCCATCTCATAGCTTTGCTCGAGTGTCGCCACGATGGGTTTTTCGCTGAAGACCTTCACGCCAGCCTCAAGGCCAAGGCGGATATGGTCAAGGTGCATGTGGTTCGGCGATCCGACCATCAGAAGGTCGAACCCGCCCGCGCGCACCAGTTCTTCGGCGCTGTCGTAGGCGCGGCCCGGGTCGATCCCGTGCTCGCCAAGGACGGCAAGGCCCGCGGGGGCCGGATCATGGTAGCCGACGATCCGGAAGTCCGGGTCCATCTCGGTAAAGACGTGACCGAGGTAGCCGAGCCGGAAGCCCAGGCCGATGATGGCGACTCGCATGACCCCTCCCTGTTGCGAAATTATTTTTCGGAATTTTGCGGATCGCGCGCCGATCCGTCAATATATTTCAGCGGCATTTGGGGCGCTGTGAAAATAAATTTCATGCTTTGCCCTCCGCCCCGTGCCCAAGGCCGATGATTGCTGCCCCGACCAGCCCCGGTTCCAGCCCGCCCTGCACCGGCACCAGCAGGGGCCGGCCAAGCGGGCGCAGGATGCGCGCCTGCACCGCCCGGTCCAGCGCGGCGATGAGCGGGGCAGAGGTCGAAAGGCCGCCGCCGACCGCGATGACCCCGGTGCCGAGCAGGTTCTGCACCATGGCAAGGGGACCGGCCAGAAGCTCGAGCCAGAGCGTGATGGTCTGCGTCGCCGCCTCTTCGCCCGCCTCCCAGCCCGCGACGATGGCGCGGCTGTCGGCCTCGGTTTCGTGCAGGTGGCGGTGCAGCTTTTCCATGCCCCGCGCCGAACAGACGGCGTCAAGGCAGCCGATCTGCCCGCAACCGCAGGGAAAGGCCGGCAAGGTCAGCGGCGGCGCTTCGATCCGTCGCTGGACGATGGGGCCGTGGCCCAGCTCGCCCGCGATGCCGCCGCCCGGATTGATGAGCGCGCCATTCACCACCACGCCGCCGCCGACGCCGGTGCCCAGGATCAGGCCAAGGACGACCGGGTGTCCCCGGCCGACACCAAGGACCGCCTCGGCGAGCGCGAAACAGTCGGCGTCATTGGCCAGGTCGACCGGCAGGCCGAGTGCTGCCTCCAGGTCATGGCGCAGGGGGTGGCCGGTCAGGCAGGGGATGTTCGCCACGTTCGCGCGGCCCGTGTCGGGGTCGATGGCGCCCGCGATGGAAAAGGCAAGGCGCGCAGGCCGGACGCTCGCACCCGCGATCGCCGCGCGAAGGACCCCGACGAAGGCGTCCCAGTCCTGGCCCGGGGTCGGCACCCGCCCCATGGGCCGGATGTCGGTCAGCGCATGTGCCTCGGCGATCTTGATGGCGCTGCCGCCGATGTCGAAACAGAGGATCATGCGACCCTCTCCCCGCCGACGACGGTCGCGAGCGCGCTTGTGTCCGGTCCAAGGCACAGGAAATCGGCCCGCGCGCCGGGCCGCAGGTGGCCGCGGTCCGCGACGCCAAGCGCCGCTGCCGGGGCCGTGGTCGCCAAGGCCAGCGCCGCCTCGAGCGGCAGGCCAAGCGCCGTGCGGCAATGGCGCACCGCATCGACAAGCGCGATGTCGGCCCCGGCCAGCGTTCCGTCCGCCAGCGTCAGCCGCCCCGCACCGCGCAGGATCTGGCGGCCATTGAGCGTGAAGCCCCGGATCGGACTGCCGACCGTCGCCATCGCGTCCGACACGAGGAACATGCCCGCCGGCCCCGCCTTGCCCCGAAGCGCGATGCCCAGGGCCGCGTCCTCGACGTGAAAGCCGTCGGCGATCAGCCCCGCCGCCAGCCGCCCGTCCGACAGTGCTGCGCCCACGAGCCCCGGCGCGCGGTGGCCAAGCTGGCTCATGGCGTTGTAAAGGTGCGTGACCATGCGGGCGCCCGCATCCGCATAGGCCCGCGCCGTCCCCAGGTCGCAGTCGCTGTGGCCAAGGCTGACCACGACGCCCGCATCCGCAAGTGCGGCGACCTGTGCCAGCGTCACCGATTCGGGCGCCAGCGTCACCATCAGGTGCGGCAGGCGCCGCGCGGCAGATAGAAGCAGCGACAGGTCCCGCGCCTCCATCGGCCGGATCAGTGCGGGGTCGTGCGTGCCTTTGCGGGCAGGTGCGATGTGCGGCCCTTCAAGGTGCAGGCCCAGAAGCCCCGGCAGCTCGACCGAGGCCACTGCCTCGATCGCGGCCTCGGTCACCTCGGGGCGGTCGGTGATCAGCGTCGCCATCAGCCCGGTCGTGCCGAAGCGCTCGTGCGCGGCGACGATGGTGGCCAGCGTTTCGGCGGTCGGCGCGTCGTTCAGCATCACCCCGCCGCCGCCGTTCACCTGCAGGTCGACAAGCCCCGGCACGATGCAGCCCGGCATCGGCTCGACCCCCGCATGGGCCCCCGACCCAGCGGGCTCGATCCCGACGACCCGGCCGCCCCGCACCCGAAGGGCCGCGTCCCGATGCCAGTCGCGGCCGTCATGGATCCGTTCGGCCTGAAAAAGCCTGTCGGCCACCGTCGTCACCACACCGTGCCGCGCGCGATCAGCGGCTCGACGCGGGTGACGCGGCCCTGGCGGTGAAAGACCATGCGGTCGAAAAGGTTGCTGACGACGCAGGTGTGGTTCGGGATGATCGCCACCCGGTCGCCGACCTGGGGCAGGGGGCCGGTGCAGGCCGACAGGTCGACGACGGCATGTTCCTCGGACAGCGAGGTGATGCGCGCGCCGGGCAGCGCCTCGATCAGCCCGTAGTCGGAAAAGCCCAGAAGGTCCGAGGTCAGCGCCTTCGACCCGGAATCGAGGACCGCGCGCGCGGGCGTCGGGCGCGAGACGACGGTCGCCAGCACCTGCATCGCCAGATCCCCCGGCCCGCAGGCCCCGGCGCGCAGCATGGCGCGGTCGTTGTAGACGTAGGTGCCGGCGCGATGCTCGGTCGCCGAGGGCACCAGATGGGCGCGCCAGATGTCGGGCGTGCCGCCGTTCGATCGCACGGGGCAGGGGATGTCCGCCCCTGCCAGAAGGGCCAGCGCCGCGCTCAGGAAGGCCTCGACCCGCACCGCCCCGCCGGGCGCGGGATAGGTCAGAAGCCCTCCGAAGCGCAGACCGGGCGCGTCGGCAATCTGCCGGGCGAGGTCAAGCGCCGCCTCGGGTGTCTGCACGCCGACCCGACCCCCGCCCGTGTCGCACTCGACAAGAACGGTCAGGGGACGGTCCTTCGTGAAGCTGGCCGCAAGCCCCTGGACCGTCGCCACGCTGTCGGCAACGACCCGAAGCCCCGCTACCCGGTCATTCAGTGCCTTAAGCCGAACGACACGGTCGGACCCGAGAAGGTTGTAGGTGATGAGGATGTCGTCGAAGCCCGCGTCGGCAAAGGCCTCGGCTTCGGTGAGTTTCTGGCAGTTGAGCCCGGTGGCCCCCGCCTTGATCTGCGCCCCGGCGACCGAGGCCAGCTTGTGCGTCTTGATATGGGGCCGGAACTTCAGCCCGTTCCGGTCCATGTAGGCCTGCGCCCGGGCGATGTTCGCCTCCATCCGGTCCTCGTCGATGACGGGCATCGGGGTCGGGATCGCGTCGATGGGCGTGCCGGGGGCGGGCCAGGGGAAGGTCACGGTCGGGCTCCTGCGGCGAAAGGGTCGGGGTGGCGGGGCCAGATGTTGCGCCGGACGAGCCGGTAGGGATTGGTCGCCGGATCGTTCGGGTAGGGACGGCCTGCCGAACAGTAAAGCGTTTCGGTCGCGATGGGCGAGAAGGCCGCGTAGAAATGGTTGGTCGATTTTACGACCAGCACCCTTTGCGCCAAGGGGTCGATCCCGAGCGCTGTGAAGAGCGACGGGTCGTAGCTTTGCGCCCTGACGGTGTTGAGGATCACCGTGATCCCCCGGTCGCGCCCCGCCTCGTCCAGAAGTGCAATGCGCACGGCGGGGCCGAAGGGCACGACGCTTTCGCCAAAGCGCATCTCGGCATGGGGTTCGACCTGCTCGACCCGGACCAGCGCATCGACCGGCTCGCCCGTCTCTGGCGCGGACTTGGCGCCGAAGCGCAGCGCGATGGTCGCCCCTTCGCCCGCCGCCGTGCAAAGCTGCACCGCGATCGGGTCCCAGATGGTGCCGACGGCCGCGCCCGTCGCCCCTTGCGCGATCAGCTCCTTCAGCACCACGGTCGCATCGCCCGCCGTGCCGCCGCCCGGATTGTCCCACATGTCGGCGATGACGACCGGCCCCTTCGCCGCCGCGAGCGCCTCGGCCACCGCCTGAACCGGGCCGAGCGCGGGCATCAGGTGCTTGCCCCGATTGGCGTAAAGCTCCATCCCCAGCCGCTCGGCCAGTTCCGCGCCAAGGTCGGCGTGCCCGTCGGTCACGGCGATCATCTTCGTCCCCATCTCGGGCACGTCGCCGGCCATGAAGCCGTGGATGACCGACAGGGACAGGACACGTGGGTCGGCTTCCTCGATCTGGATCAGCCGGTTGACGAAGCCGCGCATCGGCTCGCGAGAGGTCGGGAACACGTCGATCATCCGGCAGTCGAAGACCGTCATTACCGGATGCACCCGGCCCAGAAGCCTGTCGACCGCGATCCGCCACAGGTCTTCGGCCCGGTCCACGAAATCGGTATGGGGGAATTCCTTGAACACGACGAAGAAATCCGCCGCCGCGACCCGCTTCGCGGTCAGGTGGCTGTGGGGGTCAAGCTCGGCGCAGACCAGCACCTCCGGCCCGACCATGTCCCGGATGCGGGTCAAGAGATCGCCTTCGGGGTCGATCTGGCCCTGCGCGACCATGGCGCCATGTAGGCCAAGGACCACCGCATCGACCGGCAGCGCCGCCCGGAGCTGGTCCAGAATCTCGTCCCTCAGCCCCTCGTAGGTCGCCCGCGCCACAAGGCCCGCCGGGTCCGCCCAGGCCGCGGTCCCCTCGATCAGCGTCCAGCCAAGCTCGGCGCAGACCCGCCGCCCCACCGGGATCGGCGCGGTGCAGAGCGTGGGCGTGTCCGGGTGCTGGCCGGGCGGCGCGTAGAGCGAGGCGACGAAGGCCGCGCGGTCGATGTGGATCGGCGAAAAGGTGTTGGTTTCCGTCGCCAGCGCCGCGACGAAGATGCGTTTGGGGGCAGATGTCGGCGCGCGCTGCGTCATGGATCAGTCCCGGATGTGGGGCAGGTAGCCCAGGAAACCCGCGATCTTCCACGTGCCCGCCACCCGGCGGCAGAAGTAGAGCGTCTGCCAGTTCATCCGGTCGAAACTTCCGTCCGCCTTGGCCAGCCGCCCGTCGAAACGCTTGCGCACCAGCGCCGCGTCGCCCGTGACCTCGATCTCTTCAAGCCGCGTCGCGCCGAAGATCCCGTCGCGCGGGTCGCCCGCAAAGGCCCCGGCCGCGCGCGCGGCCGAAAACTCGTGCGCCTGCCGCAGCCATTCGTCGCGGTAGGCCGCGAGCGTCGGGAAGGCGAGCGTGAACCTGTCCGGCTCGGGCTGGAAATGCGCGCTCATCGCCCAGAAGCTCTCGGCCACGAAATCGTCCGCGACCATCGACCAGTCAGCGCCCGTGAAGGCGTCGATGTCGCGCGGCACCAGCATCTGCCAGATCGCGCGGCGATCGGCGTCGCCCTCCGGGAAGGGGTTGGCAAACGGGTCGCGTCCGGCCGGCCGTCCTGCGCTCATGGTCCCCCCCGGGTTTCCGGTCCTGCGGCCTGGCATGAAAATAATTTCAACGCCGGCGCAAATCTAGTGGCAGATTCCGCCCGGATATGGCTAAATGTCAAGACGGAACGAAAATGAATTTCTTAAATCGCGGTCTCAAACGAAAATGAGCGAGGATAACGCCGCCCGAGCCCCCGACCTGATCGCGGCCCTCGCCGACGAAGAGGGGAAGCTCTCTGCGCTGGAACGCAGGCTTGCCGTAACGGTGCTGGCCGACGTGTCCTTCGCCACCAACGCCTCGATCACCGACATCGCCGAACGGGCCGGTGTCTCGCCCCCGACGGTCACGCGCTTCTGCCGCCGGCTCGGCTGCGCCTCCTTCGCCGAGTTCAAGCTGCGCCTTGCGACCAGTTCCTACGTCGGCCTGCGCTACCTCAAGCCCGAATCGGTCGCCTCGACCCCGGCCGAGGTCGCGGAGGATGTGGTGACCAAGGCGCAGAACGCGCTTTTCGAGGCGCACCGGGGCCTTGACCTTGCGGCGATCGAGCGGGCGGCGGGGCTTCTGGCGGGGGCCGCGCGGATCCATGCCTTCGGATCGGGCGGCAATTCCTCGATGATCGTGAACGAGCTGCAGAACCGCCTGTTCCGGCTGGGCGCCAGCATTACGGCGACGAACGACCACGGGCTGAACCTGATGATGGCGGCGGCGGCGGCCCCTGGGACGGTGGCCTTCGGGTCGTCCTTCACCGGGCGGAACATGGAGCTGGTGCGCTCTTTCACCCTGCTGAAGGAACGTGGCGTGCCGACGATCGCGCTGACCCAGAACGGCTCGCCCGTGGCCGAGGCGGCCGATGTCGTCATCTCTGTCATCCTGCCCGAGGGGCAGAACATCTTCCGCGCCTCGTCCACACGCTTTGCCTATCTGGCCGTTGTCGACATTCTGGCGAACCTCGTGGCCTACGCAGACCGGCCGCGGTCAGCGCGGATACTGCGGGGGATCAAGGAGCAACTCATCCGGCACCGCGACGGCGACGACCGGCAACTTCTGGGGGACTGAGGCGGATGGCGGACGGTTGGGCGGTGGTGACTGGGGCGGCGGGCGATATCGGTCAGGCGATTGCCCGGCGGCTCGCGCAAGATCATGCGGGCGTCATCCTGGCCGACCGCGACGGCGCGGGGGTCGGGCGGCTGGCGGCGGACTGGGGGGCCAGGTTCGCGGCCGTGGCGGCCGACGTGACGGATGGAGGCTCGGTTGCGGCACTGGCCGCACGGGCCGCGGAACTGGGGGCGGTCCGCACCATCGTCAACAACGCGGGCGGGGTCCAGGCGGCCTCGCTCGCGTCCTCGACGCCCGAAAGCTGGCGCGCGGACACCAGCCTGAACCTCGACGCCGCCTACCTGGTGGTCGCGGCCTTCACCGACCAGCTGAAGGCCACGCAGGGCAGCGTCGTCAACATCGCCTCGGTCAACGGCTTCGGCGCCTACGGCCATCCGGCCTATTCCTCGGCCAAGGCCGGGCTCATCCATTTCACCCGCATGATCGCGGTCGAATATGGCCGCTACGGCATCCGCGCCAATGCCGTGGCGCCCGGCACCGTCCGCACCCGGGCGTGGGAGGCGCGCGCCGCCGCGAACCCGCAGGTCTTCGCCGAGGCCGCCCGCCACTACGCCCTTGGCCGCATCGCCCGCGCCGAGGATGTGGCCGAGGCGGTGGGCTTCCTGGCCTCGCCGCTCGCCGCCGCCATCACCGGCGTCTGCCTGCCGGTCGACTGCGGGCTGACGGCGGGCATCCCGGCGCTTGCCCACACATTCTCGCAATCAGACGACTATCGAGCCTGAGGGGGCGCCATGCTGTTTCTGGAAAATTCATGGGCGCCTGACAGCGCCCCGGCTGGCCGCTGGACGCTGAGGCTCACGAACCTGGGCGAAGAGCCGCTGGCGGACTTCACGCTGTCGGTCACCTCGATCAGCCGCATCATGCCCGAACACAGCATCGAGGGCGCGACGCTCCTTAGGAAGGTCGCGAGCTGTCACGAGTTTGCCCCGCCCGAAGGGCTGGTGCTGGCACCGGGCGATGCCTGGTCGATCGAGGTGCTGGGCATCCTGCGCGCGCCCTCGCACCGCAACGATGCCGCCAAGACCGCCTGGGTCACGCGGGCCGGGCGTCACACCACCGTTCAGGTGGGCGACCTGACGCTGGGCCACACGGCCCCCCCGGTCCGGCGCCCGCGCCTGCCCGAAGGCCGCCTGACGCTGCCCTTCGCCGCCGTCCCCTGGCCGAACGCCATCGACGGCACCGCCGGCCCCGCGCCGACGCTGATCCACGCCGCGCCCGGCACCCCGCGCGACGACCTGCGCGCCCTTCTGGCCACGGACGCGCTCCACACCCGCCTCTTCCCGGCGGCCCGGCGGCTCTTCCAGATCAACCCGGTCCCCGGCAGCCGCGCCCTGGCCTTCGCGCCCGACGCGACCCTGCCGCCCGAGGGCTACCGGCTGACCTTCGCCGACACGATCACGCTTCAGTCCGCGACCGCCGCCGGCCGCAGGCTCGGCCTCGTGACGCTGGCCCAGATGCTGCACGGCGCCGTCACCGACCCGGCCTTCGCCTTCCCGGCCACGGGCCGGATCGAGGACGCGCCGCGCTACGGCTGGCGCGGCTGTCACCTGGACGTATCGCGCCACTTCTGGTCCTTCGACGAGGTTCTGCGCGTCGTCGACATCCTGGCCTGGCACAAGTTCAGCATCTTTCACTGGCACCTGACCGACGACGAGGGCTGGCGCGCCGAGATCCTCGCCTACCCGACGCTGACCAGCGTCGGCGCCCACCGCAGCGCCGACACGCCCGCCATGCTGCCGGAGCTCGGCGACGGCCCGGCCCGGCAGGGCGGCTTCTACACCCAGGGCCAGATGCGCGCCGTGGTCGCCCACGCGGACGCGCTGGGGATCGAGGTGGTGCCAGAGGTCGAAACCCCCGGCCACGCCGCCTGCGTGCTGGCAGCACTTCCCTTCCTGACCGACCCGAACGAGCCGGCCGACAGCTACCAGCCGATCCAGGGTTACCCCAACAACTCCTGGAACCCCGGCATCCCCGACACGTTCCGCGTCCTCGACACGATCATCGGCGAGCTGGCCGGCATCTTCCCCTCGCGCCATGTCCATATCGGCGGCGACGAGGTGGCCAAAAGCGCCTGGCTCGACAGCCCGCGCGCGCGGGTCCTGATGCAGCGCGAAGGGCTTGCCGGCACGTTCGAGCTGCAAAGCTGGTTCCTGCGCCGCCTGAAAGAGATCCTCGACCGGCACGGCAAGGTGCTGGTCGGCTGGAACGAGGTTGCCCATGGCGGCGGCGTGCCGCCCGACAATACGCTTCTGATGGCCTGGGAAAATCCAAAGGTCGGCATCGACCTTGCCCGGCGCGGCTATGACGTGGTGATGACGCCGGGGCAGGCCTATTACCTCGACATGGCGCAGGGCGCGGACTGGATGGAGAACGGCGCCGGCTGGGCCGGGTCGGTCCCGCCCGAACATACCTATGGTTACGAGGCGGCGGGGGAGTTTCCGCCAGAACTGGCGCATCACATGAAGGGTGTGCAGGCCTGCATCTGGTGCGAACATTTCACCACCCGCCAATGGTTCAACGACCTGGTGTTCCCCCGCCTTGGCGCCGTGGCCGAAGCGGCATGGACGCTGCCCGAACACAAGGATTTCCTGCGTTTTGCCGCCCAGGCGCGGCTCCACCCGGAGCTTTAGGTGCAATCCCCCTCCGCAAGCCCCCGCATCGCCGTCGGCGGCATCCACACGGAATGCTCGACCTATTCGCCGGTCCTGATCCGGGCCGAAGATTTCCGCGTCCTGCGGGGCGACGGGCTGACCGCCGATCCCTATTTCGCCTTCCTGTCGCGTCACCCGGCGACCATCGCCCCCTTGCTGCACGCCCGCGCCGTGCCCGGCGGCCCGGTCGAGCGTGCCGCCTACGAGGGATTCAAGGCCGAGTTCCTGCAGCGCCTTCAGGCCTCCGGGCCGGTCGATGCGCTCTACCTCGCCATGCACGGCGCGATGTTCGTCGAAGGGATGGAGGATGCCGAGGGCGATTGGCTTTCCGCCGTCAGGCACCTTGTCGGCCCCGACCGGCTAATCGCCGTCAGCTACGACCTGCACGGCAACGTCTCGCAGCGCGTGATCGACCAGATCGATATCTTCGCCGCCTACCGCACCGCGCCCCACATCGACACGCCCGAGACGATGGAGGCGGCCTTTACCCAGCTTCTGACCGCGCTTCGGACCGGCGCGCGTCCGGGGGTCGTGCGGGCGACGGTTCCCCTGCTGCTGCCCGGCGAGCGGTCATCGACCGAGGATGAACCGGCGCGCTCGCTCTACGCGGCCCTGCCATCGCACGAGGGGCCGGGCGTCTGGCGCGCCGACCTGATGATCGGCTACGTCTGGGCCGACGAGCCGCGCGCCACCGCCTGCGCCGTCGTGACTGGCACCGACCGCGCCGCCGCTTCCGCCGCCGCGACCGCCATCGCCTCTGGCTTCTGGGCGGTGCGCGACCTCTTCCGCTTCGGCACCGAAACCGGCCCGCTTCCCGCGATGCTCGACCGGGCCGCCGCCTGCGGCACCGCCCCTGCGATCCTTGCCGACAGTGGCGACAACCCGACCGGCGGCGGCGTGGGCGACCGGGCCGACGTGCTGTCCGCCCTCATCGCACGCGACTGGCAGGGCGCGCTCGTCGCCGGCATCACCGACGCGCCGGCCGTCGAACGCTGCTTCGCCGCAGGGCAGGGCGCGCGCCTGACCCTGCCCATCGGCGCCAGCCTCGACCCCGCCGGGGTCAGCGTCATGGCCGACGCGCTGGTCCTGACCCTCGACGATCCGGGCCCGGCGGCCGCGCGGCAGGCCGTCGTCCGGATCGGCGGTATCACCCTTGTCCTTGCGGCCCGCCGCAGGCCCTACCACGACATCGCCGACTTCACCCGGCTGGGCCTCGACCCAAGCGCCGTTCGGCTATTGGTCGTGAAGTCCGGCTACCTGTCCCCGGATCTGGCACCCCTGGCCAGGCCGAGCCTGATGGCCCTGACCGACGGCGTGGTCAACCAGGACATCCCGCGCCTTGCGAACCGCCACCGCCCGGCGGGCACGCTGCCCTTCGAGGCGCGCGAGGGCTTCACCCCCAACGCCCAGCCGTCGGTGCGGTTCGGGGCCCGGTTCGGGTCCTGAAGGGTGGGTGACATCCGGGCAGCCCTGCGCCATCCCGTCGTGCGGCTCGGGGCGGCGGCGATCTTTCTTTATGGCTTCGCGGGTGCTGCCACCTCGCCCTTCCAGTCGGTCGTGGCGATCACCGACCTTGGCCTCGGCGACCGCGCCTATGCCGCGCTGATCCTGATCGCCGCCTTCGCGAACGTCGCCCTGTCGATCGGCGTCGGCCTTTTCGCCGACCGGCTCGGCAGCTACCGCATGCCGCTCCTGGCGGTGTCAGTGGCGGGCGTCCTTGGCTACGGCGCGATCTGGCTCTGGCCTTCGGCCGCGATGTTCGTCCTGGCGATGATCGGCCCGCTTGCCGTGTTCCATGCGATCAATCCCCTCCTCTTCGGCACCGTCCGCGCCCGCACCGCCGGAATGACGGTGCGCGAGGTCGAGACGGTCAGCACGCTGATGCGGATGATGATCTCGCTCGCCTGGGTGCTGACGCCGGGCCTTGTCGCGCTGGCGCTTCGTGGTCAGCCGACGATGCTGCCCGCCTGGGCCATCGCGGCGGGCGGCGTGGCGGTGGGCGGCGTCCTGATCGCGCTGGCGCTGCCGCCGGAACCGAAGGAGGCGCGGCCGCCCGCAAGCCATCCGGCCTCGCGCGACCTGATCCGCCTTGTTGCGCCCGGCCTTCTGGCCCGCGTCCTGGGCGTGGCGCTGGTCAGCCAGGTCCTGCATGTGAACGCGGCCGTCCTGCCCCTGATCGTGACCGGCCAGGCAGGCGGCACGAGCGAGGATATCGGCCTGATCGTCGGCCTTGTCGCGGTGCTCGAGGCTGTCTTCATGCTGGTCTGGGCCGCGCTGATCCGCCGCGTCTCGCTGTCGGCCGCGCTGCTGGTGACGGCAGTCCTCTACATGGTCTACCTCCTGGCGCTCGCCCATGCCGTCGCCCCCTGGCAGGTCTATGCCGCGAGCCTTGTCGGCGGCTTTGCTGCGGCCTCGATCATCCTTTTGCCCCTTGGCTATCTGCTCGGCCTGATCGAGGATCGCCCGGCGCTCTCCGCCTCGCTCATCGCGGTCAACAGCTTTGCCGGGGCGGCACTTGGCGCGGGCGTTTTCGCCGCCGGAACGGCCATCGCCGCCTATCCCGGCGCGGCGGTCCTGAGCGGGCTTGCCGGGGTCATGGGGGCAGCACTGATCGCGGCTTTGGAACGGAGGGGCGCATGATCCTGGAAGTGTGCGTGGACGATGCCGGGGGGCTCGCCGCCGCGATCGAGGGCGGCGCCGACCGGATCGAGCTGTGCGCCGCACTCGCCCTGGGCGGCCTGACGCCGCCGCCGGGGCTGATGGCGCTTGCGGCGCGCGCGCCGATCCCCGTCATGGCGATGATCCGCCCCCGCGCGGGCGGCTTCGTCTGGTCCGCGCAGGACGGCCGCCAGATGCGCGACGACATCGCCGCCGCCCGCGCCGCAGGGCTTTCCGGCGTGGTGATCGGCGCGAGCCTGGCCGACGGGCGGCTCGACGCCGACCTATTGGCGGAACTGGTGGCCGAGGCGCGCGGCATGGATCTGACCCTTCACCGCGCCATCGACCTTGTGCCCGACCGGGATGCGGCCCTTGGCCTTTGCCGCGCGCTCGGGATCGGGCGGGTGCTCACCTCAGGTGGCGCCCGGACGGCGGCCGAGGGGGCCCGGGCGCTGGCGGCGATGGCGGGGCAGGGCGTGACGATCATGCCCGGCGGCGGCATCGCGGCGGATACGGCAGCGGCGCTGGTCAGGGCGACGGGCGCGCGGGAAATCCACGCCTCCTGTTCCGTGCCCGCCACGCCGGACGCGCGGCTGACGGCCTTCGGCTTCCTGCCGCCCGGACAGCGGCACACGGATGTGGACAAGGTCCGCGCGCTGCGGCAGGCGCTCGATCACATCGGCGCCGGGCCGCCCTCGGGGTGAACATCCTCGTAATAGTCGCGCAAGCTCAGCCGGGCCGCCGCCGCCTCGTCCAGCACGATGGTCGCCTGCCGGTGGAATTGCAGCGCGCTCGCCGGGCAGGCGGCCGACAGCGGCCCCTCGATCATCCGCGCCGCCGCCTCGGCCTTGCCCGCGCCCATGGCCAGCAGCACCACCTCGTCCGCGCGCAGGATCGTGCCGATCCCCATGGTGATCGCGAAGCGCGGCACCTGCGCCGGATCAGGAAAGAACCGCGCATTCGCTTCGCGCGTCTGGCGGGTCAGCGTCTTGACGCGGGTCAGCGACGACAGGCTCGATGTCGGCTCGTTGAAGCCGATATGGCCGTTCGCGCCCAGGCCCAGAAGCTGCAATCCGATGTCGCCCGCCGCCACGATCGCCGCCTCGTAGCGCGCGGCCTCGGCTCCCGGATCCCCGGCATCGCCCAGGGGCAGGTGCGTGGCGCTGGCCGCGAAATCGACGCGGTCGAAGAGATGCGCCTGCATGTAGTGCCGGTAAGAGAGCGGATGGTCCGGCGGCAGCCCTACATATTCGTCCAGGTTGAAGGACTGCGCCCCGGCGAAGCTGACCCGGCCCGCGCGATGGGCCGCGATCAGCCGCTCGTAGACCGCCTCCATCGTGCCGCCCGTGGCAAGTCCAAGCACCGTGCGCGGCGCGCGGGCGAGCCGCTCGACGATCATCCCGGCCACGCGGTCAGAGGCGCGCGCCGCATCGGGGCAGATCAGCACCTTCATCGCCGGGCTCCTAAAGCGGCTTCCAGGCGAGCGCGTCGATCTCGACCTTCGCATCGACCATGAGCCGCGACTGGACGGTCGAGCGCGCCGGCGGATTGGGGCCGAAATGCCGCTCAAAAACCGCGTTGAAGCTGGAAAAATCGCGCGGATCGTCCAGCCAGCAGGTGACCTTCACCACATCCTCGAGCCCGCAGTCAGCGAGCGCCAGCACGGCCTTGATATTGGCGATCACCGCCTCGGTCTGGGCGACGATGCCGCCCGACACCACCTCGCCCCCGACGGTCGGCACCTGGCCCGAGACATGGACATAGTCGCCCGCCCGGACCGCCTTGGCGAAGGGCCGCCTCTGGCCGCCCGCCTGCGGATCGGCGATGTCATAGCGGATAAGGCCGGGGCGCGCGGGATCGGGCATGATCTGCTCCATCATGGGAATGATTTTCAGATTGAGCCCAATTGGCGCCTGATTCAAGGGGTTCGAGCCCGAAATTCGGCCATTGCATGAAAATTTGTTTCAGATTTGGCGGAAGAGAGCGGGAGTCGAACCCACCTGGGACCGTCTGACGGCCCCACCCGGATTTGAAGTCCGGACGCCCCACCGGAAACGCTTCTCGTCCTCAGGCGCAAGTCGCGGGGCCTTCGCCCGTCTGTGCCCAAATAAAAGGCGGCGGCCCGAAGAGGTCAATGCGCCGCGGGTCGAGCCGCCTTTGATCGCCGCGCCGCCGCGTGACGCCATGGCGGTCAAGGAATTCCAGGATCTCGATCGCCACCTTGCGGCCGTTCTGAAGCTGGTTGCGCAGGTCGGCGGCGCTGAAGGGGCGGCCCGATGCGCCCTCGACGCGGATCAGGATCGCGACGATTTCGGCCAGGAACGGTGTCGCGAAGAAGCTGTCCTGCGCGACCTCATGGACGCGTCCCATGCGGGCGGCCCGCTTCAGAAGCTTGCGCATGTCCTCTTCCGGCACGCCGAAGGTCCCGGCCAGGTCGCGGGTGCGGGGCGGGCGAAAGCGCGCCTTGCCGGTCAGCTGCGGCCAGATGCGCGACCAGAGCGCCTCGTCCCGCTCGGTCAGGCGCGGTGCGTGGCCGGGCCGCCGCACGCGGCCGCTGTTGACGGTCAGCGCCCCCTCGGCCTGCAGCCGGGCGAGCATGTCGCGGAAAGGCGGCAGCGCCGGGCGCGGCTCGACCTGAAGCCGCAGCCGGTCGATGCCGACCCCCAGTTCGTCGGGATGCTCGGCATGGGCGCGGTCGACGGCCAGCCGGAAGCGCTCCCTTTCAGCGTCGCGGGGGCGAAGCGCCAGCCCGAAAGAGGGCAGCGTTTCCAGGGGCATGGCGCCCGATCCGATCTGGCTGTCGCAGGAAAGGACCGTAACCTCGATATCGACCCCAAGACGGTCCGCCACCGGCCCGCGCAGCCCCTCGGCCAGCGCCCGGATTTCAGGCAGGGGCCGCGCCAGCAGGCGCAGGGTCGGCAGGCGCTCCGCCAGCCTCTCGGGCTCGCGGTAGAGCCGGAGCGTCGCCTCGAGCGCCGCGTGCCGCATCTTGTCGAGCCTGAGCGCGCGCTTCATCGGGTTGCGTTTGATCGCCTCGACCAGATCGCGCCGCCCGACGATGAAGCCGGCCTGCGGACCGCCGAGGAGCTTGTCGCCCGAAAAGGTCACAAGGTCCGCGCCCGCCGCCACCGCCTCGCGCACCGTGGGTTCCGGCCGGATGCCCCACTGGCCCAGATCGACCAGCGTGCCGGAACCGAGGTCATGGATCAGGGGCACCCCCGCCGCACCGGTCAGGCGGGCGAGCGCCGGCACCTCGACCCCGGTCACGAACCCCTCGATCCGTTAGTTCGACGGATGGACCTTCAGGACCAGCGCAGCACCGGGCTCGGCGAGCCTGGCCTGATAGTCGCGGGCGTGGGTGCGGTTCGTGGTCCCGATCTCGATCAGCCGGGCGCCGGCGTGGGCCATGATGTCGGGCATGCGGAAGGCGCCGCCGATCGCGATCAGCTCGCCGCGCGAGATGACGGCGCCCCCGCCACCGCCCGTGAGCGAGTTCAGCGCCAGAAGGACGGCCGCTGCATTGTTGTTCACGACTGTCGCCGCCTCGGCCCCGGTCAGCTCGCAGATGAGCGTCCGGACATGGTCGTCCCGTTCCCCCCGGCCGCCGCCGTCAAGGTCATATTCCAGCGCCACCGCCTGCCACACCGCCTCGGTCGCCGCCCCGATCGCCGCTTCCGCCAGAAGGGCCCGGCCGAGGTTCGTGTGCAGGACCGTGCCCGTCAGGTTGAAGACCGGCCGCAGTCCCGTCGCCTGATCGGCCCGAACCCGGGCAAGCGCCGCCTCTGCCACCTGTTCGGACGATGGCGCGGCCCCGCCGCCCGCGACCGCCGCCCGCGCCTCGTCAGGTGCGGCCCGCACGGCCCGCGTGGCCGCGGTTGCCCCGAAACGGGCGGCAAGGGCTGCGCCTTGCCCGCTTCGCAGCACCCGGCGACGGACGGCAGAGCCCGGAAATCGCCCTGCATGGTGCTCAGTACCCGCTGAGGAAGGGGTTCGGCGCGCTGCGGTGAAAGGCGGTCCCGCGCATGAGGATGTCGAGCGAAAGGCTCGCCACATCATCGGCGAACGGGTCGAGCCCGCCGTCCCTGCGCTGGTCCATGATCTTCACGTAGGACCCGCATTCGTCGCAGGTTTCGGCCTTGATGGCGGCGGCCTCGTCGCCGCCGCTCTGGCCTTGGTCGACCTCCTGGTAACGGATGCCCTTGGTCGAGCCGCAGCGCGTGCATTTCACCCGGACATGGTGCCAGAGGGTGGCGCGTTGGGCGCAGGCGCAATAGCGCGCGCCGTTGGCCCCGTCCCAGGTGACGATGACCGAGGCGCCGGGCGGCCCGCCGCACGAAGGGGCAGACGCGATCGGCGATGGGGCGCAGCCACTCTGCGGGCAGCGTCGCGGCAAGGCGGGCGAAGTGAAGCTCAAGTGCTGCGGCCAGAAACCCGTCCTCGGCCGGACTGTCGGTGGCGCCATCCCGCAGCAGCTCGCCCATCTGCACGGTGCGGTGCCGCGCATCCCGGCCCCTGAGGCTGGCGAGCGCGCGCGTCGCCGGGTCGGGCATGTCGGACGCCTGGAACGCGGTGAACAGCCGCTCGGCCAGCGCGTCAAAATCCGCGTCGCCGCGAAAACCGGCCCGGTCCATGGGCGGCATCGCGTGGTCAAGCGCGGCCTGCAGAGGCGGCCGGCCTCGATCACGGCGAGGGCGGGCAGGGCGCGGGCAACCTTGGCCTGCGCCTCGGCCAGACCAGCCAGGAAGGACAGGTAGGGCCCGATGCCACCGGGCGTCGCCAGCGCCCTCAGCCGTGCGGCGCGGCGGGCGAAGAGGGGGGCGGGCGCGGGCGTGCGGGCGAAGGGCGGGTCGCGCAAGGCGCCGACGGCGGTCATGTCACCCGATACGGGAATGTTGCGGGGCATGCTCCCTCCGGAACCGGACCGGTCACAGCTCGGACGCTAGCGTCGGGGGCGCCCCTCGTCACGCGTCAAGTGAGGGCGCCGCGCTACTTCGCCTTGCCGTCCGCCCCGAAGGCCGCCAGCGCCCGAAGCAACAGCCGGTGATGGCGTCAGGCCCAGCCACCCGACACCGTGCGCTTCGCCATGGCGTCGATCGAGCCCGCGATCCAGATCGCGGCGACGACATGGCCCAGCCAGATGCAGATCATCACGACAGCAGCGACGGCATGGAGCAGCAGCGCCCAGCGCATCTGTTCGATGGTGAAATACTGGGTGAAGTAGTGCTGCCAGATCATGGCGCCCGTGACCGCGAGAGTCAGGACCATCGCCGTCATGCCCCAGAAGACCAGCCTCTGGCCGGCATTGTATTTCCCGACCTCGGGCAGCTTGTCCTCATCGCCCTTCAGCACGTCGCCGATCCCGGCAAGCCAGCGCGCGTCGCCGGGCGCGGGCAGGTTCAGCCGCACGAAGCGGAGGAAGAGCAGGATGAAGGCAAGCGCGAGCGCCACCCCGAACCAGGGATGCAGCATCCGCGTCATCTGCCCGCCCCCGAAGAGGGCCGTCAGGAAGAAGAGATGCGGCGAAAAGAGTGCAAGTCCCGACAGCGCCAGCAGGATCATCGACAACGCCGCGACCAGGTGCGTCAGCCGCGCCGCGAGCGTGTAGCGTATCACCACCACCCGGTCGGGGTTCCGCCCGACAAATTGCCTGTCCGACCCGGCAAGGTCGGACCGGGAAACGGGGGGGGTGGGATTGAGGGGTTCGGCTCATCGACGCTCCTCCTCTGGCGGAAGTTCTTCGGCGCCCCTGGCGTCCCTGGCCAGGCGCCAGGCCTCGGCCTCATACTCGGCCCTGACCCGCGCCCGGCCCGAAAGCGCAAGGAAGCGCGCCCCCGCCGCCGCCGTCACGCCAATTGCGGCCAGGCCGACAGTCTTCGTCACGCCCTTCCAGACCCCGATCAGCGGCGAGATGCGCGGGTCTTCCGGCAGGCCCGCTTAGATCCAGGGCGTCTTGCCGTGGGGCAGCACATACATGACATGCGTGCCGCCGACGCCCTGCGGATCGCAAAGCGCCGCCGTGTCGTAGCCGCGCGACTTCAGGTCGTCGATCCGTTCCGAGGCCAGCGCCGTCATCTCGACCTTGGTGCCGAAGGTGATGGCGACCGTCGGGCAGGCCTTGGCGCAGGCCGGCCCCGGGCCCACCGCCACCCGGTCCGAACAGAGCGAGCATTTGTGGGCCTTGTGGTCGACCTTCGAGATGCGGGGAATGTCGAAGGGGCAGCCCTTGATGCAGTAGCCGCAGCCGATGCACTTGTCGTGGATGAAGTCGACGATGCCGTTCGAATATTGAACGATCGCGCCGGGCGCCAGGCAGGCCTTGAGGTAGCCCGGATCAGCGCAATGCATGCAGCCGTCCTTGCGGATCAGCCAGGAAAAGGCGTCGGTTTCCGGCTCCACCCATTCGGTGAACCGCATGAGCGTCCAGCTTTCGGACGTCAGGTCCGGCGGGTGGGTATAGCTGCCGTCGCTGATGCCCACGTCTTCATGGCGGTCGTTCCATTCGAGGCAGGCCGACTGGCAGGCCTTGCAGCCGATGCATTTCGAGATGTCGATCAGCTTCGCCACCAGCTCCAGCTGACGGGCCGGCGTGGGCGCGTCAGTGGCAGAGATGCGGGTGCGGTCCTCTGGCCCGAACTGGCGGGGCGTGTCGGGCGCGACGGGCGGGTTGGTGGCGAGCTTCGGCAGGTAATTGCAGGCAAAGCCGTTGTCGGCCGTCGCCGCCGGACCCCAGAGCGATTTCTTCAACGAGACGAAGAACTTCGGGTAATTCTGCCAGTAGCTGACCTGATTGGGCTTGAGCAGCTTGAAGGTGCGCGTGCCGAGGTAGGCGGGAAGGCCGGGCTTCTTGTCGGTGGGCAGGTTCATGTATCCCGGCAGGCTGTTGGATAGAAGTCCCACGTCCGTCAGGCCCTGGATGTTCGAATGGCCCCGAAGCGCGTTCATGCCGCCGCCCCGGATGCCGATGTTGCCCAGGATCAGTTGCAGCATCGCTATGCCGCGGATGTTCTGGGCGCCCTTGGAATGGTGCGTCCAGCCCAGCGCGTAAAGCGAGGTCATCGCCGTGTCCTTGGCCGAGGTCTCGCCGATCATGGCAGCGATCTTCAGGAACATGTCCTTTGGCGTGCCGCAGATGCGTTCGGCCATCTCGGGCGTGTAGACGGCGATATGCGCCTTCAGCAGGTTCCAGACGCAGCGGGGGTTCTGCAGCGTCCTGTCCTCGACCGCGAAGCCGTAGGGACCGATATCATAGTCCCAGCTCGACCTGCCGTAGTCGCGCTTTTCCTCGTTGTAGCCGGTGAAAAGCCCGTCCTGTAAGGCAAAGCCCTCTTTCACCACCAGGACGGCGTTCGTTTGGTTCCGGACGTAGTCCCACTGCACCTTGTCATTGTCGATGCACCATTTGACCGCCCCCAACAGGAAGGCGATGTCGCTTCCCTGCCGGATCGGCGCATGGGCGTCGGACACGGACGCCGTGCGGTTGTAGCGCGGATCGACGACGATCAGTCGTGCCCCCCGGTGGGCCTTGGCCTCGACCACCCATTTGAAGCCGCAGGGGTGGGCTTCGGCGGCATTGCCGCCCATCACGATCACAAGGCCTGCGGTACGGATGTCCGTCCACGCATTCGTCATTGCACCACGACCGAAGGTTGGGCCCAGACAGGACACCGTGGGGCCGTGTCAAAGCCTCGCCAGGTTGTCGAACACCAGCAGGCCCGGGGACCGGATCACTTTCCAGGTCAGCCAGGCGGTTTCGTTCGTCGTGGCAGAGGCGGCCAGAAAGCCGGTCGTGGTCCAGCGGTTGACCTCGAGCCCGGCGTCGTTCTTCTCGATGAAGTTGGCGTCGCGGTCGGCCTTCTTGTGCGCGGTGATCCCGTCAGGCGCCTCGTCCCCGGAAATCTCCTCGAACCTGTCCGATCCTGGCCGGCGCACGCGGGGCTTCGTCAGCCGCGTCGGCGCATGGATGAAGTCCTTCAGCGCCGCACTCTTGGGGCAGAGCGTGCCCCGGTTCGTCGGATGGTCGACATCGCCATCCATGTGCACCACCTCGGCTTCGCCCTTCTTCAGGTCACCCTTGGAATAAAGGATGACCCCGCAGGCGACCGAGCAATAGGGGCAGGTGTTGCGGGTTTCCAGCGTGCCCTTCAGCTTGAAGTCGCGAATTCCGTCGATTTAGGCTGCTTCCGCCTCGCCAAATCCGAAGGCGCCAAGTGCGGTGGCCAGAAGGCCACCTCCGGCGCCCTTCAGGAGATCGCGGCGTGAGATGTCGATGTTCATCGCTCCCCCTCCGTTCCCGATTGGGCAAAGGCTACGCCCCGGATCGGCGATCCGTCAGACGGGGATCGGCCCTGCGATGCGGCTTTCGCTCAATCTGGCGTTGCGGGCCTGACGGGCGCTGGACAGGGCGTCGTGGTCGGATAAGCTGTCGGGCGGGGCGCGGGGGCCGCCTGCCAACCGCACCCCGGCCCCCGAACCAGTTTGGAACAGTCGTGGCCCCGCCGTCGTCCCTTCCGCCGCTTGATCCGGTCTATTATCCCGCCGCCGTCCAGCCGCAGGAGATCACCGCCTCGCTGGCCCGCTCGGCGATCTTCCTGATCGTCACCGTGAAGCCGGGGGACGAGGCCGCCGCCGCCGTGCAGGAGGTTCTGGCCAATATCCCGGAACTCCTGCGCCTGACCCGGATCCGCCGCCCAGAGGCCAGGAGCACCTGCGTCTCCAGCATCGGCGCCCATGCCTGGGGCCGCCTGTTCCCCGGCCCGCGCCCGCGCGAATTGCAGCCCTTCGAGGCGATCCGCGGCGTCCATGTCGCGCCCTCGACGCCGGGCGACATCCTGTTCCACATCCGCGCCGACGACCGCGACATGTGCTTCGAGTTCGAAACCTCGCTCCTTGCCCAGCTCGGCGGCAACGTGACCGTCGTGGACGAGACGCCGGGCTTCAAGTTCTTCGACGACCGCGACCTTCTGGGTTTCGTCGACGGGACCGAAAACCCCAACGGCGCCGCGCGCGAGGCGGCGGTGGTGATCGGCGACGAGGCCCCCCTGTTCAAGGGCGGCAGCTACGTCATCACCCAGAAATACCTGCACGACCTGGACAAGTGGAACGCGCTGACGACCGAGCGGCAGGAAGAGATCATCGGCCGCAAGAAGCTGTCGGACGTGGATCTGTCGGACGATGTGAAGAAACCCCACGCCCACAACGTCCTGAACGTCATCACCGACGCGGACGGCAACCAGCTTCAGATCCTGCGCGACAACATGCCCTTCGGCCGGCCGGCCTCGGGCGAGTTCGGCACCTATTTCATCGGCTATTCCCGATCGCCCAGCCGCACGATCCTGATGCTGCGCCGCATGTTCATCGGCGCCCCCGAGGGCAATTACGACCGGATCCTGGACGTGAGCACGCCCGTGACCGGCACGCTGTTCTTCACCCCGACAGCCGACATGCTCGACGCTTGCGGAACCCCGGACGCCGCGTCCGTACCCGAGGACGCGCCCGGGGACGGACCGGCCGACCCAGACCAATCCGCCTCGCTCGGCATCGGCTCATTGAAAGGACGCTGACATGGACAACCAGGATCGCCCGCTTGTTCCCATCTCCGACGAGGCCTGGGACTCGATCGAGGACGAGGCGCGCCGGACCCTCAAGCGCTACATGGGCGCGCGCCGCGTGGTCGATCTGTGCGGGCCGAAGGGCTATGATCATTCCGCCGTGAACCTTGGCCGGACCGGTGCAATCGACAGCGCCTTCCGGGGGATCGAGACGCGCCAGCGCCGCGTGCTGCCCATGGTCGAGTTCAAGGCGCCCTTCACCCTGTCGCGGTCCGAGATCGACGACGTGGCGCGCGGCTCGGGCGATCCCGAATGGCAGCCCCTGAAGGACGCCGCGCTGAAGCTCGCCATGGCCGAGAACCTGATGGTTTTCGAGGGCTCCACCGCCGCCGGGATCGAGGGGATGCGGCCCCAGTCCTCGAACCCCTCGATCACGCTGCCGTCGGCGGTGCAGGACATGCCCGAGGCCGTGGCCCGCGCGGTCGACACGCTGCGCGAGGCGGGCGTGCAGGGGCCTTACGCGCTCATCCTCGGCGACGAGATCTATTCGCAGGTCATGGGCGGGTCGGATGACGGCTATCCGGTCAAGAGCCACATCCGCGAACTGCTTGGTTCGGACATCATCTGGTGCCCCGGCCTGACCGGCGGCGTGGCGCTGACGCTCAGGGGCGGCGATTTCGAGCTGGTGGTCGGGCAGGACACGGCGATCGGTTATCCCAGCCACACGGCGGATGCGGTGTCGCTCTACCTTCTGGAAACCGCGGCCTTCAGGCTGCAGACGGCCGAGGCGCTGGTCTCGCTGACCGTCGCCGCCTGACCGGATTGGCGGACCGGATGGGCTGGCTCGATGTCTTTCACCTGCTGATAGCACTGGCGGTCGGCGTGCGGATCCTGTTGCGGCCCTACCGCACCGCCGATTCCCGCGCGGCCTGGCTTCTGATCGTGCTTCTGGTCCCGCTCGGCGGCGCGATCCTGTACGTCCTTCTGGGCGAAACCGACATCGGCGCCGCGCGGCTGAAACGCCTGCGCGAGATCAACGCCCACCTGCCGCCACCCGCCGCCTCGCCTGCGGTGGACCTGCCGGGGCATTTGGCCGAGGTCTTTACGCTTGGCCGGTCGATCAGCCACTTCCCGGTCCTTGGCGGCAACGAAGGCACGCTTCTGCCCGAGGGCACCCCCGCCGTCGACGGCATGATCGCCGAGATCGACGCGGCAAGGGACCATGTCCACGTCCTTTTCTACATCTGGCTGGGCGACGACGTCGGCATCCGCTTTGCCGAGGCGCTGATCCGCGCGGCGGCGCGGGGCGTGACCTGCCGGGCGATGGTCGACGGCGTGGGCAGCCGGGCCCTGACCCGCTCGGCCCTCTGGACCCGGATGAGGGACGGCGGGGTGCGGCTGGCCGTCGCACTCAGGCCCGGCAACCCCCTCACGCCCTGGCGGGGCGGGCGGATCGACCTGCGCAATCACCGCAAGATCGTGGTCGTCGACAATGACGTGACCTTCTGCGGCAGCCAGAACTGCTGCAACCCGAAGTTCTTCCCCAAGGCCCGTTTCGGCCCCTGGTTCGATGCCGTCATGCGCTTTACCGGCCCGGTCGTGGCCCAGAACCAGCGCATCTTCGCGATCGACTGGACCGAGGCGACGGACGAGGACATGCGCGCCTTCCTTGCCACCCCGCCGCCGATCGAGCGGCCCGGCTTTGCCGCGCAGGTCATCGCCACCGGCCCGACGGTGCGCTCGCTCGCCATGCCCGAAGCCTTCTCGACCGTCGTCGGCGCGGCGCGCGAGACGCTTTTCATCACTACGCCCTATTTCGTCCCGGACGGCGCACTCCTGTCCGCCATCTGCCGGGCCGCCTGGCGCGGGGTGGACACGACCATCGTCTTTCCGGCACGGAACGACGATTTCGCCGTTGGCGGCGCGAGCCGCAGCCATTATGAGAACCTGCTCGTCTCGGGCGTGAAGATCCACGAGTTCCTTCCGGGCCTTCTGCACACGAAGTCGATCACCGTCGACGGGCAGATGACGCTGATCGGGTCGGCCAACATGGATCGGCGGAGTTTCGATCTGAACTATGAAAACAACATCCTCTTTGTTGACCCGACCCTGACCGCGGCGATGCGGGCGCGCCAGCAGACCTACCTCGACCGCAGCCGCCCGGTGACGCTAGAGGACGTGCGCGCCTGGCCGGCCTGGCGGCGGCTTTGCAACAACGCGCTTGCGATCGCGGGGCCGGTGCTCTGAGCGTGCCTCAGCCCTGTTTCCAGGGAGCGCCGGCGGCGAAATGGGCGCTTAGCGCGTCGATCAGCGCGCGCAGTTTCGCGGGCATGGGGCGCACGGGCGGCCAGACCGCATTGATCGGCATGGCGCGGGTCGTGGCTTCGGGCAGGATGCGCTCGAGCCGCCCGGCCCTGATCGCGGGTTCGGCGATGAAGCCCGGCAGCATGGCCAGCCCCACGCCCGCGATCGCCAGGTCGCGCATCGCCTCGCCATTGTTCACCGCCGCCGCCTCGACCACGTCGGGATGGACCCAGCGCGCGCCCTGCCGGAAGCGCCAGAGCGTCACGTTCGACATGCGCGAATAGCCGATGACCGGCCAACCGGCCAGCGCCTGCGGACTGTCCGGGCGGCCGCGCCGGCCCAGAAGGGCAGGGGCGGCGCAGGGGACCGACTGGTCCTCGCAGAGCTTGCGCACCATCAGGGAGCTGTCGTCGAGCGTGCCGATCCGCACGCCAAGGTCGTAGCCGCCGCGCGCCAGGTCGACGAACGTGTCGTCATATTCGACGCGCAAAACGATCCCCGGATTGGCAAGCGCGAAATCGGCCAGGAAGGCCGACAGGTAGAGCGTGCCGAAGCTGGCGGGCGCGCTCAGCGACAGGCTGCCGCGCAGCACCTGGTCGCCGCCGCAGGCCACGGCCTCGGCCGCCGCGCGCACCTCGGCCAGCGCCGGGCGCAACCCCTCGGCCAACTGGTGCGCGGCCTCGGTCGGCACGATCCGCCCGGCATTGCGGCGGAAGAGGGCGGCGCCCAACTCGCCCTCGAGGTCGGTTACCCGCTTGCTCACCACCGATTTCGACAGGTTGAGCCGCGCGGCGGCCGTCGTCACGCTGCCGAGTTCAAGGACGGTCAGGAACGTCTCTAGCTGGTCGAGGTCATAGCGCATGGCGCCACCCTAGCCCGGCTGTTCGCGCCTGTCGAACGGCCCTTGCGCGCCCTTGCGGCCCGCCGCCGCCCGCGAAAAACTCGCGCCAAGGTTGCGCGGCGCGACACATGCGCGCCAAGGGACGGGGGACGGAATGGCGGAAGCGGGTCTGGGGCCGACGATCGGTCCCATCGTTGCCCTGATGGGCGCGGTGGTTGTCGCGATTCCGGTCTTTCGCCGGCTTGGGCTCGGCTCGGTCCTTGGCTATGTTTCCGCAGGCGTGCTGATCGGCCCCTCGCTCCTGGGGCTTTTCACTGACCCGCAGGCGATCCTGCATTTTTCCGAACTGGGCGTCGTCCTCTTCCTCTTCGTCATTGGGCTCGAGTTTCGGCCACAGAAGCTCTGGTCGATGCGGGCGCAGATCTTCGGCCTTGGCCTGACCCAGGTGATCCTCTGCATCGGGCTCCTGACGCTCGCAGGAATGGTCGTCTTCGGCATGGCGCCCTCGGCGGCCTTCGTGGGGGGCCCGGGCTTCGTCATGTCCTCGACCGACGTCATCATGTCGTTGCTGCAGGAACGGGGCGAGCTGGCCAGTGCCGAGGGGCAGAAGTCCGTCTCGATCCCGCTGTTCGAGGATCAGATGATCGTGCCCCTTCTGGCCGTCGTCGCCTGGCTGTCGCCCGCCACTTCGGGCGCGGTCGGGTTCCTGGGCTTTGCGATCACACTCGGCGCGCTTGCCGGGATCATCCTTGCGGGCCGCTACCTTCTGGACCCGTTCTTCGCCCTGCTTGCCCGCGCCCGGACGCGCGATGTGCTGACGGCCGGTGCGCTGCTCGTCGTCCTTGGCGCCGCCCTGGTGATGGAGGCGGTGGGCCTGTCGATGGCCATGGGCGCCTTCATGGCCGGCGTGATGCTGTCGGGCTCGAGCTACCGCCACCAGATCGAGACGGACGTGGAACCCTTCCGCGGCCTTCTGATGGGGCTCTTCTTCCTGGCAGTCGGCATGTCGCTCGACCTGTCCGTCGTCGCCGAAAACTGGGAACTGCTGATCGCGATGCTGGCCCTGGTGATGCTGGTCAAGATGGCCGGCACCTACGCCGTTGCCCGCATCTTCGGGTCGTCGAACGCGGCGGCCCGCAAGCGCGCGCTTCTCTTCGCGCAAGGCGGCGAGTTCGCCTTCGTCCTCTACGCCGCCGCCGCCGCCAGCGACGTCATCGACGCGCGCCTCTCGGCCATCTTCTCGACCGTCGTCATCCAGTCGATGGCGCTGACGCCCCTGGTCCTTGCGGTCGCGGGCCGGGTCGCGGCGGCGCGGCCCAAGTCGACCGAGGGGCTGGAAGAGCCGCGCGACCTGAAGGGGCAGGTGCTGATCGTGGGCTTCGGCCGCTTCGGCTAGGTCGCCTCGCAGGTCCTGCTGTCCCGGTCGGTCGAAGTGTCGATCATCGACATCGACCCCGACATGATCAAGGCGGCGCAGTCTTTCGGCTTCAAGATCTACTATGGCGACGGCACCCGGCTCGACAGCCTGCATCATTCCGGTGCCGACGAGGCCGAGGTGATCCTGATCCGCGTCGACGACTGTGAGGCGGCGAACCGGATCGCGGCCCTTTGCCTGCACGAATTTCCCCAGTCGAAGGTGCTGGTGCGTTCGTTCGACCGCCGCCATTCGATCGAGCCTATCAACGCGGGCGTGACCTACGAAATCCGCGAGACGCTGGAATCGGCGCTGGCCTTGGGCGCCGAGGGGCAGAAGCTCTTCGTCGGTAAGCCCGTCGCGGTGATCGGCGCCTCGCCCGGCGGCTTCGGCACGGTTCTGGCGCAGGCGATGTGGCTGCCGGTCCTTCGGACCCTGCGCACCCGCCCGTGGGAGGAAGGGCGCCCGCTTGTGCCGCGCGCGGGTTCTGTCTTCGACCAGGCGGGGCAGTTGCAGGACGAGGGCACGTCGGCCGCGCTTTCGGACTTCATGGCCGGGTTCGCGGCGAGCCTCTGACTCAGGCCTCTGACCTCAGTGCAGCCGGGGCGGCGGCCCGAGCCGGGCGAGCCCGAAGCCCACGAGCGCCCCGACTGACAGGGCGCCGACGGTCGTCGGGCTGGCGAGGAAGGCCACGATCAGCACCGCCGCGACCGGCTTGCCCATCCCGACCGTCGCCGCCGCCATCATCGCCGCCAGAAGCGCCACGGTCGGCGAGGAGCCCATGGGCAGGACCAGCGTGACCGCCGCGCCCACCGCCGCACCGACGAAGAGCAGAAGAAAGTTCGCCCCGCCTCGCCAGCCGGCCGCAAGGCAAAGGCAGAGTGCCAGCACCTTCAGCGCCGCGAGCGCCAGAAGGGGCAGGGGCCCCGCAGCGGCGCCCCAGTCGAGCTTCCCCAGAAGCTCGTGATGACCCGAAAAGCGCAAGGCGGGCCAGAGGGCCGCCAGCACCGCAAAACCCGCCGTGCCGGCCAGCTCCTGCACCGTCTGGCCGCCAAGACGCGAAAGGAGCGCCTGCACATGGGGTAGAAGGCCCACGAACCCAAGCCCCGCGGCGCCGCCCAGAAGGGCCGGGATGACCGAGGCCACCATGTCGCGTCCATCGCGCGCGGGCTGGTAGTCCGGCAGCGCCACGACCACGCCGCCGCCCTCTCCGGGCATCAGGTGCAGGGTGAGGAGGAAGCCGAAAAGCCCCGCGACCGCCGCCAGAAAGACCAGAGTGCGCGGCAGCCGCTCGCCCTCTTGGGGGTCGCCTGCCACTAAGGCGCCGCCGGGGGGCGAGGCATAGAAGCCCCCGAGCGCACCGGCCGCGCCGGCGGCGCCGATCATGCGCCGTTCGGCCGCGTCGCGGGCCAGAAACGCCGCAACGATGGCCGACAGTTCGGTCGCGACCGCGACAAGGCCCGCCTCTGGCCCGAGCGCGCCGCCAAAGCCGACCGAGACGACGGCGATCGCCCCGATGTAAAGCGCCTGCCGCGCATGGGCGGGGGTGGGATCGGCGGCGGCGGCGATCTGGTCGGCAAGGCCGCCATCGGACGGCTCGCCCGGCGCAAAGCGCGCCTCGGCCCGGCGCAGGGCGGCGATCAGGACGCCGCCCAGAAGGATCGTCAGAAGGATGCGGACCGGCGAAGGGGCGTCGTGCGCCGTGCCTGAGACAAGGTCCGTCAGCCGCTCCATTGCCAGGAAGACGACCGCAGTCACCGCACCCGCCGCAGCCCCCGCACCCCCTGCCAGAAGAACCCGCCGCATCATTCGGACCTTTCCCCGCGCCGCGCCTCGATGATGCCCCCCGCCACAGCACTCGCCAGCGCCACGAAGAGGCCGACGCCGATCAGGATGAAGCCGATGGTGAAGAGCTTGCCAAGGTCGGTCTTGGGCGAGAGGTCCCCGTAACCGACCGTGGCGAGCGTGATGACCGAGAAATAGCAGGCGTCGAGGTAGGACCAGCCCTCGGCCCAATGGTAGAAGACCGTCCCGATGGCAACGAGGCCCGAGGTCAGGCCCGGAAGTCCCTGGACCTGCGGGTCGGTGGCGGCGACCCTGAGGCCCGCGCCAAGCTGGCCAAGGCCGTGGAATGGTCCCTTGCGAGCCACAGGCAGCCCCCGGTCATCGGCGCATCTGATCCCGGATTGGCCGATCTTTCCCTCTTTCATCAAGCAGAAGCGGCGGGGGAAATACCATTGCAGCACCTTGCGGAAGCTGTTCGAGATGGACCGCGCCCAGTTGCGCATCAGCTCGGACCCGAACTGGATCGCGGTGACGGGCGTGGCACCCGCCTGCCGCATCCGTTCGAGCGCCTGCGCGTGCGACACGGGCGAGATGCCGCCCACCGCATCGGCGACCGGATAGACGTGTTAGCCCTCGGCCTGCATGTCGATCGTCGGGAAGGCGAGGCAGACCTCGGTCCAGAGCCCGGCCATGATGATGCTCCTGCGCCCCGTCGCCTCGATGGCGGGGCGGTATTCCGCATCCTCCCAGGCATAGACGCCGGAACGGTCGATCTCGGTCACGCTGGGCAGTTCGGCCAGGATCTCGGCCGAGGTGCCGGTGTTCACGCCCATGTCGACGCCGACGGTCGAGACGATGACCGGCACGCCATAGGCGACAGCAAGTTTGCAGAGCGCCAGCACGTTCAGCATGATTTCGTCGGTCGAGGACGAGGTGATGGTGCGGATCTGTTCCGGCTGGTAGTCGATCAGCACCAGCGCGCAGTTTTACGGCGTCAGCAGCCGGTCGGACTTCGGGTCGCGGACCGGCCCGTGTTGGGTCTTGGCCATGATGCCTCCTTAAGGGTCTTCGCCGGGTTTCGTGGTGAAGAGGTCGGCCCATTCCGGGTGGCGGGCATATTGCGCGCGCACGAAGGAGCAGATGGGGATGATGCGGAAGCCCGAGGTCCGGGCATCCTCGATCATGTGGGCCAGAAGCGCCTTGGCGACGCCATGGCCGCCCATGCTGTCCGGCACGCCCGTGTGGTCGGCGCTGATGACGCCGGGGCCGCGGTGGGTGAAGACGATCTCTCCTTCCCCCTCGACGCCCGCGATCCGCGCGACGTAGCGGCCCCGGCGGCCGGGGCCTTCCTCTTTGGTGATGGTGATCTCGGCCATGTCAGAACTCCCGTTTCAGGATGGTGCGGTCGACCGACAGGGGGCCGGCCCCCCAGGCGGCCAGGAAAAGCGCGGCAACGGTCCAGAGCGCAGAGAAGCCTTCGGCCTTGAACTGGACCTGGTGAAGGAAGCCCGCCCCCCCGTCGCTGGCAATATTGGCCAGGCCGTCCGGCGTGAAAAGGCTCGCGTTCTGGGCGAGCGCGGCCATGCCGTCCGGCGACAGGAGCGCCGTGCCGTAGGGGTGGGTCAGGTGGAACCAGTAGGTGACGGCCAGCATGATGCCGTTCGCAAGCGCCGCAGGCCGCGTCAGAAGGCCGAGAAGGATCAGGACGCCGCCGCCGAATTGCAGGAAGGCAAGGGCCGCCGACCAGAACCAGCCGGGCGCCAGGCCAAGGCTTTCGGTGAAACCGGCCATGGCGAAGGGCGCCTGGACCTTGGGCCAGCCCTCCATCACCAGCATGCCGCCGACCAGGAGCCTGAGGCCGAAATGGGCCAGGGGCTTGGCGAAACCGTCGTAAAACCCGCCCAGCGCGGGAATGATCAAGGGGGTCTGGGGTGCCATCCTGTTCTCCTCTACTGACATGTTGGCGATCCGGGGGCCGGACTGCGGCACCCTGCGGACGCCTGCAACGAGGTGGGGCGCCCGGCGATCTTCTGCCACCGATCGGGCCTGTCTGACGACCCGGACAGGTCCGAACCCCCTGTTTCATCCTGTCGAACGGTTTGCCGCTTGTCCATCGCGCCCGGCGCCCCATCTTGTCAGCAACGGCGGACGATCCGCCCGAGTGATAAGACGACAGAGATCAGACAAGCCTGGGGAACAGGCAGTCAACCGGAGGGCAACATGCGCAAGATCATTGAAACCACCACCGCACCGCGTGGCCACTGGGTCGGCGACGGCTTCCCCGTCCGCTCGCTCTTTTCCCACATGTCGGGCAAAAGCGAGACGACCCCCTTCCTGATGCTGGACTACGGCGGACCCTACCACTTCGAACCGGCCGCCCGTCCGCGCGGCGTCGATGTCCACCCCCACAAGGGGTTCGAGACGGTGACCATCGTCTATGACGGCGAGGTCGAGCATGGCGATTCGACCGGCCGGGGCGGCGTGATCCGCGAAGGCGACGTGCAGTGGATGACGGCGGGCGACGGGATCCTGCACAAGGAATTCCACAGCCAGGACTTCACCAAGTCGGGCGGCACGTTCGAGATGGTGCAGCTCTGGGTGAACCTGCCCGCCAAGGACAAGTCGGCCCCCGCCGGTTACCAGAGCATCACCGACGCCGCGATCCCTTCGGTCGATCTGGCCGACGGCGCGGGCAAGCTGCGGGTCATCGCGGGGAACTACGAGGGCGCCAAGGGCCCGGCCAACGCCTTCACCCCGCTCGATGTCTGGGACATCCGGCTGAACGCGGGCAAGGTGGTGACCCTGACCCCGCCTGAGGGCTGGAACGTGATGGTGGTCGTCCTCTCTGGCAAGGTCAGCGTGAATGCGGAAGCCAAGCTCGAAGGCCCCGCCGTGGCACGGCTGGCGCGCAAGGGCGGCGGTGTGGTGATCGAGGCGGAAGAGGACGCCAAGGTCCTGATCCTGTCCGGCGAGCCGATCGACGAGCCGATCGCGGCCTACGGCCCCTTCGTGATGAACAGCGAGGCGGAAATCCGTCAGGCGATCACCGACTTCAACTCTGGCAAGTTCGGCCGGCTCTGACTAGGGGCCCGCGGGCAGACAATCGGGCGTCGGCGTCGGCCGCCGCCCTTTTTTCTGGGCATGGCGCTGCGCCACTCGGCTCCCGGCTGGCAGGGGCCGTTGACCCTGCCATGCGAAGGCCTTGGTCCTTTGTCCCCGCCGGTGGCCCAATGGCCATCGGCCAGCGCCCGCCCCGCCATCGGCGGGCGCTTCGCGCCCACCGGGGCAGGCGCTGGCCTTCGTGGGTTCAGGACGTCGGCGGTCCAGCGGCACCGCCTCGCTGCGGCCGGGGGAAACGCTGGTCGCGTTTCCCTTTCCCGCCCGGCCCAGCGAGTCAGGTCGGCGAGCGGTTCGAGTGGCAGAGGCAAGTGACTCTGCCATGCGGTGACTTCACCTTTTGTCCCAGCCGGTGGCCCAAAGGCCATCGGCCAGCGCCCGCCCCGCCCATGGCGGGCGCTTCCGCCCCCGCCGGGGCAGGCGCCGGCCTTTGACGGCTCATGACACGAATGGTCCAGCGGCCCTGCTTCCACACGGCCGGGGGAAACGCTGGTCGCGTTTCCCGATTCCGTCCGGCCCGGCCTTTCCGCAACGGAAGACTTTTAACCCTACCTAGACTTCGGCCAGCCAGTCGCGCACGGCCACTACATCGGCCGGGTCCAGCCCATGCCCGACCGCGATCCGCCGCTCGGTCACTTCGACGCCCGCGCCTGTCAGGCCGGTGACGAGCGCCGCCGCGCGGCCCGCATGGGGGTCCGCCTCGCCGGTCACGACCAGCGCCCGGCTACCGGTCGAGGGCGATGTCGGCGGCTCCTCCAGCGCCTCGATTCCGCGAAGCAGGATCGCGCGGGGCAGGGCACGGGGATAAAGCTGCAGGACCGCGCCAAGGAAGTTCGCGCCGTTGGAATGGCCGAGCCCCGTCATCCGCGCGCGGTCGAGCCCATAGCCCTTGACCGCGCCGTCAAGGAAGGCCGCGAAGGCCCCGGCCTCGTCGCGGATGTCTGCCTGATCGAACACCCCTTCGCCAAAGCGGCGGAACCAGCGGGCGTTGCCTTCCTCGTGCGACCGGCCCCGCACCCCCAGAAGGGTCGCGCGCGGTGCGATCCGGTGGGCAAGGGGCATCAGGTCCGCCTCGGACCCGCCGCTGCCATGGGCCAGCACGATCACCAATCCGTCGGGGTCATCGGGCGTATAGAAACGATGGACGAAGGGCAGGTCGCGCGCGGGCAGGCGCGGCTCGCCGGGGCGCGCGAACTGGGGCAGCATGACCTTCAGGTCGGCGGCATGCGCCGCGTCATGGGGTGGGATCATCAGGGTCTCGCCCAGATGGTCCGCCTCCTCGTCGATCAGGAAACCCGGCCCGTCGGTCGCATATTCAAGCAGCGTGCCCATCGGCTCGCGGACATAGAGCGACAGGAAATACTTGCGGTCATGGACATTCGTCAGGCCCGGATGGTCCTTCAAGGACAGGCGCATCTGGCGCACCGCCTCGGCATCCGGGGCGCGGAAGGCCACATGGTCGATGGCGCCGCCCCCGAGCATCGCGGGCACGAAGCCGGACGAGGCGCGGACATCGACCATGTCATGGCCAGAGGTCAGGCGGACGAAGGGCCCCTCGCGCAAGCTTTCGCGGTAGCCGAAGCGGCGGACGAATTCGGCGGTCCTGTCGCCGTCCCCGGTCAGGATGGTGACGCCGTGGACCCGAAGGGGCGTGCCGTCACCCTCCTCTGGCACGCCGACCAGCCGCAGGCCCAGCCCATCGGGATCTCGCAGCCTGAGGACCGGCTCGCCCAGCTCACGCGTTGGGCCCGTCACCGGCACCCCTGCCGCCAGCGCGCGCGTCAGCCAGTCGCCGAGCGAGGCGGCGGGCACGGCGAGCGACACTTCGGAAATCGCGCCCAGCCCGGCACGCCCCGCCCCCCCGTCCTGCCAGACGAGGAAGGTCAGAAGCGAGCCGGGGCGGCCCTCATGGTCGCCATAAAGCAGGTGCAGCTGCGCGCCGTCCTCATAGCCGCCGGTCTGCTTGATGAGCCTCAGGCCCAGAAAGCCCATGTAGAAATCGACGTTCTTCTGGACGTTCGCGGTGACGCCCGTGACGTGGTGGATGCCCGCAACCATGCCTCAGACAGCCACCGCCGCCGCCTCGTCCGCCAGCACTTTCTGGACCGCGGGATCGGCCGCCAGACGGTCGTGGAGCGCCACGACATTGGCCCATTCCGCAACGCCGTTCGGCAGAACCTTCATCCCCCAGCGGATCATCGGGAAGGCGTAGGCGTCGATCACCGACCGCTTGCCGCGTCCCTCGCCCAGCATCCAGTGGCGCCGGTCGAGGTGGGTGTTGAGGGCCGTCATCTGCCTGGCCACCAGCTTCTGCCCGGCGGCGACGACCGCCTCTTTGGCCGCGTCGCTTTGGTCGGTCGTGTAGCGGAAGGGCAGGAAGATCGGCCAGAATGCCGCATGCATGTCCGAGGTCAGGAAGGACGACCAGCGGTGCGCCTCGGCCTCTTCGCGGGGGCTCTCGCCGCCCGACAGTCCGGCTTCGGGGTGCTTTTCGGCCAGATAGTCCAGGATCGCACCGGCCTGGGTCAGGGTCCAGCCGTCATCTTCGCGCAGCGTCGGCACCGCACCGGCCGGGTTCACGTCCAGAAGCCGGGGCGAGCCGTAGTTGACCCGCACGGCCTCGTAAGGCTTGCCGATCCATTCGAGGGTGACGTGGGGCGCAAGCGAGCAGGCGCCAAGGGCGTAGTAAAGCGTGGTCAGGGGTCACCTCCTGATTGGGTTGCCGACAACCTCGCCCGGCACGCGGGCAGGCGCAAGGCATCCTGCCGCAAACGCGCCATGCGTCCGGGGCCCAAACGGCGTCAGAGCCTGACCTGATGCTCGGCCCGCCCCCGCGCGATGCCCGGGGCGGCGAAGGTTTGGCCGGAAAGCGGGCTCGCGGCAAGGGCGGCGCTGTCCAGGCCCTGCCGGGCGGTGGTGCAGTAAAGCGTCCCGTCCGGCCCGAAGGCCGGGCACGAGGTATGGGGTGCGTCAATCGCCACCGTCCGCACACGCTGTCCGTCCGGCCCATAGGCCGCGACGCGCGCGGCCCCCCATTCGGCGATCCAGGTCAGCCCCTCGGCGTCCATCGTGGCACCGTCGGGGTTCAGCCCCTCGGCCGCAAGGTCGAGGAAGGTCGAAGGCTCTCCTACCGGCCAGCCGGCGGCGTCGAGCGCCACGCGCATCACCTTGTGCGCGCGCGTGTCGGCAAATTGTGCGGTCCGCCCGTCGGGGGTGAAGGTGATGGCGTTCGGGATGGTCAGGCCGCCGTAAAGCTTGCGCAGCTCGCCCTCCGCGTAGCGGTAGATCGCGCCCGCGCCCGCCTCGGCGGCCTTGCCCATGGTCGAGATCCAGAAGCCGCCCTGCGGATCGGCGCGCCCGTCGTTCGAGCGCGTGGCGCGGTTGCCGGATTCCAGCTCGACCAGCGCCTGCATCTCTTCGGTCTCGATATCCAGAAGGAACAGGTCGCGCTCGCCGGCGATCAAGAGGATGTCGCGTTCGACCCAGCCGGCGGCCGAGACCAGTTCGGGAAAGCGCCAGAGCCGCTCTTCGCCCTTTTCCAGGGACAGAAGGCTCTGGCCCAGGATGTCGAACCAGAAGAGCTGGTTGCGCACCGGATGCCAGAAGACGCCTTCGCCCAGCTGGCAGGGGCGGGCGTCATAGACCCGCGCGCCGCTCATGCGCCCACCGCCTTGTCGCCGACCGCCTTGCCGCCCACCGCCTTGTCGCCCACCGCCTTGTCATAGCTTGCGACCAGCGCGCGGGCGCGGGCGCCGACCTCGGCCGGCGTGAGGCCGGGCTTGTAGAGCGCCGAGCCGATGCCGAACCCGTCGGCCCCGGCGGCGATCCAGGTGCCAAGGTTGTCTGCCCCCGCACCGCCCACGGCGTAAAGTTGCGTGCCCTTCGGCAGGACCGGGCGCAGCGCCTTCAGCCCGTCGGGCCCGACCAGGTTGCCGGGGAAGAGCTTCAGCCCGGTCGCGCCCGCCTTCAGGGCCGCGAAGGCCTCGGTCGGCGTCAGGACGCCGGGCCAGCTTTCCATCCGGGCGGCGCGGCTTGCGCGGATCACGTCGGGGTCCATGTTGGGCGAGACGATGATCTGGCCGCCGGCCGCTTTCACGGCTGCCACCTCTTCGACCGTCAGGACCGTGCCCGCGCCGACCTTGGCCCGGTCGCCGAGTGTCGCCACCAGCGCCACGATCGAGCGCAGGGGATCGGGCGAGTTCAGGGGCACCTCGATCACGCCGATCCCGGCCTCGACCAGCGCGCGCCCCACGTCGGGGGCTTCGGGCGGGGTCAGGCCCCTGAGGATGGCGATGAGGGGCCGGGTCATTCTGTCACTCCAATCGTTGCGCCCGCGGCCAGCATCAGCCCCGCCAGCGTGCAGTCCGTTGCATCGAGCGCCCGCGCGGTGACCCCTTCGGCCACAAGCGCACGGGCGTAAAGCGCGGTCAGGGGTCCCGCGCCGATCAAGAGGACCGGCAGGCCAAGCCACCAGGGCCGCGCGCTGGCGATCTCTGCCCCGATCAGAAGGCCCGACAGCCGCGCCCGCGCCGCAGCACCGGGAAGGCCCTGCAAGAGCCCCTCGGCCCGGATGCGGAAGAGGTGCGACAAGAGCCGCTCGGGCCGCGCCGCGCCTTCGGCGACGCCCCCGTCGAAGGCGGCCTCGTCCCAGCCGTCGGCCAGCCCGTGGCGCAGGACCGACTGCGTCGACAGCAGCGCGAACATCTCGCCCGTCATCTGGGTCTGGAAGCTGACGACCTCGCCCGCGCTGAGTTGCGCCCATTTGGAATGGGTGCCGGGCAGGCAGATGGCGCCGTCGAAATCCGGGGCCAGCGCCAGCGCGCCCGCAATCTGCACCTCTTCGCCCCGCATCACGTCGGGGGGTGCTGCCTGCATCAGGCCCGGCACGATGCCGACCGCAAGGCGCGGGTCGTTGACCGGCGCAGGAACCAGAGTGCCGGGGGCGACGGGCGGGCAGGGGACGGCGCGGTAGGGCGCCTCGACCCAGCCCTGGCGCGCCCCGACCATGCCGCCCGCAACCACCGGCACCGGCGCCGGGCGGCCTGCGATCCAGGGGTCGACAAGGCGCAGGAGCGCGCCCTCGAACGCCTCGCGCGCGAGCCGCCCCATGCCCTCGTCCGACTGCGCCTCGGCCAGCACGCGGCCATCCGCGCCCATCGCCCAGGCGCGCAGGTGCGTGGTGCCCCAGTCGACCGCGATCCAGTGAAGTTCCTTCATCCCGTCGTCACCACTCCGCCATCAATCACCAGGGCCTGCCCCGTCATCGCCCGCGACAGGTTCGAGGCCAGAAACAGGCAGCCCCCCACGATGTCGCCGGGCTCGAGCGGCTCTTTCAGGCATTGCCGCGCCAAGTGGGCGGCCAGCGCCTCGGGCGTCACCCATTTCGCTTTCTGCTTGTCGGTCAGCACCCAGCCCGGCGCCAGCGCATTGACGCGGATACGGTCCGGCCCGAACTCGCGCGCGAGCCCCCGCGTCAGGCCGTTCAGGCCCGAGTTGGCGGACATGTAGGGGGCATAGCCGTCCTGTCCCATCATGTAGCTGATCGAGGTGAAGTTGATGATCGACCCGCCGCCCGCGACCTTCATGCCGGGGATGACCGCCTGCGCGGCAAAGAAGTAGGACCGGAAGTTGATCGCCATCGACCAGTCCCAGAAGGCCGGATCGACATCGATCACCGCGCGGCGCTGGTCGTCGGCGGCATTGTTCACAAGGACCGTGACCGGCCCCTGCCGCGCTGCAGCCTCGGCCAGCGTGGCCTGAAGGGCGGGCACATCGGTCAGGTCGCACGGCAGGAAGAGGGGTCGCGCGCCCGTCGCAGCCTCCATCCGGTCGGCGAAGGCCGTGCTGTCGCGGCGCTGGCAGAAGGCGACCTTCGCGCCCTGCCTGAGGAAGCCTTCGGTCAGGGCGGCGCCGATGCCGGACCCGCCGCCGGTGATGAAGACCGACCGGCCCTTGAGGTCGGGGAAGATGGGCTGGTCCGTCAATGGCTTTCTCGCGTCACGGGGCGGGTGTCCTTGCCGACGAGGAAGTCGAGGTCGGCGCCCCGGTCGGCCTGCAGCACATGGTCGATGTAGAGTTTCGCGTAGCCGCGCGTATAGGGTCCGGCGTCGGGCGTCCAGCCCTCGCGTCGCCGGGCAAGCTCCGCCCCGCTCACCAGAAGGTCGAGCCGCCCCTCGCGCGCGGAAAGCCGGATGTGGTCCCCGGTCCGCACGAGCGCCAGGGGCCCGCCCGCCTGCGCCTCAGGCGCCACATGCAGGACGACGGTGCCGAAGGCCGTGCCGGACATGCGCGCGTCCGACACGCGGATCATGTCGCGCACCCCCTGCCGCACGAGCCGCGCGGGGATCGGCATGTTGCCCACCTCTGGCATGCCGGGATAGCCCTTCGGTCCGCAGCCCTTCAGGACAAGGATCGTGTCGGGGGTCACGGGCAGGTCGTCGCGGTCGATGTTGGCCTTCATCTCTTCGATGGAGCCAAAGACATGGGCCACGCCCTCATGTTCCAGAAGCGCGGGCGTCGCGGCCGAGGGCTTCACGATGGCGCCGTCGGGGGCAAGGTTGCCGGTAAGGACGCGGATGCCGGCGGCGGGCTTGACCGGGTCGGCGAAGGGGCGGATCACCTCGTCGTTCCAGCACCGGGCGCCCTCGGCATAGGCCGAGATATCGCCGCCCATGACGGTCGTCGCCGGGCGCAGATGGCCCGAAAGCTCTTTCAGGACGACCGGCATGCCCCCCGCATAGCAGAAATCCTCCATCAGGTATTTGCCCGACGGCATGCAGTTGACCAGCAGCGGAATGTCCGACCCGATCTCGAAATCCTTCAGCCTCAGATCGACCCCCACCCGGCCCGCGAGCGCCAGAAGATGCACCACGGCATTGGTCGATCCGCCCACGGCCGCGTTGGCCTGGATTGCGTTTTCAAAGGCACCGCGCGTCAGGATGTGCGAGGGGCGCAGACCCTCGTCCACCATGGCGACGATCCGCCGGCCGGTCATGTGCGCCAGCGCCATGCGCCGCGCGTCGACCGCCGGAAGGGCGGCGTTCAGGGGCAGGCTCATCCCCATCGCCTCGACAAGGCTCGCCATGGTCGAGGCGGTGCCCATCGTCATGCAGACGCCCTTGGACCGGCTCATCCCGGACTCTGCGGCCATGAAGTCCTGCAGCGTCATCTCGCCCGCGCGCACGGCTTCGGAGAACTTCCACACATCGGTCCCGGAACCTATGTCGCGGCCCTGCCACTTGCCGTTCAGCATCGGCCCGGACGAGACGACGATAGAGGGCAGGTCGACCGAGGCCGCGCCCATCAGCTGGCCCGGCGTGGTCTTGTCACACCCGCCCAAGAGCACCACCCCGTCCATGCCATAGGCGCGGATCGATTCCTCGACATCCATCGCCAGAAGGTTGCGGAAGAGCATGGCGGTGGGCTTCATCTGCGCCTCGCCCAGGCTCATCACCGGGAACTCGACCGGGAAGCCGCCCGCCTCCCACACGCCGCGCTTCACGCCCTCGGCCAGATCGCGCAGGCCCGAGTTGCAGGGCGACAGCTCGGACCAGGTGTTGCAGATGCCGATGATCGGGCGGCCGTCGAACACATGGTCGGGAAAGCCCTGGTTCTTCATCCAGCTGCGGTGGATGAAGCCGTCCTTGTCCGTCTTGCCATACCAGGCCTGGCTGCGGCGCGGGGGCTTTTCGGTCATGGCGGGGCCTTCGGTTCCGGCTCCGGCACGGGTGCCGGGCAGGGGCGACCATGGCAGGGGAAGGGCCCGGTGCGCAAGGCTCCCGCAAGTGTACTGAAGGGCGTCTGTCGCGGATTACCTCCGCACGCCTGCCAGCCAGCGCACGATGACATAAAGCGCGGGCACCACGAGCAGCCCCAGGACCGTCGCCGCCGCCATGCCGCCAAGCGTGCCGACCCCGATCGACCGCTGCGCCGCCGCCCCGGCACCCGTGGCAATGGCAAGGGGCGTGACGCCCAGAAGGAAAGCGAGCGAGGTCATCAGGATCGGCCGGAACCTCAGGCGCGCCGCCTCTGCCGCCGCGTCGCGCGGGGACTTGCCAAGGGCCTCGAGCTGGTGGGCGAACTCGACGATCAGGATGGCGTTCTTGGCGGCAAGCCCCACCGTCGCGAGGATCGCCACCTTGAAATAGACATCGTTCGCCTGTCCGGCCCAGAGCGTCGCCCCTGCCGCGCCCATGATGCCGAAGGGCACCGCCAGCATGACGGCGAAGGGGATCGACCAGCTTTCGTAAAGGGCCGCGAGCGCCAGGAAGACCACGAGCGCCGAGAGCGTATAAAGGTAGGGCGCCTGCGACCCCGACTGACGCTCCTGGTAGGACAGGTCGGCCCAGGCCGCGCCGTAGCCGCCCGGCAGGCTCGCCACCAGTTCTTCCATCGCGGCCATCGCCTGGCCCGAGGAATAGCCCGGCGCCTCGGACCCGCTGAAGGCCACGGCGTCGACCCCGTTGAAACGCGTCAGGCGCGGCGCGACCGGGCGCCAGTCGACCGAGGCGAAGGCCGCGAGCGGCACCATCTCTCCGTCCTTGTTGCGGGCGAACCAGCGGCCGATATCCGAAGCCTGCATCCGCGCGGCGGCCATCCCCTGCACATAGACGGGCCGAAGCCGCGCACCCAGCTGGAAGTCGTTCACCTCGCGCCCGGCGAAGATCACCGACAGCATGGCGTTGACCTGCGCCACGTCCACGCCCATCGCCTCGGCCTTGGCGCGGTCGATGTTGATGCGCAAGGCCGCCGTATCGTCCGACCCCCGCGCCTGCACGTTCGTCAGCCGCGGATCGGCCCCCGCCATCGTCTCGAGCCTGTCGGCCGTGGCGCGAAGCGCGTCCGTCCCCTGGCCCGACTGGTCCAGGAGATAGAGGCTGAAGCCGCCGAAGTTCCCCAGCCCCGGCACCGCCGGCGGCGGCAGGAAGCTGATGCGCCCGGCGCGCGACCCGGCAAACCGCTTGGTTGCCCTCTCGGCGATGGCCGCAGCGCTCTGGTCCGGCCGGGTGCGTTCGGCATAGGGCCTGAGCGTGATGAACATCTGGGCGGCGTTCTGGCCCGACCCGGAATAGCTGAACCCCTGCGTGACCAGATAGCTTGCGACGGTGCCGGCCTCGTCGACCTTCAGGTACTGCTCGATTTCGGAGACGACGGCGTTCGTCTGGGCGAAGGTCGAGCCGTCGCTCAACTGGACCGAGGCCAGAAGGACGCCCTGATCCTCGGCCGGGATGAAGGTGGGCGTAAGCGCCGAGAACAGATACCAGGTCGCCGCCGTCGCCAGCGCAAGCGCAAGCGGCAGAAGCATCAGCGCAGGCAGCCTGAGCGTCCAGTGGACGAGGCGGGCATAAAGCTCGCCCAGACGGTCGATCCCGGCCTTGAGCGCCGCCGCGATCCGCGCACCGGGGCCGGTCCCTGTGCCGGGCGGCCGCAGGACCGACGCGGAAAGGGCCGGCGTCAGCGACATTGCGACGCCCAGCGACAGAAGCATGGCCCCGATGATCGTGACCGAAAACTGCCGGTAGACGATCCCGGTCGAACCGCCGAAGAAGGCCATCGGCAGGAAGACCGCCGTCAGCACCAGCGTCATCCCCAGAAGCGCGCCCGTGATCTGGCCCATGCTCTTTTCCGTCGCGGCGACGGGACCCAGCCCCTCGTCCTCCATCAGCCGGCGGACGTTTTCGACGACGACGATGGCGTCATCGACCAGGAGTCCGATGGCCAGCACCATGGCAAACATGGTCAGCGTGTTGATCGTCAGCCCCGCCGCCGCCAGAAGGGCGAAGGCACCCAGAAGGACGACCGGGATCGTGACCAGGGGCACGAAGGTCGCGCGCAGGTTCTGCAGGAAAAGCAGCATGACCAGCAGGACCAGGCCCACGGCCTCGGCGAGCGTGCGGTAGACCTTGTCGATCGAGGCGGCGACGAAAGGTGCCGTGTCATAGGCGACCGACAGCTTCACATCCGCAGGCAGCGCCGCCTCGACGCTGCGAAGCGTCTCGCGCACGGCGGCCGCGGTGTCGACCGCATTGGCGCCGGTCGCGAGCATGACGCCAAAGCCGCTCGCCGGCTGGCCGTTCAGCCGCGAGTCCCCGCCGTAGCGCGTCTGCCCGATCTCGATGTCGGCCACGTCGCGCAGGTAGACGGCTGCGCCGCCCGTCTCGGACTTGAGAAGGATGTTGCGGAAGTCATCGACGCTGGTCATCAGGTCCTGCGCGGTCACGGCTGCGGTGAACTGCTGGCCCGGCACGACCGGCAGGGTGCCAAGGCTGCCGACCGACACCGTGGCATTCTGGGCCGCCACCGCCGTCGTGACATCGACGGGCGTCAGCCCGAAGGAGGCAAGCTTCAGGGGATCAAGCCAGATCCGCATCGCATAGCCCGACCCGAAAAGCTGGATGTCGCCCACGCCCTGCGTGCGCTTGACCTGGCCCTGCACCACCTCTTCCACAAGGTTCCCCAGTTCGGGCGTCGTGCGCTTGCCGTCGGTCGAGATCAGGGGCGCGATCATCAGGATCGAGGACGAGGATTTCGTGACCGTGACGCCCTGGGCCTGCACCACCGTCGGCAGCTGCCCCTCGGCCTGCTGGACGCGGGCCTGCACATCGTTCAGGGCCTTGGTCGGATCGGCCTGGCTGTCGAAGGTGAGCGTGACGGTCGACCGGCCCAGAAACGAGTTCGACACGGTGTAAAGGAGCCCGTCGATCCCGGTCAGGCTGTCCTCGATCACCTGCGTGACCGAGTTCTGGACGGCAAGGGCGGTCGCCCCGGGGTAGGAGGCGATGACCCTGATCGTCGTCGGCGCGATGTCGGGATATTGCGACACGGGCAGAATGCGCATCGAAAAGGCGCCGGCCAGCATGACCGCGATCGCCAGGACCCAGGCAAAGATCGGTCGCGGGATGAAGAAGCGCGCCATGTCAGGGCGCAGGCGGGGCAGGGGGTGCAGTGCCGGTCGCGGCAGGCACCTTGGCGGACGGATCGGCAGGCTTCGTGTCGCCTGCCTGAAGCACCACGCCGCTTGCGTCGATGGTCACCGGAGCCGTCGTCACCCGCGCCCCGTCCTGCAACTTGTCGAGCCCGTCAAGGACCACCGCCGCCCCGTCCTCGAGCCCACTGAGGACGACCCAGGCGCTGCCCTCGGTGCCGTCCTCGACCAGCTTGACCTGCACGGCCTTCGCGGCTTCGCCCGTGCCTTCGACGACGAAGGCGGTCAGCACGCCGCTCGTCGCCCGCTTCGTCGCGCGCTGCGGGACAAGGATTGCGCGCCGCGTGCCCTTGGTGATCTCGACCCGCACGAACTGGCCGGGCAAAAGCCCGGCGCCCCCCGCGCCGTCGCCCGCACCGTCGCCCGCACCGTCGAACGCATAGCGCGCCGACAGGGTGCCGGTCGTGGGCGACACGTCCGTTCCCTGCCGGACAAGCCGCCCCGGACCGCCCACGGGCGCGCCGTCTTCGCCCTTGATCCGCACCTCGGGCGTCGCGGGCGGGGTCAGCTGACCGGCAGCAATCGCGGCCAGATCGGCCAGGTAGGTGGGCGCGGGCTCGCTCACGTCGACCCGGATCGGATCGGCCCGCGTCACGGTCACGAGCCCCGCCGCCTGACCGGCCGTCACCAGGTCGCCCACCTCGACCGAGGCGAGCCCGGTCACGCCCGCGATCGGGCTCTTGACCAGCGTATCGTCGACCGCGCGTTCCGCCTTGTCCCGCGCAG
Source organism: uncultured Paracoccaceae bacterium (assembly GCA_945952025.1). Classification (GTDB taxonomy): domain Bacteria; phylum Pseudomonadota; class Alphaproteobacteria; order Rhodobacterales; family Rhodobacteraceae; genus TMP-24. The sequence continues at coordinate 63,530 of CAMFGW010000007.1, forward strand.
CCTCGGCGGACTTGAGCTGCGCTTGCGCCTGGCCGAGCGCCACGACGGCCGCCGTCTGCTCCGCCTCGCTGACTGCTCCGCCGGCCAGCGCGCTGTTGCGTGCCACGGTGGCCTCGGCGGCCGCCAGCCCGGCCCTGGCACCCGCCACCGCCGCCTCGGCCGCCGCCAGATCGGCGCGGACCGGCCCGTCGTCCAGCCGGAAGAGCGGATCGCCCGCCGCGACCGTCGCCCCCGGCGTGAAGAGGATTTCCTTGACCTCGCCCCCCGCCTGCGGCCGCACGTCGACCGCCTCGGCCGCGAGCGCACGCCCGGGCAGCAGGCGGCGCAGGGGCACTTCCTGCAGGTGGACGACCATCACCCCGACCGAGATTGGCCCGCGCGGTGCGCCTGCGGGGCCAGGGACCTTGGTGCCCGAGGTCGGCGCGGCAGGAGCCGTTTGGGTAGTGTTCTGCGTGGTGGTCTGGGCCGCAGTCTGCGCAACGGCCGGACCGACCGGCGACAGGGAAAGAAGGCAAAGGACCAGCGCCGCGCGCTTCCCCATCTGCCCCTGACCTTTCTCCGCCCGTCGCGGCCGCCGCATCCGTCACCCCTTCGCGGGCCGCCGGCCAAAGCCGCCACAGGCCGCTTTACGACTCGGCCAGGCCCATCGCGGCCGCCCTACCGGAAAGACTTGGCCCCATCTTTGGCCCGGACGCAATGGCCGGGGGCAATCGAAGCGGCCCGGCCTCACGACCCTTTGAACGGGCCAGAAGGGGGGTGGCGGCCGCCCTTGACCCCGCTGGCCTAAGGCCCGATCCTGCAGGCCGTCTCGAGACAGACCTCCGGGAGGGGCATGAAGGATCAACCGACCATCGCCGCCGCCGACACCACCGGCGCGGTCATCCCGCAGGGCGTCGCCTACAAGGCCGCGCCCGGTCCCGTCACGACCCGCGACTATGTCTTCCTGACCCTGCCGCGCTTCACGCTTCTGGCCTTTGCGGCGGCGATCGACCCGCTCAGGATCGCCAACCAGCTGTCGCAAAAGCCGCTCTACCGCTGGCGGGTTGCCAGCGCGGACGGCGCGCCCGCCGTCTCGTCCTCGGGCGTGTCGGTCGCGGCCGATTGCGGGCTCGGCCCCGTCGACCGGCGCGCGACCGTCCTTGTCTGCGCGGGCGTCGGCGGCGCGGATGCCGCGAGCCGCCCGGTCCTTGACTGGCTGCGCGCCCACGACCGGCGGGGGGGCACCACCGGCGGCATCTGCACCGGGGCCTGCACGCTGGCCCGCGCGGGGCTTCTGGGGGACGAGGACTATACGCTCCACTGGGAGAACCAGGCTGGCTTTCGCGAGCTTTTCGGCCGCGATCCCCTGCCGCAACTCTATGTGCTGGGCGAGCGTCACATGACCTGCGCGGGGGGCGCGGCCGCGACCGACATGATGCTGGCGATCATCGCGCGCGACCATGGCGACAGCTTCGCGGCAGCCGTGGGCGAGATGTGCCTGCATGGCCAGGCCCGCGCGCCGGGAACCGGCCAGCGCATGCCGACGGCGCTGCGCGCCCGGACCCGCAACCCGGCGGTCCTGCGCATCGTCGCGGCGATGGAGGCCCATATCGAGGAGCCGCTGGCCTGTTCCGCGCTCGCCCGCATCGGCGGCCTGTCGGCCCGGCAGATGGAGCGCCAGTTCGCCACGACCCTCGGCCGCTCGCCCGGGCAATATTACCGCGACCTTCGGCTGGCCCGCGCCCGGGCCTACCTTCTGGAAACCGACCTGTCGCTTGCCGACATCGCCGCCGCCTGCGGCTTTGCGAGCCGCCGCGCGCTGTCGCAAGGCTTTCGCGCGCTGTTCGGCGTGGCACCCGCCGACGCCCACCGCGCCCGCCTCTGACCGGAGCCCCCAGGAGCCCCCATGACCCGCATCCCGCCCCCGACGCAGAAACCCCGCGCCCGCGACCTGGGCCTGCCCATCCCCGGCACGCCCGGCCCCCTGAACGCCATCACCGACGTTCCGGGCGTCCTCGTGGGCTTCACCACGCTGACCGACCCCGTGCGCCGGATGCGCACCGGCGTCACGGCCATCCGCCCGCGCCCCGACCGCGACCGGCCCGAGCCGGTCTACGCCGGCTTCTTCTCGTTCAACGGCAATGGCGAGATGACGGGGACCCACTGGATCGCTGATGCGGGCTACATGCAGGGCCCGATCCTCATCACCAACACCCACGGCATCGGCGCCTGCCACCATGGCGCGACCGCCTGGATGATGCGCCACTACGGCCCCTATTTCCGCGAGGAAACCGCCTGGGCCATGCCGGTCGTGGCCGAAACCTACGACGGCGGGCTGAACGACATCACCGCCCTTCACGTCCGCCCCGAGGATGCCGAGGCGGCACTCGATGCGGCCGCTGCGGGCCCGGTGCCCGAAGGCTCGGTCGGCGGCGGCAACGGCATGATCGCCTATGAGTTCAAGGCCGGCACCGGCACCGCCTCGCGCCGGGTGACGGTCGGCGGGCAGGGCTACATGCTGGGCGTCCTCGTGCAGGCGAACTTCGGGCGGCGCCCCTGGTTCACGCCACTGGGCGTGCCGGTCGGCGCCGAGATGCCGGTCAAGGCGCAACCCGCGCAGCGCGACCAGGGCTCGATCATCGTCGTCATCGCGACCGACGCGCCGCTGTCGGACACGCTCCTGTCCCAGCTTGCGCGCCGCGCGAGCCTCGGGATCGGCCGATCGGGGACCGTGGGCGGCAATTCCTCGGGCGACCTGTTCCTGGCCTTCTCTTCCGCGACCACCACGCGGGAAGGCGCGGTCGAGACCCGCCGCACGCTCGACCGCGACCAGATCGACCCGCTTTATCAGGCGGCGGTCGAGGCGGTGGACGAAGCCGTCCTGAACGCCATCGTCCAGGGCGAGGACGTGCCCCACGTCAAGCCCATGGGCAAGATATGCGAGGGGATCGACACCGCGCGCCTTGTCGACCTGATGCGGACATACGGGCGGATGTAATGGGCGAATGTGGCGGACGGCCTGCTGCCGGGCCCGTCACTCCGCCGTCGCGAGGCCCTTCCATGAGCGGAAGGCGCGGTAGAACGAGCTCGTGTCCTGGAAGCCGACCAGGAAAGCGATCTCGTCGATCCCGTTTTGCCGGTCCGACAGAAGCGTCAGGCTCAGGTCCTGGCGCGCCTCGCCCAGCAGGTCGCGGAAAGTCGCGCCCTCTTCGCCGATCCGGCGCTGAAGCGTGCGCTCGCTCAGGCCCAACTCGCGCGCGGCCTCGGCCACGTCCGGCTTGCCGCTGGCGATCGCGCGCCGGATCAGGACCCTGACCTGGTCCGACAGGGCCTGGGCGCCCTCGAAGTCGCGCAAGCTTTCGGCCAGCGACGGCTCGAGCAGGGCCAGCCGGTCGGGATTGTGCCCGGCAGGGGGCAGGCCCACGTCGGCGCGGTTCAGGATCTCAGCGTTCTCCGCCGCGCCAAGCCGGATCGTCGCGCCGAAATAGGCGCGGTGCCGGTCCGTGATCCCCTCTCGCCGCGTCAGCTCGACCCGGATGGGCGCCAGGGGCTGCCCCGTTCCGCGCCGACCAAGCTCAAGGACGGTTGCCGCGGTCACATCGGCCGCCGCGTCCGGCTCAGGCCCGTCGGCAAAAAGCCAGCGCAGGGTGGCGCGCGCCTCGCCCGCCATCTTGGTCAGGGTCAGCTCCTCGGGCGTTCAGAGCCGCTTGAACCGCGCCCGCCGGGTTGGGCCGGGCCGGTAGTCGCGGGCCAGGAAGGCGGCCATCGTCGCCGGCGGATGGCCCGACATCTCGGTATCCAGCGTCATGCGCAGGCCGATCGCCGGGTCCTGCGACAGGACCATGACCGCGCGCCAGAGCGCGAAATTTTGCGCCGTCGAAAGCTGGGCCTGCGGCTGAAGATGAAGCGACGCGGGCGGTTACGCGAGCCGCAGAAGGGCAGGGGCCGACAGTCCCGCCCGCTCGGCGGCCCGCCAGAAGGCCTGCGGCAGCCGGGTCTTGTCGCGCGCGTCTGTGCGTGGGGTCACGGCCATCGCCCCCTCACATCCGGCTCAGGATCAGCCGGTCGAAGGCCCGGTCGCCCAGCCACTTCCGCACGCCGATCATCAGCCTGGCATATTTCCCGGCGGCATAGCGGGTCCGGGGCCGGGCGGCCCTGACCGCATCGCCCACCACGTCGGCGATGACCTTGGGGTCGGTGCCGCGGCCGCGGCCGTAGCTCTGGTCCATCACGTCCGCCACGCGGTTCGCCACCGTGGCATAGGCCGTGGCATAGGCCGTGGCCCGCGACCTTTCGCGCAGGCCTTGCGAGGCCGCAGCGCCGAAGCCCGTCTCGATCTGGCCCGGCTCGATCACCACCACGCGGATGCCGAAGGGCGCCAGTTCCAGCCGCAGGCTGTCCGACCAGCCTTCGAGCGCATGTTTGGTTGCGTGATACCGGGCGCCGAGAAGCGTTAGATCTTGCCCCCCATCTAGGTGATGTTGACGATGGTGCCCTTGCGCCGGTCCCGCATCGCCGGCAGCAGCAGTTGGGTCAGGCGCGCGGGGCCGAAGACGTTGACCTCGAACTGATGGTGCGCCTCGTCGAGCGAAACGTCATCGACCGGGCCGCAAAGCCCATAGCCCGCGTTGTTCACCAGAACCTCGACGCCGCCCGAGCGCCGGGTGATCGCCTCGACGGCGGCGACGATGTCGGCATCCTTCGAGATGTCGAGCTTCAGGGGCACCGCGCCAAGGGCGGCAAGATCGGCCATCCTGTCGGTGCTGCGCGCCGCGACATAGACCAGATAACCGTCCGCGATCAGGCGCTTGGCGATGGATTTGCCCATGCCGGACGAAGCGCCGGTGACCAGTGCGGCGGGTTGGGATGTGGCGTTCATGTCAGGTCCTCCGTTTGGCTTTGCGACTGACCTAACTCGCATCTGATGCCATATCAGTGGCAGGCGGCGCCACAGATGTTGCAAAAGGCGCCAAATCGCGTCCGGGCGGGGTTCCTTGCCGCCAACGCGCCCTTAGGACGGTGGTGTGGGCGCAAGGCACCGGCAAGGATGCCGCCCGCCTCGACCAGGGTGCGCCCGCCGCTTTCGTTGCCCTAGCCCGCGCGCGTCCGGCCCTCGGCACAGCGTGAGGCGATGATGACGGGGATGCCTGCGGCGACGAGCCTTTCAGTTGCGGCGGCAAATCCCTTCGGCGCATTGCCACGGCCGAAGGCCGAAAGGACGATGCCCGACGCGCCGTTCGCGCCGGCCCGGTCCAGATAGCGCGGTGTCGATCCGAGGCTGAGCGCGATCAGCTCGACATCGGGGTCAAGGCGGGGGGCGGCGATCTGCGGGCGTGGCAGCGCCGGGCGGGAATAGAGGTGGACCTCGCCCCCGTCGATCTCGCCCAGTTTCCCCAAGCCGGCAGAGCGGAAGGTGTCGACGCGCGACGTATGTGTCTTGGCGACATGGCGGGCGCCGTGGATGTCGCCCTCGAAGACGATCGCGGCACCGATGCCGTCCGGCGCTCCGCTGGCCGCGAGCAGGATGGCGTCATGGATGTTGCGCGGCCCTTCGGTGTCCTGCTGTCCCGCATGGCGCTGTGCGCCGGCAAAGACCACGGGCTTGTCCGACCGCACCAGAAGCCAGGCCAGGTAAGCGCTTTCCTCCATCGTGTCGGTGCCATGGGTCACCACGACCCCGCTGACCGCCACATCGGCAAGCAGCATGTCGATGCGGCGGCAGAGCCAGTGGCGATCAGGACGATATGTGTCATGGGGTTCCCAGGATCAGCCGGCGCGCTGGCCGGAGCCGCGCCGTGCGGCGGCAAGTGCCACGACCTCGGTCCAGCGCCGGACAAGGTAGTTGTGTTCGTCCATGGTGGTGTTCCAGATCGCGATATGCCGCGCGCGGTCCGAGAGTGGCCCCCCCGACCGGACCGAGCCCTTCAGGATCGCCGTCTGGCCGGTCGCATCGGGCAGGTCCGAGGCCGCCGGCAGACCGTCGTACCAGTAGGCCCATTCGTCTGGCGCAAGGTGGGCGCGCACCCGGTCGGGGGCCGACATGTAGTAGCCCTGCCGCGCCACTACGGCACCGGCATAGCCGTCCAGATACCAGTTCAGCCATTCATAGGCCCGGTCGAGCCGCGCGCCCTCCAGATGCCGCGACAGGCACATGCCGCCGTGCCAGGCGCGGTAGCCTTCCTGCGGTTGGGCCTGCCGGACCTTCACGCCCGCGGCCTTCATCTCGACCAGCGCGGGCGACCAGATCGACGCCACCTTCAGGTCGCCCCGGACAAAGCCCTCGACAGGTTCGTTCGCCCGCTGCCAGAAGCTCGCCAGATGCCCCGACTGCACCAGCCGGCGCGCATGTTCGATGAGCGCGTCGATCTCTGCGACCGTCATGTTGCCCATGTCCGCAAAGCGCATCCGCCCCGCAGACGACAGGCCAAGCGCCAGATCGAACGAGCCGATGGCGGGCTCATCGACCAAGGCCACCCGACCGGCCCAGCGGGGGGCAAGGAGTTCGGCCCAGCTCGTCACCTCGCGGTCGACGTCGATGAGGCTCGCCTCCACCGCGAAACTGTCGAAATTGTAGAAGGTCGGCAGCATCGAGATCTTGCCCGTCGGCACCGACGACAGCGTGCCGTCCGGCTGGACATAGAGCCGCGACAAGGGCGCGTCGCCCAGCTGGGGCCGGTGGTCCTCGGCGCCCGTCAGGGTAAGGTTGCCGAGTTTGTCCCACTGCGTGATCCGCCGGGTGTCGATGGCCTGGATGGCGCGCCGGTGCCAGACGAGGTCGAGGTTGTGGAAGCACTGGTCATAGATATCGTAGCTTTGCGGATCGACGGCCGCGCGGCGCTGGGTGTTGATGAAGTCGCATTCGATGAACTCGACCTCGAAGCCGAGGTCAGCCTCGGCCCGCGCCTTCAGAAGGTCCCAGGGCTGGAATTCGGTCGTCAGGATGCGCAGCGGCTGGCTCATGCGGCGATCCTTGCCGGGATGAGCCCCATGAAGGCCGCGAACGGCCGGCGGATCAGGTCGGGGTCAAGGTTTTCAAGGATGAAGACGATGCGCGACTGGCGGGGGCCTGCGGGCCACGTCGCCATGTGCGTCGGCGCATGAACCAGATGCTGGACGCCGTGAATAGCCACCGGCCGGTATTCGCCTTCGATCACCAGAATACCCTTCACCCTGAAGATGCGGTCGCCCTGCTTGTGCAGGAGGAGCGTAAGCCACATCCCGAACATGGTCCAATCGACCGCCCCGTCGATGACCAGGGAAAAGCTGGTCACGCCCAGGGCATCGTCGTGGTGGGCGTGGTGATGGTGGTGAGGGTGGTCATGGTCAGGGCCGCACCCGGCATCGCAGACATGGGCCGGTGTCGCGGCCCCCTGGCCGGGCCGCAGCGCAGCAAGGATACTCTCCGTCGGATCAAGGCTCGTGACGATCCCGGCCGCCGGGTTGATCCGGCCGAGGCGGGCGCTGAGCATCTCGACCGCCGCCGCTTCGGCCAGATCGGTCTTGGTCGGCACGATCCGGTCGGCGGCGGCGATCTGGCGCAGCGCCTCGGAGCGGTGGCGCAACGGATGGTCAAGGTCGACGGCATCGACCGTGGTCAGGACGCCGCCGTTGACATAATGGCTGCGCAGCACGGGATGCGCGGTCAGGGTTTGCAGCACCGGATAGGGATCGGCGAGCCCCGTGGTTTCGATCACCACGCGCGCGAAACTGACCTCGCCCCGGGCGCGCAGGCTGTGCAGGTTCAGCAGCGCCTCGGCCACCTCGCCGCGCACGGTGCTCCACCAGGCCTGGCCGACGCCCACCGTGTTCGACAGAAGCGCCATGCCAAGGCCGACCAGCACGCCCGGCACCATCATGCCGAGGATGATCGTGTAGAAGACGACGCCCGACCCCTTGAACCGTGTGCGGAAGGCCTCGGCGCTCATCACGCCTAGCACGGTCGAGACGACCGTCGTCATGAAGGCAACGAGGATCGAGCGGATCGGGCTTTCGCCGACCGGCAGCTGCGACACGCGCGAGGTTTTGGTCAGGCCTCGGGAGGTGCCGGTACCAGTAGGTCGACCAGTCGCGGATCGGGAATTGCGGGCCGCCTCGGCACTCTGGAACGACAGGATCGCCAGAATGATCATCGGTCCATAGAGGAACAGCAGGAATGCCGCCGTATAGATCGCCAATACCGGGCGCAGGACGCTGGATTGCATGGCTCACATCTCGTTGCGCAGGTCGACGACAAGCAGCGCGAGTGCGATGACGGCGGAATTGATGACGGTCAGGACGACCCCGGCGACGGCGGCGAAGGCCCATTTCAGCGACCCGACCTGGCTGACGATGATGTTGCCCAGAAGGTTGACCTTGCGCCCCGACAAAGAGGCGGCGGTGGCGAACTCGCCCAGCACCATGACCGACACGAAGATCGCGCCGACGATCACGCCTGGCAGCGACAGGGGCAGTAGGATCTTGCGGAAGATGGTCCAGAACGAGGCGCCAAGATCGCGTGCGGACTCGATCACCGACGGGTCGATCCGGCCCAGCATGAAGGTGAAAGGCTCGACCATGAACACGCAGTAGATCCGCGTCATGCCGGCCAGCACCGAGAATTCCGAGAACAGAAGGAAGGTCAGCGGCTGGTCGATGATCCAGAGCTTCATCAGGATCACGTTGATCGCGCCTTCGGTGCCAAGCATCGGGCGCCAGGCGATGACGCGGATCAGGAACGAGGTCCAGAAGGGGATCACGCAGGCGACAAGAAGTTTGGTCTGCGGCGTCTTGTTGCGAACGAAAAGCCCGATGAAGAGGGCGACGGGATAGCCGACCAGCAGCGTCGCCACCAGGACGATGACCCAGACCCTGAGCGTGGCCCAGATCGCCGCCAGATAGGTCGGCGTGCTGAGGAACCTTTCCCAGCTTGTCGTGGTCAGGTCCGGCTTTGCCGCAAAGGTGATCTGCGCCCAGAAGGACACATGGACCACGATGCACATCGGCAGCACCATGAAGAGAAGCATCCGCAGGATGCCCGGGCTCAGAAGCGCAAGCGCGCGGCGCTTGTCGCTCTGCCGGCGGCCCTTGGCGGGCGAGGGCGCATCAGTTGCGGCCCTGTCGGTCATCACGGCGGTCATCACGGGGCTCCGGGAAATTCGCGGGCCAGGTCCGGCGCGAAGTGAAGGTGGTAGTTGTCGCCCTCGGTCATCGCCGGCAGGCGTGGCTGGCTCAGGTGCTCGACGACCTGCACGAGGCTGTCGTCCGCGGCCCGGAAGAAGTGCAGCGCCGTCGGCCCGTTGAACTCGCCCGCCAGGTAGCGGGCGGGCAGGCTCAGGTGGCCTCGCGGCGCCCGGCCCGGCGTGGCGATGCCGATCTGTTCGAACCGCACAGCCATCTGCGGCGCGGGCACGGTGGTGTCGAGGGCGCGCGTATCGAAGATGTTCCAGGCGTTCAGGTGCCGCGCCGCATCGGCGTTGCGGGGCCGGTTGAAAAGCACGTCGGGCGGGCCGGACTGGACGATCTTGCCGTCTGACAGAACCGCCACCAGATCCCCCATGGTCAGCGCCTCGGTTTCCGAGCCGGTGACATACAGGAAGCTGATCTTCAGCCGCTCGCGGATGGCGCGCAGCTCGTCGCACATGCGGGCGCGCAGGTTGGCGTCGAGCGCGCCCAGCGGCTCGTCCAGAAGGACGCTCCTCGGCTCTGTCACCACGGTCCGCGCCAGCGCCACGCGCTGCCGCTGGCCGCCCGAAATCGCGCTGGCGGCGCGATGCCCGAAGCCGTCGAGCCCGACCAGCGCCAGCGCCGCCCGGACCCGGTCATTGACCTCGGCCGCGTTTGCGACGGGCGACACGGCCCGGTGACGCAGGCCGAAACCGACGTTGTCGGCCACGTTCAGGTGCGGAAACAGAGCGAAGTTCTGGAAGACGAACCCGATGTCGCGCAAGTGCGGCGGCATGGCGTCGATCACCTGCCCATTCATCGCGATGGCGCCCTGATCGGGTGCCTCGAACCCGGCGATCAGCCGCAGGAGCGTCGTCTTGCCCGACCCCGAGGCGCCAAGCAGCGACACATATGTATCGTCCGGCACCGTCAGGGACAGCCCTTCAAGCGCCAGGGTATCACCGTAGCGCCGGGTCACACGGCTGAGCGGAAGCAAAAGCACCCCCCCGCTTTGCTGGCTGCATACAGGGATCGTTTTAGGATTCGAGCACGATGGAAAATGATCTTTGAACACGGAAAGGCGTTTTCTCTGGATCGGCGGCGCGGCTGGTGGCTAGATGGCGGCGCCGGGCCGGCGTTTGGGACGGAAACACCCGGCACCCCGCCGGTTCGGCGGGTGGTTTGGGTTCCTCTTGCCGCGTGCCGCGCCTATGGTTCGTGAACCGACATTTCTGCGATGGCACATGGACGCACATCCCGGAGATGCCGGCGAAAGCCAGATCGCGGCGTGCAGACCTGCCACCATGTTCGAAGCCGCAGCGGCGGCCCTCAGGCGCAACCTCGAACGCGGGCTGCTCTATCCCGGCCTTGTCCTGCAGGAGAGCGGCCTGTCGGAACGGCTGGGCATGTCGCGCGCCACGGTGAAACGCGCGCTCGAGATGCTCGAGGCGGAAGGCGCGGTCAGCCGCTATTTCGGGCGCGGCTTCATGGTCGGGGGCACGGGCGGCACGCCGAAGCGGGACGACCTTCGCCTGATCGAGCTGGACCTGAACGAAATCGACGATTCAGTCGGCAAGGCCAACTGGGAGCTGATCTACGAAGATGTCGAACAGACCCTGTCGCGCAGACTGATCTTCGGGCGCTACCGGATCAACGAAGTGCTGATGGGCGAGGAATTCAGCGTCAGCCGCACCGTCGTGCGCGACGTGCTCGGCCGCCTGCAGGAACGCGGGCTGGTGCAGAAAAGCCCCTCGTCGCGCTGGATCGTCGAACCGCTGACCTCGCAGCGCATCAAGGACAGGTTCGAGCTGCGCTCGATCCTGGAAACCGCCGCCCTGCAGCTGGCGATGTTCGACTGGGCCGCCCTGCGCGGGTTGGCCGACCAGATCGGCCGGCTCAGCCCGTCGCAGGCGCTTTCGGCGCGTGACTGGTTCGCGCTCGAGACCCGTTTCTTCGAGACGACGGTCCTTTGCACCACGAACATCGACCTGGCCCGCCACATCTCCAGCAACCGCCGCGCGCTCGAGGCCTGCCAGTCGGCCCTCTTCTCGATGGGCCTGCCGCCGGACACCCAGTCGATCATCGAGCTGGGCGAGGTGATTGAGCTGATCCTGTCGGACGACATCGCCGCCGCGATGGCCACACTCGCCGCCCACCTCTCCAAGGCCCGCGACCGCACCATCGCCCAGCTGAAGATCACCGCGGTCATCGAGCCGCCGACCGACACGCCGGCCTATCTGCAACCTGCGTAAGGGGGGGCGGTGGTGGGGAGTGGGGCGCCGCTTTCGCCGGAAGGGCCCTTCGCCTTGCGCTGGGGGCCAATTGGCCGCCATCACCTGAGCCATGCAGCCCGGCGCCCAGAAATGAAACCTGTGCGGCTTCTTCGGCGTGACGATGGAGCCGCCCGAGCGCGTCTATGCGCATCAACATCCCGACCGTCAAGAAATGGCGGTGCGCTCCATGGATTCGAAGGCTAGGTGGGCTGGAAGACGGGGTTTCTGGGTCATTTCTGGGGGCCGCTACAAAGCCAACGCTCAAGAATGGCCGCTAAGTCCTTGATTTTATTGGCGCACCCGACAGGATTCGAACCTGTGACCTCTGCCTTCGGAGGGCAGCACTCTATCCAGCTGAGCTACGGGTGCGTGCTGCGCGGTCTATAGCGTGGACGGCGGGGCCTTTCAACCGGGCATCTGCCGAAACGAAAAGGGCGCCCGAAGGCGCCCCGGCTTGACCGGCGACGAAGGGTCAGCCGTTCCAGGTGCGGACCGGGCCGCAATCCATGTGGACGAAGTTCGAGTGGCTGTAGCGGCCGACGCCGCCGGCCTCGCAGGCCATCGCGGCGCTGTAGATCTGGCTGACCGAGCGCGAGCGCAGGCGCACGTCGGCGGCGCGGGCCTCGATGTGCATCGACTTGCGGGCGACGCCGGGGGTGTTCTCGCGCAGCATGGCGTTCGTGGCCTTGGTGCGGTAGCCCGACAAAAGCATGAAGGGTTCGTCGATGTCCAGAAGCCGGTGGGCGGCGGCGGCGATGTCGACCGTGCGGGGGTCCATCGCCTTGATCTCGTCCTGGCGCCAGTCACGCATGAAGTAGCTGACTTCGTTCAGCGCCTCGGGAATATATTGGCCTTCGATCCAGTAGATCGTGTCGATGCTCTCACCGGTTCGGCCGGAATACATGCGGATGCGACGCACATCGCCCGCGCCCTTCAGAAAACCGAACACATTTGCATAGGTCGGCGCGGCGGTCAGCGTGGTGGCGGCGAAAACGCCCAACAGCCCACGCCGCGAGAGTCCCGAGGAAGCGGATTCGCTCATCTGGTTTTGTTTCCTGTCCCATGAGGGCGCGCCGCATTTTTGTTGGTCTTGGGCGACTTATCCCCAACTGGGTTCGTGTATGGCACACAACGATTCTCGCGCCAACTAGGGAATTGTTGCCCCTCACGGGCGTGAAACGGTTTCGGCAGAAATTTGCCACGCCCGCACCGGGCGCGCGGCTCCGTCGGCGGCGGACAGGAAACGGACAGGAAACGGACCGGGGGTCGTGGCGGAAATGCCCCAGACCGCAAGATTTTGCGTGTGATGATCCGGGTGGCATGGACAGGGGCGCGCGAATCCCCGGATGGTGCGGCCAATTGTCCTTGCAAGACTTTTTCCGAGGAAACGATGCGCTTTTCGTCCCGGCCGGCCTCTCTGCGGCCTGTTTCTGCCCTGAGTCGCCGCCCCGCAGACCGGCCCAACCCCGCCCCCCGCTGGGCGCTCGCGCTCGGGGCCGTCGCGAGCCTGGTCGCGGGGCAGGGGCTTGCCCAGTCAAGCAACCAGCCCACCCTGTCGCTGGCCACACCGGCACCCGCCGCGGCCTTCGCCGATGCGCTCTTGCGCGCGGCCGCGCCGCAGGAGGGGGCCACCGACCGCAAGGTTACTGACCGCAGGGCCGCCGACGATGCGGCCATCGTGAGCTTCTATGAATCCCGAGGCGGCGCGACGCTCTGGACCGGGGCCGAGGATGCGGCCCGCCGCGCCGCCCTTTTCGCGGCCCTCGACCGCGTGGCCGATCATGGCCTTCCGGCCGGGCGCTACGATGCCGCTGGCCTGCGCGACCGTTTCGCCCATGTGCAGACCGAGGCGCAGCGCGCCCGGGCCGAGCTGGCGGTCACGCGCGCCTTCCTGAGCTATGCGCGCGATGTCTCGACCGGCTTTCTGACGCCCGCCAAGGTCGACCCCGGCATCGTCCGCGACATTCCCCGCGCCGATGCGCGGGCGCTCCTTGACACCTTCGCGGCCTCCGACCCGGCGGCCTTCCTTGCCGCCCTGCCGCCGTCGGCGCCGGAATATGCCGAACTGCAGCGCGCCCGGCTCGATCTGATCGCGGCCGAGGCGACGGGCTGGGGTCCGACCGTCGCGGCGAACCGGGTGGAACCCGGCGCGGCGGGCGGCTCGGTCGTGGCGCTGCGCGACCGGCTCGTGGCCCAGGGCTACCTGCCGCCGAGCGTGTCGGCCGTCTATGACGCGCCGCTGACGGCGGCGGTCAAGGCCTTCCAGTCCGACCACGGGCTGACGGTGACCGGCCTTGCGACCGAAGGCACCATCGCCGAAATCAACCGCCCGCCGGCCGACCGGCTGGCCTCTGTCCTTGTCGCGATGGAACGGCTGCGCTGGATGAACGGCACGGTCCTTGGCCAGCGCCACATCTGGGTCAACCTGCCGGACTTCACCGCCAAGGTGGTGGACAACGGGAAGGTCACCTTCTCGACCGACACGGTCGTCGGCATGAACGCCGAGGACCGCCGCAGCCCGGAATTCAGCGACGAGATGCAGTTCATGGTCGTGAACCCGCGCTGGTCGGTGCCGCGCTCGATCACGGTCAAGGAATACCTGCCGATGCTGCAGCGCAATCCCTATGCCGCCGCGCAGCTGCGCATCACCGACCGCAGCGGGCGCGAGGTCGACCGGAGCGCGGTGGACTTCACCCAATATACCGCCGCGAACTTCCCCTTCTCGATGCAGCAGCCCCCGTCGGACGGCAATGCGCTTGGCCTCGTGAAGTTCATGTTCCCCAATCCCTGGAACATCTACCTGCACGACACACCGCAGAAGCCCTTGTTCAAGAAGGAAATCCGCGCCTTCAGTCATGGCTGCATCCGGCTCGCGCGGCCCTTCGATCTGGCCTATACGCTGCTGGCGGCGCAATCCGCCGACCCGCAGGGGCTTTTCAAGCACACGCTCGCGACCAAGTCCGAGGCGGTCCTGAAGCTCGATGCGCCGGTGCCGGTCCATCTGGTCTATTTCACCGCCTGGCCCGACGCGGACGGCCATATCGAATACCGCCGCGACGTCTATGGCCGCGATGCCGAGCTGTTCAGCGCCATGAAGGCGCAGGGCGTCGATACCGGGCCCGAGGCGCCAAACCTCGCCGGGGCGGAGGGCGGGGTGGAAATGGCGGCCGATCAGGGTTAAATCCGCCCTGACCCGCCCATTCCGCCGAAAGGCCTGCCCATGTCCGACCCGGTGCCTGCCCAGGGGGCTTCCCTGGGCCCGTCCCTGACCATCGCCGCCATCGCCGCCGCCCTTGGCGCGCGGGCCGAGGGCGCGACGGAGCTGATCGTGACCGGTGCTGCCGAACCCGCGCAGGCCAACGCCGATCAGATCGCGCTGGCCATGGACCCAAAATATGCCGCCGGCCTGTCTGAAGGCCGGGCGCGCGCGGCGCTCCTCTGGGCGGGTGCGGACTGGCGGGCGATGGGGCTCAAGGCCGCGATCTTCGTTGAGCGGCCAAGGCTCGCCATGGCGTCCCTGACCGCCGCTTTCGATCCGGGCCCCGCGCTGGCACAGGGCATCCACCCCGGCGCCATCGTCGACGCGACCGCCCTCATCGGCGCCGGCGCGGCCATCGGCCCCTTCGTGGTGATCGGCGCGGGCGTGCGGATCGGCCCCCGCGCGCGCATCGCGTCCCACGTCAGCATCGCCGAGGGCACCGTGATCGGCGCCGACGCGCTGATCCTGCAAGGTGTGCGCATCGGCGCGCGCCTGAAGATCGGTGACCGCTTCATCTGCCAGCCGGGCGCCGTCATCGGCTCGGACGGATTTTCCTTCGTCACCCCCGAAAAGTCCGGGGTCGAGGCGGTGCGCGAGACGCTGGGCGACCGGGGAGAGGCGCAGGCACAAGGCTGGACGCGCATCCATTCACTGGGTTCGGTCGAAATCGGCGACGATGTCGAGGTCGGCGCGAATTCGGCCATCGACCGGGGCACGATCCGCGCGACGGTGATCGGCTCGGGCACCAAGCTCGACAATATGGTCCACATTGGCCACAACGTCACCGTCGGGCGCGACACGCTTCTCTGCGGGCAGGTCGGCATCGCCGGGTCCGCCCGGATCGGCGACCGGGTGGTGCTGGGCGGCCAGTGCGGCGTCAGCGACAATATCTTCGTCGGCAATGACGTGATCGCCGGGGGCGCGACCAAGATCTTCACCAATGCGCCGGCGGGCCGCGTGCTTCTGGGCAGCCCGGCCACGAAGATGGAGACGCAGGTCGAGGCGCAGAAGAACATCCGCCGCCTGCCGCGCCTTTTTGCGCAGGTCGCGGAACTCAGGGCGCGGGTCATGGGCGAGGGGCAAGCGGGGGACAAGGATGGCGACGGTTGAGCCCGCGATCCTGTCCGCCGTCGCCTCGGTCATCGCCGCCGCGTCCGGCCGCCCGGCCGAGGGGCTGGGCGCCGACACGCTGATCGAGGACCTGCCGCTTGACAGCATGGCGCTGGTCGAGGCGCTTTTTACACTCGAGGAACGTTTCGACGTGACCATTCCCTTTCAGGTGGCGGACGCAGGGCAGGGGGGCGGGATCGCGACGCTTGGCGATCTTGCGCGACAGATCGGCGCCTTGCGGCCCGTGCCCGGCAGCGCGGTCTAGGCGGCATGGAGCGCGTGGCGATCACCGGCATGGGGCTCGTCTCGCCCTTCGGCACGGGGGTCGCGGCCTTTCGCGCCGGACTGCTGACGGGCCGCCCGGTGCGCGAAAGGCTGACCTTTCAGGGGGCCGACCGGCTGCTTGTTCCCTACGGCGCGCCCGTGCCCGATTTCGACGCCGAAGCGCATTTCGACGCCGAAACGCTGGCCCGCAGCGACCGTTTCAGCCAGTTCGCGCTGGTCGCGGGGGCCGAGGCGCTGGCAATGGCCGGGGCCCGCGCGGCTCCCCACGGTGCGGGCGCGATCATCGGCACGGCGGGGGGCGGCCTGTCGACGACCGATGCGGCCTTCCGCGCCGTCTATGACGAGGGTCGCGCCCGCGTCTCGCCCTGGACCGTGCCGCGCCTGATGGCGGGCGCTGCGGCGGCGCAACTGAGCCTGGCGCACGGGCTGACCGGCCCCAGCTTTGCCGTCTCGTCCGCCTGCGCCTCGGGCAATCATGCGCTGGCGCTGGCCGCGCAGATGGTCCGGTCCGGGGCCGCGCCCCTGATGCTGGCCGGCGGCGCGGACGCCATGCTGACCTTCGGCGGCATCAAGGCGTGGGAGGGGCTGCGGGTCCTTTCGCCGGATTTCTGCCGCCCCTTCGGGCCCGACCGGAACGGCTTCGTCATGGCCGAGGGCGCGGGGGTTTTCGTGCTAGAGCCGCTGTCCGCCGCAAGGGCGCGGGGCGCGACGGTCCTTGCTGAAATCGCCGGGACGGCGCTGACCGCCGATGCCCATGACCTGACCGCGCCGTCGGCCGCAGGCGCCGCAGCGGCCATGCGCGCGGCGCTGCGGGATGCCGGGATCGAGCCCGGCGCGGTCGACCTGATAAGCGCCCACGGCACCGCGACGCGCGCCAATGACCTGGCCGAGGCAGAGGCCATCGCTGCGCTCTTCGTCCCCGACCGCGACTCTGGCCACGACTCTGGCCACGACTCTGGCCACGACTCTGGCCCGCGCGTCATGGCGACGAAATCGCTGCACGGCCACGCGATGGGCGCCTCGCCCGCGTTCGAGGCGGCGGCGGCGATCCTCGCCCTGACCGAGGGTCTGGTGCCCGCGACCGCCGGCGTTCCCGCGCCCGCGCTCGACTGCCCGATCCGGCTGGCAACCCGAACCGAAACAGGCGCCGACATCCGCACCTGCCTCTCGCCCTCCTTCGCCTTCGGCGGGCTCAGCGCCGCGCTGGTCCTGACACGCCCGGCCTGAAACGAAACCGCCGCCCGGATCGGGCGGCGGCTCGTCTGTCCCTCGGAAGAGTGGCCCCGGTTCGGGCCGGTTGTTCAGGGTGGCGTGGCGTCAGTTCGACTTCGCGCCCGCCATTTCCTTCTTCAGCGCGTCCGTCGCGTCGGTGAACCCCTTGAGCGACATCGTCACCGTCACCGTCTTGTCGGGCGCAAGCATCGGCACCACGGCGACCGTGACCTTGTTGCCCTTCTTCATCGCCGCATACTCATCGGCGGTGAAGCCCACGCGCGCCGAGCAGCCGATCTCGTTGCAGAAGGTGAAGGGGTAGGCCTTGGGCTTCTGGGCATCCAGCGTCAGCCCCAGCCCGGCCGGCAGGAAGGTCTCGAGCGGCGCCGTGATCGTCGCGCCAAGGGCGGCCTTTTCCGTGTCGGGCAGCGTGATGAACGAGGCCTGCGCGACCGGCGCGCCCTTGTCGTCCTTCAGAAGCTGGAAGATCTCGCAGGGGTCGGACCCGTCGGCGGTCTGCAGGCACCGGAGTTGCCAGTCGCCATAGGTGTTCTTCACCACCATCTGCGGCGCTTGCGGTTGGGCACTGGCATCAGCGGCCGGAGCCGCCGGGGCCTGCGCATCGGCCGGCGCCGCGGTGTCGGCCGGGGCGGTCGTGGCGGGGGCGGTCGTCGCAGGCGCCGTCGTCGCAGGTGCCGTCGTCTCCTGGGCCGGGGCCGTCAGCGGAAAGGCGAGGGGGGCAAGAAGCAGGGCACAAAGGGCAGTCAGGCGAAGGGTCTGGGTCATGGAAGGTCCGTTCATGGCAGGGATCGGCAAGTCGCGATCAGCAGGAGTCGGGGCGCTCTATCACGGGTTGCCGGCCCTGTCAGGGTCAAAAGCCGCACAGCTGCGTGAGGCGGCGGAGCGGCGTCGCGGAACCAGAAACCGGGGGGAAAAGCGGCGGATTTCAGCCCATCGGCGGGGTGGGTGGGCGGCTGGCAGGCGACGGGTGCAGGGCAAAAAGGAAGGGCCCCGGCAAGGGGCCCAATCCTATTTCTCTCCCTGTCGGACTTGGCCGACTTCATCTTTGAGCCGGACGCTAGGTTCCTTTGGCCCATGCGTCAACATGAAAGTGATGTGACAGGGCCTTGACGCCCTGCGTCGCAACCGCCGCGTGTAACCCCTTGCAATTTGCGAAGTTTCGACCCTGCTGGCACGCGCGGCGCGAGCCGCTATTCTGCGCGCCGAGCCGGGGGATTCGCTCCCGCAAAACCGTCCGAGGGAGACGATGATGCAGACGATCTTGACGGCCAACGGGATTTTCGTGGGTGGCGGCGGCGAGAATTACGCCGTGCCGCAGGAACTTCTGCTGAAGCTGGGCAACCGCCATGGCCTGATCGCCGGCGCGACGGGCACCGGCAAGACTGTGACGTTGCAGGTCCTGGCCGAAGGCTTCTCGGCCGCGGGGGTTCCGGTATTCATGGCCGACGTGAAGGGCGACCTGGCGGGCATGTGCATGGCAGGCGATCCGCAGGGAAAACTGGCCGAGCCATTCCAGAAGCGCTCGGCGACGATCGGCTATGACCTGGCCTACAAGGCCGCACCCGTCGTCTTCTGGGACATGTTCGGCGAACAGGGCCATCCGGTCCGCACCACGATCACCGACATGGGGCCGCTGCTTCTATCGCGCCTCATGGACCTGACCGAGCCGCAGGAAGGTGTGCTGAACATCGCCTTCCGCATCGCCGACGAACAGGGGCTGGCGCTCTTGGACCTGAAGGATCTGCAGGCCATGCTGGTCTGGCTCGGCCAGAACGCCGACGAGGTCGGCCTGAAATACGGCAATGTCGCGCCCGCCACGGTGGGCGCGATCCAGCGCCAGCTGCTGGTCCTGGAAAATCAGGGCGGGCTGAACCTGTTCGGCGAGCCGGCGCTGTCGCTGGCCGACATGATGCGCCTGGCCCCCGACGGGCGCGGGCAGGTCAACATCCTGGCCGCCGACAAGCTCATGTCATCGCCCCAGCTTTACGCCACGCTCCTCCTCTGGCTCCTGTCCGAGCTTTTCGAGCAGCTGCCCGAGGTGGGCGACCCCGACAAGCCGAAGTTCGTCTTCTTCTTCGACGAGGCGCACCTTCTGTTCCGCGACGCGCCGAAGGCGCTTCTGACCAAGGTCGAGCAGGTCGCGCGCCTGATCCGCTCGAAGGGGGTGGGGGTCTATTTCGTCACGCAAAATCCGGGTGACGTGCCGGACGACATCCTCGGCCAGCTTGGCAACCGCGTGCAGCACGCGCTGCGCGCCTTCACCGCCAAGGACCAGCAGGACCTGAACCGGGCGGCGCAGAACTACCGCGCCAATCCCCGCTTCGACACGGAAACCGCGATCAAGGAAGTGGGCGTGGGCGAGGCCGTGACCTCGTTCCTGGACGCCAAGGGCACGCCGGGGATCGTCGAGCGCACGCTCGTCCGGCCGCCGCAAAGCCAGATCGGCGCCATCACCCCTGACGAGCGCAATGCCGCGATGGCGGCAAGCGGGCTCGGCGGCAAGTATGACATGGCCTTCGACCGCGATTCGGCCTTTGAGAAGCTGAAGGCCCGCGCCGACCAGTCCGCCGCCGCCGCAAGCGCCGCACAGGCCCAGGTCGATGCTGCCAAGGCGCAGGATGCGGCCGCCAAGGAACAGGCCCGCGCCGACCGCGCCGCACAGGCGGGCCGGGGGCGCACCGACTCGATGGTCGAGGCCATGGGCAAGAGCGTCGCCCGCTCGATCGGCTCGTCGGTCGGGCGCGAGATCGTGCGCGGGGTTCTGGGCGGCCTCTTCGGGCGGCGCTGAGGGGCGGTCGGGCGGCTTTCGACCGGCCCCGGTTGGCAGGGGCCGTTGACCCTGCCATGGGAAGGCCTCTCCCTCTGACCCCGCTAGTGGCCCAAAGGCCACCGGCCAGCGCCCGCCCCGCCATCGGCTGGCGCTTCCGCGCCCATC
This sequence comes from uncultured Paracoccaceae bacterium, assembly GCA_945952025.1. Classification (GTDB taxonomy): domain Bacteria; phylum Pseudomonadota; class Alphaproteobacteria; order Rhodobacterales; family Rhodobacteraceae; genus TMP-24. The sequence continues at coordinate 83,745 of CAMFGW010000007.1, forward strand.
GGGGCAAGCGCCGGCCTTCGTAGTTTCATGACACTAATGGTCCAGCGGCACCGTTCCCACGACGGTCGGGGGAAACGCGGGTCGCGTTTCCTTTTCCCGCCCGGCCCGGCCGATCAGCAGGGGTGGAAGGTCCGGCCGACCGCAGGCCACTTGCCCCGCTGGGCCTCTCGCCCTATGGACCAGACATGCGGCTACTTTTCCTTGGCGATGTGATGGGAAGAGCGGGGCGGACGGCGGTGGCCGAGCGCCTGCCGAAGCTGCGCGCCGACTGGCGGCTCGATTTCGTGGTGGTGAACGGTGAAAACGCCACCGGCGGTGCGGGCCTGTCGGCCGATCATGCGCGCGGGCTCCTGGCCGCCGGGGCCGACGTGGTGACGCTGGGCGATCATGCCTTCGACCAGAAGGACACCGCCGCCTTCATCGAGACCGAGCCCCGGCTCCTGCGCCCCCTGAACTTCGCCCGCGCGGCACCGGGGCAGGGCGCGCGCCTTTACGACGCGCCCGGCGGCCGCAAGGTGCTGGTGGCGCAGGTGCTGGGCCAGGTCTTCATGAAGCGGCCCTTCGATGATCCCTTCTCGGCGCTCGACGCGACCTTCCGCGCCCATCCGCTCGGCGGGCTGGCGCAGGCGGTGATCGTCGATGTCCATGCCGAAGCGACCAGCGAGAAGATGGGCCTTGGCCATTGGTCGGACGGGCGGGCGAGCCTTGTCGTCGGCACCCATACCCATGTGCCGACCGCCGACGCGCAGATCCTGTCGGGCGGCACGGCCTTCCAGTCCGACGCAGGCATGTGCGGCGACTACGACAGCGTGATCGGCATGGACAAGCTTGAGCCCATGCGCCGCTTCGTGACCGGCATGGTCAAGGACCGCTTCACCCCGGCTGAGGGCGAGGCAACGCTCTGCGGCACCTATGTCGAGACGGACGACCGCACCGGCCGCGCGACGCGGGTCGTCATGGTGCGGCAGGGCGGCAGGCTGGCGCCGTCGGGGCCCTGACCTGCCTCGGCCACAGGCTGCGCAGTGGAAAAGCAGGGAAACCTGTCCCTGGACCTGACTGGGCATATGAGAAATCCCCCAACCCGCCCTGGCGTCTTTGCTTGATCGGCCGCGCCTTGCCACCTAAGCGTGGGGTGAGCGCCCGGATTCAGCCGTCCAACCGGAAGACACCATGATCGGCCTTGCCCTGACCCAGACGACCCAAGCCTGGATCTCCATCGGCCTTCTGGTGGTGATGTTCATCATGTTTGTCCGCGAGACCGCCCCGATCGAGGTGGTGGCGATCGGCGCGGCGGCGATCATGCTGGTGCTTGGCATCCTGCCGATGAAGGACGTGAGCGGCGTCCTGTCGAACAGCGCCCCCTGGACCATCGCGGCCATGTTCATCATCGTCGGCGCCCTCGTGCGCACCGGCGCCCTGGAAAGCGTCAGCTCGCTCGCCGCGCGCAACGCCGCCCGCCACCCCGCAAGGACGCTCGCGGTCCTTGGCCTTTTTGTCACCGGCGCCTCGGCCTTCGTGAACAACACGCCCCTTGTCGTCGTGATGATGCCGATCTTCATGGGCCTGTCGCGGCAACTGTCGCTGTCGCCCTCCAAGCTTCTGATCCCGCTCAGCTACATGACCATCCTCGGCGGCACGATCACCATGGTCGGCACCTCGACCAACCTTGTTGTCGACGGGGTGGCGCAGAAACAGGGGCTTGCGCATTTCAACATCTTCGAACTCACGCCCATCGGCCTGATCGTCGCGGCCGCCGGCCTGGTCTACATCGGGCTTGCCGCACCCCGGCTCCTGCCGGACCGCGCCTCGATGTCCGCCCTTCTCGGCGACCGCAGCCGGATGAAGTTCTTCACCGAGGTGGCGATCCCCGAAGGCTCTGACCTGATCGGCATGGGCCCTGACCAGATCGACCTTTTCCGGCGCGGGGGCGTGCGGGTCATAGACGTGCTGAGGGGCGATCTGTCCTTGCGCCGCGACCTGGCGTCGGTGCGGCTCGAGGCCGGGGACCGCGTCGTCCTGCGCTCGCCCGTATCGGAAATCCTGGGGCTCCAGCAAAGCGGGCACCTGCATGAGGTCGACAAGCTTTCGTCGGTCCAGACCGGGACGGTCGAGGTCCTCATCACCCCCGGCTGCCACATGGTCGGCCGCGCGCTTGGCTCGCTGCGCTTGCGCCGCCGATACGGGGTCTATCCGCTGGCCGTCCACCGAAGGAACCAGAACATCGGCCGCCAGCTGGACGATCTGGTGGTGCAGGTCGGCGACACGCTTCTGCTCGAGGGCGCGACAGAGGACATCCAGCGCCTCGCTTCGGACATGGAGATGGTGGACGTCGCCCGCCCGACCGAGCGCGCCTATCGCCGCTCGAAGGCGCCGATCGTGCTGGCCGTCATGCTGGCCGTCGTGGGGCTTTCGGCGCTGGACGTGGCGCCGATCCAGATTCTTGCCTTTATCGGCGTCGCCATCGTCCTAGCCACCCGCTGCATCGACCCTGACGAGGCCTTCGCCTCGGTCGACGGGCGGCTCATGGCGCTTCTCTTCGGGATGCTGGCGGTGGGCGCGGGGCTCGAGAATTCGGGCGCGGTCGAGATGATCGTGGCGGCGGTCCAGCCCTGGCTGCAGGGCATATCGCCCTTCGTCCTGGTGTTCGTCGTCTATGCCCTGACTTCGTTCCTGACCGAGATCGTGTCGAACAACGCCGTCGGCATCATCGTCACGCCGGTCGTCATTGCGCTGGCGGCGGCGCTGGGGGTGAACCCCCGGCCCTTGGTGATGGTGGTGATGATCGGCGCCTCGGCCAGCTTCGCGACCCCGATCGGCTATCAGACGAACACACTGGTCTATGGGCCCGGCGGCTACCGGTTCGCGGACTTCTTCCGCTTCGGCGTGCCGCTGAACCTGATCTGCCTTGTCGTGGTGACGATCGCGGTGCCGCTTCTTTACGACTTCTAGGTCGGTGGGGTGGAGTGGCAGGGGCCGTTGACCCTGCCATGTGGTGATTTCGCCCTTTGTCCCTGACGGTGGCCCAAAGGCCAACGGCCAGCGCCCGCCCCGCCATCGGCGGGCGCTTCCGCGCCCACCGGGGCAGGCGCAGGCCTCTGACGGCTCCTTACATCAGCGGTCCGGCGGCATCGTTCCCACGACGGCCGGGGGAAACCTATAGGTTTCCTGTTCCTGCCCGGTCCCCGCCGCGCTGCGCCCCGACCCAAGCCCCGCTTGCGCGCCTCGCGCCGCCTGCCTATAGAGCAGCCCCAACACCGCCAACCCGAGGGGAGCCTTTCATGGCCGGCCATTCCAAATGGGCCAACATCCAGCATCGCAAGGGCAAGCAGGACGCTGCGCGCTCGAAGATGTTTTCGAAACTGTCGAAGGAAATCACCGTCGCAGCCAAGATGGGCGACCCGGACCCCGACAAGAACCCGCGCCTCAGGCTGGCCGTGAAGGCCGCCAAGGCCCAGTCGGTGCCGAAGGACGTGATCGAGCGCGCGATCAAGAAAAGCCAGGCCGGCGACGCCGCCGACTATACCGAGATCCGCTATGAGGGCTACGGCGTCAACGGCATCGCCATCATCGTCGAGGCGCTGACCGACAACCTCAACCGCACCGCCTCGAACGTGCGGAGCTACTTCACCAAGTCGGGCGGCAACCTCGGCCAGACCGGCTCGGTCAGCCACTCCTTCGACCGCGTGGGCGAGATCACCTTCGCACCCACGGTCGGCGACGCCGATACGGTGATGATGGCGGCACTCGAAGCCGGTGCGAGCGACGTCGAAAGCGACGAGGAAGGCCACTGGATCACCTGCGAGGCGGACTCCTTAAGCGAAGTGACCGAGGCTCTGGAAAAGGCGCTGGGCGAGGCAGAGGAAGCCAAGCTCATCTGGAAGCCGCAAAGCCTGACCGAGGTCGACCTTGAGACCGCGCAGAAGCTGATGAAGCTGATCGACCTTCTGGAAGAGGACGATGACGTCCAGACCGTGACCCACAACTTCGACGTCCCCGAAGAGGTCGCGGCCCAGCTCTGAGCCCTCAGTCCCCGGCGGGGCGCAGGGCAACCCGGGCCTCGGCCCTTACCGCGCGGGTCAGGGGCGCAAGCGCCGCCCCCGGCAGCCGCGCCGCATGCCAGTAAAGTGCCACATCCAGGGGCCGCCCGCTGCCCAACGTCACCAGGCGGCCAGCGGCCAGCGCATCCACGACCAGCGGCTCGGGGTTCACGCCCCAGCCGATCCCCTGCTCGGCCAGCGCCACGAAAGCCGTGGACGAGCCGACACGGTGGCAGGGCAGCGCGACCTCGACCCCGGTTGCGGCCTGCGCCCAGTTGTGTTGCAGCCGGTCCTTGTCATTGAACCTGAGCGCCGGGGCCGCAGCCAGCGCCCCGGCCGTCACCCCGTCCGGGAACCAGCGTGCGGCAAAGGCGGGCGAGGCGGTCGCCAGATAGCGCAGATGCCCGAGGGGGTGGACATCGGCCCCCGGCAGGGCGCGGCCTTCGCCCGTCACGGCGGCCTGCACCGCACCGGCGCGCAGCCAGTCCCCGGCATGGTCCTGATCGTCGATCTCCAGATCATAAAGCGCCTCGCCCGCCATCCGCGCGAGTGCGGCCGGAAACCAGGTCGCAAGGCTGTCGGCATTGACGACGATGCGCAGCCGCGGCCGGTCCAGGGCAGGGCGCCCGAGGTCGGCGGCAAGGGCCGCGTCCAGAAGCGCCAGATCCTCGGCATGCCGCGCGATCCGGGCACCAAGGCCGGTGGGTTCGACCGGCGTCCGGCGCAGGACCAGCGCCGCCCCCGCCGCCTCTTCCAGCGCCCTTATGCGCTGCGAGATGGCCGAGGGCGTCACTCCGATCACCCGCGCCGCCGCCTCGAACGAGCCTTCGGCCAGGACGGCGGCCAGCGCCTGCATCTGTGCGCGGTCATACATTAGCAGTGCTTCATCCAGATCAGATCAATTCAGTTGATCTTACCATGTGCCGTCCATTAGGCAAAGCCCGACCCCAAGGACCGGAGCCGGCACATGACCCCCACCTTCACCGCCGCCTTTGCTGGCTTCCGGCTCGGCTTCGGCCTGATCCTTGCGATCGGCGGCCAGAACGCGCTGGTCCTGAGGCAGGGCATAAGGCGCGAGCATGTGCTTGCGACCGTCCTTTTCTGCGCCCTGTCGGATGCGCTTCTGATCGCGCTCGGCGTGTCGGGGTTCGGGCTCATCTCGACCAGGGTGCCGTGGCTCGCGCCCGCGCTGAAGTGGGGGGGCGTCGCCTTCCTGACCTGGTACGGCATCCGCGCCTTCCGCTCGGCGATGGGTCCAGGCGGCGGCCTGACGCCGGGCCAGGGACCGGCGGTGCCCTTGCGCCAGACGTTGGCCATGGTCGCGGCGATGACCTGGCTGAACCCCCACGTCTGGCTCGATACGGTCGTCCTTCTGGGCTCGGTGTCGTCGAACTATGCCGGCGAGCGGATGGCCTTCGCGCTGGGCGCCACCACGGCCTCGTTCCTCTTCTTCTTTTCGCTGGGCTATGGCGCCCGGCTTCTGGCGCCGCTCTTCGCCAAGCCCGGGTCCTGGCGGGTCCTCGACGGGATCGTCGGGCTGACCATGCTGTCCCTGGCGCTGGGTCTTGCGATTGGCTGAGGCGGCTGGACCGGGCGGGAAAGGGAAACGCACTGCGTTTCCCCCGCCCGCAGCGAGGCGGCTCCGCTGGACTCTCGGGGTCACAGAACGACGAAGGCCGGCGCCTGTCCCGGTGGGCGCGGAAGCGCCCGCCATGGGCTGGGCGGGCGCTGGCCGGTGGCTTTGGGCTACCGGCCGGGACAGGCGGAGACGCCACAGCATGGCAGGGTCAACGGCCCCTGCCACCCGGGCCTCTGGGCCTCGCGCTCAACTAGCCGACCGGCGCCCAGATCACATCGTCGATGCGCGGCACCCCGGTCGCGAGCATCACCAGCCGGTCAAAGCCCATCGCGCAACCGCTCGCGGCCGGCATGAGCGCAAGGGCCGACAGCAGTTCCTCGTCGATCGGATAACTTTCCCCGTAAAGCCGCGCCTTTTCCGCCATGTCGGCTTCAAACCGGCGGCGCTGTTCCACGGGGTCGGTCAGCTCGCCGAACCCGTTCGCAAGCTCGACCCCGCAGGCGTAAAGCTCGAACCGCTCGGCCAGGCGCGGCTCGCCCGGCACGCGCCGCGCCAGCGCCGCCTCGGCCGCCGGATAAAGGTCGAGGATCGTCGCCCGGCCGTGACCCAGGTGCGGCTCGACCCGCGCGACCAGAAGCCGGGACAGAAGGTCCGACCAGCCGTCATCGGGACCCACCCGAAGCCCAGCCGCAACCGTCTGCGCCGCCAGCGCCTCGCGGTCCGTCGCGCCATCCGGCCCGATCGTCGCCATCAGGTCGACCCCGGCATGGCGGGCCAGCGCCTCGGCGACCGGCACCCGCTCGGGCTCCGCGAAGGGATCGCAAACGGCGTCCCGAAAGCGCAAGACCTGCGCGCCCGCCGCCTCGGCCGCTAGCCGCAGGAAGGCCGCGCAGTCTGCCATCAGCACCGTGTAACCCTCGCCCGCCCGATACCATTCGAGCATGGTGAACTCGGGCGAATGAAGCGCCCCCCGCTCGCGGTTCCGCCAGACATGCGCGAAGGCCGCGATCCGCGTCTCGCCGGCCGCCAGCAGCTTCTTCATCGCGAATTCGGGCGAGGTGTGCAGATACATCCGCCGCGCCTGGCCGTCATTGCCGATGGCGTCCGTCCCGAAGGCGTGCAGGTGCGTCTCGTTCCCCGGACTGACCTGAAGGGCGGCCGGGTCCACCTCCTGGAAGTCGCGCGCGGAAAGCCAGCCCCGGATCGCGCCCTGGATCCGCCCCCGCGCGCGCAGGACGGGCGCCCGGTCCGCGTGGCGCTCTGGGTGCCACCAGGGACGGTCGAGCGGGAGAGTGTCGAAGGGGGCAGGGGGCATCGGTGCACCTTTCTCTGGCGAAGTCCGGGAAGATCGGCTAAGGGCAGCGCGATCTTATCGCTTCGGGCGAGGGCCATAGCCACGGCGCCCCAGGACTGCAAGGAACACCATGGTCAAAGTCATCGCCTCGTCGCTGCGCAAGGGCAATGTCGTCGAAATCGACGGCCGCCTCTACGCGGTTCTGTCCGCCACCAACTTCCACCCCGGGAAGGGCACGCCGACCACCTCGGTCGACATGCGCCGCATCTCTGACGGGAACAAGGTGTCCGAACGCTGGAAGACCACCGACCAGGTCGAGAAGGCCACGGTGGACGAACGCGAATACGACTTCCTCTACGAGGATGGCGAGGGTTTCCACTTCATGGAGCCGATCAGCTACGAACAGCTGGTCGTCACCCCGGACGTGATGGGCGACAACAAGGTCTACCTCGAGGAAGGCATGCGTTGCTATGTCAAGACCTTCGAGGGCGTCGCGATCGCGCTCGAGGTGCCGCAGAAGATCACGGTCGAGATCACCGAGACCGAGCCCGTCGTGAAGGGCCAGACCGCCTCGTCGAGCTACAAGCCCGCGATCACGACCAAGGGGCTGCGGGTCATGGTGCCGCCGCACATCGACGTGGGCACGCGGATCATCATCAATACCGACGACAATTCCTATCAGGGCCGCGACAAGGAATAATCGCGCGGGCCCCTGGGGTTCTGACCGAAAGGGCGGGGGCTTTCCCCGCCTTTTTTGCTGCCGTGGCAGCGGCGCCACATACAATTCCGCCATTTCGCGGGTTACAATTCCGCACTTTGTCGCTTTGGCGGGATGATGTATCTAAACCCCATCCGAAACGCCCGCAGAGAAGGAGGCGCACATGATGAATCTATACGCCACCCTCGCCGACGGGACCGTTTGCGTCTGCTTGCCCGGCTATACCCGCCGCGCCTGACCTGACGACCGCGCGCCTGCCGCGCCCCCCCAGCCTTCCAGTCTGATCCATCGCGCCTGACCTCTGTCCGGGCGCCCCCTTTTCGCCGCCATTTTCGCCGACTGTGCGCACCCGCGCCGGTCCGGCCGGAGTCCATCATGATCCTGCCTCTCGACGCGTCTCACGCGCCGCCCCACCCCTCGCTCGCGCTTCTGGACGAGCTGATCTCCGAACATGGGGCACGGCGCACCATCCTTGCCCTTCTGTCCGCGCTTGCGCGGCGCAGGGCGCGCCTGCCACGGGCCGACGCGCATCTCGGTCCGCACATGGCGCGTGACATCGGGCTTTGGGCCGATCCGCCCAGCAAGCGGCATTGGGACCTGCGCTAGGTCTGGCTGGCAGGGGCCGTTGACCCTGCCATGCGGTGGCTTTGCCCTTTGTCCCGGCCGGCGGCCCAAAGGCCATCGGCCAGCGCCCGCCCCGCCCATGGCGGGCGCTTCCGCGCCCACCGGGGCAGGCGCCGGCCTTTGTCGTTCGGTGACAAGGGCGGTCCAACGGCATCCCTTCGCTGCGGTCGGGGGAAACGCGCTGCGTTTCCCTATCCGACCGGCCTGGCCTTGGGCTTGGCATGAAACGCCCTCACCCACAGGCCCGAACCCTGGCGGTCTGCCGGTCGCGCCGCAGTGCCTGTCGCAGCCCCGGACCTGCACAGACTAGATTTGCCCCATGCCTCACACCACAATCGCCTGCATCACCTCCGGCTCGACCACGTTCACCCCCGGCAGGCCCGCTTTCAGGTCGTCGGCAGACTGGGCGAGGATCGGGAAGGTTCTGTAGTGGCAGGGGATCACCGTCTTGAAATCGAAGTATTTCTTGGCGGCCCAGGCGGCCATCTTCATGTCCATCGTGTAATGCCCGCCCGCGGCGAGGATGCCGATGTCGGGGTGGTAGTATTCGCCCATCCAGCCCATGTCGGCCATGATCGTGGTGTCGCCCGAAACATAGATCATGTGGCCCTCGCCGGCGATCATGAAGCCCGCCTCGGACCCTGCGACGCCGAAGGGCAGGCCCCGGTAGTCGATCGAGGCGGAATGGCAGGCGTTGACCATCGAGACCTTGGTGCCGGCTAGGTCGACCGTGCCGCCCTTGCCAAAGCCGATGGTCTCGACGCCTTCGCCGGCGAAGATGTCCGACAGTTCGTGGATGCAGGCGATGGGGATGCCCTTTTCCTTCGCGATGGCCAGCGCGTTGGCGGCGTGGTCGCCGTGGCCGTGGGTGACAAGGATATGGGTCGCGCCCGACGTCGCCTCGCGCTCTCGTCCCGCAGGGAACAGCGGATTGCCGGTGAACCAGGGGTCGATGAGCAGGGCCGCCTTTTCGATCTCGATACGGAAGCCGGAGTGGCCGAGCCAGGTGATGCGCATGACGTCCTCCCAAATTGCTTGCACCAGTCTGCACCCCCGCTATGTCTTCGCAAGGGATGAGGGGGGGGTGCGCCATGTTTGATCTGTTTCTGGGCCAGTTGACCGGGCCTTTCCGCATCGCCCTCGCGGCGGGTCTGGTCTACACGATGCACCGGACCGAGGCCGTCACCGGGACCTGGGCCCCCCTCGCGCCCGGCATTCTTTTCATCGCCGTCATCCTGCCGCTGACCGTGACTGCGGGCAGCGGTCCCGTGCTGCCCGCCATCGTCGCCGGAGTTTTCTCCGCCGCCCTCATCGTCGCGGTGATCCTTGGCCTGCGCGCCCTTGTCCTGCGGGCGCGGGGGCGCTAAACCCCAGCCGTTCCAAGGACGGCCCAAGGACGGAGCTTCCGATGTCCATCAATACCGAAACTGCGCGCAAGGTCGCGCATCTGGCACGGATCGCCGTGAAGGAAGAGGATCTGCGCGCGCTCGCCGGTGAGCTTTCGGCGGTGCTCGCCTTCATGGAGCAGCTGAACGAGGTCGACGTGACCGGCGTCGAGCCCATGACCTCGGTCACGCCCATGCGCCTGCCGCGCCGCGCCGACGTGGTGACGGACGGCAATATCCAGTCCCAGATCCTCGCCAACGCGCCCGATGCGCGCGAGGGCTTCTTTGCCGTGCCGAAGGTGGTGGAATGAGCGACCTGAACCGCCTGACGATCGCCGCTGCCCGCGACCTTCTGAAAAAGCGCGCGGTCACCAGCCGCGAGCTGACCGAGGCCTGCCTGGCGGCCATCGACGGGGCGGGCGCGCTGAATGCCTTCGCCCACCATACGCCCGACCTCGCGCGTGAGCGTGCGGCGGCCGCCGATGCGCGTCTGGCGAAGGGCGAGGCGCCTGCCATGTGCGGCATCCCGGTCGGGATCAAGGACCTGTTCTGCACGAAGGGCGTGCCCTCGCAGGCCGCGTCGAACATCCTGTCGGGCTTCCGTCCCGAATATGAATCGACCGTCAGCCAGCAACTGGCCGACGCGGGCTCGGTCATGCTCGGCAAGCTGAACATGGACGAGTTCGCGATGGGCTCGTCGAACGAAACCTCGGTCTACGGGCCGGCCGTCAACCCCTGGAAGGTCGACGACCGCAAGCTGACGCCGGGCGGCTCGTCCGGCGGCTCGGCGGCAGCGGTCGCGGCCGACCTCTGCCTTGGCGCCACGGGCACCGACACCGGCGGCTCGATCCGCCAGCCCGCCGCCTTCACCGGCATCACCGGCATCAAGCCGACCTATGGCCGCTGCTCGCGCTGGGGCATCGTCGCCTTCGCCTCGTCGCTCGACCAGGCCGGCCCGATGACCAAGGACGTGCGCGACGCGGCGATCATGCTGACCGCCATGTCGGGCCACGACCCCAAGGATTCCACCAGCGCCAACCTGGCCGTCCCGGATTTCGAGGCTGCGCTGACCGGCGACATCCGCGGCAAGGTGATCGGCATCCCGCGCGAATACTGCATGGACGGCATGCCGGAGGAAATCGAGGCTCTGTGGCAGAACGGCGCCCAGATGCTGCGCGACGCGGGCGCCACGATCCGCGACATCTCGCTGCCCCACACCAAATATGCGCTGCCCGCCTATTATGTCGTGGCCCCGGCCGAGGCCTCGTCGAACCTCGCGCGTTATGACGGGGTGCGCTACGGGCTGCGCGCGAAGCTTGGTCCCGGCGACGGCGTGACCGAGATGTATGAAAAGACCCGCGCCGAAGGCTTCGGCCGCGAGGTCCAGCGCCGGGTGATGATCGGCACCTATGTCCTGTCGGCGGGCTTCTACGACGCCTACTACAACCGCGCGAGGAAGGTCCGCGCGCTCATCAAGCGCGACTTCGAGATGGTCTTTGCCGACGGCGTCGACGCCATCCTGACCCCTGCCACGCCCTCGGCCGCCTTCGGGCTCGGCTCGATGGCCGATGCCGATCCGATCGCCATGTATCTCAACGACGTCTTTACCGTGACCGTGAACCTCGCCGGCCTGCCGGGCGTGTCGGTTCCGGCGGGTCTTGACGCGCAGGGTCTGCCCCTTGGCCTGCAACTGATCGGCAAGCCCTGGGAAGAGGGCGACCTGCTCAATCACGCTTACGTGCTTGAGCGCGCGGCGGGCTTTGTGGCCAAGCCGGCGAAATGGTGGTAAGGCGCGGCCCGCGGAATTCGGGGAAGGATATGGGGATGCGGGCTAAGGTTGCGGTTCTTTTGGCGGTCCTGCCGGTCCTGGCGGCCTGCGGCCAGCCTGCCTATCTGGCGGACGCGCCCCCGCCGGCCGATCCGGCCCCGGCGGCCACCGGGGCGCCCGGCGCGATTTCCTCGACCGAACTCAACACCGCGCTCTTCGGCACGCCGACCGGTCCTGCCACCGGCATGTCGACCGGCACCGCGAACCTGTCGCAGCCTGCGCCCGCGACCAACAGCGCGCCGAGTGCGGTCGCACCGGCGGCCCCTCAGCCGGCGGCTCCCCAGCCTGAGGAAGGCAACGCGCTCGGCATCTCGAACACGCAGGACTTCAAGACCGTCACCGCGAACGAGACGATCGAACAGAACAAGGCCCGGATCGAGGCGAACAAGGCCGCCTACCAGCAGATCGAGCCGACCGCCCTGCCGGCGCGACCCGACGCATCGAAAACCTCGACCGTCGTCGACTATGCGCTGAGCGCCACGAACGCCCTTGGCCAGCAGGTCTACGACCGCCCGGCGCCGAAGCCCGACACGACGGCCGCCAATTGCCTGAACTACACGTCTGAAGAGGCGGCGCAGGAAGCCTTCCTGAAGGCCGGCGGCCCGAAGCGCGACCCCAAGCGCCTTGACCCCGACGGCGACGGCTTTGCCTGCAAGTTCGACCCGACCCCCTTCCAGAAGGCCGCGGGCTGAGCGCCGCGCCACAGCCTGACTTCCCCTCGCCCAACTGCGGCGAGCGGCGCGGGGACGCGCGCCCCGACCTTATCGTTCTGCATTATACGGTCCTTGACGGTGCCGAGGCGCGCGCGCTCTTGTGCGACCCGGTGGCCGAAGTGTCTGCCCACTGGCTGATCGCGCGCGACGGCGGGGCCGAGGCCCTGGTCGACGAAGGCCTGCGGGCGTGGCACGCCGGGGCTGGCAGCTGGGGGACGGTCACCGACGTGAATTCGCGCTCGATCGGGATCGAGCTGGTGAATTCGGGGGCCGAACCCTTCGCCGCGCCGCAGATGAAGGCGCTTGAACGATTGCTCGGGGACATCATGACCCGCTGGTCGATCCCGCCCGAACGCATCATTGCCCATGCGGACATGGCGCCGACCCGCAAGAGCGATCCCGGCCCGCGCTTCGATTGGCGGCGGCTGGCGGTCCTGGGGCTTTCGGTCTGGCCTACGGCCGATCTGGTAGCGGCCGAGCCGGGCGACTTTCGGTCGAACGCCCGCCGCTTCGGTTATCCGGATGGGAACGACAACACCCTTCTGCGCGCCTTCCGCTTGCGCTTCCGGCCCTGGGCGACTGGGGCGCTTGGCGCCGAAGATGCCGCGATGATGGCCGATCTGGCACGCCGCTATCCGGCGGTCTGATCCGCCAGGTCGCGCTTCAGCCGCCGCAGCATCCACCAGACAATAAGGCGATGCGCCGGTCCGACCGGCAGCAGATAGGTCCGGCCGAAGCGGTTCTTCACCCGGACGGAGGTGGTGATCGCCAGCCGCGCGCCGCCGGTGGTGACGCAGGTTATCACCTCTAGATGCCAGTCGCGGGCGGTGAGCGTCAGCCGCTCGGGCTCTGACCGCTCGACCAGAAAGAAGTCGAGCCGGTCGCCCGTCGCCACATCGCTGGCCGGACGCCCGGAAAAGCCGCCGATCCGTTCGACGCCGAAGCGCGCAGAGATCGCATCCCTGATCCGCATCGCGGTCGCCATCATCGGCAGGGGCCGCGCCATCATGCGGTTCCAGACCTCGAGCGCGGTCATCGGCCGGGGCAGGGCGAGCCTCTGTTCTTCCAGAAACGACAGGCGAATGCGATCGGCAATCAGGTCAGGGGCAGGCATGGCGCGACCCTGGCTGCAGACGCCCTGAGCGTCAACGCGCGCGCTTGTCGCAGGCTACTCCTTGACCGGCGGCGCCGCCGCCTTGTCGATCTGCCAGACCGACCCGGCCCCAAGCGCCACCCAGTCACCCGGAGCGGCGTCCCCGGGCCAGGTCACGCGGACCTCTGCCTCGGCCGCTTGCCCCAGGCCGAAGTGGATCGGCGCCAGCACGCCGCCGCCCTGACCCCCGCCGACCGTCACCTCGCGCCGTTGCAGGTGGTCCCCGGTGCGGACCTCGATCACCGCGCCGATCGCGTCGCGGTTGGCCCCGGGTTCGGTCAGGTCTATGCCGACCCAGTTCGCCACCGGGCCCGTGTTGCGCCAGATCTCGGCCGGGCCGTTTCGGTTCACCACCACCAGGTCAAGCGCCCCGTCGCCGTTCAGGTCGGCAAGCGCGGCCCCGCGCCCGGTCAGCATGCTGGCCACGCCCGCCTTGTCGCCCGCCTCGGCAAAGGTGCCGTCGGCGCGCTGCAGCAGCAGGTTGTTTGGGTCCTCATGGGCGAAGTCCGGCATGTCCCAGACATTGCCCTTGGCCACGAAAAGGTCGATCAGCCCGTCGTTGTTCACATCCTCGAACTGCGCGTGCCAGCCGGTCGAGGGCCGCTTGTCGCCGCCGGTATAGGGTCGGTGGGCCGTGACGCCCTTGGCGAAGGCCACGTCCTTGTAGGCGGGCTTCGCGTCCGGTCCCGGCGCTGCCAGAGTCTGCAGCTTGCTGTCGGCCATGCTGGTCAGGAAAAACTCCGGGTAGCCGTCGGCATTCAGGTCGGCCTCGGCGATGCCCATGCCCCAGATGCGAAGCCGCTGCCAGCCCTCGGCCTCGGTATAAAGCCGGGGCGGCTGGCCGGGGTCGAGGTGCCAGAGCTGCTCCTGCCCGCCAAGGTAATATTCCCGGTCGTTCGACACGCGCAGCGATGCCCGGCCCGAATGGTTCCAGTCGGTAAACAGCATCGACAGCGCACAGAAGGAGGGCTTGAGGGGCAGGGGGGCCGCGAAGCGGCGTGCGCCCGGTTCGGGCCGGTAGAGGTGGTTGTCGGTGCAGGAGCCCCAGGGGTCCATGTCCTGCGTGCGGTCGATATAGTCGCCGACGGCGAGCGTCGGCCAGTCGGCGCCCGGCTCGAATGTCGCCGAAAAGGCCGTCGACCAGCCGTCGCCGCCCTGAAAGCCCCAGTCCTCGTTGGCGCGCCGGAACCTGCAGGCGCCAAGCCCCTTCATCACCACATCCTCGCCCACGCGCAGCATCACCAGATCGCGGATGCCGTCGCCGTCGATGTCGATCGGCCAGACGCCCGAGACTCCAGTCTCCTCCACTCCGGCCTTGATGTTCGAAAAGTGCAATTCGTTGCCCGGTGTCCCGTCGTTCTTCCAGAGGCTCGCCGGACTTGTTCCCCCCGCGATCACCATGTCGAGCTTGCGGTCGCCGTCGCAGTCGAAGACCGCCACGCCGCCGCCCACCATCTGTTCCCATTCGCCGGTGTAGCTTGCCGTCACGCCGGCCTGCTCGGCGGCGAACTTCGGCACGACCGGCTCGTCCGCCAGGGCCGGAAGGGCGATCAGGGCAAGGGCAAGCGCCTTCATTTCAGTGTCCTTAACGCCCGCACGGCCTTGGCAATGCACTGTCCCTGTGCAAGCCCCTGTTCGATTGCCGCGCGGAAATGGATGCCGCCGTATAGGCGCGACAGCGCCGCCTCTTTTGCCGCCGCCTCGAAATTCGGGAAGCTGCGCGGGGCGAGCCCGTCGCGTTCGCCCGTGTGGTCGGTAAAGGGCTCGGCACCCCAGACATCTGTCAGGACCGCCGCCGCCGCCCCGGAAAGGGTCGAGTGTCCCGAGGGATATTCGGGGAAGGGCGGCGTGATCAGGAGCGGCGTCCACTTGGTGTCAATTGTTTGATTTATGTAAGTGATGGGCCGGATGAAATCATACTGGAACTTCGCGCTCCAGCAGCCGATGAACGCATCCGCCGAAGCCGCGCCGAGCCGCGCCAGCGCATCGACCGCATTGGGCAGGGGCACATCTCTTTCCTCGATCACCTGCATGGCGATCGACAGCCAGTGGCCGGGCGGCGTGACCGACAGCATGGCGTCGTCGGACCAGAAACGCGCCATGGCCTTCTGGTCAGGGGTCAGGCTGCGCGAGGTATCATAGACCTCACGCGCCTGGATGTAGGCGGGCGAGGCCGGATCGGTCGACCAGGCCGGCGGCGGCGGCAGGCCGCAGTCGGCGCCGCTTTTCAGGACGAACGGCCGGTTCTTGCCCCAGCCGGGCAGCAGTGGCGCCTGTTGGAGCGCGATGTGGCTCGTCGGCACCCAGTGGCCCGGCTCGGGGTTCGGCGTATAGCCGTCGGGAAAGCCCATGTTGTCGATCCGGTCGCCGCCATCCGTCGCCGCCCAGCCAAGGATGGCCTGGCCGACGGCGCGGCCGTAGCCCGCGCTCGCCTCGACGACAGCGGGCTGAAGACCCTCTGACGCCTTCGCCGCACTCTTCGCCGTCATCGCCTTCAAGGCGCGCTGGCCGGTCGGGCCGGTATGGGCGAAAAGCGCCGTGACGACGGCCCCCATGGCCGCGTCGGCCGCGACCGCATCGTCGACCCCTTGCGGGCGCGCCGGCAGTGCCGTCAGCCCGTTCATCTGGCCCGCAAGGCTCTGCATCTGGTCGGGCCGGCCAGAGGCCACCACCTCGTAGCCTGTCACGCCCAGGTAGCCGATGGTGCGGCTCGCGACCGGCGGCGAAAAGGTCGGCGTGTGCCGGGTCAGGAGAAGCGCCATCCTTTCCCAGCCCAGGATCAGGTCGCGCGTCAACCCGTCGCGCGGGACCTCGGCGCGTGCGAGCGAGGCGGGAAGCAGAAGGAAAAGGCCCAGAAGGGCGGGAAAGAGCTGTCGCACCGGACCGGGGCCTTTCGTCTGGACCGGAACCAATCAACCGCGAGGGGCCTTCGCCGTCAACCCGGCTGAGCGGGGCCCCTGGGGACTTGACGCAAGCCCCCGGCCAGCCTACCCCAAACCCCGGCGCGGAGGGTCGGATGACCGCGTGGGCCTTCGGGCCCGCGAGGAAAGTCCGGACTCCATGAAGTGACGGTGCCGGGTAACGCCCGGCGGGGGCAACCCCAGGGAAAGCGCAACAGAGAAGAGACCGCCCCGGCAGGTCCGGGGCAAGGGTGAAACGGTGGGGTAAGAGCCCACCGCGGGACGGGCAACCGGACCGGCTTGGCAAGCCCCACCGGGAGCAATGCCGAATAGGGATCCCGCGCGGGACGCGCGTCCGAAGGGCGAAAGCCCCAAGGAGACCGCCGCAGGGCAGCTTCGGCCCGAGGGATCCGGGTTGGCAGCTTGATCCCGCCGGTAACGGCGGGGCCAGAGGAATGGTCATCCGGGGGGCAACCCCTGACAGAATCCGGCTTACAGACCCTCCGCGCCATTTCGGATAGGCGGTCTGCAGCCGGCCCCCTCGGGGGCGCAGGGGGCCAGTCACGGGGCCAGTCACGGGGCCAGTCACTGGGCCAGTTTCGCGGTGCCGGGCCCCGTGCTATCGTTCCGCTCAATCTTCCCAGCCCAGCTTTCGTAGATCGGAGTTCGCCATGAGTTTCGTAAAAACCCTCGCCGCCCTTGCCATCGGCATTGCCGCCGCGAAGGGCTATGACCGGTTCCGCAAGGCGGGCGGCATGGACAACGTTCAGAAGTCGCTTGATGACGCCGGAGCCGAGGGCGGGTTGGCCGACCAGGCCGGCGCCATGGCCGCGAAGCTGGGTGTCCCGGATGGCGGCAAGGCGGTGCGCGACGCGACCGCCGCCTATGCGCCGAAGGCGGCCGAGGCGACGCGCGCGGCCGAGGCCGGGATCGACACGATCTTCAGCCAGGTCAGCGCCGCGGCTGGGGCGGCCTCTGGCATGATGAGCGACTGGATGAACCAGCTGACCGGGGGCGTGGCCGGGGCCGCCGCCGAGGACGGTGCCCGCCTGATGATCCGCGCGATGATCCAGGCCGCCAAGGCCGACGGCACCATCGACGACGCCGAGCGCGCCAAGATCATGTCGCATCTGGCCGACGCCTCGCCCGAGGAGCGCGCCTTCGTCGAGGCCGAGATGGCGGCCCCCGTCGACCCACAGGCGCTGGCTTCGGCGGTCAGGGACGGGGCCGCTGGCCAGGTCTACGGCGCCGCCCTGTCGGCCGTCGCCGCGACCGACGGCGCGAATGGCGACTACCTGAAGACGCTCGCGGCGGCCCTTGGCCTCAGCGACGCCGCCCGCGACGCGATCCACGCGGGCATGGGCCGCCCGCCGGTCTGAGGCGGCGGAAAAGGGGGCGGGCGGGCGCGCTTTTTGGCCGGATTTTGCCCGCCGCGCCCTTGACTCTGCTGGGCCGGTCCGTAAAAGGCGGGCTTCAAGGATTTCGCAGGCCGCCGAAGGGCGGCCGGCCAGTGGAGAGATGAAATGGCGAAGCCGACGACGATCAAGATCCGTCTGAACTCGACGGCGGGCACCGGGCACTTCTATGTGACCAAGAAGAACGCCCGCACCATGACCGAAAAGATGGTGGTCAAGAAATACGACCCCGTGAAGCGCGAGCATGTCGAATACAAGGAAGGCAAGATCAAGTAAGATCTGCTGTTCCCGACAGGATGGAAGGGCCGCGCCGCTGCGCGGCCTTTTGTTTTTGGGGCCTTTTGTTTTGCGCGCGCGCGACCCACTTGACCTGTCGGGGCGTCGCGCCTCACCACTGTCGCAAACGCAAATGGCGGGGGCCCCCATGGAAACGCGGCATCTTGAAAGACATTACGTCTCGCGGATCGGCTGGCTCAGGGCGGCCGTCCTCGGGGCGAACGACGGCATCGTCTCGACCGCATCGCTGATCGTGGGGGTCGCGGCGGCCTCGGGCCGGTCAGAGGTCCTGCTCGCGGGTGCTGCGGGGCTGGTGGCCGGGGCCCTTTCCATGGCGGCGGGAGAATATGTCTCGGTCTCGTCGCAGGCGGATTCGGAAAATGCCGACATCGCGCGCGAGAAGGCAGAGATCGACGCCGACCCGGAAGAAGAGAGGAGGGCGCTCGCCTCGATCTACGAGGAACGCGGCCTGCCGCCCGACCTGGCGCGGAAGGTGGCCGAGGCGCTGCACGCCAGGGACCCGCTCGCCGCCCATGTGCGCGATGAGCTGGGGATATCCGAACATACCGGCGCGCAGCCGCTGGTCGCGGCAGGCTCGTCGGCCCTGTCCTTCACGGTCGGCGCGGCCCTGCCGCTTGCGGCGGCCGCACTGGTGCCCGAGCCCTCGATCATCCTGTGGGTCTCGGTCCTGTCGCTTCTGTTCCTGGGCGTGCTCGGCGTCGTTGGCGCGCAGGCAGGGGGGGCGCCCGTGGCGCGCGCCGTCATCCGGGTCGTCTTCTGGGGCGCGGTGGCGATGGCGGTGACCGCGCTCGTCGGCCGGCTTTTCGGCGCGGTGGTCTGAGGCGGCCTTCTGAAACGAAGGTCCAAAATGAAAAGGGCCGGGAGTTATCCCGGCCCTTCGCCAGTCTGTCGGCCCCGCCTCAGCGGCGGTCGCCAAAGAACTGCATCAGCATCATGAAGAGGTTGAGGAAGTCCAGGTAGAGCTTCAGCGCCCC
Organism: uncultured Paracoccaceae bacterium; assembly: GCA_945952025.1. Classification (GTDB taxonomy): domain Bacteria; phylum Pseudomonadota; class Alphaproteobacteria; order Rhodobacterales; family Rhodobacteraceae; genus TMP-24. The sequence continues at coordinate 102,662 of CAMFGW010000007.1, forward strand.
CATGATCGCGGCCTTGCCCAGCCATTCGGCATCGCCGACCTGCGCATGGCCCACATACTCGGCCTTGATCGTCTGCGTGTCGAAGGCGGTCAGGCCGGCGAAGATCAGCACGCCGGCGACCGAGATCGCGAAGGAGATCGCGGGCGAGCCGAGGAACAGGTTCACCAGCGAGGCGATGATGAGGCCGATCAGGCCCATCAACAGGAAGGCCCCGATCGGCGACAGGTCACGCTTGGTCGTGTAGCCGTAAAGCGACAGGCCCGCGAAGGCCGCCGCCGAGATGAAGAAGGTCTGGGCGATCGACACGCCGGTATAGGCGACGAAGATCGACGAGATCGACAGGCCCATCAGCGCGGCATAGGCGTAGAACACCAGCTGCGCGGTCGCCGCCGACATCCGGTTCAGCATGGCGCCGAAGGCAAAGACGATGGCCAGGGGCGCGAAGATCACGACCCACTTGAGCCCGGAGCCCCAGATCGCCTGGACGAGCGCTTCGTTGGTGCCGACGGCCCATGCCACCAGTCCGGTCAGCGCAACGCCGACGGCCATGGTGCCGTAGACCTTGTTCATATGGGCGCGAAGGCCCTCGTCAATGGCGCTGACGCCGGCGCCGACGCGCCCGGTGTCCACAGTACGGTACTCAGCCATGAAGCCCTCCTTGTGCATTTCACCCCACTCGGTCGCGCACCTGCGCGCCAGTGGTTTGCGGTGAATATTGGCGCAAGGGGGGCGGAATTCAAGTCGCGCGCCTGTGGAAAAGGCCGGGTGTGGCCTCAAACGCCCCCGATGTCGCCCCCAACGGTGACGACGATCTTGCCCGTGGCCCGCCGCTCGCGCAGAAGCGTGAAGCCCTCGCCTGCCGCCTCGAAGGGCAGAAGGTGGCTCACATGGGGGTCGAGCGCCCCCGCGCCCTGCCAGTCCAGAAGCTGCGCCAGGAGGCCGGTCAGGACATCGGGCGCAAAGCTCTGGTAGCCGCCGAAATAGACGCCGATCGCCTCGATGTTCTTGACGAGCATCAGGTTCGCCGGAAACTGCGGCACATCGCCCCCGGCGAAGCCGATGACCAGGAATCGCCCCTCCGGCCGAAGCGCGCCGAGCGCGCCAAGCGCCATCTCGCCCCCGACCGTGTCATAGATCACATCCGCGCCGCCAAGCGCCTTCAGCCGCGCCTTCAGGTCGAGCCCCGCCTCGGCGCTGTCGATCAGCATCTCGGCCCCCGCCTTGGCCGCGACGGCAAGCCGGTCGGCCCCCCGCGCGACAGCTATGACCCGCGCGCCCATCCGCCGGCCGATGGCCACGGCGGTCAGCCCGACGCCCCCCGCCGCCCCGGTGACGACCAGCGTCTCGCCGGCCTTCAACCGTCCCCGGCGGTCGAGCGCCAGGAGCGAAGTGCCATAGGCGATCTGGAAGGCCGCCGCCGTCACCCAGTCCATTGCGTCCGGCAGCGGCAGGCAGCGGTCGGCCGGCGCGATTGCGTATTCGGCGAGCCCGCCCGCGTCCGTCAGCACCGCCACACGGGCGCCGATCGCGGGGGAAAGGACACCCTGGCCGTGTGCGACGACCCTGCCGGCAAGCTCCATCCCCGGCGTGTAGGGAGGAGTCGCCCGGACCTGATACCGGCCGTCGATCTGCAGCAGGTCCGCGAAGTTCAGACCGCAGGCCGCGACCTGAATAAGCACCTCGCCCGGACCGGGATCGGGGCGGGCAATGCGTCCATTTGCCGGGTCCGTTCCCCGTTCCGCGACCTGCCAGGCGCGCATGGTCGAAGGGAGCGGAGGGGCGGAAGAGGTGGAAGAATCGGATGCCATGATGGGCCTTTCGTAACAGTCGAGGCGCCTGAGAGGAAATGTTGCCCTATCGGCGGCAGTTGGCCCCCCTGCGGCCGGAACACCCGGCCAATTTCCGCCTATGGGTGCGCCTCTCGCATCCTGCAAGGCGCTGCCGGGTGTCGGTTCGCATTCCGCATGGTTGCGCGCATGGGTTGTCGCGAACGGAAAGGTTCGCCTCGCCAAGCACTTGCAAATTCGCATGGTGGGGAACCCGCCCTTGGACCCCGGATCGCCCGGTTCACAGCGGGCCCGCGCAAAAAGAAATTTCCAAAATTCGATTCCTGATGCTAATTTGTATTCACCATTACGTCGTAGGCGGTCAGGGTAAGCCTGATGGACTACCGCCCTGAGTTGTTCCAATCGGAGAGAATTTATGAAGCATCCCGTCGATGTTCACGTCGGCAAGCGTGTTCGCAACCGCCGCTGGCTGGTGGGCATGACCCAGCAGCAGCTGGCCGACAAGATCGGCGTGAAGTTTCAGCAGGTCCAGAAGTATGAAACCGGCATGAACCGGATTTCGGCTTCGCGGCTTTGGGATATCTCCGACGCGCTCGGCGTTCCGATCGCCTTCTTCTTCGAAGGGCTTTCCGAGCAGACCCCGGTCGCCGACGAGCACCTGGGTGACATCATGGCCGACAAGGAGGCGCTCATGCTCGTGCGCTCCTACTATGCCATCCCCGAGGCGCAGCGGCGCCGGCTCTTCGATCTGGCGCGCGTCCTGTCCGACGCCGCCTGAGCGTGAGGGCAACGGTCGATCCGGCGCGCCTCTGGCCGGTGGCCGAGGCCTTGGCTGACGCCGCCCGCGTGGCCATCCTGCCCTGGTTCAGGGCCGAAGGGCTTTCGGCCGACAACAAGCTTGCGGGCGGCTTCGATCCGGTGACCGAGGCCGACCGCGCCGCCGAACAGGCGATGCGCGGTGTTCTGGCCCGGCTCAGGCCCGATGACGCGATCCTTGGCGAGGAATTTGGCGCGACCCCCGGCACCACCGGCCTGACCTGGGTCCTGGACCCGATCGACGGCACTCGCGCCTTCCTCTCCGGCACACCGACCTGGGGCGTCCTGATTGCGCTTTCCGACCGCGAAGGCCCGATCCTCGGCATCATCGACCAGCCCTATATCGGCGAACGGTTCGCGGGCGGCCTTGGCCGGGCGGGCCTGTCCGGCCCCCTTGGCACCCGCCCGCTGCGGACCCGCGCCCCCCGGCCGCTCGCCGAAGCGATCCTCTTCACCACCTTTCCCGAAGTCGGCACCAAAGCCGAGGGGGCAGCCTTTGCCGACCTTGCGCGCCGGATGCGCCTGACCCGCTACGGCTGTGACTGCTATGCCTACGGGCTGGTCGCGGCGGGGCAGATCGACCTTGTGGTCGAGGCGGGGCTTGCGCCCTACGACGTGCAGGGCCCGATCGCGGTGATCGAGGCGGCAGGTGGCATCGTCACCGACTGGCGCGGCGGCCCGGCCCATCAGGGCGGCCGCATCCTGGCCGCCGCGAATGCCGGGGTCCACGCCGAAGCTCTGGCGGTGCTGTCCGGCACGCCGGACTGACCGTCAGGCCGCCCCGCCGCCCGCCCCAGTGCCCGCCCCAGTGCCCGCCCTTGGCCGCATCACCAGCCAGATGAGGGCACCGCCGGCAAGGACGAGGAAGGGCAGCATGGCGATGTTGACCGCCTGCCAGCCCGCGATGACACTCGTCCCCGAACAATTCATCAGCGTGCCCGACGACAGCGAAGCCGCCGTGACCCCCCCGAACACCACGAAATCGTTGATGCCCTGGATCCTGCCCCGCTCTTCCGGCCGGTAGGCCGAGGTCAGAAGCGTCGTCGCGCCGATGAAGCCGAAGTTCCAGCCGATGCCCAGCAGGACCAGCGCCCCGAAGAACTTCTCAAGCTCGACCCCCGACAGCGCCACCGCCCCGGCGCAGGCCAGGATCACCAGGCCCGTGCCGACGATCTTCGGCGCTCCGAAGCGGTTGATCAGGTGGCCGGTGAAGAACGAGGGGATATACATCGCCAGCACGTGCGCCGACACGATGTCGGCCGCGTGGCTCTTGTCATAGCCGCAGCCGACGACCGCGAGCGGGGTCGAGGTCATCACGAGGTTCATCAGCGCGTAGGACACCATGGCGCAGATCATCGCGACGACGATGGTCGGATCGCGCAGCAGTTCGCTGCGGCTGCGCCCGCCCTCGGCCACCGCGCCCGTGCCATGGGCCCCCTTCGGTGCCTTGAGCGCGAAAAAGAGGAATGAGCCGACGATATTCAGCACCACGACGGCGGCATAGGTGCCAAGGAAGGTCACGGCCATCGCGTCCGAAGTCAGCTTCACGAGTTGCGGACCGACGAGCGCCGAGGCCAGCCCCCCGGCCATGACGTAGGAGATCGCCTTGGGCCGGAACTCCGCACTCGCGCCATCGGCGGCGGCGAAGCGGTAGAAGCCCTGAGCCGACATATAGAGCCCGGTCAGGAGCGAGCCGGCCAGGAACAGGACGAACGACCCCCGCATCAGCCCCCAGGCCGCCAGCGCGGCACCAACCGCGCCGCCCATGGCCCCGACCCAAAAGCCGAAGGCCCGGCCCTTGGCGCTCATCAGCGCCGACAGCGGGTTCGCCGCGAGCATCGAGCCGAGGACGATCATCGAAATGGGCAGCGTTGCCCAGCAGGGGTTCGGTGAAAGGACATGACCGGCCAGGCCGCCGACGATGAAGATCATCGGCATCTGCGCCCCCATGATGGCCTGCGCGGCCACCAGGATGAGCACGTTCCGTCTGGCCTGACGGTCGTCTTCGGTGGCGGGCGGGGCGGGGGGGGCGCTGGCTGTCATGATGGCGCGACAGAAGCAGGTCGGCCCCCTTTAGGCAAGGGGGCGCGCTTGGGCCGCGAAGGCGGGGCAGGGCAGGGCCGGGCGGGATCAGGAAACGCGACCCGCGTTTCCCCCGCCCGTCGTGGGAACGGTGCCGCTGGACCGCTGATGTCCTGAACCACCAAAGGCCAGCGCCCGCCATGGGCGGGGCGGGCGCTGGCCGGTGGCTTTGGGCCACCGGCCGGGACAGGTGGATAGGCCTTCGCATGGGAGGGTCAATGGCCCCTGCCACCCGTAACCGCAGCGCCCGGACCTAGCCCCGAAGCCGCACCCAGACGGGCACATGGTCGGACGGCTTGTCGCCCGCCCGCTCGTCCCGGTCGATGCCCGCCTCCTCCAGCCGGTCGGCGGCCTGCGCGCTGAGAAGCAGGTGGTCGATGCGGATGCCGTTGTTCCGCTGCCAGGCGCCCGCCTGATAGTCCCAGAAGGTATAGACCCCGTCGCCGGGCATCTTCTGCCGCACGGCATCGGTGAACCCCAGCCAGAGAAGCCTGCGGAACTCCTGCCGCGCCTCGGGACTGTAGAGCGCATCGGCGACCCAGGCCTCGGGCTTCTTCGCGTCGACGGGCTCGGGAATAACATTGTAGTCCCCCCCCATCACCACAGCCTCTTCGGTGGCCAGCAACTCGGCCGCCCGCGCGCGCAGGCGCGCCATCCAGGCGAGCTTGTAGTCGAACTTCGGCCCCGGCATCGGGTTGCCATTCGGCAGGTAAAGCCCCGCGACCCGCACCGGGCGGCCTTCGCCCAGGACGCGCGCCTCGATCCAGCGGGCCTGATCGTCGGACGGATCGCCCGGCAACCCGCGGCGGATGTCCTCGAGCGGCAGGCGCGACAGGATCGCCACGCCGTTGAAACCCTTCTGCCCATGCGTCTCGACCCGGTAGCCGAGCGCCTGAAGCTCATCCCTCGGGAAGGCCTCGTCGACCGACTTGATCTCTTGCAGGACCGCAACGTCGGGCGCGGCGCGGCCGAGCCATCCGGCCAGCGCCTCGGCCCGCGCCTTGATGCCGTTGATGTTGAAGGTCGCGATCTTCACAGGTTCAAGCCCCCGGGCCGGTCAGATCGAAAAGCTCGTCCCGCAGCCGCAGGACGAGGTGGCGTTGGGGTTTTCCACGACGAAGCGCGCGCCGATCAACTCGTCGGAAAAGTCGATGGTGGCGTTGGACAGGAAGGGCAGCGACACCGGGTCGATCAGCACCCGCTCGCCCGCGCCTTCCAGCACCAGGTCGTCCCCGGCCGCCTCATCCAGCCGGATGTCATACTGAAATCCCGAGCAGCCGCCGCCCAGGATGGCGACGCGCAGCGCCTTGCCGTCGTGGCCGGCGCCGATCTCGGCAAGCCGCGCGAAGGCGCGTTCGGTGACGTTGGGGGGCAGGTTCATGTTTCGGTCCCCTTGGGCAGACGGGCCACACGGGCCAATATGTCCCAATATAACTCCCTTCGGGCGCCCCACAAGGCGCCCCAACCGAACGGACGCCATGGCGCTTGCCCCCTATGCCTGCCAACCCGAGGCCAGCCGGGGCCGGCTCTACCCCGAGGACCTCTCGACTTTCCGCTCGGATTTCCAGCGCGATCGCGACCGGATCATCCATTCCTCGGCCTTCCGGAGGCTGAAGCACAAGACGCAGGTTTTCGTCGAGCATGAGGGCGACTACTACCGCACGCGCCTCACCCACACGATCGAGGTGGCGCAGGTCGCGCGCACCATTGCCGGGACGCTCGGGCTGAATACCGATCTGGCCGAGGCGGTGGCGCTGGCCCATGACCTGGGCCATCCGCCCTTCGGCCATACCGGCGAGGATGCGCTGGCCGAGCTGATGAAGCCCTATGGCGGGTTTGACCACAACGCCCAGGCGCTGCGCATCGTGACCTCGCTCGAGCGGCACTATGCGGGGTTCGACGGGCTGAACCTGACCTGGGACACGCTCGAGGGCATGGCCAAGCACAACGGGCCGGTGACGGGGCCCTTTGCGCGCGGCGCCCATTCGGTCGTGGAGGGCGAGCCCTTGCCCTATGCGCTGGCCGAGGTGAATGCCCTGATGGACCTGGACCTCTCGACCTTCGCGAGCGCCGAGGCGCAGGTGGCCGCCGTTGCCGACGACGTGGCCTACAATCACCACGACCTGCATGACGGGCTGCGGGCGGGGCTTTTCACCGAGGCCGACCTGATGGAGCTGCCCGTGACCGGCCCGGCCTTCGCCGAGGTCGACCGCGCCTTTCCGGGCCTTGACCCGATGCGGCGGCGGCACGAGGCGCTGCGGCGCGTCTTCGGCGTGATGGTCGAGGATGTGATCGCCGTCGCCCGCACCCGGCTTCAGGCAAGCCAGCCCCAGTCACCGGACGAGATCCGGGCGATGGAGGGGCCGATCATCCGGTTTTCGAAGCCGCTTTTCCAGAACCTCAAGGCGATCAAGGGCTTCCTCTTCACCCGCATGTATCGCGCGCCGACGGTCGTGACCGAGCGCCAGCGGGTGACGGCGATGGTGAACGACCTCTTCCCGCTCTTTCTGCGCGAGCCCGCTCTTCTGCCGCCGGAATGGGCGCCGGACGTGGCCCGGGCCGGGGATGAGACCGCCCTGGCGCGGGTGGTGCTGGACTATGTGGCGGGGATGACCGACCGCTTTGCCATTCAGGAACATCGGCGGCTGTTTGGATAGGGCAGGGGCCGGGCCGGTCGTCCAGCCTGTTCGCCCCGGTTGGCAGAGGCCATCTCCTCTGCCATGCGAAGGCCATGCCCTTTGTCCCGCCGGTGGCCCAAAGCCATCGGCCAGCGCCCGCCCCGCCATCGTCGGGCGCTGGCCCTTTGCGGCTCAGGACATCCGCGGTCCAGTGGCACCGTTCCCGCAGGGGCGGGGGAAACGTATAGGCTTCCTGATCCCGCCCGGCCCGGCCAATCCGCTGTGGCAGAGGGTCAAACTGACCGAGCGGCGGCCCCTTACCCCTCGATCCAGATCGTCACCGGCCCCTGGTTGACCAGCGCCACGTCCATGTCCGCGCCGAACTCGCCCATCTGGACCGGCACGCCCAGCCCCTTCAGCGCCGCCGCGAAGGTCTGATAGAGCGCCTCGCCCACGGCAGGTGGTGCTGCGGCCGAAAAGCCCGGCCGGTTCCCCCGCGACGTGTCGGCGGCCAGCGTGAACTGGCTGACGACCAGCGCCGCACCGCCCACATCAAGAAGCGAGCGGTTCATCTTGCCCGCCTCGTCCTTGAAGATGCGCAGCCGCGCGACCTTGCCGGCCAGCGCCTCGGCCTGTGGCGCCTCATCCCCGGCCATGGCGCAGACCAGGATCATGACCCCCGGCCCGATGGCGCCCGTCACCCGGTCGCCGACCGTCACCTTCGCCTCGCTGACCCTTTGCACCAGAACCCGCATTTTGCCCCCCTAGTAGTAGGCCGGCTGGCCGTAGGTCTGCATGAGCCACACCCCGCCGCCGATCAGAAGCGCCAGGGCGAGGAAGGTCAAAGCGATCTTCACCCAGGACCAGGGCCGCTCGCCCTCGACCTTGCCGGTCTGGCCGTTGATGACGAAACGGTAGCTCCGCCCGCCGAAGCGGTAGGCGGCCGACCAGACCGGCAGAAGGACATGCTTGAAGGTCACGTCGCTGACGTCCGTGTCGACCGAGCCCACCTGTTGCTGGTCGCCGCCTATGTCGAACCGCACGTCGCGCTCGATCATCGCGCCCATGTAGGCCCGCGCCTCGCCCATGCCTTCGTCCGGCGTCTCGGTATAGACCTCGGACCGGAAACCGGCGAGGTATTCCGGCCGGTAGGGTCTGAGCGCGGTCAGGTCCCAGGGAAGCAGCGCCTCGGTATGGCTTTGCGGCAGGGCGCGGCTGGCGAGCACCAGCACATCGTCGAAGCTCCGCGCCACCTGGCCCGAGGCAGGCGTCCAGGCGATGCGCGGCACCTGTCTGAGCTCGGTCCGCATGTTGCCTTGCTGATCGCGGACCGTGACCGGCTCGGTGACGTAATAGGTCGTGCCGCGCTGGCCGGTGTAGCGGGTCCGGGTCTTGGCGTCGAAGGTCCAGTAGGGCATGTAGACGCCCTCGAGCTCCCGGCCCCCGCCGCCCTGGCCGCGAAGGGCCGAAGGCGCGAACCACAGGCCTTTGAGCCAGTCCTGCATCGCGGCGCGCGCCTGCGCTTCGGTCACGGCGAAGGGGGCAACACCCTGCGGGCGCAGGCGGCGGACGGCGCCGGGGTCGGCGACGACGGGGCTCGCGCAATAGGGGCAGGTCGTGGCGTGCGAGGTGGGGTCGAAGACGATCTCGGCGCCGCAGCCCTGGCAGCGGGCGAGGCGGACCTCCTCGGTCTCGGCGCCGGGCAGGGCGGCGTCCAGCCCCTCGCGGAACGGCAGTTCGGGCAGGGGTGCGGGGCGGGGGCGCTCGCCCGCAAAAGGTTCGTGATGGCCGCAATGGTCGCAGACCAGATCGCCCGCCCCCGGATCGAAGCGCAGGATCGCGCCGCAGGCCGGGCAGGGGAATTGGCGGTCACTCTCCCGGGCCGGCTCCGGGGAGGCGGGTGCAGTTTGTGCGTCGGGCTCCCCCATCCGCCGATGGCCCGCGTGCGGGACTGACCCAGAGGTGCCTTCGTCCGACATTCCGGGCAGCCCTTACGGCTTTGGCGCCTCGCCCGGAACCGGCGGCGGCGCGCCGGGCACGGGCGGGGGCGCGACGGTGAAAAGCCGCGCGAGGTCCGGCACATCGCCGGCCTTGATCCAGCCGTCCTGCCCTTGCGTCCAGACAAGACTGTCGCGCGTCAGGCTGCCGTCCGCGGCCATGCGGCCAAGGTTCGCCCGGCTGAAGGGGCCGGTCGCCTGACCGCCGACCGCCACATGCCAGACCGACTCTGCGACGGACGGCGGCGGGGTCGCGCCCCAGGGCCCGCCCTGCGCCAACTGGCCCCCCATCTGCGCACCCATCCCCATGCCGATCCCGGCGCCGACCGCCGCCCCCATCGCACCGCCCGCAGCCCCGCCTTGGCCCAGCGCCTCGCCGGCCGAAAACTGGGTGAAGCGGCCCAGATCGCCCAGGATCCCGATCGAGGTGCGCTTGTCGAGCATCGCCTCCACCGCCTCGGGCAGCGAGATGTTCTCGATGTAGAATTCCGGCAGCTCGATCCCGTAGGCCCCGACCGAGGGGCCAATGGCCTTGGCGACAAGGCTGCCCAGCTGGTCGGTATTGGCCGCCATGTCGAGGACCGGGATCTTCGATCCCGCGATCATCCGGCTGAATTCCTGCACGATGATGTTGCGGATCTGGAGCGTGATCTCCTCGGTCGTGAACTCGCCGTCGGTCCCCACGATCTCGCGCAGGAAAAGGCCGGGGTCGCTGACCTTCATCGCATAGGTCCCGAAGGCGCGAAGGCGGGTCGGCCCGAATTCGGGATCGCGCACCATGACCGGGTTCTTCGTGCCCCATTTCTGGTCGGTGAAGCGGGTGGTGTTGACGAAATAGACCTCGGACTTGAAGGGCGAATGGAAGCCGTGGTCCCAGTGCTGCAGGGTCGTCAGGATCGGCAGGTTGTGGGTTTCCAGCTGGTACATGCCCGGCTTGAAGACGTCGGCGATCTGGCCTTCATGGACGAAGACGGCCGCCTGCCCCTCGCGCACCGTCAGCTTCGCGCCATACTTGATCGCATGGTCATAGCGCGGAAAGCGGTAGACCATCGTGTCGCGCGTATCGTCCGTCCAGGCGATGATGTCGATGAATTCGCCGGTGAGGAAATCGAGGATGGACATGGAATTCTCCTTCGGTGGGGCAGGGGCCGGGCGGCCCCGATGATGCCGCCGCCCCTTTGATGGCGCAAGCAAAGTCCTGTGAGCGTCCCTAGCCCGAAGGGGCTTCGCCCATGAGTTCAGCCGCGATCTGGTCGACAACGGGACGCGCCTCGGCGGGCAACATGCCGGGGCGAAGACGCGGGTCGTAAAGCATCTTCAGCATCAGCCCGTCCATGGGCGTCAGGGCCGCGAATTCCTGGTCGTCGTTGAAGATCGAGGGCCGCGCCGACGGGCTGTCGTTGGTCAGGCCGAGCGACTGGGCGATTTCCTCGTCATAACAGGCGCGGCGCATGATGTCCGGGAGTTCCGAGCGCACGACGGCGAAGGCGTTGACATAGACCGGGTCGGGGTCGTGGGTATTGGCAAGGACGGTGCAATAGACATCGGGCGCCATGTCCGTCACCGACCGGATCGCGGCCAGCGAGGTGGTGGGGTCGAGCGCCAGGATCGAAGGCCCGAGCGCGCGGCGGTCCGCAGGCGGCACGACGGCGACGATGTAGTTCGGCGCGCGGTCGGTCAGGGTGATCCTCAGCCCCGAATAGCGCGCGAGGCGCGCCAGGTAGCCCGCGACATAGGTCCGGTCGGCGGCCTGTTCCTTGGGCGGCACGTTGGGTGAAAAGCGCAGGCTCAGGCGGATCGGGCCGTCCCAGCGGTGCAGCCGGTCCTCGACATTGCTGGCGACGAGCCGGCCGCCCACCTCGCTGAACTCGTCCCTGAGCGCGATGGCCATGAAATTGTCGGCAAGCTGGCCGGCGGTGAAGGGCGCGTCGCGGCGGCCGCTATCGGTCCTGAGCCGGCCGGAGGCACGGTAATAGTCCTCGATCGCGCGATAATGCGTCGCGGCGGTCACCGTTTCCGGGTCGGGAACAATCTGCGGCTTGGGTGGCGGCGTGGGCGAGGTATGGAGCGCGCCGCTTTGGGTGACGCAGGCCGCGAGCGCAAGGGTCAGGCAAAGGGCGCCGCGAAGGGCAAGCATCTGCCCCGACCGCCGGGCCCGTCCCGCCGTCGGAGCCCGGAGCGCGGCCGGAAGGGCGCACAAGGGGGGCACGAGTCACCATCCATCGACACTTTGTTAAAGGTGGCATGCCGCCCGTCGGCGGCCAAGGGATTTTCCGGGGGAAAGGCCGGAGTTTTATCCCCGCCCCTTGGGGCCGCCGCCCTTCGGGCCACCGCCCCTGGGTCCACCCCGGCCACCCGGTTTGGTGCCGGGTTTCCCGCCGGGCTTCGCACCCGGCTTGGACCCGCCGCCATAGGGCACTTTGGGGGCCCCGTCGGGGCGCGGCGCGCGGGGCTTGCGGTCGAAGCCGCCAGCACCTTCGGCGCGGGGCGCGCGAGGTTTGCGGTCGAAGCCTTCGCCATCAGCGCGCGGGGCCCTGGGCTTGCGGTCGTAGCCGCCGGAGCCTTCGGGGCGTGGTGCGCGGGGCTTGCGGTCGAAACCCTCGCCCTCGGCTCGCGGGGTTCTGGGCTTGCGGTCGTAGTTGCCAGCGCCTTCGGCGCGGGGTGCGCGCGGTTTGCGGTCGTAGCCTTCGCCTTCGGCACGGGGCGCCCGGGGCTTGCGGTCGTAGCCGCCAGCGCCTTCGGGGCGTGGTGCGCGGGGCTTGCGGTCGAAACCCTCGCCCTCGGCTCGC
>CAMFGW010000008.1 GCA_945952025.1 uncultured Paracoccaceae bacterium
TTGGGGTGCATATAGCCCGCCCATTCCTTGAGCACTTCGGGCTTGTCGCGGGCCGGGTCGACCGAAATGAAAACCGGCGTGACATCCTGGCCATATTCCTCTTCCAGAATATCGACCGCATTCACATTGCGCCCCACATCCGCCGGGCACACATCCGGGCAACTCGTATAGCCGAAATAGACGAGCGACGGCTTCGTCAGCACATCCTTGTCCGTCACGACCTGTCCGTCCTGGTTGGTCAGCGTAAACGGGCCGCCGATCGCCGACGCACCGCCCATGACCTGCGACGCACCGCAGGCCGCGAAGGCTTGCGCCGCGTCCTTGCGGGTGAAGGCATAGGTCGCGGCCAGCCCGACCAGAAGGGCCGCGCCGGCGGCAAGGGCGATACGCGCGCGGGAAAGGGGCATGGCAGGCTCCGAAGCTCTGGCGGTTGAAGACGGAACAGGTGGCGTCTATCAATCACCTCTGCCCTCCCAAGACAACCAGACAGGTGCGACATGTCCGCAGACAGCCTCGACCGCCTGGGTGCGCCGGAACGTCGCGCAAGCTGGATCCGGCCGGGCACGCTGGTCCTTCTGCGCTGGATGGCGGCGGTGGGCCAGCTGGTGACGATCGCAGCGGCGATCACGCTTTTCCACGTCAGCCTGCCGGTCCTTCCGGCGCTTCTGATCGTCGGCACGCTGATCCTGGCAAACCTTCTGTCGGAACTGGCCTTTGCGAAGGGGCGCCATTTGTCGCGCCGGGCCGCCGTCGTGATCCTGTCCTTCGACAGCCTGCAACTCGCAGCGCTTCTGGGCGTGACCGGGGGGCTGAACAACCCCTTTGCGCTTCTGCTTCTGGCGCCAGCGACCATCGCCGCAACCGCGCTCGACCGGCGGGCGACGGTCCTGCTCGCGGCCCTGACCATTGCGCTGGTGCTGGCCTTGCGCTTTTCCGGCGCGCCGCCCCTGATCCATTTCGGCGTCCCCCTCGCCGCCCCGCCGGAGCTTACGCACGGCTTTGCCGTCGCCATCATCGTCGGCGTCCTTTTCCTCGCGCTCTATGCCTTCCTGGTCAGCTCCGAGATCGCACGCATGGACCGCGCGCTTCTGGCCACGCAGATGGCCCTTGGTCGCGAACAGAGGCTGAGCGCCCTGACCGGCGTCGTCGCCGCGACCGCGCACGAGCTTGGGACGCCCCTGGCCACCATCAAGCTGACCAGCGCCGAACTGATCGACGACCTGGAGGGCCAACCCGCGCTGCAGGATGACGCGCGCCTGATCCGCGATCAGGCCAATCGCTGCCGCGATATCCTGCGGGCCATGGGCCGGGCGGGCAAGGACGACCTGCACCTGCGCGCCGCCCCTCTTGGCGCCGTCCTGGCCGAGGCGGCAGAGCCCCACGCCCACCGCGGCATCCGCCTGACGATCAACCCCCTGCCCGGCCAGTCCGGGCCGGGGCCCACCATCGCGCGCCGCCCCGAACTGATCCATGGCCTGAGGAACCTGGTCCAGAACGCCGTCGATTTCGCAAGGGCCGAGGTCTGGATCGACTACGGCTGGACCGCAGACGAACTGACCGTGCAGATCGAAGACGACGGCCCCGGTTTCAGCCCCAAGACCCTTGCCCGGATCGGCATGCCGTTCCTGCGCGGCCGCCCCGACCCATCAAGCGACCGCGCCGGCTATGAAGGCATGGGGCTTGGCCTCTTCATCGCCAAGACGCTTCTGGAACGGACCGGCGCGGAACTGACCATGGCCAACCTCTCCGACCCCTTCCTGGCCGAGGACGAGCGTCCGGTCCGCGGCGGCGCCTCGGCCCGGCTGAGCTGGTCGCGCGCCGACCTGGCTGTCGATCGGCTGGACGGCCTCGGCGAAAATCCCCCGGCCGGCGACGGGTCTTAAACAGCCGTTAACCATTTGCTGTGAAAAGGGTGCAGACGGGTTAACGAACGGGTTCGCAGAATGCTGTCCTCGGCTCTTCTTTTTGCAGCGGCCTCGCTGGCGGCGGGTTTCCTGGCACTGCTTTGCCTCTCGCTCATCGAGCGGCCACGGGCTGCCTCGCCCAAGGCGACGGCGGCGGGCGCGCTCGACCCGACGATCTTCCTTTTCGAAGGGCACGACCTGATCGACGCGACGCTGCCCGCGCGCCGGCTCCTTCTGTCGCTCGGCGGCGCGGACAGCGACTGGGACCGGCTGATGGCCTACCTCGCCCCCCGCTTCCCGACCCTTCTGGAAGACGTCGAAAGCGTCATGGCGAACGAGGAAATCTACCTGACCTCGGACCGCGAAAACGACCTGCGGCTCAGGATCGAAGGCACCGGCGCCGGCCTGCGCTTCGCGATCGAGGATCTGGCCCAGGAAGGCCAGGCCGTCCTTCTGGACAGCCTGAGCGTCCGGGCCCAGGAACAGGAACTCGGCGACCTGCGCGAAACGCTCGGCGAACTTGCCATGCCAATCTGGCGCACCACCCCGGATGGCGAGGTTGTCTGGGCCAATCGCGGCTACCTCGACATCGTCGAGGCCACCCACGGCCCGGTGTCGGTCTGGCCCCTGCCCCAGGTCTTCGGCGTCGATGCGAGCCCCCATGGCGCGGCGACCCGCCGGCTGAGCCTGCCGCACCCCGTCGCCCCCCTTGGCCGCTGGTTCGACTGCCATTCGACCGACCTGCCCGGCGGCCGCCTGCATGTCGCACTGCCCGCCGACGCGCTGGTCCGCACCGAAGGCTCGCTGAAGGAATTCGTGCAGACACTCAGCAAGACCTTCGCCCACCTGTCGGTCGGCCTTGCGATCTTCGACCGCGAACGGCGGCTCGCGCTCTTCAATCCCGCGCTGACCGACCTGTCGACGCTGCAGATCGACTTCCTGTCGGGCCGGCCCTCGCTGCACTCGTTCCTCGACCGCCTGCGCGAGGCGCGGATCCTGCCTGAACCCAAGGATTATGCCAGCTGGCGCCGCCAGATCACCGAACTGGAAAGCGCCGCAGCCGCCGGCGCCTACGAAGAGACCTGGACGCTGCCGACCGGCCAGACCTACCGCGTCACCGGCCGCCCGCACCCCGACGGGGCGCTCGCCTTCCTGATCGAGGATATCTCGGCCGAAGTGTCCCTGACCCGCCGCTTCCGGTCCGAAATTCAGCTTGGCCAGTCGGTGATCGACGCGCTCGACGAAGCACTCTGCGTCTTCTCCCACACCGGCGACCTCATCATGTCGAACCGCGCCTTCGCCAGCCTCTGGGACCTGGACCCTTCGGCGACGCTCGGCACCGTCAACATCTTCGAGGCGCTCCGCCACTGGCAGGCGCGCACCCTGCCGAACCCGGTCTGGACCGAACTGCGCGACTTCGTCCTGTCGCCACAGGACCGCAAGGCCTGGACTGCCGAAATCGAACGCGCGGACGGCGCCGGCCCGATCCTCTGCACCATCAGCCCGGCCGGCGGCGGCGGCACGCTTGTCCGCTTCGCCACCCAGGCACGCCGCCCCGGCGAGGCCCCGCGCGAACGCGTCAAGTCCGTCCGCCACAGCCGCCGCCTGAACCTGGGCCTGCCCCCGGGGCAGCAACTCGCTTGACGGCCAGACCGGCGACGTGGCCTACGACGGCTGAGGTGCGCCGGATCCGCCGGCGCCCGGCCTGCCCCCGGCGGGGCCGTCCTTGCCCCAGCGTCCGTTCTCGGCTAAGCGCGGACCCGACCGGCCGCGCCGAAAAGCCGAGGCCGAAAAGTCCAGGAAGGAGCGCCGCCTTGTCCAGCCCGAAATCCGCACCGAAGAAGGTCGTTCTTGCCTATTCCGGGGGGCTCGACACCTCGATCATCCTGAAGTGGCTGCAAAGCGAATATGGCTGCGAGGTAGTGACCTTCACCGCCGACCTCGGCCAGGGCGAAGAGCTGGAACCTGCGCGCCAGAAGGCGCTTCTGCTGGGGATCAAGCCGGAAAACATCCACATGGTCGACGTGCGCGAGGAATTCGTGCGCGACTTCGTCTTCCCGATGTTCCGCGCCAACGCGCTTTACGAAGGGCTCTACCTGCTGGGAACCTCGATCGCGCGGCCGCTCATCAGCCAGCACCTTGTCCGCATCGCCCATGAAACCGGCGCCGACGCCGTGGCCCATGGCGCGACCGGCAAAGGCAACGACCAGGTCCGGTTCGAACTGTCGGCCGCAGCGCTTGACCCCGCGATCCGCGTCATCGCCCCCTGGCGGCTCTGGGACCTGACCAGTCGCACCCGCCTTCTGGAATTCGCCGAGGCCAACCAGATCCCGATCGCCAAGGACAAGCGCGGCGAGGCGCCCTTCTCGGTCGATGCGAACCTTCTGCACACTTCTTCCGAAGGCAAGGTCCTAGAAAACCCGGCCGAAGAGGCGCCCGAGTTCGTCTATCAGCGCGTGGTGCCGGTCGAACAGGCACCCGACAAGGCCGAACATATCGAGATCACCTTCGAAAAGGGCGATGCCGTCGCCATCGACGGCGAGCGCCTGTCGCCCGCAACGATCCTCGCGCGGCTGAACGACATCGGCGGCCGCCACGGCATCGGCCTTCTGGACCTGGTGGAAAACCGCTTCGTCGGCATGAAGTCCCGCGGCCTTTACGAAACCCCCGGCGGCACCATCCTGCTGGAGGCACATCGCGGCATCGAACAGATCACGCTGGACGCGGGCGCAGGACACCTGAAGGATTCGATCATGCCGCGCTACGCCGAGCTGATCTATAACGGCTTCTGGTTCAGCCCCGAACGCGAGATGCTGCAGGCGCTGATCGACAAGAGCCAGGAACATGTCTCGGGCACCGTGCGGCTGAAGCTCTACAAGGGCGCGGCCCGCACCGTCGCCCGCTGGTCCGACGAATCGCTCTATTCCGAAAAGCATGTGACTTTCGAGGAAGACGCGGGCGCCTACGACCAGAAGGACGCCGAGGGCTTCATCCGCCTGAACGCGCTGCGCCTGAAGTTGATCGCCGCCCGGAATGCCCGCCGCAAGGCACGCTAAGGCCAAGGGGGTCACGCAAAGCTGATTTGCGCGGAGCCGCGCAAATCCTCAGCCTATGTGCGACCCTTTCGCATCGAGGCACCAGACCCATGGCCCCCACGCTCATCCGCGCCCTTTTCGCCCTGATCGCCGCGCTGGCCCTGTCGGCGCCCGCGCGGGCCGATACCGCCATCTTCGCCGGCGGCTGCTTCTGGTGCGTCGAATCGAACTTCGAACATGTGCCGGGCGTCAGTGACGTGGTCAGCGGCTACACCGGCGGCACGCTCGACAACCCGACCTATGACGACGTGACCTCGGAAACCACCGGCCACTACGAATCGGTTCAGATCACCTTCGACCCGGCCAAGGTCAGCTACGCCAAGCTGGTCGACCTGTTCCTGCATTCGACCGACGTGGTCGATGCGGACGGCCAGTTCTGCGACCGGGGGCCGTCCTACCGCTCGGCAATCTTTGCCAACGGCCCCGACCAGACGGCAACGGCGAAGGCGGCTGTGGCACAGGCCGCGACTGACCTTGGCCAGCCGGTCGCCACCCCGGTCCTGCCCGCCCAGCACTTCTGGCCGGCCGAGGCCTACCACCAGAACTACTGGCGCGGCACCAACATCGTCTGGACCCGCCGCGGCCCGAAAGAACAATCGTCGGCCTACCAGTTCTACCGTCAGGCCTGCGGCCGCGACGACCGCGTCAAGGCGCTCTGGGGTCCGAAGGCCGCCTTCGTCGAATAGGCTCAGGCCGTCTGGCCCAGCTTGCAGGCCGCGATGACGGCCATGTTCAGGATGTCGTTGACCGTCGATCCGGTCGAACAGATTTGGATCGGGCTGTCGACGCCGGTCAGGATCGGCCCGATCACCGTCGCGCCCGCCATTTCCTGCATCAGCTTGACCGAGATCGAGGCCGAATGCCGCGCCGGCACCACCAGCACGTTCGCCGGCCCCGACAGGCGGCAGAAGGGATAGTGCGCCATCTGTTCGGGATTGAGCGCGACATCCACCGTCATCTCGCCCTCATACTCGAAATCGACGCCGCGCCGATCCAGGGCCTTGGGTGCCTGGTGCATCTTTGTTGCCCTTTCGGAAACGGGATAGCCGAAGGTCGAGAAGGACAGGAACGCCACCCGCGGGTCGATCCCCAGCCCGCGCGCCACATGCGCCCCCCGCTCGGCAATGTCGGCCAGATCCTCTTCGTCGGGCCATTCATGCACCAGCGTGTCGCCGATGAGGACGATCCGCCCCTTGTGGACGATGGCCGTGATCCCGACCGCCCCGTCCGACGCCCGCGCATCAAAGACATGGTTGATAAGCTCGAGCACATGCGCCGATTTGCGCGTCGCCCCCGTCACCAGCCCGTCCGCATGGCCATGGGCGAGCATCAGCGCCGAAAAGACATGCCGGTCGCGCGCCGCGAGCCGGTGCACGTCCTGCGCATCATAGCCCTGCCGCTGGAGCCGCGCGTAAAGGAAATCCTTGTAGGCCTGCAGGTGCCGCGTGTTGGCGGCATTCACCACCTCCAGTTCGCGCACCGCATCGCCAAGCCCTTCTGCTGCAAGCTTTTCCCGCACGTCAGGCTCGCGGCCCACGACCATCGCCCGGCCGAGCCCGGCCCGCTGATAGGCCAACGCGGCCTTGAGGACGCGGATATCGTCGCCCTCCGCAAAGAGCATCCGCGCCTGCGCCATCCGCGCCCGTGCATGGATGCCCTGCAGGATTGTCGCCGTCGGGTCCATGCGCGCCTTGAGCGCCAGCTCATAGCCCGCCATGTCGACGATGGGCCGCCGCGCAGCCCCCGTCTTCATCCCGGCACGCGCCACCGCAGGCGGGATGACGTGAATCAGCCGCGGATCGAACGGCGTCGGGATGATGTAGTCTCGCCCGAACGACAGCTTCCGGCCATAGGCCATCGCCACCTCGTCCGGCACATCCTCGCGCGCCAGTTTCGCCAGAGCCTCGGCACAGGCGATCTTCATCTCGTCGTTGATCGCCCGGGCGTGAATGTCGAGCGCGCCCCGGAACAGGTAAGGAAAACCGAGGACATTGTTGACCTGGTTGGGATAATCCGACCGCCCCGTCGCCACGATCGCATCGGGCCGCACGGCATGTGCCTCTTCCGGCGTGATTTCCGGATCGGGGTTCGCCATGGCGAAGATGACCGGGTTCGGCGCCATCGACGCGACCATCTCGGGCGTCACGGCGCCCTTGGCCGACACGCCCAGGAACACGTCCGCGCCCCGCATCGCATCGTCCAGCGTCCGGGCCTCGGTCCGCGCGGCATGGGCGGACTTCCACTGGTTCATCCCCTCGGTCCGGCCCTGCCAGATGACGCCCTTGGTGTCGCACATGATGCAATTGTCGTGGGCCGCGCCCATCGACTTCAGGAGTTCCAGACAGGCGATTCCCGCCGCGCCGGCACCATTCAGGACGATCTTCACCTCGCCGATGTTCTTGCCCGAAAGCTCGAGCGCATTGATGAGGCCGGCCGCGCAGATCACCGCCGTGCCGTGCTGGTCGTCATGGAACACCGGGATGTCCATGATTTCCTTCAGGCGCTGCTCGATGATGAAACATTCGGGCGCCTTGATATCCTCGAGGTTGATGCCGCCGAAGGTCGGGCCCATCAGGCGGACGGCCTGGATGATTTCCTCGGGATCCTCGGTATCAAGCTCGATGTCGATGGCGTTCACGTCGGCGAAACGCTTGAAGAGGACGGCCTTCCCCTCCATCACCGGCTTCGAGGCCAGCGCACCGAGGTTGCCCAGGCCAAGGATCGCCGTGCCGTTCGAGATGACCGCGACCATGTTGCCCTTGGTCGTATAGTCATAGGCGGTCTCGGGCCGTTCGGCGATGGCTTCGACCGGAACCGCCACGCCGGGGGAATAGGCCAGCGACAGGTCGCGCTGCGTCGCCATCGGCTTTGACGCGTTGATCTCGTACTTTCCCGGCGTGGGTGAAAGATGGTAGGCCAAGGCCTCTTCGGGGGTGACGCGGGTCTTCTGGGCCATGGCGGGATCCTCGGGGTTTCCTGCCGTCTTACCGGGGGTGAGGCGGCTTCTCAATGGCGGTGGAGCGGACGGGCGTGACGGACGGGGCGGCAGAGGACTGGCGGCAGGGCGGCTTTGCCCTCTACCTCCATTGGCCCTTCTGCGCGTCGAAATGCCCCTATTGCGATTTCAACAGCCATGTGGCGGCGTCCGTCGACCAGCCCCGCTGGACCCGCGCCTACCTGTCCGAACTGGACCGGGCCGCGGCCGAGACGGGGGACCGGGTGCTGGGATCCGTCTTTTTCGGCGGTGGTACCCCGTCCCTGATGGAGCCGGAAACGGTCGCGGCGATCCTCGACCGGGTGCGGGCGCGCTGGCGGATTGCCAATGACCTGGAGGTGACGCTCGAGGCCAATCCGACCTCGGTCGAGGCGGGGCGGTTCCGGGCCTATGGGCAGGCCGGGGTGAACCGGCTGTCGATGGGCGTCCAGGCGCTGAACGACCGCGACCTGCAGCGGCTCGGGCGGATGCACACGGCGGCAGAGGCGCGGCGGGCCTTCGACATTGCGCGCGACGCCTTTTCGCGGGTGAGCTTCGATCTGATCTACGCCCGTCAGGACCAGCCGCCCGAGGATTGGGAGCGGGAGCTGCGCGAGGCACTCGCCACGGCCGTCGATCACCTCTCGCTCTACCAGCTGACGATCGAGGATGGCACGGTCTTTGGTGCACGCGCTGCCGCCGGACATCTGCGTGGATTGCCGGATGAGGACCGGTCGGCGGACATGTATTCCCTGACCCAGGACCTCTGCGATGGGGCGGGCATGACGGCCTACGAAGTGTCTAACCATGCCAAAACGGGATCGGAAAGCCGTCACAACCTGACCTATTGGCGGGCCGGGGATTATGTGGGCATCGGTCCCGGCGCGCATGGACGGCTGACGATCGGCGGCCAGCGCTGGGCGACCGAGGCGCCGAAGGCGCCCGGCGACTGGCTGCGGAAGGTCGAGGATTTGGGCTCTGGCGAGGCGCCGCGTGAGCGGGTTCTGGACGGCGACCGGGCCGCAGAATTTCTGATGATGGGCTTGCGCCTGGCGGAAGGCATCTCGCTTGCGCGCTACCGCAACCTGGCCGGGGCCTCGCTTGCCAAGGCGAAGCTTGCGCCGCTTGTGGATCTGGGGCTCATGGAGGCGACCGGGGACCGGCTTCGCGCGACGAAGGCCGGGATGCCGCTTCTCAATGCGCTCTTGCGGGAGCTTCTGGCATGATGCGTCCCCTCTGGACCTTCTTCGGACTGGCGTTCGTGGTGATCGGGGCCATCGGGCTGTTCCTGCCCTTCCTGCCGACCGTCCCCTTCATGCTCGCCGCCGCCTTCTGTTTCAGCCAAAGCTCGCCCCGGCTGCACAATTGGCTGCTGACGCACAATATCTTCGGGCCCCCGATCCATGCCTGGCGCGAACGGGGCGCGGTTCCGCGGCGGGTGAAGTGGATCTCGACCCTGTCGTCGCTGGCCGCGCCCGTCATTTCGGCGATCCTGGGCTTCAGCACCGCCGTGATCGCCTTTCAGGTGATCTGCGTGATCGCCGTCATGGCCTTCATCTGGACGCGACCGGACTGAGGCTCAGCGGTTTTGCGACAGAAGTTGGCAGATGTCGTCGAGCTGCTGGAGCGTCCGGTAGGTGATGGTCACGCGGCCGCCATCGTGGCCCTGGTGGTCGACAAGAACCGGCAGCCCCAGCGCCGAGGACAGGTCCTGCTCCAGGATCCTTGTGTCAGCGTCCTTTTCCGAACGGTTTTGGCTGGAAGAGACACGCCTTTTGCCCGGCGCCTTCTGCGTCAGACGCTCGGCCTCGCGCACCGAAAGGCCCTGGTCCATGATCTGCCGCGCGAGGCCCGCCGGGTCATCCGCCGTCACCAGCGTGCGGGCATGGCCGGCGGTCAGCCGCCCCTCTCGCAGCCAGGCGAGGACCTGGTCCGGCAAGTTCAGAAGCCGGAGGAGGTTGGCGATATGGCTGCGGCTTTTCGACAGCGCCTCGGCCAGCTTTTCCTGCGTATGGCCGAAGCGGTCCATCAGCGCCTTGTAGCCCAGCGCCTCTTCGACCGGATTGAGGTCGGCGCGCTGAATGTTTTCGATGATGGCAAGCTCCAGAAGTTCGGAATCCGTCACCTGGCGGACGACGACCGGCAGTTCATGGAGTTGGGCGATCTGGGCCGCGCGCCAACGGCGTTCACCGGCTACGATCTCATAATGGTTTGATATCGTTGGGTGATCCCGGACGATCAGCGGCTGGATGACGCCTTTTTCCTTCAGTGACGCGGCGAGTTCCTGCAGCGCCTCGGCCGGAAAGTCCCGGCGCGGCTGGTTCGGGTTGGGCGCGATCCGCTCGATCGGCACGACATGATCAGGACGCCGCGGCGGAGCCGAAGCCTGGTCGGGCCGGCCGGTCATGTCGGCGCCGACGTCGGCCATGAGGGCCGAAAGCCCGCGCCCCAGTCCGCGGCGGTCGGGTTTCTTGTCGCTCATCTTCGGCTCCCTATCAGGCGTGGCGTTTCAGCACTTCTCGGGCGAGCGCGCGGTAGGCGGCGCTGCCTTTCGACAGGCTGTCGTAGGTCAGGACCGGCAGCGCGTAGGACGGCGCCTCGCTGATGCGGACGTTGCGCGGAATGACGGTGTGGAAGACCAGATCGCCGAGGTTGGCACGGGCGTCGGCCTCGACCTGCTGCGAGAGGTTGTTGCGCATGTCGTACATGGTGAGGACGACGCCCTCGATCCTCAGGTCCGGGTTGGCGCTTTGCCGGACGGTGCGGACCGAGAGAAGGAGTTGCGACAGGCCCTCGAGCGCGAAAAACTCGGCCTGGAGCGGCACGAGCACGGAGTGGGCGGCGACCATGGCGTTGACGGTCAGGAGGCTGAGCGAGGGCGGGCAGTCGATCAGGATATAGTCGAGGCGCAGCGCGTCGATGTCGGTCTGCCGCAGCGCGTCGTGCAAAAGGAAGCTGCGTTTTTCGTTTGAAACCAAGGCGATATCGGCAGAGGACAGGTCCGTCGTTGCCGGGCAGAGCCAGAGGTTCTCGACGCTGGTGGCGCGGGCGACCTCGGTCGTCGGCACATCCTCGATCAGCATGTCATAGGTCGTGAGGCCCCGATCGGCCTGTTCGACGCCAAGACCGGTCGAGGCGTTCCCCTGCGGGTCGATATCGACGAGGAGGACTCGGCGACCCTGTTCGGCGAGAGCCGCTGCAAGGTTGATCGCCGTCGTGGTCTTGCCGACTCCGCCTTTCTGGTTAGCGACCGCGATGATGCGGGGGCCTTTCGGTCGGCTCGGGTCAGACACGGGACAGTCCTTCGATGAGGTAGATGGCGGCGCGCGGGTCGGTTCGGCTGGGTTCGGTGCGCCAGGTGAAGGACCAGGTCTTGCGGGCCTCGGTCAGTTCGTCGGCATGCTGGGCGCCCTTGGGCAGCAAGGCAATGCCGCCGGGGGCGAGGTGGCGTTCGACATGCCTGAGGAGCGCCGACAGGGGGGCCAGCGCGCGCGCGGTCACGATCTGCGACCACAATGGGTTGACAGCTTCGATCCGCTCAGCACAAACTGTGGTGTTATCAAGGCCAAGTTCGCGGACGGCTGTGGACAGGAATGCGGCCTTCCGCTGATCGGATTCGACGAGGATGAAGTCGGTTTCTGCACCGGCATCCGCACTCAGGATCGCGCAGACAAGGCCAGGCAGGCCGCCGCCGCTTCCCAGGTCCGCCCAGCTGGCCGCAGAGCCTGGCGCCAAGTCGAAAAGTTGTGCTGAATCAATGATATGCCGGCTCCAGATATCCTGAACGCTACCAGGCGCGATCAGGTTGATCCGTGGATTCCATTTGCGAAGCAGATCGACGTAAGTGTCGAGCCGCCCCACTGTTTCACGTGAAACATCAAGACCCGCCGGCGCCGGACTCACGACGCCGCCCTCATTCGCTGGCCTTTACGCACCCAGGCCAGGATGAGCGTCAGTGCCGCCGGGGTCATGCCTTCGATCCGTCCGGCCTGCGCGAGGGTTTCCGGCCGAATCCGCTCGAGCTTCGCCGTCAGTTCGGTCGACAGCCCGCTGATCATCCGATAATCGAAGGCGGCCGGGATCACGACAGCCTCATCCCGCTGCAGTGCCGCCGCATCAGCCCGCTGCCGCTCGATAAGCGAAGCATAAAGAGCATCCTTTGCCAGCTGGTCCTTCACGGTCGCGGGCAGCTCCGACAGGCGGGAATCGAGCGCGGCAACAGCTGCCCAGTCAACGGTCGGATCACTCAGCAGTCGATAGGCCGCTCGCCGCTCGCCATCTTCGCGCACCCGGATTCCGGCCTGCGCCAGCACGTGCGGCGAGAAGGTCAGCCCTTGCAGCAGGGCACGGCCCCGCTCAAGCGCCTCTGACTTGTCCTCAAATGAAGCACGACGCACCCGCCCGACGCAACCCGCCTCGATGCCAATCGGCGTCAGTCGCTGGTCGGCATTGTCCGCCCTGAGGCTTAGCCGATATTCCGACCGGGAGGTGAACATGCGATAGGGCTCTGTCACGCCATGGCTCGTCAGGTCGTCGATCATCACCCCGATATAGCTTTGCGCCCTGCTGAAGGTGACTGGCGGTTGACCCAGCGCACGGCGGGCTGCGTTCAGCCCGGCAACCAACCCCTGAGCGCCGGCCTCCTCATAGCCCGTCGTCCCGTTGATCTGACCCGCAAGGAAAAGCCCCGGCAGCTGCCTCAGTTCAAGCGCCGGCGTAAGGCCGCGCGGATCCAGGTAGTCATATTCGATGGCATAGCCGGGTTGCGAGATTACCGCCCGCTCCAGCCCCGGAATTGACCGCACCAGCTCTTCCTGCGCATCGGCCGGCAAAGAGGTCGAAATGCCATTCGGATAGACGGTCGGGTCCTCAAGTCCTTCTGGCTCAAGGAAAATCTGATGGCTCGCCTTGTCGGAAAACCGCACCACCTTGTCCTCGATCGATGGACAATAGCGCGGGCCAACGCCCTCGATGTGGCCGCCATACATCGCCGACCGATGCAGGTTTGCCCGAATGATGTCGTGCGTGCGCTGACTGGTATGCGTTATGCCGCAGGAAACCTGCCGGGGCAGCGGACCGCCCGGCAGGAACGAGAACCTGACGGGCTCTTCATCGCCCGCCTGCATCTCCAACTGGTCCCAGGCGATCGTCCGCCCATCAAGCCGCGGTGGCGTCCCGGTCTTCAGCCGCCCGACCCCCGTCGCCACGTCGCGCAGCTGCGACGCGATTCGCGCCGCCGGCGCCTCATCGACACGGCCCCCGGGGGCACGCACATCGCCCACATGCAGCACGCCCCCCAGGAACGTCCCAGTACACAGAACAACCGCATGCCCGGCGACTTCGGTCCCGTCGGCCAGCCCGATCCCAATCACGCGGCCCGCCTCGATCCGCAATGCCACGACCTCGCCCTCGACGACCGTCAGCCCGCCGACCCCCGCAACCAGCTCCTGCACCGCGCTTTGGAACAGCCGCCGGTCCTGCTGGGCGCGAGGTCCCTGAACCGCGGGCCCCTTGCTGCGGTTCAACAGCCGAAACTGGATGCCCCCGCGATCTGCCGCCCGGCCCATCAGCCCGTCCAGCGCATCAATTTCCCGCACCAGGTGACCCTTCCCCAGCCCGCCGATCGCCGGGTTGCAGGACATCATGCCAATATTGCTCTGCCGCATCGTCACCATCGCCACACGCACACCCGCGCGCGCGGCCGCAGCTGCGGCCTCCACGCCAGCATGCCCCGCACCCACAATGATGACGTCAAAATGTTTCACGTGAAACGAGCCCTACTTTCCGATGCAGAAGCTGGCGAACAGGTCGTCCAGAATATCTTCCACTCCCACTTTCCCCAGCAGCTGGTCAAGGGACCGCAGCGCCGCCCGGATGAACTCCGCCGTCATCTCGACCGACGCGGCGCCATTCTGCAACGCCCCCTGCAGCGCCTCCGCCGCCGAACCCAGCGCTACACGATGCCGTTCCCGCGTCACAACCCCGACAGCAGTCGCACGCCCGGCAAGCCGCTCTGACACGGCCGCCACCAGCGCCTCAAGCCCCTCCCCGGTCCGCCCGGACACAGCAGGCCCACCCACGACGTCACCCAGATCCGCCTTGCCCCGCACCACCAGGTCCCCGTCCCGAGGCACCATCCCCGGCTCCTCGCCCGTTTCCACCAGGAAAATCCTCAGATCCGCCGCCTCGGCGCGCTCCATAGCCCGTTCTACCCCGATTCGCTCCACCGCATCGCCGCTGTCCCGCAAACCCGCCGTATCGAGCAATGTCACCGGCAAACCACCAAGATCCATTCGAACCTCGATCACATCCCTCGTCGTCCCCGCCACCTCAGACGTGATCGCCGCCTCCCGCCCCGCCAGGGCATTCAGCAACGTCGATTTCCCCACGTTCGGCCGCCCGACAATGGCCACGACGAAGCCGTCCCGGATCCGCTCCGCCGCCCCTACACCCGCCCGCTCCCGCTCCAGGTCAGCCAACACCCCGGACAGAAGCCCCCGCACCTCGGGCCACACATCGACCGGCACATCCTCGTCAACGAAATCAATCGTCGCCTCGCAGAGCGCCATCGCCCGGATCAGATCGCCGCGCCAGCGCCCGACCATCCGCCCGACTTCACCCGACAGGACCCGCAGCGCCTGCTTCCGCTGCGCCTCCGTCTCCGCCTCGATCAGGTCCGCCAGACCCTCGACCTGCGCCAGGTCAAGCCGCCCGTTCTCGAGCGCACGGCGCGTGAATTCCCCCGGCTCGGCCGGCCGCAATCCGGGCAGGCCAGACAGCGCACGCAAGACCGCCGCAACCGTCGCAACCGCCCCATGCAGGTGCAGCTCCGCCGCCTCTTCCCCGGTAAAACTCGCCCCCTCGGCAAAGGTCAGGACCAGCGC
This sequence comes from uncultured Paracoccaceae bacterium, assembly GCA_945952025.1. Lineage (GTDB taxonomy): Bacteria > Pseudomonadota > Alphaproteobacteria > Rhodobacterales > Rhodobacteraceae > TMP-24. Next base: position 14,858 of record CAMFGW010000008.1, read on the forward strand.
CTCGTCAAGCCGCCCGCCAGCCTCGCTCAGGGTGCAGAGGCTTGCGACCCGCGGCTCTGGCACCCGACCGGCCAGCGCCCGCACCGCCCCCCAGGACCCCGGCCCCGACAGGCGCACGACCGCCACGCCCGCCTTGCCGCGAGCGGAGGCCTGGGCAAAGATCGTATTCACATCAACTCCTTGATTCAGTTAAAGAATCAAGCGTTCATCGACTCGAAGAACTCGGCGTTCGTCTTGGTCTGCTTCAGCTTGGACAGCAGGAACTCGATTGCATCCGTCGTCCCCATGGGGTTCAGGATCCGCCTCAGCACATAGGTCTTTTGCAAGTCCTTCTGATCGACCAGCAGGTCTTCCTTCCGCGTCCCGGACTTCAGGATATCCATCGCCGGGAACACCCGCTTGTCCGCGACCTTCCGGTCCAGAACGATCTCACTGTTGCCCGTGCCCTTGAATTCCTCGAAGATCACCTCGTCCATCCGGCTGCCGGTATCGATCAGCGCCGTCGCGATGATGGTCAGCGAGCCGCCCTCCTCGATATTCCGCGCCGCACCGAAGAACCGCTTCGGCCGCTGCAGCGCATTAGCGTCCACGCCGCCCGTCAGCACCTTGCCCGACGACGGGACCACCGTATTGAACGCCCGCCCGAGGCGCGTGATCGAATCGAGCAGGATGACCACATCCCGCTTGTGCTCCACCAGTCGCTTGGCCTTCTCGATCACCATCTCAGAAACCGCCACATGCCGCGTCGCCGGCTCGTCGAAGGTCGAGGATATCACCTCCCCTTTCACGCTCCGCTGCATGTCAGTCACTTCCTCGGGGCGCTCGTCGATCAGAAGGACGATCAGGTAGCACTCCGGATGGTTCTTCTCGATCGAATGGGCAATGTTCTGCAACAGGACCGTCTTGCCGGTCCTGGGCGGGGCCACGATCAGCGCCCGCTGCCCCTTCCCGATGGGCGAGACCAGGTCGATGATCCGCGCCGAGCGGTCCTTGATCGTCGGATCCTCGATTTCCATCTTCAGCCGCTCATCGGGGTAAAGCGGCGTCAAATTGTCGAAGGCCACCTTGTGCCGCGCCCGGTCCGGGTCCTCGAAGTTCACCTTCGTGACCTTGGTCAGCGCGAAATAGCGCTCATTGTCACCCGGCGCCCGGATCACACCCTCGATCGTATCCCCGGTCCTCAGCGAATATTGCCTGAGCATCTCGGGGCTCACATAGATGTCGTCCGGCCCCGGCAGGTAGTTCGCCGCCGCCGACCGCAGGAAACCGAACCCGTCCTGCAAAACCTCGACCACCCCGTCCCCGCCGATCTCGTAGCCTTCTTCAGCATATTCGCGCAGGATCGAGAACATCATCTCGCCCTTGCGCATGGTCGAGGCATTCTCGATCTCCAGCTCCTCCGCCATCGCCAGCAGGTCGGCGGGGCTCTTGAGCTTCAGGTCGGCAAGGTTCAGGCGGTCTTCGGTCATGGAAATTCCTGCGTGGCATGACCCTTGGGGCCAGGCAAACGATCAAAGGGGGAACAGCCGCCGCGGACGCGGGGCAAGGGGGCATGTAGTGCCAAACCCTCTAAAAGTCAATCTGGCTTCAGAATTTCACGATCACCGACAGGACGATCACGATCAGCAGAACCGTCGGCACCTCGTTCATGATCCGGTAGGTCCGCCCGCTCACCCTGTTGGTCCCGCCGGCAAACCCCTTCCGCCGCGCGGCCAGCCATTCGTGAAACCCCGTCATGCCCAAAATGCCGACCAGCTTCGTCCAGGGCCAGGCCGCCCCCCAGTCGACCACGCCAGGCGTCAGGACCAGAAGCACCCCGAAGCACCAGCTCGCCATCATCGCCGGGTTCATGATCCCCCTCAGAAGCCGCCGCTCCATCGTCTGGAACAACCTGTCCGTATCTGACCCCGGCACCACCACCTCGGCATGATAGACAAAGAGCCGCGGCAGGTAGAACAGCCCCGCCATCCAGGCCACGACCGAGATCACATGCAGCGCCTTCGTCCAGGGATAGGCGGCCGACAGGACATCGCTCATCTCAGCAAGCATCGGGCTCTCCGTTTTCGGCTCTATAAATAGAAAAAAGACTCTGAAAGGAAGATGATGATGTTAGGGGCCGGGGATAACGGGATAAGCCCTTCGCCCCACCGCCTGCCCCCCAAAGGGACAGGTCTGCGGACCACGTTGTAGATAAACCTATGGATAAGTTTACTAGAAATTTTACAATAGGTTAGACAGGCAAAGTGTCGATTCGTTCCGCACCTCTATCCACCGCCACCCGCCCCGCAACGCTTATCCACAGGCTCTCTGAACCGTCGCCCCCCTGTGGAAGACCCCCGCGTTCCCCTTGACAGTCACCGCCTTTTTCCTCCCCCTCACCCGGGGCGCCGATCCGTCCCCCAGCCGCCAACACACCTGCCCCGCACTTCTCCACAGACCTGTCCCGCACCTGAAGCCGATGACCACGCCCCCCATCCTCCTCGCCTCCGCCTCCGCGATCCGCGCCGAGCTTCTGGCCCGCGTCGGCCTCTCCCCCCGCCTTCAGCCGGCCCGCATCGACGAAGAGGCGATCCGCCAGGCCCACCTTGCCGAAGGCGGCACAATCCGCGACCTCGCCCCCCTCCTCGCCAGCCTTAAGGCCGCCCGCGTCGCCCCGCGCTTCCCGGACGCGCTCACCATCGGCGCCGACCAGATCCTTCTCTGCGACGGCCAGGTCCTTGCCAAACCCGTCAACCGCGCCGATGCCGCCCGCCAACTGGCCTTCCTGTCGGGCAAGACCCACAGCCTTCTGACCGCCGCCGTCGTCTGCCAGGGCCAGACCGAGCTTTGGCGCCACCTGTCCGAGCCGCGCCTGACCATGCACAGGCTGTCCCCGGCCTTCATCGAGGCCTACCTGGACCGGACCTGGGACCAGGTCCGCCATTCGGTCGGCTGCTACCAGATCGAGGGCGAAGGCCCCCTTCTATTCTCCCGCATCGACGGGGATTTCTTTGCAATCCAGGGCTTGCCACTGATCGAGCTCTTGACCTGGCTCACCATTCGCGGCGACATCGCCATATGAGCGACCATCCCCGCATACCGTTGGCCGGCGTCATTGGCTCGCCGGTTGCCCATTCCCGCTCGCCGCGGCTCCATGGCTACTGGCTGAAGCGCTTTGGTATCGCCGGTCACTACATCCCGATGGATGTCGCCGCGGCCGACCTTGAAACCGTGATCCGCGCCCTGCCCCGCGCCGGCTTCGTCGGCTGCAACGTCACCATCCCGCACAAGGAAGCCGTCCTCGGCATCGCCGACATCGTGACCGACCGCGCCGCCCTGATCGGGGCTGCGAACACGCTGATCTTCCGCCGCGACGGCCGCATCCACGCCGACAATACCGACGGCTACGGCTTCACCGCGAACCTGCGCCAGAATGCGCCGGACTGGCAGCCCGGCAGCGGTCCTGCGGCGGTGATCGGCGCCGGCGGCGCCGCGCGCGCCATCGTCGCTTCGCTTCTCGAGGTCGGCACACCTGAAATCCGCATTGCCAACCGCACCCGCGCCCGGGCCGAGGCCCTGCGGGCCGAATTCGGCGCCCGCCTTGTCGTCCATGACTGGGCACAAGCGGGCAACATGCTCGACGGGGCGACGACCATCGTAAACGCCTCGTCCTTAGGCATGGTCGGCAAGCCCGACCTTCTGGTGCCGCTCGACGCGCTGGCGCCCGGCATGACCGTCACCGACCTGGTTTATACGCCCTTGAAAACCCGGCTGCTGACGACCGCAGAGGCTGCCGGCTGCACCGTGGTCGATGGCCTTGGCATGCTTCTTCATCAGGCGGTCCCCGGCTTCGAACGCTGGTTCGGCGTCCGGCCAGAGGTCGATCAGGCCACCCGCGACGCCGTCCTGTCCGAATGACGGCGCCGCTCCTCCTTGGCCTGACCGGCTCCATCGGCATGGGCAAGTCCACCACCGCCGCCATGTTCGCCCAGCGCGGCGTCCCCGTCTGGGACGCCGATGCGGCTGTCCACACGCTCTACGGTCCGGGCGGCGCGGCCGTCGCACCCCTGTCGCGCGCCTTCCCCGAGGCGCTGGACGGGGCCGCCATCTCACGCGATCGCCTCAAGGCCGCCATCGCCGCCGAACCGACAGCGCTTGCCCGGATCGAAGCCATCGTCCACCCGCTCGTCGCCGCCCACCGCGCAGGCTTCATCGCCGGCGCAGGCCAGTCGGGCGCGCGCCTTGTCCTTCTGGACATCCCGCTACTCTTCGAAACCGGGGCCGAAGCCATGCTCGACGGCACCATCACCGTCAGCGCCCCGCCAGAGGTGCAGCGCGCCCGCGTCCTTGCCCGGCCCGGCATGACCGAGGCGCATTTCGCCATGATCCTCGGCCGCCAGATTCCCGACGCCACCAAGCGCGCCCGCTCGACCTGGGTGATCGAGACGACGACGCCCGAGGCGGCCGGGGCCGCCGTCGACCGCATCCTGTCGGACATCGCCGCGGGGGCCCTTGGATGAGCATCCTGCGCGAAATCGTCATCGACACCGAAACCACCGGGTTCGAGCCGTCCGAGGGTCACCGCATCGTCGAAATCGGCGCGGTCGAGCTTGAAAACCACATGCCGACCGGCCGCACCTACCACCAGTACATCAACCCCGAACGCGCCATGCCGTCCGAGGCCTTCGCCGTCCACGGGCTGGGCGACGACTTCCTGCGCGACAAGCCGCGCTTCGCCGACATCGCCGCGGCCTTCCTCGAGTTCATCGGCACCGAAGCAAGGCTCGTGATCCACAACGCGAGCTTCGACATGAAGTTCCTGAACGCCGAACTGGACTGGGCTGGCCGGCCGCAGATCGCCATGCCCCGCGCGCTGGACACCGTGGCCCTCGCGCGCCGCAAGTTTCCCGGCGCGAGCGCCTCGCTCGACAGCCTCTGCCGCCGCTTCGGCATCGACAATTCGGCCCGCGAAAAGCACGGCGCGCTGCTGGACAGCGAGCTTCTGGCCGAGGTCTATCTGGAACTGATCGGCGGCCGCCAGCCCGACTTCGGCCTGACGGTCGAGGCGGGTCGCACCGCCGGACCCGCGGCTGTCGAGGACAAGGACTGGCGCCCCGCGCGCCGCCCGACGCCGCTGCCCAACAGGCTGACCGAGGCAGAGGCAGAAGCCCACCGCGCCTTCGTGGCGGCGATGGGCGACAAGGCGATCTGGCTGAAGTCGGGCTGAGCGGGCCGGGCGGACGCGCCGCCCGTCAGGTGCGGCTCAAAGGCCGGTGGCCATCAGGACCACGGCGCAGGTGCGCCACAGGATGTGAAGGTCCGCCGTAAAGGACAGGTCGCGCCCGTAAAGCTCGTCATAATGGACCCGTTCTGCAAACGAGCCCGCATTGCGCCGGCTCACCTGCCACAGGCCCGAAATGCCGGGACGCAGCGCGTAATAGGCGGCATCGCCCCGGCCCTCGGCATAAAGCGCTTTCTGGTCCGGCGTGAAGGGCCGCGGCCCGACCAGCGACATGTCGCCAGTCAGCACGTTCCAGAGCTGCGGCAGCTCATCAAGGCTGGTCCGCCGCAGAAGCCGACCGAACCGGGTGATGCGGGGGTCGTTCACCAGTTTCTGGTTGCTGTGCCATTCCGCTGCCGTCTCGGCGTCGGAGGCGATCATCTTCGCCAGCACGCCGTCGGCATTGCGCACCATGGTCCGCACCTTCCAGCAGCGGAACTCGCGCCCGCCGCGCCCGATGCGGCGCTGGATATAGAGCGGCTTGCCACCACTCAGCGCCGTTACGATCAGAATGACGGCCAGCACCGGCAGGATCACCGGGGCCGCCAGAGCGACGAGAATGAGATCAATCGCGCGTTTTCCGTATGACCCGTAGAAGTGGCGCGCCGGGCGGACCGGGGTCATGCTCGAAAAATCAACGAGGGGCACAGTCATTAACAGCTCCAGCCGATATCAGGACAACGCCTAGCCCCCCAAGCGTCACCTGCCCGAATCCTCTCTTAGGGTAAACGAAGGGTAGATCGCAATGTTGGTCAGATGATCTTTTTGAAACGAACTGTCGCGCTCAAGGAAACAGTCGCGCGCAATGTTCACCCTGCGGCACTTCTTTGTGAATCGCAAAGATATCAATGCGTTGCACGAAAAGCTGACCGGCCCATAGGCGGATCAGCATGGCCGGATTATGGCGAAACCAAAGAAAGATTCAAACGAAGCGGTTCCACAGATTTTCAAGCCGCTCCTGCCGCCCGGACTTCGGCGCCGGATTCAGCGATTCTTTCACCGCCCTTTGGGCCACCGAAGCCAGATCCGACCCCAGCATCGCTTGATTCTCCGGCCGGTCCCAGGCCGCATAACGCCCTGCCCGCGCCCGCTCGAGCGCCCCGTCCTGCCACAGCGCCGCCGCCGCCTTCAGGGCCCGCGCGCAGACATCCATCGCGCCGACATGCGCCAGAACCAGGTCCCCGGCATCCAGGCTCTGCCGGCGGAGCTTCGCGTCGAAGTTCGTGCCCCCGGTGGTGAAGCCCCCGGCGCGGATCACCTCGTAATAGGCGCGTGCCATTTCCGGCACATTGTCCGGGAACTGGTCCGTGTCCCAGCCCGACTGCATGTCGTTGCGGTTCATGTCGATCGAGCCGAAAAGCCCCAACGCGGTCGCCAGCGCCAGCTCATGCTCGAACGAATGGCCGGCCAGGATCGCATGCCCCTGCTCGATGTTGACCTTGACCTCGTTCTCCAGCCCGAAGCGCTTCAGGAAGCCGTAGACCGTCGCCACGTCATAATCATACTGGTGCTTCGAGGGTTCCTGCGGCTTCGGCTCGATCAGGATCGCGCCCTTGAAGCCGGTCTTGTGCTTGTAATCGACCACCATCTGCAGGAACCGGCCGGCCTGTTCCGTCTCGCGCCCAAGGTCGGTGTTCAGAAGCGTCTCATACCCCTCGCGACCGCCCCAGAGCACATAGTTCTGCCCGCCAAGACGCTGGGTCGCATCCATGCAGGCCTTCACCGTCGCTGCCGCGCAGGCAAAGACCTCCGGGTCCGGGTTCGTGGCTGCGCCCGCCATGTAGCGGCGATGGCTGAAAAGGTTCGCGGTGCCCCACAAAAGCTTCGTGCGCGTCCCTTCCATCTTCCGGCCGATATAGTCGACCATCCCTTCGAAGTTGCGCAGGCTTTCGGCGAAGGTCGCGCCCTCGGGCCGGATGTCGGCGTCGTGGAAGCAGAAGAAGGGCTGGCCCAGGATCGCGAACAACTCGAACGCGGCGTCCGCCTTCATGCGTGCCGCATCCATGCTGTCGCCGAACCAGGGCCGCTCGAAGGTCTGGCCGCCGAACGGATCGCCGCCCGGCCAGGCGAAGCTGTGCCACCAGGCGACGGCAAAGCGCAGCTGGTCCTCCATCCGCTTGCCCATGACCAGCTCGTCCGGGTTGTAGTGCCGGAAGGCGAATTCGTTTGCCGTCTGGGGGCCTTCATAGCGCACGGGCGCGATGCCCTTGAAAAAATCGGTCATGTCAGTCCTCTGATCGCATCTCTTGCCGCGCGGTAGCGGGCATGTCCTTCGGCAAAACCACCGGCAAGCCGGAAATCCGGCTCTATCACCTTCTGGATCGGGGGCGGGGTCGCCACCTCTGCCCCTGCACCCGTCGCCGCCATCAGCCCGAGGCGCGCGGCACCGAAGGCCGCGCCGTGATCGCCCGCCTGTGGCAGGGCAACCGGCACGCCCAGTATGGTGGCGATCAGCGAAAGCCAGTAGGCCGAACGCGAGCCCCCGCCAACCGCCAGCAACCGCCCGATCCGCGTGCCGGTCGCGGCCAGCGCATCGCGGCAATCTGCAAGCGCAAAGGCCACCCCTTCCAGCACCGCCCGCACCGCCGCATCGCGATCCGTGGCATGGTCAAGCCCGATGAAGGCGCCCCGGATGGAAGCATCGTTCAAAGGCGTCCGCTCACCGCCGAGATAGGGCAGAAAGCGGGTCTTTCCCGGCGCTTTCAGCGCGCCAAGGCCCTGGGTCAGCGCCTCTGGCTCTTGCCCCGAAAGCCGCGCGAACCAGTTGAGCGAATCGGTCGCGGCCAGGATCACCCCCATCTGGTGCCAGGTGCCCGGCAGCGCATGGCAGAAGGTGTGAACGGCCGATCCCGCGTCCGGCTGATACCCCTCGTTCGCGGCAAAAAGGACGCCCGAAGTGCCTAGCGACACGAAGGCCTGTCCCGCCTTCACCACGCCCACCCCGATGGCCGAGGCCGCATTGTCGCCCCCGCCGCCCGCGACCGGCACGCCGGCCGGCAGTCCGAAGCGCGCCGAAATCTCGGGCCGGAGCCTTCCTGACACCGCCGACCCCTCGACCAGCCGCGGCATCTGGGCGCGCGTCAGATGGGTTTCGGCCAGCAACTCGTCCGACCAGTCCCGCCGCGCGACATCAAGCCAGCTCGTCCCCGCCGCATCCGACATGTCCGCGACATGCTCGCCCGTCAGCCAGAGCCGCAGGTAGTCCTTGGGCAACAGCACCTTCGCCACCCGGCGAAAGACATCGGGCTCTTCTGCCCTGACCCACAGGAGTTTCGGCGCGGTGAAGCCCGGAAAGACGATGTTCCCCGTCACTTCCCGAAAGCGCGGATCGGCGTCGAGCGCCGCCGCCTCGACGTGCGCGCGCGTGTCGTTCCAGAGGATCGCGGGGCGAAGCACATTGTCGGCCGCATCCAGAAGCGTCGCGCCATGCATCTGGCCGGACAGCCCGATCCCTCGGATCGGCCCCCGCACATCGGCCGGCAGCGCGCCGATTGCCGCCTCGGCCGCCGCGATCCAGTCGGCCGGGCCCTGTTCGGACCAGCCATCCTCGGGCCGCGACACGCTCAGGGGCGCGCTCGCCTCGGCCACGACCTTCTGGTCCTCGTCGATGACGATGGCCTTCAGCCCCGATGTGCCAAGGTCGAGCCCCAGAAACATCAGACGGCCTGCGGGGGCTTCTTGCCAAGGATGATCATGCCGAGGATGTCTTCGTCCGTCACCTCGGCCACGTTGACGGTGCCGACGCGCTGGCCGTTCTTCATCACCACCGCCCGGTCGCAGAGGTCCATCACCGCATGGATGTCATGTTCGATCAGGAAGATGCCGATGCCTTCGGCCTTCAGCTCCTGGATCAGCTCGGCCACCATCTGCGTCTCGTGCGGGCCAAGTGCTGCCGTCGGCTCGTCCATGATCAGGATGCGCGCGTTGAAATAGACCGCGCGCGCGATGGCGACCGACTGTCGCTGCCCGCCCGACAGGGCGCTGACCGGCTCGCTGAACTTGCGGAAGTTGGGGTTGAGGCGCGCCATGATCTTGCGCGTCTCGGCCTCCATCGCCGCGTCGTCCAGGAAGCCACGCGGGCTCACCAGCTCTCGCCCCAGAAAGAGGTTGGCCGAGGCGTCGAGGTTGTCGGCCAGCGCGAGCGTCTGGTAGATCGTCTCGATGTTGTAGCGTCGCGCGTCGCGGGGGTTTTCGATCGTGGCCTTTTCGCCATTGATCAGCACGTCGCCGCTGTCGGCCCGGTAGGCGCCCGAAAGCACCTTGATCAGGGTCGATTTCCCGGCGCCGTTGTGGCCCAGAAGCCCCACGACCTCGCCCGGATAAAGGTCGACCGTCACATGATCGACCGCCCGGATGCCGCCGAAGGAAATGCAGATGTCGCGCATCTCGACCAGCGGTGTCTGCCCGGTTCTGTCCGTCATCTTCGCTACTCCTACTTCGACCGGCGGCGGTAAGCTATGTCGAGGAACACGGCCAGCACCAGGACCGAGCCCACGACGACCTGCTGGATCGCCGCGTCAAACCCGATGAGGACCATCCCCGTTTGCAGGGACTGCATGACTAGCGCGCCCAGGATCGCGCCGTAGATCGTGCCGACGCCCCCCGAAAGCGACGTGCCCCCGATGACGGCGGACGCGATGACGTAAAGCTCGTCCAGCGTGCCAAGCGCGTTGGTCGCCGAATTGAGGCGGGCCGAGGACACGACCGCCGACAGCGCCGCCAGAAGCCCCATCAGCGCGAAGATCTTCACGGTCATGAAGCGCGTGTTGATCCCCGACAGCTCTGCCGCATCCGGGTTGCCGCCCATCGCGAAGACATAGCGCCCGAACCGCGTCCGCGTCGCCAGAATGGTCATCAGGATGGCGACCGCGATCAGGATCAGCACCGGAATGGCGAACCCGTGAGAGATGAAGAGGCCTTCGGGCGGAACAGTGATCCCGTGTGCGGCGGCATATTGCGTGACGATGCCGATCGGCCAGGGATAGGCATTGACCAGCAGGACCGCGCCCAGCGACACGCCGCAGCCGATGCCGGCAAGGACCACATCCGCCCAGACCGGCCGCTGCGGGAAACCGTGCTTGGCCCGCCGCACGCGCCCCGACCAGATCAGGTAAAGGATCGCGGCGCAGGCCAGAAGGCCGATGATCCAGCTTCCCTTTTCGCCGACCGCGCCATAGGGCCCGCCGCCCAGAAGCGCAAAGGTCGGATCAAGCGGAGAGATCGTCTGGCCCGACGCGACCATGAAGGCGACGCCCCGCCAGACCAGAAGCCCGCCCAGGGTCACGATGAAGGACGGGATGCGCCCGTAAGCGATGAGGAAGCCCTGGAAGGCCCCGATCGCGGCCCCGATCGCCAGGCCGAAGACAATGCTGATGATCCAGATCGCCGGATGGCCAAGACCGAGCCACTCCGGCAGGATGCGGGCCTGCATCACCCCCATCATGATGGCGCACAGGCCAAGGATCGAGCCGACAGACAGGTCGATGTTGCGCGTGACGATCACCAGGACCATCCCCGTCGCCATGATCCCGATGCTCGCCGTCTGGACCGACAGGTTCCACAGGTTGCGCGGCGTCAGGAACGCGCCCATCCCCTTGAAGAAGACACCATAGAGGTGAAAGCCGACCCAGATCAGCAACAGCGCGCCGATCATTCCCAGAAGGCGCGTGTCCATCTCGGTCGCGCGCAGGAAGCGGGCGACCGGCCCATCGCGCTGGCTGTCCGGCTGGGTCGTGACGGGGGGTTGGCTCATGGCAACTACCGCGCTGTGAATGAATGGGGGGACCGGATCACGCACCGGCGGGACGGGGCGCTTACATCGCGCCCGGAAAAACAGGGGCGCCGGCTGCAGGAGCCGGCGCCCGGCAATCGTTACTTGCAGGCCGCGACGTCGGCCGCAGCACCTTCGCACGCCGCTGCCTTGGTGATGTGACCAGCGTCGATCACCAGGTTCAGCGTGTCTTTGGTGATCGGCGTGGGTTCGAGGAACTTGGCGCTCATCTCGGCACCCTTTTCACCGCCCGACCATTTGACGGCGCCGTCGATCTTGTCGAGCGCGGTGCCGCCGGCCAGCGCCGAAGCGATCTCGGCCGCAGCCTTGCCAAGCGCCCGGCTGTCCTTCCAGACCGAGACGGTCTGCGTGCCGCGCGCCACGCGGTTCAGCGCCGCCAGATCGCCGTCCTGGCCGCCGACCGGAACCGTCAGGCCCTGGGCCGCAAGCGCCGCGATCGCGCCGCCGGCCATGCCGTCGTTTTCGGCCAGGACCGCATCGACCGCATTGTTGTTGGCCGTCAGGATCTGCTCCATGTTCTTCTGGGCATTGTCCGGCTTCCAGCCGTCGGTGAAGGTCTCGCCGACGATCTTGATCTTGCCGCCGTCGATGCCGGGTTTCAGCACCTCCATCATGCCTTCCAGAAGGAAGCTGGCGTTAGGGTCGCCCTTGTCGCCCTTGATGATGGCGTAGTTGCCCTCGGGCTTCGCGGCCATGACCTTTTCGGCGATGATCGAGCCGACCTTCTTGTTGTCGAAGGTCAGGTAGAAGGCGCGCGGGTCTTCGATCAGGCGGTCATAGCCGACGACCGGGATGCCTTCGGCAGCGGCCTTGTCGACCGCCGGGCCGACCGCATCCTTGTCGACCGACAGGATGATGAGCGCGTTGGCGCCCTGCGAGATCAGCGATTCGACGTCCGACAGCTGCTTGGAGGCCGAAGCCTGCGCGTCGGCCGAGATATACTTGTCGCCCGCCGCTTCGATGGCGGCCTTCATGGCGGCCTCGTCCGTCTTCCAGCGCTCTTCCTGGAAATTCGACCAGCTGACGCCGATCACCTTGTCCTTGGCAAAGGCAGCCGAGGTGAAACCGACCGCTGCGATGACAGCGGCCAGAACGGTCTTGTGCATGTGATCCTCCCGTTTTCGGGCCAACGCCCGGTTCGGCTCCTGAGCCGATGCAAAAATCTGGCGAGAATAAATTCAGTTGTCAAATTAAAAACCCTTTGCCAGACTTCGAATGGGCAAAAAACTGTCGCAATCTGCTGCGGCGCAGCAACAGATGCGGTCTGCATTCGGGAAAACGCGCAATTTTTCTTTTGGAGCTTGAAATATGAAACTCGGCGCAGGGCGCAAGCGGATGGGGGAGGGGCCGCCGGGTTGCGGGCCGCTCATCCCGCCCCTGTCCGAACAGCCCCGCCCCCTGCGCCAGCAGATCTTTGAACGGGTCCGCGCCGCCGGTTTCATGCCAAGGATCCAGATCGCGCGCGAACTGGCGATCAGTCCGGCGAGCGTGACCACGCTCACCTCCGACCTGATCGACCTTGGGCTGCTGGAAGAGCTGGCGGCGCCCCGCGACGGGGACAGCGGCCGGGGCAGGCCCGCCGTCGCGCTGGGCGTCCGCGCCGCCGCCCACCACGTCGCCGGGATCAAGCTGTCGGACCGCGAACTGACGGCCGTCATCGTCGATTTCGCCGGCAACCTGCTGGCCGATGTCGCCCGCCCTCGCCAGCCCGGCTCGATGGAGACGGCGGCCCTTCTGGACACGACCGAAGAACTGCTGGCCGAGGTCTGCCGGAAGGCGGGCCTTGCGCCGGCCGACCTGTCGGCGGTCGGGCTGGGCGTTCCGGGCTTTGTCGACAGCGACACGGGCGTCGTCCATTGGTCGCCCACGCTGTCGCTGCGCCATGTTCCGCTCGCGCCGCTGCTGACCGCGCGCCTTGGCCTGCCGGTCCATGTCGACAATGACGCCAACCTGGTCACGCTGGCCGAACTCTGGTTCGGGGCAGGGCGCGCGCTGGCCGATTTCGCGGTCGTCACCATCGAACATGGCGTTGGCATGGGGCTCGTCCTCAACCACCGCATCTATCGCGGCGCGAAGGGCCTGGGGATGGAGCTTGGCCATACCAAGGTGCAACTCGACGGCGCGCTCTGCCGCTGCGGGCAAAGGGGCTGCCTTGAAGCCTACATCGCCGACTATGCGCTGGCGCGCGAGGCGACGACGGCCCTGAACTGGGGCGCGCGCGAGGCGCAGTCGGTGCCGATCCTGCTGGAAAGCCTTTATGACCACGCCAAGGCCGGCAACAGCGCCGCGCGCTCGATCTTCCACCGCGCCGGGCGCTATCTGGCGGTGGGGCTGGCGAACGTCGTGAACCTGTTCGACCCCGACCTCATCATCCTGTCGGGCGAACGGATGCGCTACGACTACCTTTACGCGTCCGAGACGATGGCCGAGGTCAAGGCCCTGGCGCTCAACACCGGCCGCCCGGTGCCCCGCATCGAAATCCACGCCTGGGGCGACCTTCTTTGGGCGCATGGGGCGGCGGCGCTGGCCCTGTCGAAGGTGACCGAGGGACTTCTGGGCCAGGTCCGCGACCTGGCGGCGGCCTAGCCTTCCGCCAGCGCCGGATAAAGCCGGACCGCCGTTTCCCGCAGGCCCGCAAGCCTTACCATCTGGTCAAGGGGCAGGTCCGGGCCCCGGGGCAGGGCGAGCCAGTCGTTGACAAGCTGCACGCCCGCCAGAAACCCCAGCGCCCCGTCCTCCGGTCCCGTCAGGTCATAGCCCTTGAAGAAGGCCACCCGGTCCGCCCGCGCCAGAAGCTCGCCCGCCTGGGTCGCGCGATGATCGCCGTAGCGCGTGACATAATCGACCAGGAACCGCGCGAGGTCATGCCCGACCGGCGCGCTGCCAATGCCCAGCGGCCCGGTCCCGGTGACGATCATGTCGCCACCCCCGTCCGGTGACAGGACCAGATGGTCCAGGACCATGTCGCCGTGGCGCGGCCCGTGGCGCGCGGGCTGGCCGTTGTGGCTGTCGGCCGACGCCAGAACCTCGCCCATCAGCCGGTCCAGGAACTGCGCCTCGGCCGCGCCCGTCTGATGCAGGCGCGCCCGCCGCTCGCTGAGCGCATCGGTCACAAACCGTGTCTGATACGGCCGAACCGGCGTCTTTCCGCTGCGGTGAAAGGCCGAAAGCCAGCCGCCGGCTGCGGTCAGGACCGCCCGTCGGTCGGCATGGCTTTCCGCCACCTCGATCCGCTCTGCCGCGGTCGGCCCGCCCGGCGCCGCCATCAGGACCGCGCCGCCGTCGGGCGCCACCGCCAGGACGCGCGGCAACCGCAGCCGCGCTGCATCGCCGCCAAGCCGGAGCCACGCCATGCGCTGCGCTGCCGCCCAGTCGCCGAGCGCCTCGCCCTCGACCACGGTCACGTCGCCCGCCGCCCGAAACAGCCGCCACGCCCGCCGGCCCGACCGCTCCGGCAGGGCCAGGACGTCCGTCACCTCGGCCCCAAACCCGGCCGCTTCCGCGAGCGCGGGCCAGGATCGGGGCAGGGGGGTCTTATCGGGCAAGGGTGCCTCCGCTTCTCGGCGCGAAACCTGCCCGATCCGCGCCCCCGGGGGAAGGCCGCTTGTCGCCACCCGCTGCGGGCACCTATATCGGGGACCATGAGGGCGCCCAAGCGGAGTGCGACGAATGGCAGACGACAGATTTCCGGGCTGGCACGGCACCACGATCCTTGCCGTCCGGCGCGGGGGCGAGGTGGTGGTGGCGGGCGACGGCCAGGTGAGCCTTGGACAGACGGTCATCAAAGGGACCGCCCGCAAGGTCCGCCGCCTGTCGCCGGGCGGCCACCCGGTCGTCGCCGGTTTCGCCGGATCGACGGCAGACGCCTTCACACTTCTGGAGCGGCTGGAGAAAAAGCTTGAAGCCGCGCCCGGCCAGTTGCAGCGCGCCTGCGTCGAGCTGGCGAAGGACTGGCGCATGGACAAATACCTGCGCAACCTCGAGGCCATGCTGATCGTGACCGACGGCAAGGACCTCTTTGTCCTGACCGGGGCAGGGGACGTGCTGGAACCCGAACATGATGTGGCCGCCATCGGCTCTGGCGGCAACTTCGCGCTCGCCGCCGCGCGGGGCCTGATGACGACCGACCTGCCCGCCGAAGAGGTCGCCCGCCGCGCCATGGCTATCGCAGCCGACATCTGCGTCTACACGAATGGCAACCTGACGGTGGAGCGGATCACGGGCAAGGCCGCAGGGCAGGGCGCTTAGGCCCCCCTTCACTGCCCGGACCCTTCCTTGAAAGCGCGCGAGCGTGCCGCTACCTCTGACCCGAATGCGACAGGGATACCCATGACCAACCTCACCCCCCGCGAGATCGTGTCGGAGCTTGACCGCTTCATCATCGGCCAGTCGGACGCCAAGCGCGCCGTTGCCGTGGCGCTGCGCAATCGCTGGCGCCGCCGGCAACTCAGCGCCGACCTGCGCGACGAGGTCTATCCGAAGAACATCCTGATGATAGGCCCGACCGGCGTCGGCAAGACGGAAATCAGCCGCCGCCTGGCCAAGCTGGCCCGTGCGCCCTTCCTGAAGGTCGAGGCGACCAAGTTCACTGAAGTAGGTTACGTCGGTCGGGACGTCGACCAGATCATCCGCGACCTGACCGAAGCCGCGATGGTCGAAACCCGCGAGCGCATGCGCGAGGATGTGAAGGCCCGCGCCCACAAGGCCGCAGAGGAGCGCGTGATCGAGGCGCTGGCCGGCAAGGACGCGCGCGAGCAGACCCGCGACCTGTTCCGGACCCGGCTGAAGAAGGGCGAGCTGGACCAGACGGTGATCGAACTGGAGCTCGCCGACACCTCGAACCCCATGCCGATGCTTGATCTGCCGGGGCAGGGCGGCATGGGCATGATGAATCTGGGCGATCTGTTCGGCAAGGCGCTGGGCGGCCGGCGGGTCCGGCGCAAGACGACGGTCGCGGAAAGCTATGACCTGCTCATCGCCGAAGAGGCCGACAAGCTTCTGGATGACGAAGCGGTCAAGACCGCAGCGCTCGAGGCCGTGCAGGAAAACGGCATCGTCTTCATCGATGAGATCGACAAGGTCGCCGCCCGCGCCGACACCCGTGGCGCCGACGTGAGCCGCGAGGGCGTGCAGCGCGACCTGCTGCCCCTGATCGAGGGCACGACCGTCAGCACGAAATACGGCCCCGTCAAGACCGACCACATCCTCTTCATCGCTTCGGGCGCCTTCCATGTCGCCAAGCCTTCGGACCTTCTGCCCGAACTTCAGGGCCGCCTGCCGATCCGCGTCGAACTGCGCCCGCTGACCGAAGCCGATTTCGTCCGCATCCTGTCGGAAACCGACAATGCGCTGACCCGGCAGTATAGCGCGCTCATGGCGACCGAAGAGGTGACGGTGACCTTTTCCCCGGACGGGATCGCGGCCCTTGCCCGCATCGCTGCCGAGGTGAATTCGACGGTCGAAAACATCGGCGCCCGGCGGCTTTACACGGTGATGGAGCGTGTCTTCGAGGACCTGTCCTTTGCCGCGCCTGACCGTTCCGGCGCGAACGTCACGGTGGACGCCGCCTTCGTCGAGGCTAATATCGGCGCTCTGGCCCGGTCGTCAGACCTGAGCCGCTACGTCCTGTAAGAGGCGCGCCTTGCGCAGATTTATCCTTGTCGCCCTGATCGTGGTCGCCGGTTGCGGCGAGCGCGGAGCGATCACGCTCATGCCCTCGGCCAAGGGGGTCGGCACGAGTGAAAGCATCTTCATCGGCACCACGCGCGGCCCCGACCCCGAAACCGGCGAGGCCCTTGGCCGCGCGCGGTCGGGGAAGACGACATACATGCGGCTGGACGTCTCCGTGCCCCCCGACCGGGTGGACGGAGACATCACCTGGCCTACGCCCGGACGCCCGGTCGATCCAACGAAGGACTTCGTCACGCTGAACGCGGTCGCGTTCGACGGTTCCGCCAACTTCCGCCGCAACCTCGCAGCCGCGCTGGCCCGTCAGAAGGCGGCCGAGCCCGAGGCGATCATCTTCGTCCACGGCTTTGACAACAATTTCGCGGAAGGCGTCTACCGGCTGGCCCAGCTCGGTCATGACCTGAAGCTGAAGGGCACGCTCATCCACTATTCCTGGCCCTCGCGCGCGAGTGCGCTTGGCTATGTCTATGACCGCGACAGCGTGATGTTCGCCCGCGACGGGCTCACCAATCTTATCAATCAGGTCCGCGCCGCCGGGGCGCGGCGCATCATCATCGTCGCCCATTCCATGGGCTCGATGCTGGTCATGGAAAGCCTGCGCGACCTGGCCATCGCCAAGGATCGCGCCACCTTTTCACGCATTGCGGCCGTCGCTCTTCTGTCGCCCGACATGGATGTCGACGTGTTCCGCCAGGACGCGCAGCGGATCGGACCCCTGCCGCAGCCCTTCATGATCTTCACCTCGACCGACGACAAGGCGCTGAGGCTGTCGGCCTTCCTGACGGGCGAGGCGAACCGTGTCGGCAACCTGGCCAGCGCGGCGAATCTGAGCGACCTGAAGGTCACGATCATCGACACGACCGCCTATTCGACGGGAATGGGCCATTTCAATATCGGCGACTCGCCTGAACTCCTGCGCTTGATGACCCAGCTGGGCTCGGCCTACGCCGCGATGGCCAACGATCAGTCGCGCCGCACCGGGCTGCTTGGCGGCGCGGTCCTGACGGTGCAGAACGCGACGCAGATCATCCTGTCGCCGGTCGCGGCCATCGCAGACCAATAGTCACCTGCGGCGCAGATAGACGTAAAGCGCCCCGTCGCCACCGTGCCTCACGCTCGACGGCGTGACTTGCAGGATGTGCGAGCCAAGGGGCGGCAGCGCCAGCCAGTGCGGCACCTGGTGGCGCAGCGCCCCGATCCGCGCCGGGATCGGGCCATGGTCCAGCCCGCGCTTGCCCTTGCCGGTGATGACCAGGACCAGCCGCATCCCGGCGCGATGGCAGGACAGGATGAAGTGGACCAGTTCCGAATGGGCCTCGGACAGGGTCATCCCATGCAGGTCGATCCGCGCCTCTGGCATGATCTTGCCGCGTGACATGCGGTCATAGGTCTTGCGGTCCATCTTGAGCGGATGCGCGGCCAGATGGTCGCGCGGACTTGGCGCAAGGTCGGTCCGGTGGGGCGGGTGGGCGACCTTCTCGCCCAGCCGGAAGGTCATGGTCAGCGGCGGCTTTGGCGGCGGGGCGGGCAGGGCGACACGGCCGTCGGGCGGCGGCAGAAGCGGCACCGGCCGGCCGGGATGAAGCGCGCGTGCGCTATCAGTGACCTGCCGCCACAGGTCGACCTCTTCCGGCGAAAGCGGTCGGCGGCGGCGGCTCATGTCGGGCCTCGGGGCAGAAGCGGCACCATGGTTGCGCTGGCCTTCAGCCGGCCGGCGACCGCGCCCGCCCCGGCCCCGCTGCCGCAGTAAAGGTCGGCGCGACCCGGACCAAGGATGGCCGAGCCCCGGTCCTGTGCGATGCAAAGCCGGGCCTGTCCGTCCCACGCCATCCAGACCGGCGCGCCGAGCGTCACATGGCCCGGATCGACCGCGACCGTCCGCCCCGCCGTCACCGACCGCCCCATCGCGCCGATCGGCCCCCGGTCCGCAGGCAGGTCGAGCCGCCGGAAGAACACGAACGAGGCGTTCTGCCGCAGAAGCCCGGAAACCTGGCCCGGATGACGCGCGGCCCAGCCCCGGATCGCATCGACCGACACGTCGCCCGCGTCCAGATCGCCCCGCGCCAGAAGGATCTTGCCGATCGAGCTGTAGGGATGCCCGTTCTTGCCCGCATAGCCCAGCCGCACCACGGTTCCGTCCGCCAGCCGCACCCGGCAGGACCCCTGCACCTGCACCAGAAACGCCTCGAGCGCATCATCGAGCCACAGGATCTCGCGCCCCGCCAGCAGGCGGCCTTCCTCGATCTCGGCCCGGCTGGCCCAGACCTGGCCCGCCTGCCAGTCCTCGGGCCAGCCTTCGGGCGGCGCGCAAAGCGGATGGCGAAAGCGGGCGTCGGGCGTCAGGCGCCCCTCAAGCTCTGGTTCGTAATAGCCGGTCAGCAGGGCGGGCGGAAAGGCCGGCCCCGCCTCGAACGCCCGAACGAAGAACTCCGGCCCCACGTCCTCCGCCGGGCGGGGCCAGTCCTGCGGCAAAAGGTCCATCGTCACGCGAAAGGCGGCCAGCGCCGCCTGAAGATCGTCCCGGTCCCAGCCGGCCAGCGCATCGGGACGCATGGAGCTGTCTCAGACGCCGGTTTCGACCAGGCGCCAGTTCGGATCGCTCGACCCCATCTTGCGGGCAAAGGTCCAGACATCCTTCTGCTTGCGCGCCTTCTTCGGGTCGCCCTCGACCACCCCGCCGGTCGCGTCGGTCGTGGCCGAAATCAGCTCGGACCCGAAGCGCACCGTCAGCTCCGCCTCTTGGGTCGAGCGGTCGAACTCGGCCTTGTCGAGCGCCAGCTCGCGGATGCCCAGCACGTCGGTGGACAGCGTCAGCCCACGCATCTTGCGGTCCTCGAACACCTTTTCGAAGCTTTCGGCGACCTCGGGCGACATGTAGGGCCGCATCGGCGCGATGTCGCCCTTGGCGAACCCTTTCAGGATCATCTCATAGGCGCCGCGCGCGCCTTGCAGGAATCCGCCCACGCTGAACGAGGGCTCGATCCGCTTCATCGCCGTCAACGCCTCGGCGCTCTGGCTGCCCTCGGGCACATGGTCCACGATGTCGCGGTCCGGCCCGGCCTCGACCGTATCGGACGCGCGCCGCGCCGCATCGGGCAGGGGGGGCGCCAGAGGCTCGGCCGGACGCTCGAACCCGTCGCGCGTGCCCAGGACGCTGCGCAGTTTCAGTATCAGGAACAGGGCGACCCCGGCCAGGACGAGCAACTGGATGAGCGAATTGGTCATGGCGGAATCCTTTGCGGCAAACGGTCGTGCGGGTTGGAGGCGGGGCCTGCCCACCCTATCTAGGCATCGAAGGGGGCCGAGTCCATGTTTCGGCCCCGCCGCTTTGTTGCCGGTCCATCGAAGGAACCGAACCATGATCTGGGTCTTTGGCCTTTTCGTCGCGCTGCCGCTTCTCGAAATCGCGCTCTTCATCAAGGTGGGCGGCCTCATCGGTCTGCTGCCGACGCTGGCGCTCATCATCGGCATCGCGATCTTCGGCACCTGGCTCGTCCGCAGCCAGGGCACCGCCGCCTGGCTCGAGATGCAGCGCGCGCTGGCCGAGGGGCGCGATCCCTCTGCCCCCCTGGCTGACGGCGCCGCGATCTTTGCCGCCGGCATCCTGATGATGGTGCCCGGCTTCTTCACCGACCTGGTGGGGCTGATCCTGCTGATCCCAGCCGTGCGTGGCCGCGCCGTCCGGGCGCTGGCGTCCCGCGTCCGCCTGTCGACGCCGCCCCGCCGCGCGCCCTACGGCACCGACGACGCCGGCACCATCGACGGCACCTATACCGAAGTGCGCGGCGACCCCTCGCTGCCGCCGTCGGGCTGGAGCCGCCATTGAGGGGCGGGCGCTGACCTGCTAAGGCGGGCCAACCCATCCGCCAACGAACGGAGCCTCCGATGGCCGAAGAAACCGCCGCCCCGACCGCAACCGCCAACGGCGCCGACCCCGGCCAGCCGCGCATGCAGGTTCTGGCCCAGTTCATCCGCGACATGTCGTTCGAGAACATCGTGGCGCAGAAGGGCCTGCCCTCGGGCGAAGTGAACCCCGACATCCAGATCCAGGTCAGCCTCGACGGCCGCGCCCGCCAGCTCCCGCACCAGTACGAAGTCTATACCAAGGTCAAGGCGACCTCGATCAACCAGACCGACAAGAGCCCGCTCTTCATCGCCGAGGTTGATTACGGCGGCATCTTCCACGTCGAGGGCGTGCCGGAAGACCAGCTTCACCCCTTCCTGATGATCGAATGCCCGCGGCTTCTGTTCCCCTTCCTGCGCCGCATCCTGTCGGACATCACGCGTGATGGCGGCTTCCCGCCCCTGAACCTAGACACGATCGACTTCCTGCAGCTCTACCGCCAGGAAGCCCAGCGCCGGGCCAGCCAGACCGCCCCCGCGCCGCAATCGGTGTCCTGACCCCGGCGCGCCATGGCCGACCCGGATCTCATACCAGCCTGGGTCGGCGGCCGCCTGACGCCCATGGACAAGATCGAGGTGCACCGCCGGGGCCTCAGGCACCCGGCCGTCTCGGTATTCGTCGTGGCGGATGGTCCTGACGGGCCGGAGTGGCTGATCCAGCGCCGGGCCCTGACCAAGTATCACACGCCCGGCCTTTGGGCGAATTCCTGCTGCACCCACCCCAATTGGGGCGAGGACCCGGCTGCCTGCGCGCTCCGCCGGGTGCGGGAAGAGCTGGGGCTGACGCTCGACCACCTGCGCCCCGGCGGGCATGTCGACTACCGCGCCGACGTGGGCGGCGGCATGGTCGAGGATGAGGCGGCAGACCTGTTCGTCGCCCACCTTCCCGCCCGTCCCGCCCTGTCGCCCGACCCTGCCGAAGTGATGGCCGTGCGCTGGGCGACGCCGGCGGCCCTTTTGGCCGAAATCGCCGCCGATCCCGCCCCCTTCACCCCCTGGTTCCGCATCTACATGCGTGACCACCTGTCCTGCGTGACCGGCTGAAAACTGCCCGTGGCGCCCCCTGACGCAGGGCCTACGGTCTGGCCATGGCGCCAAAAAACTGCGACATCTCGGAAATGGGGAAAAGGGCGGTTCACAAGCAAAAGAAGGGGTGGCGGAACCGGCGCTATTGGCTGCCGCTGATGCTGTCCCTGGGCCTTGGCGTCTGGCCTGCGGCGGGCACCGCCGACGTGACCCTGACCGCGCCCGGCGCCGACAAGGGCCTGGCCGCCGACCTGGCCGGCGCCTCGCTTCTCTTGCAGGCCCAGCGTGACAATGCGACCGATCCGCAGGACCTCTTCACCGCCGCCCGCGCCGATTACCAGCGCCTGCTTGCAGCCCTTTATGCCCATGGCTTCTACGGCCCGGTCATCCACATCCTGATCGACGGGCGCGAGGCCGCCTCGATCTCGCCGATCGACGTGCCGGCGAAGATTTCGCAGATCGCCATCACGGTCGATCCCGGCCCCGCCTTCCGCTTCAGCCAGGCCCGGATGAAGCCCTACGCACCGGGCACCGTCCTTCCCCCCGCCTACCGCGATGGCCGCCCCGCGCTTTCGACCGCGATCGAGGATGCGGGCCACGCGGGCGTCATGGGCTGGCGCAAGCTCGGTTATGCCAAGGCGACGGTGGCGTCGCAGGACATCACCGCCGACCACAAGACCCGCACAGTCGAGTCGCAGCTGATCCTGAGCGCCGGGCCGAAACTGCGGTTCGGGCGGCTGGTGATCGAGGGCGCAGAGAATATGACGCCCTTCGCCATCACCAAGATCTCCGGCTACCACGAGGGCGACACCTTCAGCCCCGAGGTGCTGGAAAAGATGGCCGACCGGCTGCGCAGCGCGGGCACCTTCCGCTCGCTCACCATCCGCGAGGCGGAAAAGCCAACCCGCGACGACCGGCTCGACGTTCTTCTGACGCTGAAGGAAGAGCCCCTGCGCCGCTTCGGCTTCGGCGCCGAGGCATCGAGCCTCGACGGCACCAACCTGTCGGCCTTCTGGCTGCACCGCAACCTCTTCGGCGGCGCGGAACGCCTGCGCTTCGACGCGCTCGCAAGCGGGGTGGACGCGAAATCCGGCGTGACGGACTACAAGCTGGGCGTCAGGCTGGAACGGCCGGCGACGCCCGTGACCGATAGTTCCGCCTTCGTCACCGCGACGTTCGAGCGGCAGGATGACGCGACGAGCCGCACCACCACCTATTCGACCGGCGTCGGCCTGACCCGCACCTTCTCGCGCACGCTGACCGGCACGGCCGAGCTGGACTATACACACACCACGCTGACGGCGGGCGGCGTGAAGCAGAAATACGAGCTGATCTCGCTGCCTGTGACCTTCAAATGGGACCGGCGCAACGATGCGCTGGAACCGACCAAGGGCACGTACCTGTCGGTCGGCACCACGCCCTTCTACGGCTTCGGCCAGACCGATTCGGCCGTCCGGCTGCAGGTC
Organism: uncultured Paracoccaceae bacterium; assembly: GCA_945952025.1. Lineage (GTDB taxonomy): Bacteria > Pseudomonadota > Alphaproteobacteria > Rhodobacterales > Rhodobacteraceae > TMP-24. The sequence continues at coordinate 37,992 of CAMFGW010000008.1, forward strand.
GACGCGCGCATCTACCGGACGCTGCCGTCGAACGACCGTATCATCGGCGCGGCGCGGCTGCAGTTCGGCACCGTCACCAGCGGCTCGCTGGTCAACACGCCGCCCGACTTCCTGTTCCTGGCCGGCGGATCGGGGTCGGTGCGCGGCTACGGCTTTGAAACCGTCGGCGTCTCGGCCACGCCACCCGGCGGCACGCCTTACCTCAGCGGCGGTCGCTCGATGGTCGCCCTGAACCTGGAAGTCCGGGGCCGGGTCAACAGCAGGATCGGCGCGGCGGTCTTTTATGACGCGGCCTATGTCAGCAGCGGAGCGACCCTGAACGGGGCCTCGACCTTCGCCTCGGGCGTCGGCGCGGGCATCCGCTATGACACGGGCTTCGGTCCCGTCCGGCTGGACCTTGCCGTGCCGGTCGGCAATGCGCCCGACCACGGGCTGAAGGTCTATGTCGGCATAGGGCAGTCCTTCTGATGCGGCGGCTGGTGCTCATTGCCGCGCTCTGCCTCGGGGTGCCCGCGCTGGCGCAGGACCAGACTTCGGCCGACCGCGATTTCCTGACGGGGTTTTTGGAGGATTCGCTGTCGGGCGCGGGCCGGACCGTGAAGATCGAGGGTTTTCAGGGCGCCCTGTCCTCCCGCGCCACGTTCGAGCGGCTGACCATCTCCGACGACAAGGGCGTCTGGATCGCCATCGACAAGGGCGCGCTGAGCTGGAGCCGCACCGCCCTTCTGACCGGCAAGGTCGAAATCGACGAACTGTCCGCCGACCGCATCGAACTGCTTCGCCTGCCGCAGGGCGAGCCGACGCCCAAGGTCGCGGCCAAGCCCTTCAGCCTGCCCGAACTGCCCGTGTCGGTGCGCATTGGCAAGTTGCACACCGGCCACCTGGCCCTTGGCGCGCCAGTCCTCGGGCAGGCGGCCGAGGTCAGCATCGACGGTTCCGGCAACCTGTCGGGCGGCGAGGGGCAGGCCGACCTGACGATCGACCGGATCGACGGGCCAGCGGGCCGGATCGCGCTGAAGGGCGACTTCGCCAACGCGACGCGCAAGGTGAACCTGGACCTTCAGGCGCATGAGGGCCCGAACGGCATCGCCGCGACCCTTCTGGACCTGCCCGGTCGTCCCGCGACCGACCTGGCGGTCAAGGGCACCGGCACGCTCGACGATCTGTCGACCACGCTGCGGCTCGCGACCGATGGCAGCGAGCGGCTGGCCGGCACCATCCACCTGAGCCAGTCGCCGGACGGGTCGAGCGCCTTTTCGCTGAACCTTGCGGGCGACATCGCACCCCTTCTGCCGGCGGAACATCGCACCTTCTTCGGCTCTGGCGTCAGCCTTCAGGCCGAAGGCGCGCGCCAGACCGACGGCCGCACCGACCTCACGCGGCTTGTCCTGACCTCGCAAGGCCTGGACCTGACGGGCCGCCTGAACCTGTCGGCGAACTACCAGCCGCTCGCCGCCGCCCTGACCCTGCGCATGGGCCTGCCCGACGGGTCGGACCTGCGCCTGCCCCTGTCGGGCGCGGCGCAATATGTGAACAACGGCGCCCTTCGCCTGCGCTACGACGCCGCCAAGGGCGAGGCCTGGGCGCTAGAGGGTGACATCAACGGCTTTCACAACGACGCAGCCCGTATCGGCAGCCTGGCGCTGGACGGCTCGGGCAGCGTGCAGCGCGGTGGCCCTGCCCTTGTCATTGACGGCAACATGGCGGTGAAGGCGGCCGACATGCGCTTCGCCGATCCGGGACTTGCAGAGGCGCTGGGCCCGACGCTCGACGCAAGGACCGGCTTTCGCTGGCAAGCGGGCGAGCCCCTCAGGCTGACGGACCTGACCGGCAAGGCGGGCGACATGGCGCTCGCGGGCGATCTGGCGATTTCGGGCGCGGGGCTTGACCTGCAGACCGACGGCACGCTGACGCTCGACGCGCCCGACCTTTCGCGCTTCGCCACGCTCGCGGGGCGACCCCTGAAGGGTGCGGCCGACGCGAACCTGACCGGACGGCTTTACCTTCTGTCGCGCGCCTTCGATCTGACCGGAACGGTGGCGGGGCAGGATATTTCCACGGGGATCGAAAACCTCGACCGGCTTTCGCAGGGCAAGACCTCGATCGAACTGGCGGCCCGCCGGGACGAACAGGGCCTGACCCTCAGCCGACTGGCGCTCGCCGGCCCCGGCTACAGCGCCAGCGGCATGGGCCACATGAGTGCCGAAGCGGCGCGCATCGACGCGCAACTGGTGGCGAGCGGGCTGAAGACCGGCATCCCCGCCGCTGACCTTCTGCTTGCGGGCACGACCGACCTTGGCGCGGCGGCCCGCTGGACCAACGGCGCCTGGACCCTGACCGACGCAAAAATCGACGGCCAGCGCCTGACGGCAAGCCTGACCGACCCCAACGCCAGCGGAACCCTGACGCTCGCCGCGCGTCTGGCCGACATCGGGCCTTTCGTGCCCGGCACCGGCATCCGGGGGCCGGCCGAGGCGAAGGGCACGCTGGCCCGGACACCTGACGGCGTGCGGATGGATCTGACGGCAACCGGCCCGACGGGCGTCAGCACCCGGGTCAGCGGCACGTTTGGCAAGACGAACGACCTGAAGGCGACCGGCGACATGCAGGTGGCGATGCTGAACGCCATGCTGGGGTCGCGGAGCGCCGACGGCAAGCTGCGCTTCGACCTGGCGCTGCGCGGGCCCCTTGATGTCCGCTCCCTCAGCGGGTCGGTCGTCGCGTCGGGCCTGCGCCTGTCCTCGCCCGCCGAAAACATCGCCGTGGCCTTCCCGCGACTGGCCGTCGACCTGGCGGGCGGGCAGGCGCGCATCAACGGCACCGGCAGCCTGCGCGGATCGGGCGGTATCGCGCTGTCGGGCAGCCTGGGCATGGCCGCACCCTTCGACGCCGACCTGAAGGTCGAGCTGACCAAGGCGCAACTGTCAAACCCCGGCCTTTTCGACACGCTCGCCTCTGGCACCATCACCGTGACCGGACCCCTGACCGGCGGCGCGCTGGTCGCGGGTGACCTGACCCTGTCGCACACCGAAATCTCGGTCGCCTCGTCGGGCTTCGGCTCGTCGCCCATCCCGCCCATACGCCACCTGAACGACCCCGGCGCCGTCGCCGACACCCGCGCCCGGGCCGGTGCGGCCGTGGGCGTGACCTCCGGGCCGCCAACCTCAAGCGCCGCCGCATTGCGGCTCAACGTCACCCTGTCCGCCCCCGCCCGCATCTTCGTCCGCGGCCGCGGCCTGGACGCCGAGCTTGGCGGCTCGGTCCGGCTTGGCGGCACCACCGCCGCCATCGTCCCCGAAGGCCGGTTCGAACTGATCCGCGGCCGGCTCAGCATCCTGGGCAAGCGCCTGAAGCTGACCGACGGGCTGGTCGAGATGATGGGCAGCTTCGTGCCCTACCTGAACTTCTCCGCCACGGCGGACAGTTTCGGCGACACGACCACGATCAACCTCGAAGGGCTGGCGACCGCGCCGAAGATCCACGTCTCCTCGACCTCGGGCCTGCCGGAGGACGAGCTTCTGTCGAACCTGATCTTCGGCAACGGCTTTCGCGACCTGTCGGCCTTCCAGCTGGTCCAGCTGGCCAATGCCGTCGCCACCCTGTCGGGCCGGTCGAGCGACATCGTCGGCCGCATCCGTGCGCGGCTGAAGCTTGATGATCTGGACATCACCTCGGACGACAGCGGCAATGCGGCGCTGAAGGCCGGGAAATACCTTGGCGACACGCTCTATTCCGAAACGACCATCGGCCTGGACGGCAAGGCCAAGATCGAACTCGACTACGACATGACCAAGGACCTGACCCTGCGCGGCACGTTCGGCACCGGCGGCCAGACCGGCGCCGGCGTCTTCTTCAACCACGACTACTGAAAGGCGCGCTTCAGCCGGGCAAGCTCGGCGTTCACCACCGCGCCGAACAGGACGATGTAGGCCGACAGGTAAAGCCACATCATCAAGGCGATCACGGCCCCGATCGAGCCGTAGATGCGGTTGTAGCTGCCGAAATTCTCCAGGTAGAGCGAGAAGGCGATCGACACCAGCGCCCAGAGGAAGGCCGCGACGACAGAGCCGGTCGTGACCCAGTTGTGCCGCCCGTCCTTGCCGCTGGGTCCGAAGCGGTAGAAGAAGCCCAGAAGCAGCTTCACCATGGTGAACAGCACGGCCCAGGGCAGGATGCGCAGCACCAGCGCCTCGGCCGGCCCAAGCGCCAGCAGCTTCATCAGGATCGGCACCGCGACAACGATCGCCAGCGCCGCGAGGATCAGCACCAGAAGCGCAATGGTCATGGCGGTGGACCCGACGATGCGCATGACCCCGGTCCGCTGCGGGCCGCCCTGCACCGCCGTCAGCCCCGAGATGAGCGCCGCGACGGCATTGTGGACCGAATAGGTGGCGAGCGCGAGCGGCAGGACCGCCGTCCAACGCCAGCCGGTGCCATGCGCGGCGATCAGCGAATGCAACTGGTCGGCCAGCAGTTTCGCGGCTTCGACCGGGATGATGCCCTGCAGGTTGTTGATATAGCTTTCCACCATCACAGGATCGGCGAAAAATCCCCAGATCGAGATGGTGGCAGCCATGCCGGGAAAGATGGCGAAGGTCGCATAGAAGGCGACGCCCGCCGCGATCAGTCCGACATGACGGTCATAGAGCGCATCCCATATGGCCAGGGCCAGGATGCGGGCCTTTCGACTCTGCCAGGATCGCGGTTCCAGGGCGGACATGGCTCACCCTAGAATCAGGACGCGGGGCGGTCAAACGAGCCGGCGCGCCCCGCGTTTGGTTGGTTCCGGGCGAAAAGGCTCAGATCGCGCCGTCGATCCAGCTTTGCAGCGCTGCCTTGGGCGCGGCGCCGACCTTGTTCGACACGACCTGGCCGTCCTTGAACAGGAAAAGCGCCGGAATGCCGCGCACGCCGAACTGCGCCGGCAGGTCGGGGTTTTCGTCGACATTGACCTTCACGATCTTGACCTTGCCGGCATAGTGGGCCGACAGCTCTTCGAGCGAGGGGCCGATCTGCTTGCAGGGGCCGCACCATTCGGCCCAGAAGTCGACGACGACGGGCAGGGGCGACTTACGCACTTCGGCGTCAAAAGTGGCATCGGTAACGGCTTGCGTGGCCATGACGAACTCCGGTTCGGATGTTGGATTGGGCCGGAACGTATGTCTGCCCCCGCAGAACGTCAAGGGACGGTGGGTTGGGCCAGCGCTGCCCCCACGATCTGGGGCGGCAACATCATCAGCTGACCCGTCGCCGTCCAGAGGATCGCGGTTTCGATCCGCCGGTCGGGATAGATCTGCCCCAGCATCGCCGCATAGGCCGCCATCTGGCGCAGGATGCCGCCCGGCACATCCTCTGGCCGCGACGGCACGCGGGCGTTCGACTTGAAATCGACAGCCAGCACCCTGTCGAGCGTCACGACCAGCCGGTCGATGGTGCCCTGCATGATCTGGCCGCCGAACTCTGGCAGCGGGGCTGACAGGGCGACCTCGGCCAGGCTATCCGCCGCGAAGACCCAGGCCAGCGCCGGGTCTGCCAGAAGGCTCATCGCCCGGCCCCACAGGTCCGGCGCTCCGGGCGCCAGCCGTTCCGCCAGCGCACGCCGCGCCTCGGGCGGGGCGGCGGGCAGGCGTTCCAGAAGCAGGTGCAGCGCCGTCCCGGTCGCGCGGCCGTCTTCGCCATCGTCCCCGCCACCCGGCAGCACCTTGGCCCCGCCAAGTGCCGTGGGCGACAGCGGCGCCGGCTTCGGGGACGCAGGGGGCACGGGGCCGGGCAGGGGCGCCCCATCCTCGACCACCGGGGGCGCGACGGCGCGCCCCGGCAGCGGCGAGGGCCACGCGCCGCTCGCCAGCCGCCCGTCCTTCATCCCTGCCGCCCGTGCGCCGACCGCCACCAGCTGGTGCCAGCTTTCGCCCTCGTCGCCGACCTCGCCGGCCGCCGCAACGATCAGCCAGCTTTCCGCCCGCGTCATCGCCACATAAAGAAGCCGCAGATCTTCGTCCCGCGCCGCCGCCGCCCGCCGCGCCCGTTCCTCGGCGACCAGCTCCGGCATCTCGGCCGTTTTCGCCCGCCAGATCGCCGACCCCTCGGGCGTCAGGAACAGGGCATCGTCGCGGCGGTGCGGCTTGGCCGTGTCGGGCAGGATGACGACCGGCGCCTCGAGCCCCTTTGCGCCATGGACCGTCATGACCCGAAGCGCGTTTCGGCCGGAATCGACCCTTCTTTTTATCTCCGTATCGCCCGAGGCGAGCCAGACCAGAAAACCCGTCAGGCTGGGCACGTCGGTCTGTTCGTAAGCCAGCGCAGCGGCCAGAAGGGCGTCGAGCCCATCCTCCGCCTCTGGCCCAAGCCGCGCCAGAAGCCGCCGCCGCCCGTCATGATAGGCCAGAACCCGCTCAAGAAGCTCATAGGGTCGAAGGAAGTCCGCCCTGGCGCGCAGGTCGTCCAGAATCGCGCGCGTCGCCTCATGGCCCGGCGCGTCCCGCAGCGCCTGCCACAGATAGGTGCGGGGGCCGCGGGGCTGCGCCAGCCGGTAAAGCGCATCCTCGGACCAGCCGAAAAGCGGCGAGCGCAGCAGGGCGGCCAGCGACAGGTCATCCTCCGGCGTGGCTAGGAAGGACAGAAGCGCCGTCAGATCCTTGACCACAAGCTGGTCGCCCAGGACCATCCTGTCGGCCCCGGCAATCGACAGGCCGCGTGCCTTGCAAGCGGTGATGATCTGGTGAAAGAGCGGCCCGCGCTTGCGGACCAGCACCAGGAAATCGCCCTCGGTCAGGGGCCGCACGACACCCCGGACCGCGATCTGCTCGCCCCTCTCGATCAGCTCGCCGATCGTGTCGGCGATCCGGCGGGCAAGCTGCACGCTCGGGTCATCGGGGGGCAGCACGTCGACCGGATTGGTCCAGACCGACGGTTCCGGTCTGTCCGCCTTCTCGATCGGCTCCCACAGATCGACGCGGCCGGGCTGGCCCGTGTGATAGGCCCGATGCGTCGGCGCGCCGCCGATCCCGTCGGCCGCGGCACCAGCGAAGGTGGCATCGACCACCCGCAGGATCGCGTCGGACGAGCGGAAGGAATAGTGCAGATCAAGGCTCTGGAACGGCACATCCGCCGCCCGGTGGCGGTCGGCGAAGCCCTCGGCCACCGCGCGGAAGGTCTGTAGGTCCGCGCCCTGGAAGGAATAGATCGACTGTTTGACGTCGCCCACAACAAAGATGCGCCGCCCCGGCCCTCGCGCCCCGTCGCCCGCCGTGAACTCCTGCGCCAGGGCCTCGATCACCCGCCACTGGCCGGGACTGGTGTCCTGCGCCTCGTCGACCAGGATATGGTCGATGCCACCGTCGAGCCGGTAAAGCACCCAGGCCGCCACGGCCCGGTCGGCAAGCAGCGCCGCCGCCCCCCGGATCTGGTCGTCGAAATCCAGAAGGCCCCGCTCGGTCTTCCGCGCCTCGTAGGCCGGCAGGAAGGCGGCGGCAAAGGCATGAAGCGCCGCCGTCGCCTCTGCGGTCTCGAGCGTGATCCGCAGCGCCCGCGCCGCCTCGACCCGGGCCATCAGCTCTTCGACTTCCGGCATGAGGTTGGCCGCCGACCCGGCCCGCGTGGCCTTGGTCGGCAGGGACCCGATCTTCGCGGTGAACGGGTCCTTGGCGCCCTCTCCGGTCAGGAACACGCCTTCCAGAAGCCGCAACCCACCCCGGTCAGCGCGAAAGCCCCTGAGCTTGTGGGCCGACTTCAGGTCGCTCGGACTGCCCTGTTCCATGGCGCGGGCGAGCGCTGCAACCAGCTCTTCGGTCCCCGCGTCATAGACCCCGTCCAACAGCCGCGCGTCGGTCAGATCCCGCGGTGCGCCAAGTGCCGCAAGGATCGCGCCAAGGTCGAGCGGTGGCTCAAAAGCGTCTCTGTTCCGGCTGAAACTCGCCAGAACCTCGGCCAACGCGCCCTCGTTCCGCGCAACGCGGGCCAGTGCATCGACCGCCTCGGGCTCGGACTGGTCGGCCAGTTCCTCCAGCACTTCCTGCCGCAACAGATGCGCCGCGCGGTCGTCAAGCTCGCGGAAGCCGGGCGACACGCCGGCCTCGATCGGGAAGCGGCGCAGAAGCGAGGCGCAGAAGGAATGGATCGTCTGGATCTTCAGCCCGCCCGGCGTCTCGATCGCCCGCGCAAAGAGCCGCCGCGCCTCGGCCAGCCGCTTCGGGCCGATCGGGCCCTCGACCCCCAGCTTCGTGAGCGCCTCCCTCAGCGCCCCTTCCTCAAGCATCGCCCATTCGCCAAGCCGGGCGAAAAGGCGGTTCTGCATCTCGCTCGCCGCCGCCTTGGTGTAGGTCAGGCACAGGATCTTCTGCGGCGCCGTCCCGTCCAGCAGCAGCCGCGCCACCCGGTCGGTCAGCACCCGCGTCTTGCCCGACCCGGCATTGGCCGCAAGCCAGGTCGACTGCGCCGGGTCCGCCGCCCGGATCTGGGCGCGGCTCGCCGCATGAGCCGTTTCGTCAACCATGGCCCACATCCTCCGGCACCGGCGCGTCGGTCATCGCCCATTCGCCGAACCGCGACAGGTGGTCATAGTCCGACGGAGTGTTGACGAACACCAGCGCCCGGCGCGGCGAATAGCCCATCGCCGGGTCCAGATAGCGCCGGATCAGCTTTTGCAGACCATCCCATTCTGCGTCGAAATCCACCTTGTCGCGCGTGGTCGTGCGCGTGTCGCCCTCGCCCCCCAGATGGATATAGCTGACCGCCGCCACCTCGCGCGGGCCGACCTTGGCGAAGGCCCCGCGTTCTGCCATAGCGGCCTGCAACAGAAGCTGCTTGTCGAACGCCTCCTGCTGCTTGTCAGAGGGCGGCTTGCCGGACTTGTAGTCATAGATGTGAAGCCGCCCGTCCGCACCAAGGTCGATCCGGTCCGGCCGCGCCGTGAGCGTGAAGCCAAGGCCCGGCAGGTCGAGGCGGCCCTGCTCTTCGACGACCACGGGTTCGGCGGACCGGGCGCGCTCTGTCTCCGACGCGGCCAGATAGGCCGCGAACCGCCGGATGCGGGCCAGCCACAGGCGCCGGGCCGAGGGCCAGGCCACATGCTGGTCCAGAACCTCGCCCGCGACCGAAATCAGTCTCTGTTCCGCCTCAAAGGCGCTTTCGCCTTCGGGCCTTTCCCGCAGAAACTGCTCGACGACGGCATGCAGCACTTGCCCCCGCAGGCCCGGGTCGGCCTCTGGCACCAGTGGGTCGAGCGGCTTCAGCCGCAGGATATATTGGGCGTAGATCGCATAAGGATCGCGGATCAGCCTGGCGATCGCCGTGACCGGCAATTCGCGCGGCCGGGCGCTGATCGGCGGCCGGGGCGCGGGGCGCGGGGCGGAGGCCACCGGCACCACCCGGTCAGTACGCCGGGCCTCGCGCAGCCAGGCCTGACCCCGCGCACGCATGGTCACCAGCGCCTCGGGCCCACCGGGCAGTCCGCGCACCAGGTTGGTCAACCGCTCGATCCAGCGAGAGCCGATCGTCTCTGCCTCGTCATCCCTCAGCGCGCGCGACAGGATCACGCGCGACCCCACGGCCGCCGCCTGCTGGAAGTCGTGCGCCGCAAGACCGATCTGGCGTTCGGGCAGAAGCAGACCCGCCTTGAGGCGCATCTGGCGTGAGAGCCAGGGGTCGGGATCCGGGGCGCCGGGCCAGCTGCCTTCGTTCAGGCCGCCCAGGATGACCAGGTCCGCCGACAGCTCGCGTGCCTCGCGGGGGCCCTTGATCGCGATGCGCGGGTCGGCCGCAGCACCCGCCAGAACCGGCGCGCCTTGCAGGACCGTCAGCAAAAGCGCCCCGAAATCGGCGCCCGACAGCGGATCGCCATGCGCCGCCTCTGCCGCCAGATCGTCGAGCGCCTTCGCCACCGCCTCGCCATCCGCGCCCTGCCAGACCTTCGGGTCGGCCGCCAGCGGCCCCGCCGAAATGCGCGTCGCAAGGTCGCGCAGCCGCTCGGTCCAGTCGAGGATCGGGCGCTCTCCGCCCCCCGGCACATCGGCCAGCACGCCGCCCAGCCATTCGGCCCAGAAACCCGCGAGCGGCTCGGTCCGCCGCGCCGCCCAGGCCCGGGCCGCCGCCCCATCCGGGAAAACCGGCCCGTGGCGGCGGAGCGTCAGTTCCCATTCGCGCGTCAGCAGAAGATGCTCGCCCCGCGCTTCCCCTGAGGCGACCAGCGGATGCTTGGCCAGCGCCAGAAGCGCCTCGACCGTCAGCCGCCGGCCGAACAGCCCCGCCACCTGCCGCACCAGACGGCCGGCGGCCGACAGGTGCAGGGGCGACCCCGCGCTGTCATCCGGCGCGATCCCGTAGCGGTCCAGCGCCGCCGAAACTCGCCGCGCCAGGACCCGGTCGGGCGTGACCAGGACCGCGCTTTCGCCGCGCACCGCCGCATCGCGAAGCGCCAGCGCAATGGCGAGCGATTCGCCCCTCGGGTCCGGCGCCTCGATCAGCGACAGGGCCGCCGTCGCCGTTGCAAGCGGCGCAAGCTCCGCCCCCTCGCTCAGCCACTGGTCCGTCACGGGCGCGGGCCGAAGCGCCAGCGACAAAAGCCGATTGCGGGCCGGATCGGCGGGCGGATCGACCACCCAGGGCTGCACCTCCTGCGGCTCGACCCCGAGCGCCAGCATCATCCGCGCATGGCGGTGCTGGGGGTGATCCTCGTTCGGCACGTCCGCGTCGAAAAGGCTGGTCCAGGCCGTGCGCGGCATGTCGAAATCAAGCCCCGGCAGGACGACCGCGCCCTTCGGCAACCGCGCCACCGCCTGCATCAGCAGCGCCGTCGTGCCGCGCGATCCGGTCGACCCGGCGACGATGACAGGCGTGTCGGGGGGCGCCACCTGCCAGCCGGCAATCAGCGCCTCGACCGCGCGGCGCTGGCGGGTCGCTGCGTCGGGTGCGGCGTCGCCGGCAAACCAGGGCGCCACGATGCGCAGGAAGCGGAGCGAGGTTTCCCAATGCTGGGCATGATCCTCGGCCAGATCGCGCCCCTCGAACCGTTCGGGGGCGACACCTTCGTCCGCCATTTCCTCGGCCAGCCGCGCCAGGCTGTCGGCCAGGTCGAAGACGGCAGAGGCGGGGGCGATGCTGCGGTCCGCCTGCAAAAGCCGCGCGACCGGGCGCGCAAGCTCCAGCCGCCGCCGCAGGGCAGGCACCGCCGGGGGCGCGTCGAGCCCCGGATCGGAGCCAAGGTCCGACAGAAGCAGAAGCCGCGGCAGAAGGCCCGGCCCGCGGTCCTGAAGCGCCGTGCGCACCCGTTCGCGCATCCGCGCGGTGTTGAGAAAGACGGTGACGCGCGCCAGATCCTCTGGGCGCTGGCCCGCCATGCGGTCCAGCAGGCCATGGGCGAAAGCGACCGGAAAATCGGCGCCGACCGGCAGGGCGAAAAGCTGGGGCAGGGTGTCAGTCATGGTCCCCCGCAAGCAGCGCCTCGGCCAGGGGGATCGACGACGGCCGCCCGACATCGCACCAGCCGCCGGGATGGACAGCGCCATAAAGGCGCCCGGCCGCGATCATCCGGTCCCAGAGGAGGTTCAGCGAAAAGACAGGCTGGGGCACGTCGGCCAGCCCCTCGGTTTGCAGGATCTGCGCGCCGGTATAGACGAAATCGGCGCCCCGGCTCAGGCGCCCCTCGGCGTCCATCGCGAAATCGCCGGGGCCCTGGTAGCCGGTCGCCCGCGCGCGCGGGACAAGGAGCAGAAGCCCGTCCATCTTCGCAGGCCGCCAATGGTCGCGCAGCGTCCGCGTGGCGGGCGGCCCGGTCCAGACCGCATCGGAATTCAGCGTGAAGACCGGCCCCGGACCCAGGCGCGGCAGCGCCGCCCGCAGACCGCCGCCGGTTTCCAGAATCGTCTCTGTTTCGTCCGAAAAGGCGATATCCGGCCACCCCGCCAGATGGTAGCGGATCATCTGGCCAAGGTAATGCAGGTTGACGACGATGCGGGGGTCGCCCTCGACTTGGTCCAGCGCATGGTCGATCAGCGCCCGGCCCGCGACTGGGATAAGTGGCTTCGGCCTCTGCTGCGTCAACGCGCCCATCCGCGTACCAAGGCCGGCGGCAAAAAGCATCAGCGCGTGCGGTTCGTTCATGCCGCCCTCCATCTCGCGCGGAAACCGGGGGTAGGCTCAGGCACGCTCTCTTCGACCAGATGGCGCAGGGGCGCCAGCGCGGGATGGGCCAGGTTGCGCGTCAGATGGCCCCAGACCCGTGGCATCAGCTCCAGATACTGCGGCTTTCCCGCCCCGGCGAGGCGCGCGAAGACCGCAAGGATTCGCAGGGCGCGCTGGGCGCCGATCAGGGCATAGACGGCCCTGAACCGTTCTTCATCATGGCCTGTTTGGCCAAGATAGAGACAAATTGCGTCGGCCTCGACCCCCGGCCCCATATCCCGCCGCGCATCCTGCAAAAGCGACACGAGGTCATAGGCCGGGTCCGCGATGAAGGCGTCCTGAAAATCCAGAAGGCCGATCCGCGAGGGGCCGACGCGGTTCGGCAGCCAGATCAGGTTTCCGGCATGGAAGTCGCGAAGCGAGGCGACAGGCGGCAGGAAGGTCAGCCGGTCGTGCAGGCCCGCAATCAGGGGCCCAATCGCCTGCGCCCCCGTCGAGCCGGCGCAATAGGTCTCGGCCAGCAGGCCCGCCAGGGCGCCAAGGGCCGCGCCGTCGCCGGGCTTCAGGAAGCCGGGCGGCGACCTTTGCTGCATGTCCGCCAGGAACCCGGCCGTTGCCCCGATCAGCACCCCCTCAAGCGCGGGCTCGCGCGCCAGGACCGCCCCGAACGTGTCATCGCCCAAATCCTCCAGCAGCAGGAACCCCGCCGCCTCGTCCGCCGCCAGAATGCGCGGCGCTGAATAGCCCTGCGCCAGAAGCCAGCCGCCAACCGCCAGGAATGGCCCGGTCGCCTCGCCCGTCGCGGGGTCGGCATCCATCAGGACCGCGCTTTCCGTCCCCCGCCAAAGCCGCCAGTAGCGCCGGGCCGAAGCATCGCCCGCCAGCACCTCGGCCCGCGCCGCGGCCCAGCCTGCGGCGTGCAGGAAATCGGCCATCGCCGCGCCCCGGCTCATGGCGTCGCCTCCAGTGCCGCAAGGACCGGCGCCCAGCGGTCGCCATCGGCCCGAAGCGTCACCATTCGCCCCTCGCCGTCCGGCTCGAAGGCCAGGGTCAGCGCCCCTCTTGGCCGCGCCCCCAGCCGGTCGGGCCATTCGATCAGCGTAACTGCCCGGCCCATCGCCTCGGCCAGGCCCAGCTCTTCGACTTCGGCCGGGTCGCCCAGGCGATAAAGGTCGGCGTGCCAGACTTCGGCCCGGTCGGTCAGGTAGGTCTGGACCAGCGTGAAGGTGGGCGAGGGCACCTCTTCCGTAACCCCCAGGGCGCGGATCAGCGCACGCGCGAAATGGGTCTTCCCCGCGCCGATCCCACCCTCGAGCAGCAGGATGTCGCCGGGCGCGACCTCGGCCGCAAGCCGCGCGCCGAGCCTGTCGGTCGCGTCGGCAACGGGCAGGCGAAGCCGAAGGGGCTCAGCCATAGGCCCTTTGCCCGAAGATGGCCGAGCCGACGCGCACATGGGTCGCGCCTTCGGCGATGGCCGCGGGGAAATCGCCGCTCATGCCCATCGACAGGCCCGAAAGGCCGTTGCGCGCGGCAATCCCGGCCAGCGCACGGAAATGCGGGCGGCTGTCCTCGCCGTCCGGCGGGATGCACATCAGCCCCACGACCGGCAGGTCCATCCCCCGGCAGGCGGCAATGAAGGCGTCGGCATCGGGCGGCAGCACGCCGGCCTTCTGCGGCTCTGACCCGGTGTTGACCTGGATGAAAAGCTCGGGGCTCGTCCCCCGGTCCTGCGCCAGCCGCGCCAGCTTTTCCGCAAGCGACGGGCGGTCGAGCGTGTGGATCGCCTCGAACAGCCCGACCGCGACCTTGGCCTTGTTCGTCTGCAGGGGCCCGATCATGTGGACTTCCGTCCCCGGAAAGCGCGCCCGCCAGTCGGGCCATTTGGCTTGCGCTTCCTGCACGTAATTCTCGCCGAACAGGCGCTGCCCCTCGGCCAGGACGGCCTCAACCCGGTCGGCCGGCTGGACCTTGGACACGGCGATAAGCCGGACCGACCCCGGCGCGCGCCCGGCGTCGCGTTCCGCTGCCGCGATCTTGTCCGTGATGTCGGCCAGTCCCATGGCGCCCCCGCATTCCGGCCCCAAAGGACCACAGCGGTGCACAAAAGAAAAGAGCGGGCCGAAGCCCGCTCTTTCCGTGATCGTTGATCGTAAGATCAGAAGTTGAAGCGGACGCCGACGTCGACGATCGTCTGCTTGGCATAGCCGCGCTGGATCGCACCCGACAGGCGAGCGCCGCCGAGGTCGTAGTCAGCGCCGATGCCGTAGGCAGTTTTCGACGGGTTCTTGGTCAGGACGCCGCCGGTGACCGTGCCGCCATCGTTGTTGGCGACGTAGGCCTTGAGCGTGGTCTTGTCCATCTTGTAGTTGCCGTAGAGCGTGATGGTCTTGCCCGGGTCAACGTTGCCGCCGTAGGTCAGGCCCTGGTTGGCGATCGCCGTGGCACCCATGTGCTCGTCGATGTAGTTCAGGCCGATGTTGGCGTTGTCGTTGATCGCGTAGGCCGCGCCGATGAACCAGGGATCGTTGCCGCTGATGCCAGCGCCGTTCTTGACGGCGGCAGCTTCAAACGTGAACTGCTGGTACTTGTAGAGGCCCGAAACCGCGATTTCCGACTTCCAGCCAGCGCCCAGGGTCTTCGCGCCCTGGTTCGGGTTGACGTAGGAGATCATGCCGGTGAAGTCGCCAACCGTGTACGAGGCGAAGACGCCCATGTAGTTGTTCGAGACTGCCGACTTCGACCCGCCAGCCTTGCTGTCGTAGTAGAAGGTGTATTCGTAGGGGTCGCCGAACGACGAGTCGCGGTAGCCCATTTCCGAGCCCCACAGGAGCGTCGTGTTGTCGTAGGCAGTGTTGGTGTTGCCGACTTCAACGCGCAGGCCCTGGTATTCGGTGTAGAGCAGGGCGTTGTTGCCCGTGGTCCCCGAGTCGCCCGTGTCGTTCTGCAGACGCAGACGAGCACCGAAGACAACGCCCGAATCCGTGGTGGTCGAGGCGTCGATGTTGAAGCGCAGGCGGTTGACGACCTGGGTCTTGGCGCCCGTCGCTTTGCTGTTGCTGACGATACCAACACGGCCGTAGCCCGAAATCTTCACTTTCGTCGCGTCATCGGCGAGCGCGGCGCCAGCGAAGCTGGCCAGAACCGTGGTCGCAAGAAGAACCTTTTTCATTTCGTTTTCCCTCGTGTGTCAAAGGTCGGCCCAACTCAGGGGAATCCGAATTGGGTATGCCCCTATTTCCGTGCTCGGGGCCGCCATTGCAACTCAAAGCGGGGGATCGCCCGGAAAGTCGGAGCCGATGGTGCAGTCTTGCCACAGTGACCGGCGGCGCCCCGGATGCGGCCCCCGGGGGGCCCCGGGTAGGGCAGGGGTTGAAAAACCTTGTCCGCCCCCGACCCCTCGGCTAGACAGCGCAGAGGAACCGAGCGGTGGGCGGAAGTGATGCAGGCTGAAGTGCAAGGCAAGCAGGTGGGACGGGCAGTCCGCAGCGCGATGCTCGGCGGACTGGTGATAACGCTCGCGGCCTGTGGCAGTCTGAACCCCTTTGGGTCGACGGCCCCGGCCCAGCCGGCGGCGCCGATGTCCGAGGCGACCAAGGCCCAGCTGAAGGCGCAGGAGAGCCAGCGCAACTATGGCACCCACGCGAACTCGGGCACGATCTGGGGCCTCTTCAATTCGGGCGGCGACCCCAACGTGTCGGTCGGCGTCAACAAATACCTGTGGCGCGCCTCGCTCGACGTGCTGAACTTCCTGCCGATCGAGTCGGTCGATCCCTTCACCGGGGTCATCGTCACCGGCTACGGCACGCCGCCCGGCGGCGGCCGCGCCTATCGCGCGACGATCTACGTGCAGGACCCCGCGCTTGACGCTCGCAGCCTGAAGGTCGCGCTGTCGACCTCGGGCGGGCCGGTCGATGCGGCTACGGTCCGCGCGGTCGAGGATGCGATCCTGACCCGCGCCCGCCAGCTGCGCGTCGCCGACGGCAAGCTCTGACCGCGCGCTGCTGAAGCGACCGCGCGAAGGCTGGACCTTCGCAGGCGGGATTGTATAACCCTCGTCAATCTGACGAAGGATCGATCATGTCGCGCTATGACCCCACCACCTCGGAACCCCGTTGGCAAGCCGAATGGGACAGCGCAGGCGTCTTTACGGCCCGCCATGACCCGGCGCGGCGGAAGTATTACGTGCTGGAGATGTTTCCCTATCCGTCGGGGCGCATCCATATGGGGCATGTGCGCAACTATACGATGGGCGACGTGGTGGCGCGGACCAAGATCGCGCAGGGCTTCAGCGTGCTGCACCCGATGGGGTGGGACGCTTTCGGCATGCCGGCCGAGAACGCGGCGATGGAACGCGGCGGCCATCCGCAGGACTGGACCTACGGCAACATTGCCGTGATGAAGGACCAGATGAAGCCCCTGGGCTTGTCAATCGACTGGTCGCGCGAACTGGCGACCTGCGACCCGGAATATTACGGCCAGCAGCAGGCCATGTTCATCGACATGATGGAGGCGGGCCTCGTCTACCGCAAGGCCGCCGTGGTGAACTGGGACCCGGTCGACATGACGGTTCTGGCCAACGAGCAGGTGATCGACGGCAAGGGCTGGCGTTCCGGCGCCGAGGTCGAGCGGCGCGAGCTGACGCAATGGTTCTTCAAGATCTCGAACTATTCCGAGGAACTTCTGGATGCGCTGGACGGGCTGAAGGACTGGCCCGAGAAGGTGCGGCTGATGCAGGCCAACTGGATCGGCAAGTCGCGGGGCCTTCAGTTCGCGTTCGAGACCGTCGGCGCCCCGAAAGGGTTCGAGCGGCTCGAGGTCTACACCACCCGTCCCGACACGCTGATGGGCGCGTCCTTCGCCGCGATCAGCCCCGACCATCCGCTGGCCAAGGCGCTTGAGGTGAAAGACCCCAAGGTCGCGGCCTTCGTGGCCGAGGCGCGCAAGGGCGGCACGACGGAAGAGGCGATCGAGACAGGTGAAAAGCTGGGGGTGGATACCGGCGTGCGCGTTCGCCATCCGCTGGACCCCGACTGGGAACTGCCGGTCTGGATCGCCAACTTCATCCTGATGGACTACGGCACCGGCGCGATCTTCGGCTGCCCGGCGCACGATCAGCGCGACTTCGACTTTGCCACGAAATACGGCCTGCCGATAAAGCCGGTCTTTGTCGCCGAAGGTGCGGACGAGGCCGCGCTGACGGAAGCCTTCGTGCCGATGAAGTCGGAAAGGGTGCGCTTCGTCAGCGGTTTCGCCGGGGAAGAGACGCAGACGGGCGACGAGGCCGTCGCCGCCGCCATCGCCCATGCCGAAAAGAATGGCTACGGCGTAGGTGTGACCAAGTTCCGCCTGCGCGACTGGGGCATCTCGCGCCAGCGCTATTGGGGCTGTCCGATCCCGGTCATCCATTGCACGGCCTGCGGCGTGGTGCCGGAAAAGAAGGAAAACCTGCCGGTCAGGCTGCCCTATGACGTGAAGTTCGACATGCCGGGCAATCCGCTCGACCGCCATCCGACCTGGCGCGACGTGGCCTGCCCGAACTGCGGCATGCCCGCGAAGCGCGAGACGGACACGATGGACACGTTCGTCGATTCGTCCTGGTATTACGCCCGCTTCACCGCGCCGCGCGCCGCGACGCCGACCGTGGCCGCCGAGGTCGATTACTGGATGAACGTCGACCAGTATATCGGCGGCGTCGAACATGCGATCCTGCACCTGCTTTACAGCCGCTTCTTCGCCCGGGCGATGCAGCGAACCGGCAACCTGCCGAAGAAGGCGATCGAGCCCTTCAACGCGCTCTTCACCCAAGGCATGGTGACGCACGAAATCTACATGACCCGCGATGCGGCGGGCCGCCCGGCCTATCACCTGCCCGAGGATGTGACGGACGGAAAGCTGGCGGACGGGACAGCTGTCGAGGTCGTGCCCTCGGCCAAGATGTCGAAGTCAAAGAAGAACGTGGTCGACCCGATGGACATCATCGCGGCTTACGGCGCCGATACCGCGCGTTGGTTCGTCATGTCCGACAGCCCGCCCGAGCGCGATGTGGAGTGGACCGCCGCCGGGGCCGAAGCGGCCTACAAGCACCTGAACCGGGTCTGGACGCTGTCGGACCGGATCGCGAGCCTGCCCGAGGCCACTCCCGGCACGGGCGATGACGACCTTCTGCGCGTGACGCACCGGGCTGCGGCCGAAGTGACGCGCCAGATCGAAGGGTTCGCCTTCAACAAGGCGATCGCCAAGCTTTACGAACTGGCGAACGCGATCCAGAAATCCGACGCCTCGAATGCCGTGCAGCGGCAGGCGGTGATGGTGCTCGCCCAGCTCATGTCGCCGATGACGCCGCACCTGGCCGAAGATATCTGGGCCGCGCAGGGCGGCAAGGGCCTTGTCGCGCTGGCACCCTGGCCCAAGGCTGACCCGGCCATGCTGACAGAGACGACGGTGACGCTGCCGATCCAGATCAACGGCAAGCGGCGGGCAGAGATCACGGTGCCGAAGGACATGCCGCCGGCCGAGGTCGAGCAGGTGGCGCTGGCCGACGAGGCCGTCGTGCGCTTCCTCGCGGGCCAGCCGGTCAAGAAGCTGATCGTCGTGCCGGGGCGGATCGTCAATGTCGTCGTCTGACCCCACCATTGGCCGCCGCGCCCTTCTGGCCCTGCTGGGCGCCCTGCCGCTCGCGGCCTGCGGGTTCGAACCGGCCTTCGGGCCGAAGGGCGCCGCAAGCGGCCTGATGGGGCAGGTGACCTTCATCGAGCCCAGAAGCCGCGACGCTTTCGACCTGGTCGGGCGCCTGCAGGAACGGCTCGGCCGCGCCACCAACCCGCGCTGGCGGCTCGGCTTCAAGATGACGCTCTCGCAAGAGGGGCTGGGGATCACCTCCGACAACGTGACGACCCGCTATGACCTTCTGGGCAAGGTCGACTGGACCATGACCGACCTTGCGACCGACAAGGTCGTGGCCTCGGGCAGCACTGACAGCTTCACCGCCTATTCGGCGTCGGGCACCGTGGTCTCGACCGCCACCTCGGAACGCGACGCGCACCAGCGGCTGATGCGGATCCTGGCCGACCAGATCGTGACCGACCTGATTGCCACGCCCGGCTTCGGCGCCCAGCCGTGAAGCTGAACGGCCCGGCCGCGGCGCGCTTCTTTGCGCAGCCGGAACCGGGCCGCGCCGGGCTCTTGATCCACGGCGCCGACGCCATGCGCGTGGCGCTGAAACGGCAAGAGGTCATCGCCGCCCTCGTCGGACCAGAGGGCGAGGCGGAAATGCGCCTTGTCCGCCTGCCCGCGTCCGATGTCCGCAAGGAAGGCGCGCGCGTCCTGGACGAGATGAAGGCGCAGGGCTTCTTTCCCGGCCCGCGCGTGGTCTTTGTCGAGGATGCGGGCGACGGGTTGGCTGCGCCGATCGGCGCGGCGCTGGCCGACTGGCATCCGGGCGATGCGATGCTGGTGGTGACGGGGGGGCTTCTGTCGCGCTCCTCGGCGCTGAAGAAGCTGTTCGAGGATCACAAGAACGCCTATGCCGCCGCCATCTACGACGACCCGCCCGGGCGCGAAGAGATCGAGGCGATGCTGTCGCGCGCAGGCCTGAAGCAGGTCGGCCCGGCGGCGATGACCGACCTGACCGCGCTCGCCCGTGCGCTCGACCCCGGCGACTTCCGCCAGACGGTCGAGAAGATCGCGCTCTACAAATGGCAGGATCCGACCCCCCTGACGCCAGAGGATGTGGCCGCCATGGCCCCCCAGTCGATCGAGGCAGAGGTGGACGATGTGCTGAACGCCGCTGCGGAAGGCCAGACGGCGCGGGTCGGCGCGCTGATGCGGCGGCTCGAAGGGCAGGGGGTCGGCGCGGTGACGCTGTGCATCGGCGCCATGCGTCATTTCCGCAGCCTTCACGCCGCCGCCTCGCATCCGTCCGGCCCGGCCGAGGGGCTGGCGCGGCTGAAACCCCCCGTTTTCGGCCCCCGCCGCGACCGGATGCTGCGCCAGGCCCAGGCCATGGGCACCTTCCGGCTGGAACAGGCGCTGAGCGTTCTGACCGAAACCGACCTGACCCTGCGCTCGACCTCGCGCGCGCCGGCGATGGCGGTCGTGGAACGTGCGCTGATCCGCCTGTCGATGATGCGGCGCTAGAGCCTAGCGCGCCAGCGCCAGAAGCCCCGCCACGTCCAGATGCGCCTCAAGATGCTCGGCCAGCCGGTCGAGCGTCGCATCGACCCGCGCCCCGTGGCCGCCCTGCGAAGTCACGCCGAACCCGCTCAGAAAGGCCGCCCGGAAGGCGTCGCCCGCGAACATGCCGTGCAGGTAGGACCCCATGACCCGCCCGTCCGCCGACCGCGCGCCCTCTGGCTGGCCGGCGACATGGGCGAAGGGCCGGGCGCAATCGGCGCCCCCGGTCCGGCCGATGTGGATCTCGTAGCCCTCCATCGGGGCGCCACTGGCCGCATCGACCGCCTGAACCCGCGTCAGCCGCTTGTCCGGGCTCATCTCCGTCTCGACCTCCAGCAGGCCAAGCCCCGCCGTCTCACCCGCCGGACCTTCAAGCCCTTGCGGGTCACGCACCACACGCCCCAGCATCTGGTAGCCGCCGCAGATCCCCAGGACCCGGCCCCCCCGCCGCACATGGGCCGCCAGATCCACGTCCCAGCCTTGCGCGCGCAGGAACGCCAGATCGCCGCGCGTCGATTTCGAGCCGGGAATGATGACCAGATCCACGTCGCCCGGCAGCGCCTCTCCGGCGCGGACCATGGTCAGCCGCGCGCCCGGCTCTGCCCGAAGCGGGTCCAGGTCGTCGAAATTCGCGATGCGCGACAGGGCAAGGCAGGCCACATGAACACCCCCCGCACCGCCCGAGCGCGGCAGGTCCAGCGCATCTTCCGCCGGCAGAAGGTGTGCATCTGGAAACCAGGGCAGGACGCCGAAGCCCCGCCAGCCCGTCCGCGCCTCGATCAGCCGGTAGCCGTCGGCGAAAAGCGCCGGATCGCCCCGGAACTTGTTGATGAGAAAGCCCGCGATCCGCGCCTCGTCCGCCGGGTCCAGCACGGCCTGCGTGCCGACGATCTGCGCGATGACGCCGCCCCGGTCGATATCGCCCGCCAGCACGACCGGCACCGACGCCGCCTCGGCAAAGCCCATGTTGGCGATGTCGCCCGCGCGCAGGTTGACCTCGGCCGGACTGCCCGCGCCTTCGACGATCACCAGTTCATGCGCCGCGCGAAGCCGCCCGAAGCTTTCCAGCACCGGCCCCATCAGGGACGGCTTCAGCCCCGCATAGTCCCGCGCCCGGACCGTCGCGACCCGCCGCCCCTGCACCACGACCTGCGCGCCGACATCGGTTTCGGGCTTCAGCAAAACCGGGTTCATGTCCGTATGCGGCTCCAGCCCGGCGGCCAGCGCCTGCAGCGCCTGCGCCCGCCCGATCTCGCCCCCGTCCACGGTCACGGCGGCATTGTTCGACATGTTCTGCGGCTTGAAGGGCGCGACCGACAGGCCCCGCCGCCGCGCCGCGCGGGCAAGGCCCGCGACCAGCATCGACTTGCCGACGTTCGAGCCCGCGCCCTGGATCATCAGGGCCCGGCCGACCGGGCGCACCGTCACCGCCCGGCCTTTTTCGCAAGCCCCGCGCGCACCTCGGCATCATGCTGGCCAAGCCGGGGCGAGGGGCGGTCAATCGCCAGTTCGGCGCCCGAAAAGCTGATCGGCAGGCGCACGCCCGGCACGCCTTCGGGCGCGATCTGCATCTTGCGCGCCACGATCTGCGGGTCGGTGAAGACGTCCGCCATCGCGTTGATCGGGCCGGCGGGAACCCCTTCGGCCTCGCACGCCGCCAGAAGCGCGTCGCGCGTCCAGCCGGCGGTCTTGGCGGTGATCGCGGCCGTCAGCGCCTCGCGGTTGGCGATCCGGTCGGCGTTCGTCAGATACTCCGGCGCCTCGGCCAGCGCGTCGAGCCCCAGGATCCGGCACAGCTTGCGATACTGGCTGTCGTTCCCGGTCGCCAGGATCGCATAGCCGTCGGCGCAGTCGAAGACGGCATAGGGCACAAGGTTCGGATGGGCATTGCCAAGCCGCCGGGGCGAGGTGCCGGTCGCGAGGAAATTCATCGCCTGATTGGCCATGATCGCCGTCGCCACGTCGAAAAGCGCCATGTCGACCCGCTGGCCCTCGCCCGTCCGGTCACGCTGGTAAAGCGCGGCCAGGATGCCGGCCGCGGCATAGATGCCGGTGAACACGTCCGTCACCGCCACGCCGACCTTCTGCGGCTGCCCGTCCGGCGCGCCGGTTACGCTCATCAGCCCTGACATGCCCTGGATGATGTAGTCGTAGCCCGCCCGGTGGGCGTAAGGCCCGTCCTGCCCGAAGCCCGTGACCGAGCAATAGATCAGCCGCGGATTGACCGCCCGCAGGCTTTCAAAATCGAGCCCGTACTTCGCCAGGCCCCCGACCTTGAAATTCTCGATCAGCACGTCGGCATCGCGCACCAGATCGCGCACGAAGGCCTGCCCCTCGGGCGTGCGGAAATCGCAGATCACCGACTTCTTGCCGCGATTGGTCGCGTGGAAATAGGCGGCACTCGCCTCGCCGCCATGCTCGATGAAGGGCGGGCCCCAGCGCCTGGTATCGTCACCCTCGGGCGCCTCGACCTTGATGACCTCGGCGCCCAGGTCGGCGAGCATCTGGCCCGCCCAGGGGCCGGCCAGAATACGCGCCAGTTCGACGACCTTCAGACCCTGAAGCGGCGTCATCGCTTACTTCGCCAGCTTGGCGTCGATGACCTTGGCCATCTCGTCAAAGGACATCTCGCCCGACAGCTTCTCGCCGTTGATGATGAAGGTGGGCGTTCCCTGGATCGCGTCGGCCGTCGCGTTCTTCTGGTAGGTCTCGACCATCGCCTTGGCCTGGTCCTGGTCGGCCATGCAGGCCTTGATCTGGTCGCCGGTCAGTCCGGCCGACAGGCCGATCGTGCGCAGCGCGTCCGCGATCCCCTGTTCGGTGCCCGAGGCGAGCCACTCGCGCTGCTTGGTGAAGAGGATGTCCGAGATGCCGAAATACTTCTCGGGCCCGCCGCAACGGGCCATGATCGCACCCCAAAGGCCGAACTTGTCGAAATAGACCTCGCGGTAGACGAAACGCACCTTGCCGGTGTCGATGTAGTTTTTCTTCACCTGCTCGAAGACGTCATTGTGGAAATTGGCGCAATGCGGGCAGGTGAAGGAGGCATATTCGATCATCGTCACCGGCGCGTCGGCCTGGCCGAGCACCATGTCCGGCACCTTCGAGACGACCGAGCTTTCGGTGGCCGAGGGGGCAGCCGCCGTCGTCGCTGGCGCTGCCGTGGTTGTCGCAGTGGTTGTCGCGGTGGTTTCCTGGGCGACGGCAGCTTCGCGCCCGCCCATCCCGAACCAGACCGCGCCCAGCGCCACGATGAGTGCGACCGCCGCCGCCAGAAGAACCCGTCCGTTCATAAGTCAGCCTTTCCTGTGTCGGGCCCGAGATAAGACCTTTTGGCCCAGGGCTTCAAGCGCCGCCCGAAGGCTTTCATCCTGCACCTCACGCGAAAGTGCGGCGGCTTCAGCCAGAATCTGCGGGTCAGGCACCGTCTCATGCGCTGTCTCGCCCGCCGTCCCCGGCGCACCTTCGCGCGTGAAGGGCGCCAGCCCCTCGGCAAGGCCGCGCCCGGTCGTCTGGGTCAGCCGGATGCGCACCACGGCATTGTAGCCGTAGCAGGCGTTGACCCTTTCCCGCAGCGCCGGAAGCTGCATCTGCACGATCGGCCCGGCGGCGCCCGGGACCAGCAGCGTCAGCGTCGCCCCCATCCCCTCGCGCCCATAGCTGATATCGACGGGCCGGGTGATCTGGCCGAGTTCTGCGCCCACCACCTCTGTCCAGTGCGTGAGCAGCCGCACCAGCGCAAAGCCCCGCGCCTCACCGACCTTGCGCACGGGGTCGCGCACCAGAAGCGAGGCAGGCTCGAAGCCGCGCAGGCGGCGGGGGTTGGCGGGCGTGCTGGACATCGGCCTTCGCGGGATGGCAGGGATAGTCCATCCTAGGGCAGGGGGGCGGCGTTGGACAGCAGCAATCGACCGCATGGGGTGGGGGCGGACCTGTCCGGCCTGCTGCTGGACTGGTATGACCGCGCCGCGCGCGATCTGCCCTGGCGCGTGCCCCCGGACCGCTCGCGCGCAGGCGAACGGCCCGACCCCTACCGCGTCTGGCTGTCAGAGGTCATGCTGCAACAGACGACCGTCGCTGCCGTCACCGGCTATTACCTCCGTTTCCTCGCGCGCTGGCCGACGGTGGCCGATCTTGCGGCAGCACCCGACGCCGAGGTGATGGCCGAATGGGCCGGGCTTGGCTACTACGCCCGCGCCCGGAACCTGCTGAAGGGCGCGCGCGCCGTGGCTGCGTCGGAAAGCGCGGCCTTTCCCGATAGATACGATGACCTGATCGCCCTTCCCGGCATCGGCCCCTACACCGCCGCCGCCATCGCCGCCATTGCTTTCGGCCGCCCCGAAACCGTGGTCGACGGCAATGTCGAGCGTGTCGTCGCCCGCCTGTTCGCCGTGACCGAACCCCTGCCCAAAGCCGGGGGTCGCCTGCGGCATCTGGCCGCAAGCCTGACGCCCGACAAACGCCCCGGCGACTTCGCCCAGGCCATGATGGACCTTGGCGCGACCGTCTGCACGCACCGGAAACCCGCCTGCATGATCTGCCCGCTTGGCCCCGTCTGTCAGGCCCGCGCGCTGGGCATCGCCGCCGACCTGCCGGTCAAGGCGCCGAAACCCGCCAAAGCCGAACGGCAGGGCCTGGCCTATGTCGCCCGCCGGGCTGATGGCGCGCTCCTCCTCGAAACACGGGCGGAGCGCGGACTTCTGGGCGGCACGCTCGGCTTTCCGACGACCGGCTGGACCGCCGCGCCGCCCGACCCCGCACCCCCCTTCCGCGCCGATTGGCGCCAACTGCCGGGCACCGTCCGCCACACCTTCACCCATTTCCACCTGACGCTGATCGTCCTGACGGCCGACGCGCCGCCGGGCGCCAACCCCGACCGTGGCAGCTTCCGCGCGCCCCCCGACGCCCCGCCCGGAAGCCTTCCGACCCTGATGCGCAAGGTCCACGACCACGCATTCCGCAACGAAAGCGTTGTGCCGGACGCCCCGTCGCCCGACAGTCTGGCAAAGACCGGAGCCACAGATACATGAGCCGCCCAGTTTCAGCGCTGCCCTTCCTTCTGCCGATCCTGCTGCTGCCCCTCCTGGCGCTGGCGACGCAGGGCGGCTGGGCGCTGATCCTGCCGCCCCTTTACGGCTACGTCATCCTGACGCTTCTCGACGCGGTAACGGGCATCAATGGTGAGAACCCGCCGACCGACACGCCCGACAGCCGCCTGACCGCCCACCGCGCCATCACCATGATCTGGGTGCCGCTCGAGATCCTGGCGATCTACGGCACGATCTGGGTCGCGACCCGCTCGACGCTGGCGCCTTGGGAAAAGCTCGCGCTCTTCTACGGCGTCGGCATTGCCTCGGGCGCGGTCGGCATCGTCTATGCCCACGAACTCATGCACCAGAAGAACCGGCTGGAACGCTGGCTGGGCGAAATACTGATGGCGCTGACGCTTTACAGCCATTTCCGCAGCGAACACCTGCTGGTCCACCATCGCTATGTGGGCACCGTGCGCGACGCGGTGACGGCGCGCTATAACGAGGGCTTCCACCGCTTCTTCGCCCGCGTCCTGACCGAGGGCCCCCCGTCCGCCTGGCGGGCCGAACGCCAGATGCTGGCCCGCGCCGGCAAGCCCGTGACCGACCGCCGCAACCCCTTCTGGCGCTATGGCGCTTTGCAGGCGCTGGCGCTGGTCGCGGCCTTTGCCGTTGGCGGCTGGCAGGGCGTGGGGCTTTTCCTCTTTCAGGCGCTGATCGCCGTCCTGCAACTGGAACTCACGAACTACATCGAGCACTACGGCCTGACCCGCCGCCATCTGGGCGAGGGGCGGTATGAGCCGGTCAGGCCCTGCCACAGCTGGAACGCGGCCCACAGGGCGACGAACTGGTTCCTCATCAACCTGCAACGCCATTCGGACCACCACTACAAGCCCGACCGCCGCTACCCCCTTCTGCAGACCTACCCCGAGGCGGAGGCGCCGCAACTGCCGATGGGCTATCCTGCGATGATCTTCCTGGCCATGGTGCCCCCCCTCTGGCGCCGGCGCATGAACCCCCGCGTCCGCGCCTGGCGGCGGCAGTTCTACCCCGACATCACCGACTGGACCGACTACAACAAGGGCCGCCTGCCCGCGCCGCGGGGGGCGAGTTAGGGGGGGAAGGTGGGATGAAAAAAGCCCCGCCGCTTGGGAACGGCGGGGCTAGGTGCGTGCCAAGGGGGTGCGAGACCCCTGGGCACCGGCGGTAAACCTTGAATCCCTCAGATGGGGCCCCTCAGTGCGCCCTTGGGCCCTCGTCCATCTCGGCCCGGATCTGCTGGCGCAGAAGGTCGATGGGCACCATCTTGCCGTCGCGCTTGAAGTGCCAGTAGGTCCAGCCGTTGCACGAAGGCGCGCCTTCCAGATGTGCGCCGACCTGGTGGATCGAGCCCTTCACGTCATTGCCGACGAGCGTCCCGTCCGCGCGCACCTTGGCCTTGAAGCGGTTGCCGAACGAATAGAGCTCTTCGCCCGGCCGCAGCATGCCGCGTTCGACCACCTGCCCGAACGGCACGCGCGGCTCGGCGCGCTTGGACCCGGTGATTTCCAGCGCCTCGCGGTCGAACTTGCGCACGCGGGCCAGTCGGGCGCTCGCGGCCTCGCGGTAGGCGGCCTCGCGTTCGATGCCGATGAACTCGCGGCCGAGCATCTTCGCGACCGCGCCCGTGGTGCCCGTGCCGAAGAACGGGTCAAGGACCACGTCGCCGGGATTGGTCGTGCCCAGAAGGACCCGGTGCAGAAGCGCCTCGGGCTTCTGCGTCGGATGGGCCTTGTCGCCGTCCTCGCCCTTCAGCCGCTCGTGCCCGGTGCAGAGCGGGATCACCCAGTCCGACCGCATCTGCACACCCTCGTTCAGGGCCTTCAGCGCCTCGTAGTTGAAGGTGTATTTCGCGCCTTCGGATTTCGAGGCCCAGATCAGCGTCTCATGCGCGTTCGTCAGCCGCTTTCCGCGGAAATTCGGCATCGGGTTCGACTTGCGCCAGACCACGTCGTTCAGGATCCAGAAACCCTGGTTCTGCAACTCGGCGCCCATGCGGAAGACATTGTGATAGCTGCCGATGACCCAGAGCGCGCCTTGCGGCTTCAGCAGGCGCCGGGCGGCGGACAGCCAATCGCGGGTGAAGCGGTCATAGGCCTCGAAGCTGGAAAACTGGTCCCAGGCATCGTCCACGGCATCGACGCGGCTGTTGTCGGGGCGGTGAAGCTCGCCACGTAGCTGCAGGTTATAGGGCGGATCGGCGAAGATCAGGTCGACCGACGCTTCGGGCAAGCTGCGCATCACCTCGATGCAATCGCCCGCAAGGATCTGGTTCAGGGGCAAGTCGGCCGCCTGCCGGGCCGCCGGACGGCTGCCCTGTTTCGCCGGTGTCATCGTCATTTCTGCCTCTTTCCGGTCTGTCGCCGGTTCTGGGGCAAGGATGAGTCACCGGCGATTCGCCGTCAAATTCTTTTTTGAATCAAGTACTTACAAATTTGTCTTGCACAAGATGTTGTGGACCGGCCGGAACGAACGCCTATGGTGTGGGGTCACACCAAGGGTTTGCAGCGCGGAAAGATGGTCGCGAGTAGGGTATCCGGCGTTCTTTTCCCAGCCGTAGCCGGGGTGCTGTTGCGCCAGAACCACCATCATCCGGTCGCGCGTGACCTTGGCCACGATCGAGGCGGCGGCGATCGACAGGCTGATCGCATCGCCCTTGACGATCGCCTGCGCCGGCAGGCCCAGCCCCTTCGGCACCAGATTTCCGTCGATCAGCACCATGCCGGGCCGGCGGGGCAGGGCGGCGACCGCCCGCTCCATCGCCAGGTGGCTCGCCCGCAGGATATTGAGCGCGTCGATCTCCTCGACGCTCGCCAGCCCCACGCCGATCTCGGCGCAGGCCCCCAGCGCGTCGAACAGGACCTCGCGCCGCGCGGCCGTCAGTTTCTTGGAATCGTTGAGGCCCGGCGGCATGCGGTCCCTGTCCAGGACCACCGCCGCCGCCACGACCGGCCCGCAGAGGGGGCCGCGCCCGACCTCGTCGACGCCCGCGACGCTGCCGAAGCCCTGCGCAAGGGCGTCCGTCTCGTGGATCAGGGTGGGGGTGGTGGCCATGCGACGGCTTAAGGGCGGCGCGGGCCATCCTGCAACCGCAAAAAGGGGGCGGACGCTGCCACGTCCGCCCCGGATCGGGTCCTTCCCTGCGGGCGGCCGGACCGCGCGGGGGGCGATGCGACGACCGGCCCCCGCAGGGCGGCAAGACCACATCCCCCTCTCGGGCCGGATGCCTGGACAGAGCAATAACGGCGCATTGTTAGGCGATAACCTGTGCCCATCCCGCGCCCCGCCGCAGCCTGTCATTGATAAACCGGGCGGATTCGCGCAGGTTGGCGCCATGTTGCTCAGAACCCTTGCCCCCCTTCTGATTGCCCTTGTCCTGCCCGGCATCGCCGCCGCCGAATGCACGGTCCATTACAAGGCCAAGAAGGACGACCCCCTGCAGCTCGAGGCCGGGACCGCCACGCTGCCCGATGACGCCTGCACCACGACCGCGGCGGCAGAAGCAGCACTTGCGCCCAAGCTCGCGGCAGAAGGCTGGACGCTTCTGGCCGTCACCGACATCGTTCCCGCAGGCTGATCTGCATGAGTGACGAGCAGACGGACGCCCCCAAGGGCGACAGCCAGAGCAAGGGCGGCGCCAAGACCGCACGCCTCCTGCGCTCCGGCAACCGCGTCCTGAACGGCGGCATCGCGGCCATCGTCGTGATCCTGCTGACCGCCGTCCTGTTCCTGTTCTGGACGCTGCCCGACGGCAATGCCTTCAACGCCCGGGTCGAGCGCATCTTTGTCGAAAACGACGCGCTGACGACCAGTGACCAGATCAAGCTGCTGGAAATCCTCGCCCAGTCCGGCACCGCCTTCGGCGAGGTGCTGACCAGCTACCGCGTGGTGATCTTCATCCTGCTGATCTTCACCACCGCACTCCTCATCGCCTGCCTCGTGTTCCTGGTGACCATCCAGGCGCTCAACCGCCGGATGGAGGCGATCCAGCGCCAGGGGATCCAGGTTTCCAGCCTGACGATCAGCCGCGCCGAAAACGCCGTCATCCTGAACGACATGGAGTTCCGCCTGACCGAGGCGGCGATTGAAACCCTGTCGGTGCTGGCCGAGGCGCGCATGGATGACGACATCCTGACCGGCGCCCAGATCGAGGCGGTGATTTCGGGCCGCCGCCCGGCCGACTGCGACGAGGCGGCGGGCGCCATGCGCATCAAGCGGCTTCGCGATGCGCTGGGCAACCAGATGGTTTCGGAACTGTTGGTCCGCAACATCACCCGGCGCGGCTATACGCTCGCGGTCGGGAAAGAAGCGATCCGGATGATCTAGCCCCGATCTTTGCCCCGCCGCCGCTCGATCGCGGTGCGGGTCAGGACCACCAGGACGACGATCGTCATCAAGACGACCGAAATCGCCGCGATCGCGGGGTCGATATTGTCTCGCAACCCCATCCACATCAGCCGCGGCAGCGTCACCGCATTGACCGAGGTGATGAAGAGCGTCACGCCGATCTCTTCCCAGGACAGGACGAACGTCAGGAAGAAGGCGGTCAGGATGCCGAAGCGGATGTTGGGCAGGATCACCCGGAAAATCCGCGTCCAGAGCCCCGCGCCCATGCTGCGTGCCGCAAGGTCGATCCGCCGGTCGACCTGCGACAGGGCCACCGTTATCAGGACGACCGCGAAGGGTGCGATCATGATCGCATGCGCCATCGCCACCCCGGCCCAGGTGTCATAGGCGATGAAGCCGTTCACCTTCGACAGGCTGATGAGGAAGAAATAAAGCGTCAGCGCCGACACCACCGGCGGCGCCACCATCGGCAGAAGTGCTATCCCCATCAGAAGGCCGGCAAAGCGCGGCTGCATCATCCAGATCCCCAGGCTGAACAAGAGCGCGAGCCCCGTGGCCACCAGCGACGCCACGATCCCGATGCGGATCGACAGCCAGGCCCCGCTCGCCCAGGCGGGGTTCTCGATCAGCGCGCGGTAATGGCGCAGCGACAATTCGCCCTCCGGCACCGACAGGTAGCGCGTCGGCGTGAAGCTGACCGGGATCACCGCGACAAGCGGCATCAGAAGGAAGACCGCGACAAGGGCCGCAAGCGCCACCGCGATCGGTCCGGGGCGAAGGACGGTCATCGCGCGCCCCCCTGCCGGACCTGCCGCATCAGCAGCGCGAGCAAAAGCCCCACCCCCACCATCAGGATCACGCTGATCGCGGCCCCCAGGCCCCAGTTCGGGCTTTGGAAGATGCGCAGGTAAATCAGTTCGGCCACCATCACGCTGCGTCCGCCGCCAAGGATCGCCGGCGTCACGAAGAAGCCGAGCGCAAAGACGAAGACGACAAGCGCCGCCCCCAGGATGCCGGGCTTCGTCATCGGCACGAAGATCTGCCAGAAGATCCGCATCCGGCTCGCCCCCATGCCGCGCGCCGCCATCAGGACGCGCTCATCGACCGTGCGCATCGAGGAGGCCAGCGGAAAGACCGCGAAGGGGATCAGGTAATGCGTCATGCCGACGATGACGCCGAATTCATTGCGCACCAAAGTCAGCGGTTCCGACAGGATGCCCAGCGCCTCGAGCCAGCCGTTGATGAGCCCCTTGTTCGACAGAAGCGCCAGCCAGCCGAAGGCGCGCGTCAGGACCGAAATCCAGAAGGGGATGAGGATGCACAGCTCGACCACCGTGCGCTGGGCCGGGCCGCCCCTCACCCAGAGAAGCGTGATGACATAGGCCATCGTCACCGACAGCACAGTGACGATGGCGCAGATCCGAAGCGTGCGGGCAAAGACGCTGAGAACCAGCGGATCGCCCAGCGCCGCGCGATACTGGCCAAACCCCGGCTCTGGCAGCGTCACGCTCCAGCGCATGACGCCCAGGAACGGCACAAGGTAGGCCGCCGCCAGAAACAGGAGAAGCGGGCCGATCAGCAGAAGAAGGCGCGAGGCGGGGTTCATGGCGTCCTTTTGGGCGACCGTGCCCCCCGACGGATCGGGGGGCGCGGCAAGGGGATCAGGCAGAGATGATCTTCAGATATTCGTCCAGCGCAGGCCCGTAGTTTTCCTCATACCAGGCCATGTCGAGCGGGATCTGCGCCGCGAAGTTCTTCGGATCGACCGGGTTGAAGCGCGCATCCTCGGCCGGCAACAGCGCGTCGGCCGCCGGGTTCGCCGGCCCCTGGCCGAGCATGGTGAACATCACCACCTGCTTGGCCGGGTCCTGCGCCGAGGCGATGAACTTCATCGCCGCCTCCTTGCCCCCCGGATTGCCCTTGATGACCGCCATCGAGCCGGGTGCGACCAGCCCCTCGTTCCAGGTGAAGCTCACATCGCCGCCCGAATCCGTCTCGATCAGCTTGGCGCGGGTCGACCAGACCAGCGCCATCGACGCCTCGCCGTTCAGAAGGATCGACTGGCTTTCCGACCCGCCGCCCCAATAGGCGACCACATGTTCCTTGAAGGCGGCAAGCTTGGCGTTCGCGCGCTTCAGGTCCAAGGGATAAAGCTTGTCGCGCGTCACGCCGTCGGCCAGAAGGGCGGCCTCCCACATGCCCGTGCCCCATTTGTAAAGCGAGCGCTTGCCGGGGAACTTCTCGACATCGAAGAAGTCGGCCATCGACGTCGGCGGGTTGTCTTTGAACTTCTTGGCATCGTAGGCGATGATGTAGCTGTAGAAGTAGCTCGACGCGGCATGGGGCCAGCCGAAGCCTTCGCGCATCTTCGACTTGTCGACGACGGCATAGTCGATCTCTTCCATCATCCCCTTCTTGCCCAGCGCCTCGGCCGAGAAGGGGTCGGCGTCGACGATGTCCCAGGTGGGCTTGCCGCTTTCGAACTGGGCGGCGATGGCGCCTTCGGTCGGGCCGGTGCCGTCCTGCTTCACGGTGATCCCGGTGTCCTTCAGGAAGGCCTGGCCATAGGCCGCGTCATAGGCCGCACCCGCGTCCCCGCCCCAGTTGACGAAGACCAGCTCGCCCGATGCCGCCTGCGCCACCGTGCCGCGCAGGCCAAGGGCCGTGGTGCCCAGAAGCGCCGCCGCGAGCCCTGCGAAGCTCCGCCGGCTGATCTCGCCCCGCGCATGGCGCTGGGCCAGGATTTCGACTTGGTCTTTCAGAAACTGTTCGTGCATCGTCATCTCCCTATGTCGAAGTCGTCGTGAAAGGACCCCCCGGGAAAGTCCCCCCGGGCGGGCGGTCAGAGCAGAAAGCCGCGATCTTCGGGCCAGGCGGCCCAGACGGTGGCGCCCGGTTCCAGCGCGGCGGGCAGTTCGGCGGTCGGCAGGGTCATGGTCAGGTCCGTCCCCCCCGGCGAGCGGAGCGCGAGCCGTGTCTCGGCCCCCAGATAGACCAGATGGTCAAGCCGCGCGGCGACTTTGTTGCCCGAAGCCGGCGCCGTCATGTGCAGCCTCATATGTTCCGGCCGGACCGCGAGCGTCGTGGCCCCCGCCTGGCCGGGGGCAGGTGCGCCGAGCCTCTGCCCCTCGAACCGGCCGGTTGCGCCGCCCGGCCCGGTCGAAAGGTCCGTCAGGGGCAACACGTTGATTTCGCCAAGGAACTCGGCCACGAACCGGTTCGCCGGGCGGTCGTAGACCTCGCGCGGGGGGGCGAGTTGCTGAAGCCGCCCGTGCTCGAAGATCGCGATGCGGGTCGACAGCGCCAGCGCCTCGGACTGGTCGTGCGTGACGAAGACGAAGGTGGTGCCCGTTTCGCGGTGAAGGCGGCGCACCTCGTCCTGCATCTGGCCGCGCAGGTTCTTGTCGAGCGCCGAAAAGGGCTCGTCCAGCAAAAGGACCGGCGGCTCGTAGACCAGCGCCCGCGCCAGCGCCACGCGCTGCTGCTGACCGCCCGACAGGCCCGCGGGCCGCTTCTGGCCATGCCCGCCCAGGCCCATCAGCTCGATCGCGTCGGCGACCCGGCGCTTGACCTCTGCGGCGGGGCGTTTCTGCACGGTCAGCGGAAAGGCGATGTTCTGTTCGACCGTCATGTGCGGGAAGAGCGCATAGCCCTGAAAGACCATGCCGAAGGCCCGCTCTTCCGCCGGCGTCCTGGTCATGTCCTGGCCATCAAGCGTCAACTGGCCGCGCGTCGGCGCCAGAAAGCCGGACAGAAGCATCAGGAAGGTGGTCTTGCCAGAGCCGGAAGGGCCGAGCAGCGTCAGGAACTCGCCGCGCCCGATGGTCAGGGATACGTCATCCAATGCGGTGAAGTCGCCGAAGTCCTTGCCGATCCCGCTTGCGCCGATCTCGGCGGCCTTCGATCTTGCCAGCATTGAACCCCTCCCCGCATGTTGATGCTTATGGGTGCCGCCCACTCCCGACAAACGAATTGTTTTCCCCTCGACGGCAAACGGTTTTTGTCATTCCGGGCCTAGCCCATCGGCAGCTCGTCGGCCATCCAGTCGCGAAAGGCGATGACGGCGGGGTTGGCGGCCTTTTGGGGCGAGACGGCCAGATAGTAGGCCCTGGGCGACTCGATGGCCAGATCAAAGGGCCTGACCAGCGTTCCGTCCGCCATGAACTGCTGGCAGATGAACTCGTCGCCCATGCCCACGCCTTGCGAGGCCAGCGTCGCGGCATGGACCAGGTTCATGTCGGAAAACCGCTGGCCGGTGCGCGCTGCCTCTTCCGGCAGGCCCGCAAGGCGGAACCAGGTCACCCAGTCCTCGTGGTCGGTCAGGTGCAGAAGGTTGACGGCCAAGAGGTCGCGCGGTTCCGGCAAGCCACCCAGGCGGTTCAGAAGCGCGGGGCTGCAGAGCGGCGTGAAATGGACCTTCTTCAGAAGCTCGACCTCCATGTCGGCATGGCTGCCGGGATGGCAGAAGGCGATGAAGAGGTCGGCGTCCGGGTTCGCCGTGTCGCCGAGCCTGCGCGGCGTCACCAGCGACAGGGCCACGTCAGGGCAGCGGTCGCGGAAGCGGCCGAGCTTGGGGCAAAGCCAGCTGGACCCGAAGCCGGGCGTGCAGCTGACCGTCAGGGCCCCCGTCGCCCCCCGCCCGGTCTGCCGTGCCGCCGACCCCGCCAGAACCGACAGCGCCCGGCGGACGTCGGCGGCATAGGCGCGGCCCTGGGGCGTCAGCTCGACCCGCGTGCCGGCCCGGCTCATCAACCGGAAGCCCAGGTCGCGCTCAAGGAGCCGCAACTGGTGGCTGACGGCACTGCGCGTCAGGTTCAGCTCGTCCGCCGCCTGCCAGACCGTGCCGTGGCGCGCGAAACTTTCGAGCGCCCGAAGCGCCTGCGTCGATGGAACGCGCGACATTGCGACCCTTTCCCCTCAAAGCCCCTGGCCCGCCGAGGTTAGCAGCCCGGCGCGCCCGCGTCCCGGCTTAGGTGAAAATGATTTGCTGTCCCTAGGAAAAGGTTTCACTTTCGCACGAAGGGCCGCCCCGTGTAGCCAAGGGACGAGTCCCCCAGAGGGGCCCCCTAAAGGCCCCAAGGCCCGCCACTGCCGCAAAGGAGGTCGCCCCCCGTGCCGCATACGCCCCTGTCCGCCGCGCAAGAGACGGCTCTTGCCCATGTCACGGCCCGCGCGGCCGACCTGTCGGACTGGTGCGCGACGATCTTCGACTTCGGCGAGACGGCCTGGCGCGAATACCGCTCGGCCGACTGGTATGTCGCCCGACTGCGGGCCGAGGGCTTCACGGTCGAGGAAGGGTCGGGCGGCATGCCCACCGCTTTCTGCGCCAACTGGTCGAACGGTGAAGGCCCGATCATTGGCATGTATGCCGAATATGACGGCATCCCCGGCAACTGCCAGGCCGCCAGCACGCGCCGCGCGCCGCGCAAAGGGCTGGGCTATCAGGCGGGCGGTCATACCGACCCCCATTCCGGGCTTGGCATGGCCGGGCTGGGCGGCCTTCTGGCCACCAAGGCGGCGATGGAGCGGCACGGCATCAAGGGTGGCCTGCGCTTTACCGGTGAGCCTGCGGAAAAGGTGCGCGGCTCCAAGCCCATCCATGCCGCGCGCGGCTATTACGACGGGCTGGCGGCCATCCTGTCATTCCATCCCTTCTACATGCTGCCCATGTGCAACACGGTCCGCTGGGACACCCACTGCGGCGCCGGCTGGTCGATGATCTACCGCTTCATCTGCGACGTGCCCGAAGCCTGGGGCCGCGACGATGCCGCCCCGATCCCGCAGTCCCACAGCGCGGTGCGCGCGCCGGGCGCAAACGATGCGCTGAACCTGATGTTCCTGACCTCGAAGGCCTTGCGCGATTCGATGCTGTCCCATCAGGGCGGCTGGTCGATTTCCGAGGCAATCCTGACGGCGGGGCAGGCGACCGCCGACAACCAGCCCGCCGGCCTGGCCGAAATCCAGTACATGATGCGCACGCCCACGATCGCCATGGCCGAAACCGTGACGGCGGCGCTGGACCGCAATGCCGAAGCGGCGGCGGCGATGACCGGCTGCCGGTGGGAACGCCACTGGGTCTGCAAGTCGCGCCCCGGCCTTGCCAACCACGCCATCGCCCGCACCGTCTGGGACGCGATGCAGGCCGTCGGTGCCCCCGTCTGGGACGAGGCTGCCAAGACTGTGGCGCGCGAGATCCAGGCGAACCTTGGCCTCGACCCGATGGACGACCCCTTCATCCCCGAAATGTCGCGCCTGATCGAGCCAGAGGCGGCCGAGGCGATCCTGCGCCATGACCTGCCGCCGAGCCAGACCCACTCCACCTCGGACGATTATACCGACATGTGCTGGCACGCCCCGACCGCGCGCTTCTATGTCGCGCGCCCCGCACTTCGGGCACCGGCGGGCTATGCCTATCCGGCCTGGACGATGAACGCGCTGGGCGGCATTCCGGCCACGATTGACCCGATGGTCCAGACGGCGGCCAAGATCCTGGCGCTTTCGGCGCTGCGGCTTCTGGAAGACCCGGCGGCGCGCGCGGCGGCCATGGCCGAGTTCCACCAAAGAACCGGCGGTGGCCCCGGCGGCAGCGACTGGACGCCGCCGCAATGCGATTACGACCCGCCCATCCATTTCCGCTGGCCCGAATATGTCACAACCGCGCGCGGGCACGACTGGTGGATCCCCTCCGCCATGCCCGGCGCCTGAAAGGAGCCCCTCCATGAACGCCCCGACGCGACCCGAACCCTTCACCCTCCGCCGCCGCAACCCCAGGGGCGGCACCGCACCCCTGACCGGCTGGGGTTTTGCCAACGAAACCGACCGGCTGACCGACGTCCTGCTGGGCAGCCCGGCCCACCTGCGCCACCTCTCGACTTCGAGCCTGTCGCGCAAGCACCTGCGAGAGGCGCCGAGCAACATCCAGGTCGCCCAGGCCCAGCACAAGGAACTGGTCGCCGCCTACGAGCACTTCGGCGTCAAGGTCCATATGCACCAGCCGACGCCGGAGTTGCCGATGCAGGTCTATGCCCGCGATTCCAGCGTCATGACCCCCTACGGCGCCATCATCACCGCCATGGCCAACTGGTGGCGGCGGGGCGAGAATTACGCGGCGATCCGCACCTACGAGGAACTCGGCATCCCGATCTATGACATGGTGACGGCGGGCACCTTCGAGGGCGGCGACTTCAACGTGATCGAGGAAGGCTGCGTCCTGATCGGCTGCGGCGGCGCCCGCACGCAAGAGGAAGGCGCCCGCCAGGTCCAGGACTGGTTCGACCGCGAAGGCTGGGAAACCCGGCTCGCCTTCATCGACGAATATTACGTCCACATCGACCTGATGGTCGTCCCGATCGCGCCCAAGCTGACCGCCGTCTGCCTGGCCTGCACCGAACCCGGCATCGTCGACTGGCTGAAGGCCAAGGGGCACGAGATCATCGACGTGCCCTTCCAGGACACGATGGCGCTTGGCTGCAACTTCATGTCGCTGGGCGGCGACCGGGTGATCGCGCCCGCCTCGTCGAAGGCGCTGATCGGGCAGCTGAAGGCCCGGGGGTTCGAGGTGGCGGCCATCGACATGGCCGAAATCTCGAAGACCGGCGGCGGCATCCACTGCATGGCCCAGTCGCTCCGCCGGGGCTAGGGGGTCAGCCGCCCTTTGGCGTGACAAGCCGCGGGGGCCGCAGCGCCTCTGCGGCCTTGAACAGACCGAAGGTCTGGTTGACGTAGTTCACGGCACCCCCGATCGCCTCGAGATAGCGGTCAAGCTCGGGCGTGCGCTCGGCCTCGACCAGCTGGATCGGCCGGTCGGGGCTCGGCCCCTCGAACTGGCTGTAGAAGAGCGGCTCGCCCCGTTTCAGCACGATGTCGCGATCAGGCTCGTGCCACTCGAAGGCCCACATCAGGGGCCGCGGCCAGACGCTGATCGGGAAGCGGCCGCCGAAGATGGTGCCCGGCAGCGACTCGCGGCGGTAATGCGCAAAGGGGCCAAGCTGGGTGATCCAGACCGGCTCGTCGGCGATGAAGAGGTAGGGCAGCATCAGCTGGATCGTCGGCCGGTCGGGGTAGCGCCATTCGGCCTCGTTCACCATGACCAGAAGCTCGTTCAGCTTGTTGGCGCGAATAGGACTTGCCGCGCCCAGCCGGTTGATGAAGACGGGCTTGCCCTTGGGATCGCGGGCAAAGCCCAGATGCAGGTCGAACGGGCAGGGCACCTGGAAATAGCGGCTTTCCATCTGGATCACCGCCGGGCAGCGCGCCGCCGACTTCGCGTGCGTGCGCGCCACATCGCGCGAGGAGAGCCGTTGCGGCGGATCATAGAGCACCGCCGCCATGTCGGTCGTGCGCAGCCAGCCCACCTGGACCGGACCGCTTCCCGGCCCGTCGTCCGGCCGATCATAAAGGATGTTGACCTGCATGGAGCGCGAAACCCTTTCGTAACCTTCGCCCGTTAACCTTGGGCGGAGACTAGCGAAAGGAACGGCCCATGCGAATTCTTTCTGCCAGACCGCGCGATATTGCCGTCGACAGCGCGGCAAGGGCGGTCATTGCCACCATCGTCCTGCGCATCGCGCTTGACGGGGGCGAGGAAGAGGCGCGCGTGCGCGTCCGCGCGCCGATCCGGGCGCCGGGCGGCGCACCCCTGAAGGCGCGGCTGATCGCCGCCGCCAAGGCGCGCCTTCTGGAAGCACCGCTCGACTACCTGGCCTCTGCGCCGCACCTGTCGGACGCCGCCTGACAGACGACTTGACAGGGCACGCCCCTGGTCCGACAAGCGCGGCCGGACAACAGGGGGCGGCGATGCAGACGGATGACAGGCTGATCGTGGCGCTCGACGTGCCGGACGCGGTGCAGGGGCTAGCGCTGGTGGACCGGATCGGCCCCTCGGTCGGCTTCTACAAGATCGGGCTCGGCATGCTGACCGGCGGCGGCCTCGCGCTTGCCAACGAGCTGAAGGACGAACAGGGCAAGAAGATCTTCCTCGACATGAAGCTCTTCGACATCGGCGCCACGGTCGAGGCGGCGGTGAGGGGCCTGTCGCGCTTCGACCTGGATTTCCTGACCGTGCAGGGCGACCCCCATGTGGTCCGCGCCGCCAAGGCGGGGGCCGGGGCGTCGGGGATGAAGATCCTGGCCGTGACCTTCCTGACCTCGCTCGACCGTGCCGACCTGGACGCGGGCCTGATCCGGCCCGGCGACATGACCGACCTGACCGTCGAACGCGCCGGCCGCGCCTTCGCCGAAGGGGCGGACGGCGTGATCGCCAGCCCGCACGAGGCACGCCTGATCCGCGCGCTTCCCTCTGCCAGGGGCCGGCTGATCGTCACCCCCGGCGTCCGCCCGGCAGGCAGCGCGCCCGGCGACCAGAAGCGCATCGCTACCCCGGCCGAAGCCATCGAAGCCGGCGCAGATCACATCGTCGTCGGTCGTCCGATCTGGGCCGCGCCCGACCCGCGCGGCGCGGCAGAGGCGATCCTGGCCGAACTGGCGAAGGTCTAAAACCGCGCCCGGGGGCTGGGTTCAGGCGCCGGTTTCAGTTGTCGTTGATGTCGTGGCGCACGATCTTGACCGGGTCCTTCGGCCAGCCGAAGACCCGCCTGAGCGCCCACCAACAGATGAGCGAGGCGACGGCAAAGACCAGAACAGTCAGCGCGACCGACCCGCCGGCAAGTCCGACCAACAACAGCACGCCCGTCACCAGCGCCCCGCCCGCGAACCCCAGAAGCACATAGCCGGAGGCAAGCGTTTCCAGGATGCCCAGCACGAAGGCGGCGGCCATCCAGACCCACCATTCCTGCCAAAGCTGCATCAGCTGCGCCCCTTCAGCATCTTGAACGCGTCAGCAAAAGCCTCCATCGCCGCCGCCGGCAACAGGACGACCTGCTTGCCCGGCCCGTTGCCCACGGATTGCAGCGCCTCGACCTGCTTCAGCGCGATCTGGAATTGCGCCGCCTCGATCCCGTTTTCCTTGATCGCCACGGCGATGACCTGGGTCGCATAGGCCTCGGCATCCGCCGTCAGCCGCCGCGCCTTCGCCGCCTGGTCCGCCGCGTAAAGCTGTCCGTCGGCGGCAAGCTCGACCGACCGCTTGCGCCCCTCGGCCTCGGTCACTTGCGCCCGCCGCGCCCTCTCGGCGTTCAGCTGCTGCAACATCGCGGCCTTCGTCGCCTCATCAAGGCTCACATCCAGAAGCTCGACCCGCGTGACCTCGATCCCCCAGTCGTCGAAGACATGGGTCAGCGCCTCGCGAATCTTCTGGATCAGGGCCGATCGGTTCGACTGCACCTGGTCCAGCTCGATCGTCCCGATCTCGCTTCGCACGATGCCGGCGACGGTGGTTTCGATGGCGCCGTCCACGTCGCGGATGCGGTAGACGGTCTTTTCCGGCTCGGTAATGCGATAAAAGACGCTGGTTTCGACCGTGACCAGCACGTTGTCGGCCGTGATCGCGTCC
Organism: uncultured Paracoccaceae bacterium; assembly: GCA_945952025.1. Taxonomy (GTDB): domain Bacteria; phylum Pseudomonadota; class Alphaproteobacteria; order Rhodobacterales; family Rhodobacteraceae; genus TMP-24. The sequence continues at coordinate 78,147 of CAMFGW010000008.1, forward strand.
TGCCGGTGGGTCGGCAACTGGCGCTCGAGGATCGACACCTTGTGCGCCACCCGGTCAAGGAAGGGCACGATGAAGTTGATGCCCGGCCCAAGGACCGAGCGCAGCCGACCGAAGCGTTCGACCACATGCTTTTCGCTCTGCGGCACGACGCGCACGCCCAGCCAGACGCAAAGAAGGATGAAGAAGGCGATCGCCAGGAAGACGGCATTGCCGCCACCGATACTGTCGCTGATCGAGTTCATGGGCGTGGTGCCTCCCTTTTTCTGGCAAGATGGGGCGTTGGACAGGCTCGCGCAAGCCGCAGCCGGATCTGTTGCCGGATTTTTGGCCGAAAGTGTCTCTATCTCACCTGAACATTGACCGCCGCGCTCCGCCCGCCCGCGTCGATGACCGACAGCCGGTAAAAGCCGGGACCGGGCAGGGGCAAGAGGCTCTCGCGCGCGCCGGACCCCGCGACCAGCGGCTGGCCATTGGCCAGCCACAGGAACGGCCCGATCCCATCGCGGACCTTGACGACCAGGCCGCCGTTCAGCCCCTCGACCTCGGCCCCGTCGGGGGGAAAGGCGACCTTCGGCGCGTCGTCGGCCACCACGGCCAGCGCGTCGGCCCGCGACCGCACACGGCGCAGGGGCGGCGGCAACTGGTCGGTCGCGGCGATCAGCGTCGCGGGCGGCGGGGGCGGCAAGGGGTCGAACGCGGGTTTCAGCCGCCCGAACGCCTCGAACAGGACGGGCGCCGCCAGATCGCCGCCGAAGGCGCCGGGCACGGGTGAGCCATCCGCCCGACCCATCCAGACGCCTGCCACATGCCGCCCGTCAAACCCAACGGCCCAGGCGTCGCGGTGCCCGTAGCTGGTCCCGGTCTTGTAGGCGAGCCGGCCGGGCGCGGCCCCCGGCGGCGGGGTCAGGCCGGACAGGATGTCGTCCACCTGCCAGGCCGCCTCGGGGCTGAATAGCCGCCCCGGGCGCGGGCCGGCATCGTCGGCCAGGACCGACAGATGGACCGGCTGACCCAGCCGGGCGAGCGCGGCATAGGCCTGCACCAGATCGGTCAGGGTGATCCCCAGACCGCCCAGCACCACCGCAAGCCCCGGCTGGCCCCCCGGCACGACCGTCCGCGCCCCGGTCCGGTCAAGCGCCGACAGAAGTTTCGCCGGCCCGACCGCATCCGCGAGCCGCACGGCCGGAATGTTGAGCGAGGCCTGCAGCGCCTGCCGAAGGGTGAGCGTGCCGCGGAACTGGTTGTCGAAGTTCTGCGGTGCGTAGCTGCCGAAGGCCACGGGCCGGTCGTCGATCAGGCTTTCGGGGTTCGCCAGCCCCTGGTCGAACGCCAGCCCGTAGACGAAGGGCTTCAGCGTCGATCCGGGGGACCTGAGCGCCTCGGTCATGTCGACGAAGCCGGTCCGCGCACCGCTGCCCCAGTCCGCCGTCCCGACCGAGGCGACGATCCGGCCCGTCTGGTGGTCGGCGACGACGATGGCGACCGTCAGCCGGTCCCCCGCCCGCCGCGCCGCGTCACCGGCGAGCTTTTCGAGCGCCGCCTGCACCGTCGCATCGAGCGTCGTCGTGATGACCGTCCGCCCCGGGTCGGCCCGGTGCATCCGGTCGGCCAGAAGCGCCGCGCGGTTCGGAAAATCACGCCTTTCGGCTGGAATAGACTCTGTTTCTGCCGCCGCAACCTTCTCGTCCGTCAGGACGCCTGCCTCTCGCGCCCGTGCCAAGACCCGCGTCCGCGCCGCATAGGCCGCGTCCGCCGCCCGGTCCGGCCGCCGCGCCTCGGGCGACTGGGGCAGGGCGACCAGAAGGGCGGACTGGGCCGCCGTCAGGTGTCGCGGCTCCTTGCCGAACCAGGCGAAGGCGGCGGCGCGCACCCCCTCGACATTGCCGCCATAGGGCGCGAGCCGCAGATAAAGGTCCAGGATCTGCGCCTTCGTCAGCCTTCGTTCCAGCGCGAGGGCGACACGCATCTGCCTGATCTTGCCCTCCCACCGCCCGGTGCCGCTTTCCTCCAGCAGTCGCGCGACCTGCATGGTCAGGGTCGATCCGCCCGACACCACCCGCCCCGCCCGCATCGCCTGCCAGCCCGCGCGCACCAGCGCCACGGGATCGACGCCGGCATGGTCGTAGAACCGGCGGTCCTCATAGGCGATCAGCATGCGGGTAAAGAGGGGATCGACCGCCCCCGGCTCCATCCGCCAGCGCCCGTCGGCGACCGTGAAGGCACGCAGAAGGACGCCCTTCTGGTCCCGCACCTCGGCCGAGACGGGGACGGACAGGGGCGGCAGTTCGGTCCGGTCGACCCAGGCCACCGCCAGGTCGCGCGAAAGGCCGGCGGCGAAAAGACCCGCCGCCAGCCCGAACGCCAGGCGATGCGCCCGCATCACGCCCGCCTCACTCGGCCACGGTCACGCTGCCCGCGTCGGTCCAGGCCCGATAGTCGGGGCGATACATGTCCTCGACCGTCGCGGCCGGCAGGTGGTAGCTGCCGGGAGAGATGGCGCGGACGATGTAGGCCAGCCGGAACGGGTCGGCCGACTGCCAGTCGACGGCGGCGATGAACCGGTCCTGCCGGAACTCGACCGTGCGCGTGTCGGCTGTTTCGAGCCAGTCGAGTGCCGCAATGTCACCGCCCCGGATCAGGTTCGGGTTGTCGATCTCGAACCCCGCGGGCAGCGGGTCGTTGACCATCAGCCGGCCGTCCGACGCGCCGAGGGGCTTCACCTCGATCACCGCGACCATCCGCGTGCCCTGCTTGACCGAGGCCGGATCGACCTCGGCCCCGTCGAGCGTGTACCAGGCCCGGCTGATCGCATAGCCCTTGCCGCCCGCCGGGCCCGGCGCGACCGGCACGCCGGTCACCGTGACCGTCGCGCTGACCGGCGCCGTGCCGCCGTTCGACAGAACCTGCGCCGCCCCCGCCGCCAGATCGCCGTCCCGAAGGCCAAGCCAGGGGCTGGCCACCGGCGCGCCGTCAAGCGTCACGCCAAGGGTTTCCGCCCCTTTCAGCGCCGCGTGCGCCGCCACCAGCGCCCAGGCCGATTCCTGCGTCGACAGGTTCTGGCTGACGAGCGGCCCCGCAACCGAACCCACCAGCGCGTCACCATCGACGGCCTTCGACCCGGCCTCCGTCGCCAGTGCCAAGACGGCCAGCCGGTCGCGCAGCCAGGTGCCATAGTCCGCGCGCCAGGCCTGCGACTCCTTGCCGGTCTCTTTCGCGATCTGGGCGCCTGCCTGCTTGAACATCCGGTCCGCCCGCGGCTGGTCGCCATAGACGGCAAGCGCCGCGCCAAGCTGGGCCGAAGCGATGGGCGTATCGAACGCCTCCGCCTTCGTATCGGCATAGTAGCGCAGGTCGCCAATCGCCGCCGCGCCTTCCCGTGCCAGCACATAAAGCGCATAGGCCACCGGGCCGCCGTCCTTGTCGAAATCCTGCTGGCTGTTCAACTGGTTGTGCAGGTTGTCGAGCGCCGAACGGAAGGCGGTGTCGGGCACCTGATAGCCCGCCGCCCGCGCCCGCGACAGAACATCGGTCACATAGGCATCAAGCCACATGTCGCCCGTTTCGGGATACCAGAGCCCGAAGGCCCCCTCGGCCGACTGGTTGAGCAGGATGGCCGCAATCGCCTGCTGCACACGCTCATGCACCTCTGGCGCGGCGGGCTGATCGACGGCCGCAGCCATCTCCTCAAAGTAAAGCAGCGGCAGGATCTTCGAGGACATCTGCTCCGTGCAGCCGTAGGGATAGCGGTCCAGCTGTGCCAGGATCGCCGGGGCGTTCAGACGGGCAAGGGGGCCGATGGCCACTGTCGCCTGCCCCGTGCCGGGCCGGAGCCCGTCGAAAAGGGTCGCGTCCAGGGGATGGCTCTCGCCCGGTTTCAGCGCGACCTGCACCTGCCGCGAGGTGGCGGGATCGTTCGCCTGCACCGGAATGGCCAGCGTCTTGACCAGGGACTTGCCGTCCGGCGTCGTCAGCGTGACCGTGACCTTTGCATCTTCGCCCACCGCATCGGGCGCGGTCAGCGGCACCGACAGGCTGGCCTTGCCCTTGTCGGCCAGCGTCACAGAGGCGGGCGCCTGCCCGACCGTCAGACCGTCGGCCGTGACCGAAAGCGGCATCTCGCCGGCCGGCCCTTCGGCATGGACAAACTCGAGCCTGACACTCGCCTTGTCGCCCGGCTGCAGGAAACGGGGAACCGAGGCAGTGACCACCACCGGATCATGCACCGCCACGTCTTTCGAGGCGGCACCGACGCCGCTCTTCGACCAGGCGATGGCCATGACCTTCACCGTGCCGTTGAAGCCCGGCAACCGGTATTCGGTCTTGGCAAGGCCGTCCGCCCCGACCTGCAAGGGGCCCGAGAAATAAGCGACCAGCTCTTCGGTCGGCGGCGGCGCCTTCAGCGTCACCCCGCCCGCATCGCCGCCCGACCGGACCGCGCCCGGCAGGCCGCTTTGCCCGTCGATCAGCCGCCCGTAGACATCGCGCAGGCCCACGCCCAGCCGCTGCTGGGCCAGGTAATAGGCGGCCGGATCGGGCGGCAGGGTCCCGGTCAGGTTCAGGATGCCCTGATCGACCGCCGCGACCGTGACCCAGGCGGTTTCGCCCGGCGCCACGCCCTCGACCTTGACCGACACGGGCAGGGGCCCGCGCGGATCGACCTTGTCCGCCACCTGAACCGTCGTCGCAAGCCTGCGCGAGCCGGGATCGACCGCGGCATAGGACAGACCGATGGCCCGCATCGGCAGGTGGCTCCTGGCGTCTTGGTCGCCCGGTTTCAGCGCGATGGCCGTCACATAGGCGCCCGCACCCCAGGCATCCGTCACCGGCAGGTCGATCATGTTCTCGCCGGCCTTCACCTCGACCGTCTTCAGGTCGATCACATGGTTCGACAGGACGCTGACCAGCGCCACCCCGGCCGCGCGCGGCACGATGCGCACCTTCGCCGTGTCGCCGGGCCGGTAGTCCTTGCGGTCGAGCGTCAGGTCCAGCATGTCCGGCGAGGGCCCGGCCTCGGCCGAATAATAGCCGCCTGCGTAGAAGCGGACCGAGCTTGTGCCGGCCGACCCGTTCTGGCCCGCGACCACCAGCTCATATTCTCCCCACTCGACCGAGGCGCCCACCTTTGCCGGCGTCCCGGCCGGCCCCGACACCTCGCCCTCGGCGATCTTCTGGCGGGTCGTCGTCGGCTCCCAGCTCCACTGGCCGTTCACTGCATACCATTGGTAGTCGGTCTGGACCCGGTTCAGGATCCAATGCGCGCTCAGATCGACCGGCTTGCCCACCGGACCGAGCGCCATCACCTCGAAGGCCGCCGTGCTGTTCGCCGCCGGTCCCTCGGGGCCGAAGGCGGGCTTGATGCCGATGATCGGCTGGGCGGGCAGGAAGGTCCGCTCGATCCGCCGTTCGACCGGGCGGCCCGACCCCTCGCTGACCCGGATCGCATAGCGGGCAAGAAGCGGCCCCGTCGGTTCGCTGTCGAAGGCCGGCACCGGCAGGTCGATGGTGGCGCTGCCGTCGTCGGCCGTCTGGCCAAGGTTCGACAGGCTGTCCGACGCCATCAGGGGCGCTGTGTCATAGCGCCCGAAACTGTAGCCGGGGAATGCGTCGAGCGTGGTGACGCTGCTGACGTGGTAGTCGCCCTCGAGCGCAAGCCCCGCACCGGGCGCGCCGAACAGGTAGCGCGCCGACAGGTCGATAGAGGCCGGCGTGTCCAGCGGCAGAAGCCCCTCGGGCATCGTCAGGGTGAAGTCGATGCGTTCGGGCAGGAAATCCTCGACCAGGAAGGGGGCAGAGGCCAGGACATGGCCGGCATCCTCGCTGAAGGTCTCGATCCGCCAGGTCCCGCGCGGCGCGCCGCTGCCAATGGGCAGGCTGACCGCCCGTCCGCCCGCGCCCTGATCGGGGGCGAGCGTCCGGCTGTATTCGACACCATCCGGCCTGACCAGCCGCACGGTCAGCGGCAGCCCTTCGACCGCCCGCATCTCGGCATTGCGGGCAAGGATGGTCGCATTCAACACCTCGCCCGCCCGGTAGGCGCCCCGGTCGGTCGCAAGGAACACGTCGACCGCCGGCGCAGGCGCGCGGCCCGTGACGCCCCGGTCAGACAGGTCGAACTCCGGGTCGGTCAGCGACAGGAAACTGAAATCGCCGCCCCCCGCCACCGTCACCATCGCAGGCGTCGCCCCCGACGTTCCCGCCATCAGCGGGGCCGCGAACCTGGCCACCCCCTGCGCGTCGGTCGTCGCCGTCGCCAGGATCGAGTTGGCCTGCGAGATCAGCGTCACCACCGCCCCCGCCTTCGGCCCCGCATCGGCCAGCGAGCGCGCCACCACCGTCAGCCCGTCCGACCCGCTGAGCGTCGTGACCCCGATGTCAGAGATCACGAACCACTGCTGCGCCGGGGCCGTCAGATTCGGGTCCGCATCGGGGATCGACGCCTGCAGCGCGTAGATGCCGGGGCCCGCGGTCTTCATCACCTCGGACAGGGGCAGGTTCGTCAACACATCGGCGTTCGTGTCGCCCTTGGCGAGGTCCGCGCGACCCTTCCAGACCTCGACCGCGTAGGACGAGTTGAAATCGCTCATCGTCCATGTGTCGAGCGGCCGGGCAAAATAGTCCCGCTGGATCGCCTGCACCAGGTTGCGGTCAGAGACGCGCATCAAAGTCAGGTCGAGGGTCGAGGCATTGACCGCCTGCACCGGGATCCCGGCCTCGGACGCGCGAGGCAGGATGTAGGCGCGGCCCGGAAAGACCACCATCGGCGCCCGGTCGCGGACATATTGGGTGATGACCACGTCCTTCGCCAGCGCCTCGCCATCGGCCGAGGGCAGCCCCTCGCGGAAGGTGATCGCGTAGCGCTTGCCGTGCTGCAGGCCGCTGACGCAGATCTGGTAGTCGGACGCGTCGACCGACAGGCCCGCATCCGGCAGGCCAACGTAGGTCGAATAATCCACCCCGCTCGTGGCCAGCGCCGCGTTGAAGTTGGCGCAGATGCGCGGGCTGGCCCGCTCGGCGTCGACGGTCGTGTCCGAGATGTTGAAGCCATATTTGCCGATCGCATCTTCCAGAAGCGCCGCCGTATCGTCCCTCGGCTGGATCGACTGGGCAAGCTTCAGCGCCGGAATCATGTCGCGCCCGCGCCCGTTCGCGTCGAACGCCTGGGCAAGCGTATAAAGCGCGCTGGCCCGCGCACCGGCCGTCCCCGCCCGCAGATAGGCGTTGATCGCTGCGGACTGCGCCTCGGCCAGGTCGGCATAGTGGTCGTCGGACTGGCCGTCGGGCGTGGCGAGCCTCAGCCGCGCAAGCTCTGCCCAGGCGTCCGGCGCATCGGTCAGCGCGACGACGGCGCCCGCCGCCTGCGCAGCCGCCGCGAAATTGCCCGCCGCCTCGGCCTTGGTAGCATCGTCCTGCAACTCGGCCACCGTCCGCGTATCGACCGGATAGCGCGTGCCCACGGCGCCCGCCGCATCCCGCGCCGCCGCCAGATCGTCGGGCGACAGGAAGCGCAACTCGCCCGCCCGCGCCGCCCCTTCCGCCAGCACCTTCCCGTCCGTCACCGCGACCCGGCCGGACAGGGCGCCCTTGTAGGGCTTGGCCTCGGTCGCCCCGGCCTTCAGGAAGCACGACCCGGCGCGGCTGTTGAAGGTCATCGCCTCGCAGGTCGTGCTGTCAAGGCAGCTTGCCTGGCAGGCATCAAGCGTCGTGTTGAAGATCGACTGAAGATCGCCGCCGGAAAGGTCCGTGTCTGCCGTCATCACCAGCCGCTTGGCCGGAATCGGCGCGGCCTCCTGCGCCTGAAGGGAAGGTGCCGCGATCAGCAGCGCGAGAAGCGTGAACAGGGCCGGAAATCGCATCGGACACTCCTTTGACAGGCGCGGCCATCCTGCCATGACGGACGCCTTTGTGCCATCCGCAACCCTGCCTTGCGTTCAGCGTTTTTTCATTTCTCGCCGCGATGATGCGCCGAACGGGGCGAGCGAAGGGGTCGGGCGTGCAAGGCGCGGAACGGTTGGTAAAGGAACGCCGCGCCCGGCTCGCGGCAGAGCGGCTTTTGGACCAGAAGTCGCGCGAACTCGCGCTTGCAAACGACCGGCTGTCGACCCACGCGCTGCGCCTGTCGGAAAAGGTCGCGGACCAGCGCCAGACCCTGCAGGCGGTCCAGTCCGAAGCGGCAGAGCTGCAGGGCACAAACGTCCAGATGAAGTCCGACCTTGCCCGCGCACTGTCGGCAGCGACGCTGGCGCAGCGGCGCCTCTGGGAAGCGGTCGAAACCTTTCGCGACGGTTTTGCGGTCTTTGACACCGATCAGCGGCTCATCATCGCGAACGGCGCCTATGTGGCGATGTTTGCGGGGCAGGGGGGCGACGAGGGTGGCGCTGGGACCGAACTTCAGGCCGGGATGCTTTACTCCGACATCATCCGCCTGATGGCCGACGGCGGCATCGTCGACCTGGGCGGCCGCGACCCCGCCGACTGGCACCATGAAATGATGGAACGGGCCGGAACAGACCCGATTCCGCCCCTGGTCCTTGGCCTGTCGGATGGCCGCTCGCTGCGCCTGATCGACCGGCGCGGCGAGACCGGCGACCTGGTCTGCCTGACCGCCGACATCACGGAAACCGTCCGGCGCGAGGCCGAACTGGAAGAGGCCCGCGCCCGCGCCGAAGCCGCCTCGCGCGCCAAGTCGGCCTTCCTCGCGAACATGAGCCACGAGATCCGCACACCGATGAACGGCGTCGTCGGCATGGCGGACCTTCTGTGCGAAACCAGCCTGACCGAAGAGCAGCGCCTGTTCGCCGAAACGATCAAGTCGTCGGGCGAGGCGCTTTTGACCATCATCAACGACGTCCTCGACTATTCCAAGGCCGAGGCGGAGCGCCTGCGCCTGTCGCCCGAACCCTTCGACCTGGAGCGCTGCCTTTACGAAATCACGCTTCTGCTGCAGCCCCGCGCGCGGGAAAAGGGTATCGATCTTCTGGTCGATTTCGACCTTTTCCTGCCCACCCGCTTCGTCGCCGACCCCGGGCGGATGCGCCAGATCCTGACCAACCTGATCGGCAACGCCGTCAAGTTCACCCCCCGCGGCCATGTCCTGACCCGTGTCGTCGGGCTCGAACGGCCTGACGGGCAGTTCGACCTGCATGTGACGGTCGAGGATACCGGCATCGGCATCGCCGAAGCGAACCTCGAGGCGATCTTCGGCGAGTTCAACCAGGTCGAGGATGAGGCGAACCGCACGTTCGAGGGCACGGGGCTCGGCCTGGCCATCACCCGCCAGCTTGTCACGCTGATGGGCGGCGAGATCTGGGTGGAGAGCGAGCCGGGGAAGGGCTCCTGCTTCGGCTTCCGCCTGACGCTGCCCGCGGCCGAGGATGCCGGACCGCTTGCCAACCACCGCCCCGTCACCCTGCGCGCGGCGGTGCTGGCCGATCCCTCGATGATCGGCCGCACCATCCTGACGCGCCAGCTGGAAACCTGCGGCCTGACCGTGCGCGCCCACCGCAGCGCGGCCGAGGCGCTGGCCGACCTGACCGCGAACCCCGCCTGCGATCTGCTGATTCTCGACCAGGACGACGGCGGCGACCTGGAACGCGCGCTGGCGGCCGCCCGCCGCACGCTGCCCGACGCCCGCATCCTGGTCGCGAGCGCCGATCCCGTCCACCTGCGCGTCGCCGACGGACTTGTGGACGCGGTCCTGCAAAAGCCGGTCCTGCGCAGCGAGCTTTTCCACCGCCTGCAGGATTTTTCGGCGTCGCCCTCAGTCACGCCCTCTGCGAGCCCCTCTGCGCCACCTTCCGCCGCCCCTCAGCCCCGGCGCCGCCTGCGCGTCCTCGCGGCCGAGGACAACCGCACCAACCAGCTCGTCTTCCGCAAGATGGTCGAGGGGCTGCCGCTCGACCTGACCCTCGTGGCGAACGGGCGGCAGGCGGTTGACCATTGGCGCGCCGACCGGCCGGACCTGATCTTCATGGACATTTCCATGCCGGAAATGGACGGCCGCGCCGCCGCCCGCCTGATCCGCGAGCATGAGGCGGCCGAGGGTGACGCCGCCCATGTGCCGATCGTCGCCATGACCGCCCATGCCCTGCAGGGCGACAGCGACGACATCCTGGCCGCCGGCATCGACCACTACCTGACCAAGCCACTGAAAAAGCCGGAGATTCTTGCCCACATGGCAGCGCGCGCGGAAAGTCTGGGCCTGTCGCTCTCGCCAGATGTCCAGTCCCCCGCTGCCCTCCGCGACCCGGGCTAGTCGACCGGCCGGATCAGCTTGCGCTCCAGCGGCCGCAGCACGGCACCAAGGTCCGGCCCGCGCTTCAGGACCTGCCCGTCCGCGCCCAGAAGCGCATATTGCCCCTGCCGCGCGCGCAGCCGGGGCGTCTTCTCGATCCGGTAGAGCGGCACTTCGGCGGCGCGGCGAAAGACCGAAAAGACGGCGCGGTCACCGAGGAAGGCCATGGCATAGTCCCGCCACTCGCCCGCCGCGACCATCCGCCCGTAAAGCCCGAGGATCAGCCCAAGTTCCTGCCGGTCGAAGGCCACCCGGTCGGGAAGGGTCTGCGCAGTCTGGAAGGGGATCGGCGGCACGATCGTCATGGGTCGATGTTACAAGCCCCCGGCCGCCGCGCAACCCGCCTCTTCACCGGCGCCGCCCAGGGCACCTCCGGACGGCACCCGCCGCCACAGTCTCGCCACGAAAAGACCAGCCTTTAGGCCCGGTTATTCCCGCGAAATGCCGCGATTGCGGCCAAGACTGTGGGGATAGCGAGAACGCTTGGTTCCGGCGGTGCGGCCGACAGCCCCCACCCAGATCGCGCCGCCGGAACCGCCTTCGCTCAAAGCCCCGCCGCAGGTTCCACCTCGGCGGGGTCTTGCTTTCAGGCCCTGCTCAACCGCACTTGAAGCCGCGGATGATCCCCTGGCCGTCCAGCATCACGTTCAGCCGCGACGGCTCGTGATCGGCGGTCGCGGGCTTGCCGGGCGACATGAACCGCACCGGCCCCGGCGCGCTGATCCCGATCATCGAGGCCTTGGACTGGCCGATATAGGACGAGAAACTGCCCGGCTTGCAGGTGCCCCCGCCCAGGCCGCCGCCCGCGCAGCCTGCCAGGGGCATAAGGGCAATCAACATCACAATCTTCTTGGTCATTCTCAGCTTTCCTTGCGTCAGCCACCGCTTTGGCGGATAGTTTTGCGGGCCAAGAATAGCAGGGAGTTTGCCAATGAGAACCCGCGCCGCCGTCGCCGTTGCCGCAGGAAAGCCGCTTCAGATCATGGAAGTAAACCTCGAAGACCCCAAAGAGGGCGAGGTTCTGGTCGAGATCAAGGCCACCGGCATCTGCCACACCGACGAATTCACCCTGTCCGGCGCCGACCCCGAAGGGATCTTCCCCTCGATCCTTGGCCACGAGGGCGCGGGCGTCGTGGTGAAATGCGGCCCCGGCGTGAAATCGCTGAAGCCGGGCGATCATGTGATCCCGCTCTACACGCCCGAATGCCGCGAATGCCCCTCGTGCCTCAGCCGCAAGACCAACCTCTGCACGGCGATCCGTGCGACGCAAGGCCAGGGCCTGATGCCGGACGGGACGACCCGCTTTTCCATGCTCGATGGCACGCCGATCTATCATTACATGGGCTGCTCGACCTTCGCCAACCACACGGTCCTGCCGGAAATCGCGCTGGCCAAGGTCCGCGACGACGCGCCCTTCGACAAGATCTGCTACATCGGCTGCGGTGTGACGACCGGCGTCGGCGCAGTCCTGAACACCGCCAACGTCGAGACGGGCGCCAAGGCGGTGGTCTTCGGCCTGGGCGGCATCGGGCTGAACGTCATCCAGGGCCTGAAGCTCGCCGGGGCCGACATGATTATCGGCGTCGACCTGAATGACGACAAGAAGGAATGGGGCGAACGCTTCGGCATGACCCATTTCGTCAACCCCAGGAAGCTGGCGGAAGGCACCTCGGTCGTGCAGGCCATCGTCGACCTGACCAAGACGCCCTTCGACAAGATCGGCGGCGCGGACTATTCGTTCGACTGCACGGGCAACGTGAAGGTGATGCGCGACGCGCTCGAATGCACCCACCGTGGCTGGGGTCAGTCGATCATCATCGGCGTGGCGCCCGCCGGCGCCGTGATCGAGACGCGCCCCTTCCAGCTGGTGACCGGCCGCGTCTGGAAAGGCACCGCCTTCGGCGGCGCGCGCGGCCGCACCGACGTGCCGAAGATCGTCGATTGGTATATGGACGGCAAGATCGAGATCGACCCGATGATTACCCACATCCTGCCGCTTGACCGCATCAACGAAGGCTTCGACCTGATGCATGCCGGCAAGTCGATCCGCGCCGTCGTCGTCTACTGATGGCAAGGGACGCGCGGCCGCTTCTGGCGGTCCTGATCGACGCCGACAACATCCCCGCGAAGTTCGCGGCGTCGATCCTGAAAGAGGTGGTGGCGCTGGGGGAACCCGCGCTGCGCCGCGTTTATGGTGACTGGTCGTCCGGCCGGCTCGGCGGCTGGGCGAAAGAGGTGCGCGAACTGGGCCTCGTCGCGCATCAGGAAACCGCCAACACCACCGGCAAGAACGCCAGCGACATCGGCCTGGTGATCGACGCGATGGACATCCTGCACACGGGCCGCTTCGACGGCTTCGTGCTGGTCTCGTCCGACAGCGACTTCACCGCGCTGGCGAACCGGATCCGCGAACAGGGCCTCGACGTGATCGGCATCGGCGAGGAGAAGGCGCCCGACAGCCTGCGCAAGGTCTGCAACCGCTTCATCCTGATCGAGAACATCGTCGCCCAGGACGCGCCCGACACAGAGGTGCGCGCGCCTTCGCGCCTGGGCGTGCGCGACGCGCTGCCCCTGATCCTGCGCGCGATGGACAAGGTCGAACAGGGTGACGACTGGGTGGCGCTGGGCGTCATCGGCCAGGCGCTGACTGCCGAAAACCCCGATTTCGACCCCCGCACCTACGGCAAGCGCAAGCTGAGCGACCTTCTGGCCGACCTCAAGCGGTTCGAGATGCGCAAGGACGGCAACACGCTTCTGGTGCGCCGGGCCGACTAGGGGCCGAGTAGGGGACCCCTGCTTTCCGCCGTTTCCGGTCAGGTTGGCAGGGGCCGTTGACCCTGCCATGCGAAGGCTTTGTCCTTTGTCCCCGCCGGTGGCCCAAAGGCCACCGGCCAGCGCCCGCCCCGCCATCGGCGGGCGCTTTGCGCCCACCGGGGCTGGCGCCGGCCTTTGGTGATCTATGACATGGGCGGTCCAGCGGCGCCGTTCCCGTAGCGGTCGGGGGAAACGCAATGCGTTTCCTTTTCCCGCCCGGCCCAGCGGTCCAAAACCAAGCGCCGTCGAGCCCCGCCTACGCCCCATACCGCGCAAGAAACGTCTCGACCGCCGCCGCGCCGATCCGCTCGCGGTCCGTCGGGACGACGTCGCTCATGATGCCCAGGGCGACCGGCAGGACGATCTGCGCCTTGCACAACTCGGCAAACTGGTCCGCCGCCAGGTCGAAATCGTCGATCTTCACCTCGCCGCGCGCCGCCGCGCCACGCAGGTAGCCGACGAGCGCGTCGCGCACCGCCGCGTGGCCGCAATCGTAGAATTGCCGCGCGATGTCGGGGAAACGCTCCGCTTCGGCCACGGCGATGCGGAAGATCGCCCGTCCGATGTCCGACAGAAGGAAGTCGATCAACTGCCGCGCCGCCTCCGGCAGGACGCGGTCGGGCGGATCGGCCATGTTGATCAGCATCAGCGCGCGTTCGGTCGCACGCCGGCACTTGTCCCGCGCCACCTCGGCAAAGAGCAGCCTCTTGTCGGGGAAATAGCTGTAGAGCGTCGCCTTCGACACCTGCGCGGCCCGCGCCACGTCATCGACCGACGCGCCTTCGAACCCGTCGCGCACGAAGATGGCGCGGGCACCCTCGAGCACCTGCTCATATTTCCGGCCGCGCCGCGCGCCGCCCTCTGCGTCCGCCATTAGGTGTCTTTCATGTTGAAGTGCGAGTGCTGGCGGCAGATGGGCGACCGCGCGATCCGTCAGCGCTGGCCGTCGGGCAGGGCGGGCGTTGAAGTCGCGGCCTGGGTGACGACCGGCGCCGCCGGCGGGAAGGTCAGGTTCGGCATATAGACCATTGCGAAATCCGCAAGGGCCGGCACGGCGGCAAGCCCGAGCACTGCGGCGAGAGCGATCAACTTTGTCATGGCAAGCCCCCTTATCCAATGAAATTGAGCTAAACCGTTCAGTTTGGATCGGCAAGCGGAATCTAAACGAAACAGTTCACTTTTCGCGCTTGCGACACTCTGGTGGCGACGGTAACTTAGAATCATTCCAAATAAGAGTCCCCCATGATCCCCGGCCTTGCCACCCGCCGCCGCTTCGCCGACCTGAGCGAGCAGGAGATCCTCGCGCTCGCCATCTCGTCCGAAGAGGACGACGCCCGCATCTACCGCTCTTACGCGGAACGGCTGCGCGCCGATTATCCGGCCTCGGCCGCGGTATTCGACGCCATGGCGGTTGAAGAGGACGGCCACCGCTGCGCCCTGATCGACCGCCACCGCGAACGGTTCGGCGAGGTCATCCCCCTGATCCGGCGCGAACATGTGGCGGGCTTTTACGCGCGAAAACCGGTCTGGCTGATGGAAAACCTCGGGCTCGAACGCATGCGGGCCGAGGCAGAGGCGATGGAACATGGCGCCGCCGCCTTCTACACCCGCGCCGCCGCCCAGACCCAGGACGCGGCGACCCGCAAGCTGCTGGGCGACCTGGCGGCGGTCGAGGCGAGCCACGAGGCCCGCGCGGGCGAGTTGAGCGACGAGAACCTGCCCGGCGACAAGCGGAGCGAGGAAGACAACGCCGCCCACCGCCAGTTCATCCTGACCTGGGTGCAGCCGGGGCTGGCGGGGCTGATGGATGGCTCGGTCTCGACCCTGGCACCGATCTTCGCCACCGCCTTCGCCACGCACGACAGCCACACGACGCTGCTGGTCGGCACGGCGGCAGCCGTCGGCGCCGGCATCTCGATGGGCTTCACCGAGGCGGCGCACGACGACGGCGTGCTGTCGGGCCGGGGCAGCCCGATCAAGCGCGGCCTGGCCTCCGGCGTCATGACGGCGGTCGGCGGCCTTGGCCACGCGCTGCCCTACCTGATCCCGGATTTCTGGACCGCGACCGTCATCGCCATCGTCATCGTCTTCGTCGAGCTTTGGGCCATCGCCTGGATCCAGAACCGCTTCATGGAAACCCCCTTCCTGCGCGCGGCCTTGCAGGTCGTCGTCGGAGGTGCTTTGGTCTTCGCCGCAGGAGCATTGATCGGAGGCGGCTGAGATGTACCGAAAGGGCGAGGTGTCCTATCAGCCCGTGCCTCTGCCCGACCGCGTGCAATTACCCGACGCCGAAGCCCTGTCAGAGGCCGAACGTTTCCTGGCCCGGATGCGCAAGCGCCATTCCGTCCGCCAATATTCCACCCGCCCCGTGCCAGAGGCCGTGATCGCCGCTTGCATCGCCGCCGCCGGCACCGCGCCGTCGGGCGCCAATCACCAGCCCTGGCATTTCGCGGCCATTTCGGACCCCGCGATGAAGGCCCGCATCCGCGAAGCGGCCGAGGCGGAAGAGGCCGAGTTCTACGCCGGCGGCGCGGGCGACGAATGGCTCGCAGCACTCGAGCCCATCGGCACCGGGGTTTCCAAGCCGCACCTGACCGACGCGCCCTGGCTGATCGTGGTCTTCGCCCAGCGCTGGGGCACGACCGAGGACGGCGCGCGCTACAAGAATTACTACGTCCCCGAAAGCACCGGCATCGCCACTGGCATGCTCATCACCGCGATCCACCACACCGGGCTCGTCTGCCTGGAACATACGCCCAACCCGATGAAATTCCTGCCAGAAATGTGCGGTCGGCCGGCCAGCGAGAAGGCCGTGATGATCCTGCCCGTCGGCTACCCGGCCGAGGATGCGACGGTCCCGGCCGTTGCCAAGCGCAAGAAGCCGCTCGACCAGATCATGTCGGTCTTTCGCTGACGGTCCGCACCCCCCGAGACTTTGATAGAAATGAGGACGACATGAAAACCCTGTCGGAAAACAAATGCTTCGGCGGCGTGCAGGGGGTCTATTCCCACGCATCCGACGCCACAGGGACCGAGATGACCTTTGGCCTCTTCCTGCCCGAAGAGGCGACCGAGGGCCCGGTGCCGGTCCTGTGGTATCTGTCCGGCCTGACCTGCACGCACGAAAACGCCATGACCAAGGCCGGCGCGCAGGGTTGGGCGGCCGAACATGGCATCGCGCTGGTCTTCCCCGACACCTCGCCGCGCGGCGAAGGCGTCGCGAACGACGCGGCCTATGACCTGGGGCAGGGCGCGGGCTTCTACGTCAATGCGACCGAGGCGCCCTGGTCCCCGCATTTCCGCATGTGGGACTATGTGGCCGAAGAGCTTCCCGCCGTCGTCACCGCCAACTTCGCCGTGAACGAGGACCGCCAGGCCATCACCGGCCATTCGATGGGCGGCCATGGTGCGCTGACGCTGGCCATGCGGCTTCATGGCCGCTTCCGCTCTGTCTCGGCCTTCGCGCCGATCGCCAACCCCACCCAGTCCGACTGGGGCCGCAAGCAGTTCGCGGCCTACCTCGGCGCCGACGAAACCCTGTGGACACCCCATGACGCGACCGTCCTCATGCGCCGCTTCGGCTTCGACGGGCCGGTGCTGATCGACCAGGGCTCGAAGGACCAGTTCCTGGACCTGCTGAAGCCCGAGGCGCTGGCCCAGGCGATGATGGAGCGCCGCCAGAGCGGCCAGTTCCGCATGCAGGCCGGCTATGACCACAGCTATTTCTTCGTCTCGACCTTCATGGCCGACCACATCGCCTTCCACGCCGAAGCGCTCTACCGGGATTGAGTGATGAGCCAGTATGACCTCGTAATCCTCGGCAGCGGCCCGGCGGGCAAGGCGGCCGCAATCCAGGCCGGCAAGCTGAAACGCCGGGTCCTGGTCATCGACCGGGCCGAAAACTTCGGCGGCGTCTCGGTCCACACCGGCACGATTCCGTCCAAGACCCTGCGCGAAACGGTCCTGAACCTGTCCGGCTGGCGCGAGCGCGCCTTCTATGGCCGCGCCTACCGCGTCAAGGACGACATCCGCGCCGCCGACCTGCGGGCCCGGCTGGACATGACGCTGAACCACGAAACGGACGTGCAGGAACATCAGTTCAACCGCAACCACGTCACGACGATGAACGGCATGGCCCGCTTCGTCGACCCCCACACGGTCGAAGTCACCGCCGAAGGGGGCGAGGTCGTGCGCGTGACCGGCGACCGCTTCCTGATCGCGACCGGCACCGTCACCCACCGCCCGGCCGACGTGCCCTTCAACGGCACCACCATCCTCGACAGCGACGAATTCCTGGCAATGAAGCAGATCCCCCGCAGCCTTTGCGTCGTCGGCGCGGGCGTGATCGGCGTCGAATATGCCACCATGTTCGCCGCGCTCGACGTGCGCGTGACGCTGGTCGAGCCCAGGCCCACCTTCCTTGACTACATAGACCGCTTCACCATCAGCGAATTCACCCACCTGATCCGCGACAACGGCGTCGACCTTCGCCTGGGCGCGGCGATCGAGAAGATCGAGGATGCGCGCAAGCATGTCGAGGTCAGCCTTGCCAACGGCCGCCATGTGCGGGCCGAGATGCTGCTCTTCGCCGCCGGCCGCATGGGCGCCACGGCCAATCTGAACCTGGACGCCGTGGGCCTGACGACCGACAAGCGCGGCCGGATCGAGGTTGACCGCAAGACCTACCAGACCAAGGTGGCGCACATTTACGCGGCGGGCGACGTGATCGGCCACCCCTCGCTCGCCTCGACCTCGCTTCAGCAGGGGCGCGTCGCCGCCTGTCACGCGCTCGACACGCCGACCCTGCCCGAAAGCCCCTGGTTTCCCTACGGCATCTATTCCGTCCCGGAAATCTCGACCTGCGGCATGTCCGAGGAAGAGGCGCAGGAACGCGCCATCCCCTACGAAGTCGGCATCGGCCGGTTCCGCGAAACCTCGCGCGGGCATATCATGGGGGTCGAGAACGGCTTCGTGAAGATGCTCGTCAGCCTCAAGACCCGGCGCCTTCTGGGCGTGCAGATCGTGGGCGAGGGCGCGACCGAGCTGATCCACATTGCCCAGGCGGTCCTGAACCTGAAGGGCACGGTCGACTATTTCGTCGAGAACACCTTCAACTACCCGACACTCGCCGAAGCCTACCGCATCGCGGGCCTGGACGCCTTCAACCGCATGCCGATCCCCGACGCCTACAAGGTCAAGCGCGCGCCGAAGTCATGAGCCTTTACGTCGACGCCGATGCCTGCCCGGTCAAGGACGAATGCATCCGGGTC
The DNA here is from genome assembly GCA_945952025.1 of uncultured Paracoccaceae bacterium. Lineage (GTDB taxonomy): Bacteria > Pseudomonadota > Alphaproteobacteria > Rhodobacterales > Rhodobacteraceae > TMP-24. Next base: position 96,522 of record CAMFGW010000008.1, read on the forward strand.
GCCGAGCGGCTGGGCCAGAAGGTCTATCTGGTCTGCAACGGCGGCATCCGGCCGCCCGCGCATCCCTTGGTCGAGATGGTCTATGTGACACAGGGCCCGGACGAGGCCGACAAATGGATCGCGGAACGCGCCGGCGCGGGCGATGTGGTCATCACGGGCGACATTCCCCTGGCGGCGAAGGCCGTCGCGGCAGGGGCCCGCGTCCTGCGCCATGACGGGGACGAGCTGACGGGGGCCAATATCGGCAACGTCCTTGCCATGCGCGACCTGATGGCCGACCTGCGCGCCGCCGATCCCTTCCGGCAGGGCGGCGGCAAGAGCTTTGGCAAGGCCGACCGCGCGCGGTTTCTGAATGCGCTCGACCGGGTCATGCGCGCCGCCCTTCGCCCTTGATGTCGCGGCTGGAACAGACAGGGGCCCGGTCGACCGGTTTTCTGGCTCCATAGTGTCCGACCTCCAGTCCAGCCCGCCCGTAAGGGGTCTTTTCCTTGCCCTGGGCGGCGCCATCGTCCTTTCCGTCAATGACGTGTCGATCAAGTTCCTGTCGGGGAACTATGCGCTCCATCAGGTGATCCTGACCCGGGCGATCATCGGCCTGGCGCTTGTTCTGGTCGTGATCGGCCTGTCGGGCACCGGCTATCGTCAGCTTCTGACGCGGCGCCCAAAGGACCACCTGATCCGGGTTTCGATCGTGATGGTGTCGAACGTCACCTACTTCGTCGGCCTGGCCGCGATGCCGCTCGCCGATGCGGTGGCGACGGCCTTCGTCGCGCCGCTCTTTGTGACGCTCTTGTCGAGTGTCATCCTGGGTGAAAAGGTCGGCCCCCGGCGCTGGGCGGCCGTCGCCATGGGGATGCTCGGCGTCCTGATCATGCTGCGCCCCGGAGCGGGGGTCATCCGGCCGGCGGCGGTTCTCGTGCTGATTTCGGCCTTCTGCTATGCCTCCTCGCACATGATGACGCGGCGGATGCGTGACACGGAAAGTGCCATGACGCTGAATTTCTTCGTCCAGTGCGGCTTTGTCCTGGTCAGCGCCGCGATGGGGCTCTGGGTGGGCGACGGGCATCTGGCGGGCTCGTCCGACCCCTCGATCGCCTTCCTTTTCCGCGAATGGGTCTGGCCGCCGGTGCACGACTGGCCGGCCTTCCTTGCCACCGGCCTTGCCGTCGGCATCGGCGGTCTGATGATGAGCCAGGCCTACCGCACGACCGAGGCGGCGCTGGTCGCGCCCTTTGAATATGCCGGGATGCCGATGGCGATCTTCTGGGGCGTGGTGATCTTCGGCACCTGGCCCGACGCCACCGCCTGGGTGGGGATTGCGCTCATCTGCGGCGCGGGGCTTTATACGCTCTGGCGTGAAACCGTGCGAAGGAAGGTTCAGGATGTCGCGGCCCCAAGCGGTGATCTTTGACATCGGCAACGTGCTGGTCGGCTGGGAACCCCTGGCCTTCTACGACCGCACGATCGGCCCCGAGGCCCGTGCCCGCCTCTTTGCCGAGGTCGAGCTGGACAGCATGAACGCCATGGTGGATGCGGGCGCCCCCCTCTATGACACCGTCCTGTCCTGGGCCGAGGACCACCCCCACTGGTCGGCCGAGATCATGCTCTGGCACGACCGCTGGGCCGAGATGCTGACGCCCGTCATCGAACCATCGGTCCGGCTTCTGCACGCGCTGAGGGCGAAGGGCGTTCCGGTCTTTGCCCTGTCGAACTTCGGCGCCGAAACCTTCGACCGCACGCGCAAGGACCTGCCCTTCCTCAATGACTTCGACCGCTCCTACATCTCGGGCCGCCTTGGCGTGAACAAGCCCGATCCGCGCATCTATGAGATCGTGGAAGCGGACAGCGGCCTGCCGCCGGGCGGTCTTCTCTTTACCGACGACCGCGCTGACAATATCGCCGCCGCCGCCGCGCGCGGCTGGCAGACCCACCTCTTCACCGGGCCCGAGCCCTTTGCCCGCCGCCTCGTCGCGGCGGGCCTTCTGAACGAAAGCGACCTGCCATGACCTTCACCATCATCGGACCCGAGGCCGAGGCAAAACTCGACTGGCTCGCCATGACCGACGCGCTGGCCGCCGGCCATTCCCTGCCCCGGGCCGAGGTCGCCGATACCCTGCTTCGGGCCGGCGCAGACACGCTTTTGACCCGCTCTGCCTGGATCGAGGGCCTGGGAATCGCGGTCAAGGCCGCGACCATCTTCCCGGCCAACCCCAAGGCCGGCGTGCCCGCGATCCATGGCGCGGTCAACCTGATGTCGGCCCGCGACGGGACGCTCGAGGCTTTGGTGGATTTCGCGCTTGTGACCAAGTGGAAGACCGCGGGCGACTCGCTGCTGTCCGCGCGCCGCCTTGCCCGGCCGGACGTGGAACGCGCGCTGATCGTCGGGGCAGGCGCCGTCGCCCGGTCGATGGTCGAGGCCTATTCGGCCGCCTTCCCCAAGGCGCGGCTCCACGTCTGGGCCCGCGACCCGGCCGCCGCGCGCTCTTTCGCAGACGCGACGGGCGCCACGCCGGAAACCGACCTTGAATCCGCCGTCCGCGCCGCCCACCTGATCGCCACGACCACGATGGCGACCGAACCCCTGATCCGCGGCGCCTGGCTGTCGCCCGGCACGCACCTCGACCTGATCGGCGCCTACCGCCCCGACATGCGCGAGGCCGACGACGACTGTTTCCGCAAGGCCCGCGTCTTCGTCGATGCGCGCGCGACCACGCTGCACCATATCGGCGAGCTGATGGTGCCGCTGGCGAACGGCGCGATCACCGAAGCCGACGTGGTCGCGGATTTCTATGACCTGCCCAAAGGTCTTTACGCCCGCCGGACGGCAGAGGAGGTCACGCTCGCCAAGAACGGCGGCGGCGCGCACCTGGACCTGATGACCGCGCGCTACATCCTGGATTCGGCGGCGCGGGCGTAGGGCGGGCGCCCGGCTGGCAGAGGCCGTAGACTCTGCCATGCGGTGGTCATGTCTTTTGTCCCGGCCGGTGGCCCCAAGCCACCGGCGAGCGCCCGCCCCGCCCATGGCGGGCGCTATGCGCCCACCGGGGCAGGCGCAGGCCTTCGTAGGTTCAGGACATCGGCGGTCCAGCGGAGCCGTTTCCAAACGGGCGGGGGAAACCTATAGGTTTCCTTTTCCCGCCCGGCCCAGCCCGGCCGCCTAAACCGCCCGCGCCGGCTCCGGCCCGCCTCGCCGCTCGTCGATCGGCAGATGGATCAAGGCCGAGAAGGCCCCGACCGCCACGCCGATCCACCAGACCTCGGTATAGTTGCCATAGGCGTCAAACATCCGCCCGCCGAGCCACACGCCCATGAACGAACCAAGCTGGTGCGACAGGAAAACGATCCCGTAAAGCGTGCCCATGTAGCGCAGCCCGTAAAGCTGCGCGACAAGCCCCGATGTCAGGGGCACCGTCGCCAGCCACAAGGCCCCCATGCCGATGGAGAAGAGGATGACCGAGGTCGGCGTGATCGGCAGCATGATGAAGGCCGCCGCGATGATCGTGCGGGCGGTATAGATCCCCGCCAGAAGGTATTTCTTCGTATAGCGGTTGCCTAGCCACCCCGCGAGGATCGAGCCGCCGATATTGGCCAGCCCCACGAGCGAGATGGCGACGGCCCCGAGCCGCGCCGTGCTGGTGATGCCCATCGACGCCAGGAACCCGTGCGGGTCGATCGGCCCGCACATCTGCGTCACCAGCGCCGGGAAGTGCGCAGTGATGAAGGCAAGCTGGTAGCCGCAGGAAAAGAACCCCATGAAGATCATGGCAAAGGACGGATCGCGCAGCGCCTTGCCAAGGACCGCCGACATGCTCTCTTCGATCTCGGCCCGGGTGGCGCGGACGGGCGCGCGCATCAGCGGAAGGACGACCAGCACCGACAGGATGATGACGGCGAAGATCATGAAGACCGTCTGCCAGGGGTAATGGTCCAGCATCGCCGCCGCGAAGGGCGCGCCCAAGACCTGCCCCGCCGACCCCGCCGCCGTGGTGATGCCCAGCGCGAGCGAGCGGTGTTCCGGCCGCGCCGCGCGTCCGACGACGGCCAGGATCACGCCGAAACCCGTGCCGGCGATGCCGAAGCCCACCAGGATTTCCAAAAGCTGCATCTGCCCCGGCGTGACCGCATAGGCCGACAGGACAAGCCCCGCCGCATAGCTCAGGGCGCCAAGGATGATCGCCTTGCGGTCGCCGAAACGTTCGGCGATGGCGCCGAAGATCGGCTGGCCGATCCCCCAGGCCAGGTTCTGGATCGCGATGGCCATGGAAAAATCGGACCTGGGCCAGCCGAACTCGGTCGCGATCGGGATCTGGAAGACGCCAAAGCTCGCGCGGATCGCAAAGCCCGCCATGATGACGAAACACCCCGCGATCAGCACCGGGCTCATGATCGAGCCCGACTTTGCCCCTGCCCCGCCTGCTGAACCGCCTGCGCCCGCTGCCATGCCCGCCTCCATTGACCTGCCGGCCAGATGTGGCGCGGGCGCAAGGCGACGTCAAATGGCAAATTGTGTGGGGAACATGCCGCGCCCCTCATCGGGGGTGACAGGCAGGCGCGCGGACGGTATCCGGGGAGAAATGTGCGCGGACCGACCGACCCTGACCAGTATCTACGACGCCCGCGTCCAGTCGGGCGAACTGCGGCCCGATCCTGCCCAGCGCGCCGCCTTGGGCCAGCTCGAGCCCCTGCGCGCCACGCTCGAGGCGCAAGCGACGCGCCGGCAGGGCTTCCTGGGCGGCCTGTTCGGCAAGCCGCCGGAAGCGCCGAAGGGGCTCTACCTCTGGGGTAGCGTCGGCAGCGGCAAGTCGATGCTGATGGACCTGTTCTTTCAGGCCGTCGACATCACCGCCAAGCGCCGGGTCCATTTCCACGCCTTCATGCAGGAAGTGCAGAAGGGCCTTGCCGCCGCCCGCAAGACCGGCGTGGACGACGCGCTGCGCCCCGTCGCAGCAGAAATGTCGGCGGGCCTCAGGCTTTTGTGCTTCGACGAGCTGCAGGTCACCGACATCGCCGATGCGATGATCGTCGGCCGGCTCTTCCAGCTTCTGTTCGACCGGGGAGTGGCGATCGTCGCCACCTCGAACCGGGCGCCGGACGAGCTGTACAAGGACGGGCTGAACCGCCCCCTGTTCCTGCCCTTCATCGAGCTTCTGAAGGAGCGCATGACCGTCTGGCCGCTGGTCGGCGACACCGACTACCGCCAGCACCGGCTGGAAGGCGCACGGGTCTATTTCACCCCCGCCGACCGCGCCGCGCACGAGGCGATCGAGGCGCTCTGGCGCGACCTGACTGGCGGCGGCGGCGAAGGCCCCCTGCGCCTCACCATCCAGGGCCGGACCGTCGACCTGCCGGACCACCGCTCGGGCGTGGCGCGCGCCTCATTCTGGGACCTTTGCGGCCGCCCGCTCGGCCCCGCCGACTACCTGGCGATCGCGCATGCCGTCCGGGTGCTGGTCATCGAGGACATCCCCCACCTGTCAGCCGCGAACTACAATGAGGCCAAGCGCTTCGTGACCCTGATCGACGCGCTTTACGAGGCGCGGGTCCGGCTGATCTGTTCGGCCGCCGAAGAGCCCGAGCGGCTTTACTCCGAAGGCACCGGCGCCTTTGAATTCGAACGCACCGCGAGCCGCCTGCGCGAAATGCAGTCGGCTGATTGGGAGGCCTACAAATGATCGTCCGCGACCCGCCGAGCCATTTTCAGCTTCTGTTCATCCTCAAGGGCTCGATCGTCCCGAAGATCGCCTGGCGCGTGCTGGTCCTGACGATCCTGGCGGCGGTCGTGGTCTTGATCGACCGCCGGCTGGTCCGGCTGCCGCATATCTCGGTCGCGGCCATGGGCATCTTCGGGATCGCGCTCTCACTCTTCCTGGGCTTTCGCAACAACGCCGCCTATGACCGCTGGTGGGAAGCCCGCCGCCTCTGGGGCATGCTTCTGGCCGATGGCCGCAGCCTGGGCCGCGAGACGCTGGTCTTTCTGGGGCAGGGCCAGGCGCGCACCGCGCTCGTCCGGGGCTTCGTGGCCTTTTCCTATCTGCACAACCAGTCCCTGCGCGGCATGGCCCGCCAGGCCGAGGCTGCCGACTGGGACGCGGCCGCAACCGAACATGCCGGGCGCGCGAACCCCGCCGACGCCGCGCTGCGCGCCATGGCAGAGGTGGTGCGCGTGGAAACCGCCGAGGGGCGGCTGTCGGACATGGGGCAGAAGGCGCTGACCGAACGGCTGGCAAGCGTGACCCTGTCGCAATGCGGCTGCGAGCGGCTGGCGGCGACGCCCTTGCCCTTCGTCTATTCGCTTCTGGTGCTGCGCACGAGCTACATCTACTGCCTGCTTCTGCCCTTCGCGCTCAGCGATACCGCCGGCGCCTTCGCACCCCTGGTCGAGGCGGCGGCGGCCTATGTCTTCTTCGGCCTCTCCGCAGTGACCGACGAACTGGAACACCCCTTCCGGCTCGGCGCGAACGGCATGCCGCTCGACGCGCTCTGCCGGTCGGTCGAGATTTCCGCCGCCGAGGCGATGGGCGAAGTTCCGCCCTCGCCCCTAAGCCCCGTCGATGGGGTGCTGACGTAGGTTCAGACAGTTCGGGGTGGCAGGGGCCGTTGACCCTGCCATGCGAGAAGTCTGCCTTTTGTCCCCGCCGGTGGTCCAAAGCCACCGGCCAGCACCCGCCCCGCCGATGGCGGGCGCTTCGCGCCCACCGGGGCAGCCGCCGGCCTTCGCAGGTTCAGGACATCAGCGGTCCAGCGGCGCCGCTTCACTGCTGGCGGGGGAAACGCGATGCGTTTCCTTTTCCCGCCCGCCCCGGCCTCAGGCCAGAAGGTCCCGCACCATCGGCACCACCTTGGTCCCGTAAAGCTCGATCGAGCGCATCATCGCCTCGTGCCCGAGTGACCCGGCCGAATATTTCATCTCGAACCGGCCGATCCCGAGCGTCTGCACGGTCTTGGCGATCTTCTTCGCCACCGTCTCGGGCGACCCGACATAGAGCGAGCCATGATCGGCCTCGCGGTCGAAACTGTCGCGGGTGGTCGCGGGCCAGCCCCGCTCGCGCCCGATCCGGTCGTGCATGACCTTGTAGCCCGGCCAAAGCTCTTCGCGGGCCTGGTCGTCGGTCGCGGCCACATGGCCCGGCGAATGGACGCCAAGGGGCTGCGGCGCATGGCCGATCTGCTCGCACGCGCGCTTGTAAAGGTCGACGTAGGGCAGGAACCGCGACGGCGCCCCCCCGATGATCGCCATCATCATCGGCAGGTCGTGCTGCACGGCGCGGATGACCGATTCGGGGCTGCCGCCCATGCCGATCCAGACCTTCAGCCCCGTCGGACCCAGGGGCGGAAAGACGCGCTGGTCCTTCAGGGGCGGCCGGACGGTGCCCGACCAGGTGACGCTCTTCTCGCGCACGAGCTTGGTGAACAGGTCGAGCTTTTCCTCGAACAGCGTCTCGTAGTCGGCCAGGTCATAGCCGAAGAGCGGGAAGCTTTCGGTGAAGGACCCGCGCCCGACGATGACCTCGGCCCGGCCGTCCGACAGGGCCTGAAGCGTCGAGAACCGCTCGAAAAGCCGGATCGGATCATCCGACGACAGGACCGTCACCGCCGTGCCGAACTTCAGCCGGCTGGTCCTGGCGGCGATGGCGCCAAGGATCGGTTCGGTCGACGAAATCGCGAAATCGTCGCGGTGATGTTCGCCAAGGCCGAAATAGTCGACGCCGACCTGATCGGCCAGCACGGCCTCGTCCACCACATTGCGGATCACCTGGGCCTGCGTCAGCGGTTGCCCGTCGGGGCCGTTCGAGACATCGCCAAACGTATCGAGCGCAAATTCCAGCGGCATTGTCGTCCCTTCCTGTTCTGGGCGCGGGCCGGCCCGTCCGGGCTTCCGCGCGTTCATGCTTAGGTGGGGCGGGATGCCCGTGCAATGAAGGGTGCGCGGCCGCACGGTCGCCCTTCGCTTGTGCAGGGTCGATCGAGCGGCTAACCCTTGGGCCAGAAGGGGGGCGCTGATGGGTTCGGACGGCACGGATGCGATGACGACGGCTCTGGGCGGAATAGACCCTATCCTGGGGAAAAGCCCCATCGGCATCGCCGGCGGCCATGCCCTGATCGCCATCGCGGTTCTGGCGATGGCCTGGCTGATCCGCAAGCCCGTGTCGCGGTTGATCCTGCGCCTTGTCCGCACCCTGATGAACCGCGCCGGCAGGGGCCCGAACGAAGACATCATCGCGGCCCTCGATCCGCCCATCCGCCTGCTTCTTCTGATCGTCGCCGCACTGGTCCTGAACGAGATCCTGATCCTGTCGCCGCGCCTCAAGTCCCTGGGCGAGGGCATCGTGCGCTCGGCCCTGACATTCGCGCTTTTCTGGGCCTTCTACCGCATCGCCCCGACCATAGGCCGCATCCTGGACCGCCGGACGGCCAGCCGCGGGCCGGAACTGGTCGACTGGGGCGTCTGGCTGATGCAATGCCTGGCGCTCGCGCTCGGCACCGCCGCGATCCTCGACATCTGGGGGATCCATGTCGGCCCGATGCTGACCGGCCTCGGCCTTTTTGGCGCGGCCGTGGCCCTTGGCGCGCAGGACGTGTTCAAGAACCTGATCGCCGGCATCTTCATCATCGGCGAGCGGCCCTTCCGGAACGGCGACTGGATCAAGTCCGACGGCGTGGTCGATGGCGTGGTCGAGATGATCGGCCTGCGCACCACCCGCGTCCGGCAGTTCGACCTGGCGCCCGTCTATGTGCCGAATTCGGCCCTGTCGGACGTTCCGGTCATCAACTTTTCCCAGATGCCCTACAGCCGCGTCGACTGGATCGTGACGCTGGATTCCGGCCAGTCGGACACGGACGCGCGGCGGATTCGGGACGGGATAGAGACGCTTCTGACCCAAAGCGCCGATGTCGTCCAACCCCCCGCCGTGCCGCTCGTCGTCCGGTTCGAGGCCTATGCGGACGCCTCTGCCGTCGTGACCGGCCCGCGCATCATGGTCTACGCCTTCCTGAAGACGACCGACTGGGCAAGGTCGATGGAACTGCGCGAGACGCTGGCCTACGCCATCCGGCAACTGGTCGATGGCGCGGGCCAGGTGTCGGACGGCAAGGTGCAGCCGCCGTACACGCCGCCCTCCACGCCGAAATCCTAGCCGTTTTCCCGCAGCACCCCGCCCGCAAGGTAAAGCGAGCCGCAGATCAGAAGCCGCGCGCCGGGGTGCGCCGCCGCAAGGGCCTGCACCGCCGCCAGCGCGCTTTCGGCCGTCGTGGCGTCCAGCCCGGCCGCCTGCGCCGCCGCGGCGGTCGTCTCGGCCGGCAGGGTGTTTGCCTCGTCCGGAATGGACAGGGCCGTCAGGCTGCTGGCCACGCCCGCCAGGGGGCGCATGTAGCCGCCCACATCCTTCGTGTTCAGCATCCCGCAGATCAGGTGCGTGGGCTTCGGCGCCATTCGCTTCAGCGTCGCCGCCACCGCCTCGCCCCCCGCCGGATTGTGCCCGCCGTCCAGCCACAGCTCGCACGGCCCCGCCGCATCGACCAGGGGCCCGCGCGTCAGCCGCTGCATCCGCGCCGGCCATTCCGCGCGCGTCACCGCCGCCTCGCAGGCCGCCTCGCCGTAGCCGAGCGCGCGAAGCGCCATGACCGCCGCCCCCGCATTGTCGATCTGGTGCGGCCCGGCCAGGTTCGGCAGGGGCAGGTCCAGAAGCCCGTTTTCATCCTGAAAGATCAACCGCCCGCGCTCTTCCCAGGCCCGCCAGTGCTGGCCATGGACCAGAAGGGGCGCGCCAAGCCGGGCGGCGCGCGCCTCGATCACCTCTAGCCCCGCCTCTTGCTGCGGCCCGACGACGCAAGGGGCACCGCGCTTGATGATTCCGGCCTTTTCGCCCGCGATCTCTGCCAGCGTCTCGCCCAGATATTGCTGATGGTCGATCGACACGGGCGTGATGATGGTCAGCGCGGGTTTCTCGACCACGTTCGTCGCGTCAAGGCGCCCGCCAAGCCCCACCTCCAGCAGCGTATAGTCCGCCGGGGTCCGCGCGAAGGCCAGGAAGGCCGCGCAGGTCGTGATCTCGAAGAAGGTGATCTCGGCCTCGCCGTTCGCCGCGACGCATTCGTCCAGGAGCGCGGTCAGCGCGGGTTCCGAAATCAGCGCGCCCGCCAGCCGGATCCGTTCGTGAAACCGCGCCAGATGCGGCGAGGTATAGGCATGGACCCGCTTGCCTTCCGCCTCGAGCCCCGCGCGGATCATGGCCTGCGTGGACCCCTTGCCGTTCGTCCCGGCGATGTGGATCACCGGCGGCAGCGACCGTTCGGGATGGCCGAGTGCCGCCAGAAGCCGATCCACGCGGTCGAGCGTCAGGTCGATGATCTTCGGGTGCAGCCCCATCATGCGCTGCAGGATCAGGTCGGACGATTGGGTCATGGGGTCAGATCGGTGCGCGGGTGATGGCGAAGGAAACGTCGAACTGCAACAGGGCCTGGGCCATGGTCCGCCCCTATTCCGCCGCCGCTGGGGCGGGGGCCGCGCCCGGCGTCGTCGCGGGCAGGG
>CAMFGW010000009.1 GCA_945952025.1 uncultured Paracoccaceae bacterium
GGAGATGTGTATAAGAGACAGCGCGCGGCCCGAGCGGCCGCCCCTTCTGCCGCCGCGCGAGGTGCCGCGCCGCAGGCCGGGCAGCCCGGTGGGGCGCATCGCCCTTCTGCATGCGCTGGCCCATATCGAACTGAATGCCGTCGATCTGCACTGGGACATCATCGCGCGCTTCACGCAGGTGCCGATGCCCCTTGGCTTCTACGACGACTGGGTGAAGGCGGCGGACGAGGAATCCAAGCATTTCAACCTTCTGTCCGACGTTCTTGAGGCGATGGGCAGCCATTATGGCGCCCTGCCCGCCCATGCCGGCATGTGGCGTGCAGCCGAGGATACGGCGGAGGACCTGCCGGGTCGGCTCGCCGTCGTGCCCATGGTGCTCGAGGCGCGGGGGCTCGATGTGACGCCGGGCATGATCGCCCTTTTCGAGGCAGCGGGCGAAGGGGCGGCCGTGGCAGCCCTGAGGGTCATCTATGCCGAAGAGGTGGGCCATGTCGCCTATGGGTCGAAATGGTTCAACTTCCTGTGCGGGCGCGACGATGCCGACCCCAAGGAGCGATTCCACGCCCTTGTCCGGCGCTATTTCCATGGGGCGCTGAAGCCCCCCTTCAATGAGGAAAAGCGCGCCGAGGCCGGGTTGCCGCCGGACTTCTACTGGCCGCTGGCCGAGGAAACCCAGGGCTGAAAGCCCGGCAACGCAGGGTCAGGTCGGCGATTCCCCGCCGATTCCGGCCGGATTCGGCGGCGTCCTGGTGGCGCGCCGGCCACAGGCGGGAAAAATTCTTTACGTGCTTTTCAGTGGTTGTTAACCCCGAACCGCTAGCCGTCGGGGGACGGCGGGCCTGTTGATGCTGCCAGACAGACGGGGGACCCGTGCCACATCGCTTGAAGACCCGCGTCCTTGCGGCGCTGGAACGGCGTTTGCCGGAACAGAGGCTTTACCTCAAATCGGACCAGGGCACGCGCTTCTGGCGGCTGAAGCCGCTGACGCAGGCCCTGATGCTGGGCGCAGGCGCGCTCCTGACCGTCTGGACGCTGGTCGCGACCTCGGTCCTTCTGGTCGAGACGATCAGCGCGGGCGACGAGCGCGAACAGGCGCGCCAGTCGATCATGGCGACCGAGGCGCGGATCGAGGCCCTGTCCAAGGAACGCGACATGCGCACGGCCGAGGCGGTCGCGGCGCAGAACCGCTTTGCGGTGGCGATCGAGCAGGTCTCGCGCATGCAGTCGGGCCTTCTGACCTCGGAACAGCGGCGGACGGAACTGGAAACCGGGATCGGGCTGATCCAGGAGACTTTGCACACCGCCGTCGGCGAACGGGACGGCGCGCGGGCGCAGGTCGCGGCGCTGACGACGCACGGCAAGGGCCCGGGCGGCGGCGCAGAGCCGGCGGCGGTCCAGACGGCCGACATGGCGCGGACGCTGTCGCTGATGACCGACGCACTTGGTGCGGCCGCAAAGGACAAGGACGAGATGAAGGCCGATGTCGCCAAGGCCGAGGCGAACGCGGATGACACGCTCTTCCAGATGAAGCTCTTGCAGCAGCGCCACGACCAGATCTTCAGCCAGCTCGAGGATGCGGTCACGATCTCGGTCGATCCTCTCGACAACCTCTTCACCTCGGTCGGGATCGACCCGAAGAACCTGCTGGGCCAGATCCGCAAGGGCTATTCCGGCCAGGGCGGCCCGTGGGAGCCTCTGATTCCCGCGCGCCTGCCGGGCGGTGACACACCCGAGGCCAAGGCCGATGCGGCGCGGGCGGCCGAGATCCTGCAGGGGCTCGACACGCTGAACCTCTACCGGATCGCGGTCGCGAAAACGCCCCTGACGATCCCGCTCAATTCCTCGTTCCGTTTCACCTCGGGCTTCGGCTACCGCTGGGGCCGGCTCCACGCCGGGGTCGACCTGGCCGGCGCCTACGGCTCGCCGGTCTATACGACGGCGGACGGGGTCGTGACCCATGCGGGCTGGGAAAACGGCTATGGCAACATGGTCGAGGTCACGCACCCCTACGGCATCAAGACCCGCTATGGGCATCTGTCCGCTGTCCGCGCGACGGTCGGGCAAAAGGTGTCGCGCGGGGACCGGATCGGTGATATGGGCAACACTGGACGCTCCACCGGCACGCATCTGCACTATGAGGTGCGCGTCGGCGACGAGCCGGTCAATCCGATGAAATTCATCAAGGCGGCGACGAATGTTTTCTAGAAGCAAGATCAATGAACCAGGGCCCAAGTCCGGCGAACCCGAAAAACCCGCGATGGCCGACCCCGTGCCCGCCCCGCGCGCCAGCGACTATAGCCACAGCGCGCCGAAGCCGAAGGCCTCGCCCTCGGTCCTGTCGGCCGACCTGGTCATCACCGGCAATATCCGCACCACCGGCGACGTGCAGATCGAAGGCACCGTCGACGGCGACATCCGCGCGCACCTGCTGACGGTCGGCGAAAGCGCCACCATCAAGGGCGAGATCGTCGCCGACGACATCGTGGTCCATGGCCGGGTCGTCGGCCGGGTGCGCGGCCTCAAGGTCCGCCTGACCTCGACCGCGCGAGTCGAGGGCGACATCATCCACAAGACGATCGCCATCGAATCGGGCGCCCATTTCGAAGGCTCGGTCCAGCGTCAGGAAGACCCACTGTCCCAAGGTGGGCCGGCGCCGAAGCAGATCGGCGCGCCTGCGGCGAAGTAATCCCCCGTTCCGACGGGCGAAGGGGCGGTCCCTAGGGGCCGCCCCTTTCGTTTGTGCGTAGGGCCCGCCCTCAGTCCGCGTGGGCCATCGGCGCGCCGGCACCCTGGCTTTGCGGGGCGGGCTTGCTCATCAGCAGGACGAGCGGCAGGGCCGCGAGCGTCACCCAGGTCAAGAGATAGAAGTCGTTGAGGTAGGCCAGCATCAGCGATTGCTGCGACACCAAGAGGTCGAGCGTCGACATGGTCTGGGCCAGCGGCTGGCCCTTTGCCGCCGCGAGGACATTGGTGAAGTTCGGGTTGAAGGGGGTCAGCCCCTCGGCCATCTCGGCATGGGCGACCTGCAGGTTGCGGGTCAGCATGACGGTCACGACCGAGATGCCGATCGACGAGCCGATGTTGCGGACCAGGCTGAAGAGGCTGGTCGCATCCGCCCGCATCTGGGGTGCGATGGTCGCGAAGGCCACCGTCGACAGCGGCACGAAGACCTGGCCCAGCCCCAGCCCCTGGATGATCCCCGACAGGATGATGAGCCGCGCGTCCATCTGCGGCGAAAAGCCGGTCATCATCCAGAGCGAATAGGCCGTGAGCAGAAGGCCCACGCTGACCAGGATCCGGGGATCGACCACCCGCACCAGCCGCCCGACGAGGATCATCGAGATCATCGACCCCACGCCCCTCGGCGCCATGACCAGGCCGGTCGTCATCACCGGATAGCCGAAGATGCGCGACAGCATCGGCGGCAGAAGCGCCAGCGAGGCCAGAAGGATGATACCCACGACGAAGATGAACAGAAGCCCGACCGAGAAGTTGCGGTCCTTGAACATGCGCGGATCAAGGAAGGGGCGTTTCGCGCCGAGGATATGGATGACGAAGATCCAGAAGCCCGAGACGGTCAGGAAGAAGTAGATCCAGATCTCGCCCGACGAAAACCAGTCCTTCTCGGCGCCCCGGTCCAGCATCAGCTGGAGCGCACCGAGCGCCACGGCCAGCGCCCCGAAGCCGAAGAAGTCGAAGGGCCTTGGCCGCCTGATGCTCTCGGGCAGGTAGGCCCAGCAGCCTGCGAAGGCCACGATGCCCACCGGCAGGTTGACGAGGAACACCCAGCGCCAGTTGTAGTACTCGGTCAGCCAGCCGCCGAGCGTCGGGCCGATGATCGGGCCGACCATGATCCCCGCCCCCCACATGGCCATTGCGGGGCCGGCGCGTTCGGGCGGGTTGATGTCCAGAAGGAAAGTCTGCGACAGGGGCACGATGGCCGCGCCGAAGATCCCCTGCAGGAGGCGGAAGGTGACCATGGAACTCAGATTCCACGAGAGGCCGCACGCGACCGAGGTGACGACGAAGCCCGCGACCGACAGGAGGAACAGCTCGCGCTTGCCGAACCTGTCCGAGAGCCAGCCGGTCATCGGCGTCATGATCGCCGCCGACACGATGTAGGAGGTCAGGACCCAGTTGATCGTGTCGGCCGAGGCGCCAAGGTCGCCCGTCATCGAGGGCAGCGCCACGTTGGCGATGGTCGTATCGAGCACCTGCATGATCGTGGCGAGCATGATCGAGATCGTGATCAGCCCCCGGTGCGGGACCTCGACGAAGGCCGGGCGGGCTGCGGTTGGGGCAGTGGCCATGGCGCAGGCTTACCGCAGGGAGCGGGGCAGAAGGTCGCCCAGGCTGCGCTTGAAGCCCGTATCGACCGTCACCTCGGCGCTCAGGCCCGACGACAGTTCCTGCAGTTCGGGCGACTGGCCGTCGATGTGCAGGCGCACCGGCACCCGCTGCGTGACCTTCACCCAGTTGCCGGTCGCGTTCTGCGCCGGCAGGAGCGAGAATTCCGAGCCCGTGCCGACCCCGATCGCCATGACCGTCGCGGTCAGCTTCAGGTCGGGGCGGGCGTCGAGGTGCACCTCGGCCTTCTGGCCGGCGGCGATATGGGCAAGCTGGGTTTCCTTGAAGTTCGCATCGACCCAGAGGTCGCCGGTCTCGACGAAGGAAAAGAGCGGCTGGCCGACGCTGACCACCTGCCCGACCCGGAAGTTCGAGGCCTGGTAGACCACGCCGTCGGCCGGGGCGGTGATGATGGTGCGCGACAGGTTGTAGGCGGCCTGGTCTCGGGCGGCCAGCGCCGTCATCACCGCGGGATGGTCGTCCACCGGCGCGTCGGCGGTGCCGCCAAGCGCCGTCAGGGCCTGCGACACGCTGCGCTTGGCCATTTCCAGCTTGTCGATCGCCACCTGTTCGGAATGGCGGGCCTGGTCGAGCCCAGTGTTCGAACTGATGCCGCGCGCGGCGAGCGCCCCGGCGCGCTGGCGTTCGCTCGTATAGTAATTCGCGTCGTTCTGGGCGATCGACTGCTGGGTCTGCGACTGGCGGTAGGCCTCTTCCAGCTGCTTGACGCCGAGGCGCGCGTTGGCCACGGCCGCGTCCGCCGCCTCGAGCGTCAGCTTGTAGGGCACGGGATCGACCTCGAAGAGCTGGTCGCCAGCCTTGACCGTCTGGTTGTCGGTCACGAAGACGGTGGCCACCCGGCCACCCACGTCGGTCGCGATGCTCAGGCGGGCGTAGTGCACATAGGCGTCGTCGGTCTTTTCGTAGCGGCCGCCCATGACCCACCAGACGCCCGCGCCGATCAGCGCCAGTGCCGGCAATCCGAACATCAGGGCATAGCGGCGGCCCTTCCTGGCAAGGGCGGGGCTCGCCGGGGCTGCGGAATCGGCGGAATCAGCGGTCGCGGCGGTTTTGGCTGGGGCTTTCACGAGCGGGACTTTCGCGTGGGTGTGGAACGATCGGGTTCGTCAGGTGCGTCTGGTGCAGAAGCTTCAGGGGCACAGGCGTCGGACAGGTTCGCGGCGAGCCGCGTCAGAAGGGCGAGCATCTGGCGGCGCTCGGCCTCGGTGAAGCCGGCGAAGGCTTCGTCGACGACACCCGACAGCCGCGCGACCATGGTGCCGCGCGCAGCCTGTGCCATGTCGGTCAGCTCGACAATGCGGATGCGGCGGTCGGCGGGGTCCGTGGTGCGGCGCACCCAGCCCGCCTCGGCCATGCGGTCAACAAGGCGCGAGACAGAGATCGGCTCGATCTCGAGCCGTTCGGCGATGCGGGCCTGGGTCGGGCGTTCCTCGCGCAGGACGGCGACCAGAAGCCGCCATTGCGCGGGCGTCAGCCCGAGGTCGGCCGAGCGGGCCTGAAACCGCCGCCGGATCAGGCGGGCGGCGTCATGCAGAAGGAAGGACAGGCTTTCCGGCGGCGGCGTGCTCGCAGGCGCGGTCGGTTTTGCGGCGGGGGTCATGGGGCGCTCTTGCAAAGAGAATCGGGGAAGCCCGATTTGGTGAGCGCCTGATATAATAGGCATGCTTATGAATCAAGCGGGAGTTAGCGCAGCCACCGCCATGCCGTCCGTGACCTAGCGTTGCAGCTTCACCGGCTCTGACCGGGCGAGGCGCAAGATGTGGGCCATGTAAGGCTGCGTCGCGTCTTCTGCACGGGTCGCCGCGAACATGCGGCGCGTCAGGCCGGACGCGGTCACGGGCCGGGTGATGTAGTCGGGGTTGCGCTTCACGTCGCGCAGGACCCAGTCGGGCAGGACCGCAACCCCGCGCCCGGCGCCCACGAGCATCAGCATGACGGCGGTCAGCTCGACCGGCCTGACGGCGCGCGGCTCGACATGGGCGGGCGTCAGCAGGCCGGTGAAGATGTCGAGGCGCGCGCGTTCGACAGGGTAGGTCAGCAGGGTTTCGTCGCGGAAATCCTCGGCCTCGACGAAGGGTTTGGCCGCAAGGGGGCTGGTCGCGGCGGCGACGAAGGTCGGGGCATAGTCGAAAAGAGGGTGGAAGGTGAGTTCGGTCGATGGTTCGGGGTCCGAGGTGATGACGAAATCCACCTCCTCGCGCCTCAGTGCCGCCAACGCCTCGAAGGCGAAGCCCGCGCGGATGTCGATGTCGATGTCGGGCCAGGCGCGGCGGAACTGTTCCAGGACCGGAAACAGCCAGTCGTAGCAGGCATGGCACTCGATGGCGATGTGCAGCCGCCCCGCCCTGCCCTGCCTCAGCGCGCGGAACTCGTCGGCCAGGGCCTCGATCTCCGGCAGGATACGGTCGGCCGCCCGCAGGAGCTTCTGCCCGGCCGCCGAAAGCCGCAGCGGTTTTGCCCGGCGCACGAACAGCTCGACCCCCGCCTGATCCTCGAGCCCGCGCATCTGGTGCGAAAGGGCCGACTGGGTGATGTTCAGCTCGTCCGCCGCCCGCGCAAGGCCGCCGGCGCGGGCGATGGCGCGGATCGTGCGCAGGTGACGCAGGTCGATGTGCATGTATGTGAGCCGTTTTCATAATCAAATTGAGAATTATGAATTTGTCTCATGTCTTGCTTCGTGGAACAAGGGGCCACCGAAGGGCCCGCGTGCCCGACCGCAAGACCAAGGAGCCTGACCATGACCCGCCCTGCCCCGCAGCTTTCCTTCGAATTCTTCCCGCCCCAGTCGCTGGACGCCTCGTTCCGGCTTTGGGACACGGTGCAGACGCTGGCGCCCTTCGAGCCTGACATGGTGTCGGTGACCTATGGGGCGGGCGGCACGACGCGCGAACTGACCCATGATGCGGTCAAGGCGATCAGCCAGAACTACGGGCTGACGGTCGCGGCGCACCTGACCTGCGTCGGCGCGAGCCGGGCCGAAACGCTGGCCATCGCGGAAAGCTATGCCGGTGTGGGCGTGCGCAATCTGGTGGCACTTCGGGGTGATCCGCCGCAAGGGGTGTCGGGCTTCGTCCCCCACCCCGACGGGTTCGCCGATTCGGTCGAGCTGGTGGCAGCGCTGGCCAAAACGGGCAAGTTCGACATCGCGGTCGGCGCCTACCCCGAACGCCACCCCGAAGCGGCCAGCGACCATGCCGACATCGACTGGCTGAAGCGCAAGGTCGACGCCGGCGCCTCGCGCGCCATCACCCAGTTCTTCTTCGAGGCGGAGACGTTCCTGAGGTTCCGCGACGCCTGCGTGGCGGCGGGGATCGAGGTGCCGATCATCCCCGGCATCCTGCCGATCGTGTCATGGGACGGCGCGCGCCGCTTTGCCGCCCGCTGCAATGCCCATGTGCCAGCCAAGCTCGAGGAAGCCTTCGCCCATGCCATCCGGGACGGGCGCGAGCGGCTGCTGGCGCTGACGCAATGTTCGGTCCTGTGCGAACGGCTGATCGAAGAGGGCGTGAGCGACCTGCATTTCTACACGCTGAACCGGCCCGAGATGACGCAGGCCGTGTGCGAGACGCTGGGCTACGCGCCAGAGCGTCGGCGTCAGGTCGCCTGAGGGCGCCCCCCGGAATCTCCCTGCCCGGTCATCGGGCGGCGCGCCTTCGGGCGCGCATTTTTTTGCGCGCCCGAAGGATTGCGAAAGACTCAGAGGGTCAGCGACAGGACCGTGACGACCGACACGGCGCCGAAGCCGTTGAAGGCGGTATTGGTCGCCGTCGAATAGGCGCCCATCCCCTCGATCACCAGGTAGTCACCCTCGGCGATCCCTTCGGGCAGGGGCACTTCGCCCGGCAGACGGTCGACCGAGTCGCAGGTCGGCCCAAAGATGATGCGCGGGACGGTCGGGCCTTCGCGCTTCACGCCTGCGGGCGCGAGGACCGTCAGGCGGGTGATGACGCCGGCCAGAAGAAGCTCGTCCATCAGCCCGTAGGTGCCATCGTTCAGGAAGACATGGGTGCCGTCCCGGACCGCCTTCACCTGCGCGGCAGAGGTCATGCTTTCGGCCACCAGGCCACGGCCCGGCTCGCACACGAGCGCCGGGGCCTTGTCGCCGAAGGCTTCCCGGGTCACACGCCCGATCAGCGCGAAGATCGCCTCGAGCGGCGGAAGCTCGCCCTTCACGCGGTGCGAAGGGAAGCCGCCGCCGACGTTCAGCCGGCGCGCCTGGACGCCTGACTGCCGGCAGATCTCGGCCGCCGCACGGATGTAGGCGTCCCAGGTCATGGGGGCCGTGCATTGCGTGCCGGGGTGGAAGGTCAGCGACGGCACGAAGCCTGCCTCGGCCACGCGGGCCAGAAGTGCTGCCGCCACCTCGACCGTCGCGCCGAACTTGGCGCCGAAGTTGTAGGCCGCGCCCTCGACCGGCAGCTTGAAGCGCACGGTGATTTCGGTCGGCCCGTGCGGGTTCTGGGTCGGCACCAGCGCGATCAGCTTTTCAAGCTCGGACCGGCTGTCGACCGAATAAGACACCACGCCCTGCGTCACCGCGAAGGCGATTTCCGACTTCGCGCGGACGGGGTTGTTGTAGTGCATCGCCGCCCCCGGCGCGAGCCGGCGGATCATCGCGATCTCGACCGGCGAGGCGACGTCGAAGCCCTTGATGCCGGCGGCGACCAGGTTCTGGATCACCATCTCGGCCGGGTTCGACTTGACCGCATAGGTCACCAGCCCCGGAAATCCGTCCAGGAACCGCCGCGCGGTCGCCTGAAGGACAGAGGGCGCAAAGAAGATCACCGGATGTTCCGGTTCTTGCGCACGCAGAAATTCGGGCGGATTCGCCCAGATCGTCTTGGAAAGCCCCATCGGCCATATCCCTTGCCAACAAGGCGCAGCCACCTTTTTCCCCGGCTTCACGGGTCAGAAGACGCTTACGCGGTCCACCAACCAGGCCAGCGGGTGCGTGAGCCGCCCATACACCTGAACGAGGCCCATATGGGGCACATTCTGTCCGATTTGAACAGATGAACTGCTATAATTTTTAGTTATAATGACAGCAAGGCACAACAATATGGCGGGATTCGCGATGGACGAACTGGATCGGTCGATGCTGGGGCTTCTGGGGGCCGACGCGCGCATGTCGGTGGCCACGCTTGCCCGGCGGCTGAAGGTGGCGCGCTCGACCGTGCAGGCGCGGCTCGAGCGGCTGGAGGCGACGGGCGTGATCGCGGGCTACACCGTCAAGCTGGGCGAGGCGGCGCGCCAGGGACGCATCCGCGCGACGGTCCTGCTGACGATCGAGCCCCGCGCGCAGGCCAATGTGCTGAGCCGACTGAAGTCCATCGCCGAGGTCGAGCGGGTCCACACCACCTCTGGCCGGGTGGACCTGCTGTTGCAGGTCTCGGCGCCCTCGACCGCCGTTCTGGATGCGACGCTTGACCAGATCGGCGAGATGACGGGGGTGAAGTCGTCCGAAAGCCTGATCCACCTGTCGACGAAGATCGACAGGGCTGTCTGAGGATCAGAAGGGCAGTTCGGGGTCGGGGCGCGCCAGATCGAATCCATCAAGGAAGGTCTGCGCCAGCGCCGGGTCGCCGGTGAAGGCGAAGCCGCCTTCGGCCAGGGACTGCACGAAAGTCTGCGGCCCGTAGACGACGCGGGCAACCCGGTTTGCGCTGCCCGCGAAGGACAGGTCCGCCGCCCCTGCCCCGCGCGTGACCCGGTAGCGGCCGGCGTCGAGGGCAATCGCGAACGGCTCGCCGTCGATCAGGAACCCGGCCGTCAGCGTCAGGGGGACGGCGCGCCATTCGACCGCCATCGACAGCATGAGCGCAGACGGGCTGATGAAGCGCCGCGGGTTGTGCCCCGGCTGGCCCGCCCCCCAGCGCGCCAGCGCCGCGACCACGGGCCAGAGCGCGCGGCCCGCGTCGGTCAGGGCGTAGACGGCGATCGTCTGGGCAGGTGGCGGCAGCGGTTCGCGCGTCACGAGCCCCTGCCCCTCCAACGCCGAAAGCCGCTGGGTCAGGATGTTGGCGCTGATCCCCGGCAGCCCGGCGCGGATCGCCGAGAAGCGGCGGGGGCCAAGGAACAGTTCGCGCGCGATCAAAAGCGCCCAGCGGTCCCCCACAAGGTCGAGCGCGTGGGCGGCGATGCAGCCTTCATCGTAGGATCGGCGGCTTTCAGTCACTTTAATTAACTATGAGTTGCTAGAGATAACCTAATATGCCAGCCTCTTCCCTGCAAGCCGACTCGGCGCGGACTGATTTTTGGGGGGACGGACATGGCCTATGTCGACGGTTTCGTGACGCCGGTCGCCGCAGGGGGGCAAGCGGCCTACCTCGACTTCACCCGCCGCGCCTGGGACCTGTTCCGCGAGCTTGGCGCCATAGCCACCTGGGAAAACTGGGGCGACGAGGTGCCCGAGGGCCAGGTCACCAGCTTTCCGCGCGCCGTCGATCTGCGGCCGGGCGAAGTCGTGGTCTTTTCCTGGATCGTCTGGCCCGACAAGCCCACGCACGAACGGGCGATGAAGGTCATGATGTCGGACGAGACGATGAAACGGCTCGGGCCGATGCCCTTCGACGGGCGGCGGATGATCTACGGCGGCTTCACGACGATCTTCAAGGACGAGGCTACGACATGAAAAGCTTTCACGGACTGCCCTGTTGGTACGAACTCGCAACCTCTGACCCCGATGCCGCGCAGCGCTTCTATGCCGGCGTCTTCGGCTGGACCTGGGCCAGCGCGGGGATGGAGGGGTTCGACTATCGGCTCGGCTCGGCCGGCAGCTCGCGCGTGGCGGGGATGATGGCGATGCAGCCGCAGGTGCCGATGCCCTGCTGGACCGCCTATATTGCCGTCGACGATTGCGACAAGACGGCGGCCCAGGCGACCAGGGCTGGCGCGCAGACCTATGTGCCGCCGACCGACATTCCGAATACCGGGCGCTTTGCCGTGCTCGCCGATCCGCAAGGCGCGGTCATGGGCATACTGCAACCCCTGCCGATGGAGGTGCCGCCCGAAAGCGGCGCCTATGACATGTCGAAGCCCGGCCATGGCGCCTGGCTGGAACTGATGTCGTCGGACCCGAAGGCGGGTGCTGCCTATTACGACGCGCTCTTCGGCTGGCGCGAGTCGCGCTCGATGGACATGGGCGCGATGGGGGCCTACCGCATCTTTGCGCGGGACGGGCAGGACCTTGGCGGCATGATGGGGCTTGGCGATGCGCCGCAGTCCTGCTGGCTGGTCTATTTCGGGGTGGAGGGCGTCGACCGGGCCATCGCTGCGATCACCAAGGGCGGCGGGAAGGTGCACAACGGGCCGATGGAGGTGCCGGGCGGCGTCTTCGTCGCGGTCGCCAACGACCCGCAAGGCGCCTGGTTTGCCGTGGTGGGACCAAGGGGATGAGCCTCACCGCAACCGACGACCGGCTCGTGACCTGCCTCTGGTTCGACGGCCGCGCCCGGGAAGCGGCCGAGTTCTATGCGGCGACCTTCCCCGACAGCCGCGTGGGCCGGATCACAAAGGCGCCCATCGACAACCCCTCGACACCGGCGGGCGCGGAACTGACCGTCGAGTTCACCGTCCTTGGCCGCCAGTTCGTCGGGCTGAACGGGGGGCCGGGCTATCCCTTCACGCAAGCCATCTCGTTTCAGGTGATGACCGACAGCCAGGCCGAAACCGACCGGCTCTGGGACGCGCTGACCGCAAACGGCGGGGCCGAGATCGCCTGCGGCTGGTGCCGGGACCGCTTTGGCCTGCCGTGGCAGATCACGCCGCGCGCGCTGATGGCGGCCTTCACCAACCCCGACCGCGCGGCGGCAGCACGGGGGATGGCGGCGATGATGGACATGGTCAAGATCGACATCGCGGCGATCGAGGCAGCCGTCAGGGGCGACTGAGGGTGGCTGGGGGCCCGCATGAGGCCCCCTGATGACCCCTACCCGCTTGGCCTTCGGCGCCGGGCGCGCTAGACCCAAGGACGACAGTCAAGGGAAGCGACCGATGCCGATGGACAAGACCTTCACCCCCGCGGAAGCCGAGGCGCGGATTTCCCGTGCCTGGATCGAAACGGGGGCCTTCCGCGCCGGGGCGAACGCCAGGCCGGGGGCCGAGAGCTTCTGCATCATGATCCCGCCGCCGAACGTCACCGGCTCGCTCCACATGGGTCATGCCTTCAACAACACGCTTCAGGACATCCTGGTGCGCTGGCACCGGATGCGAGGGCACGACACGCTCTGGCAGCCGGGTCAGGACCATGCCGGCATCGCGACCCAGATGGTCGTGGAACGCGAGCTGGCCCGCACCGGCCAGCCGACGCGGGCCGAGATGGGGCGCGAGGCCTTTCTGGAAAAGGTCTGGGAATGGAAGGCACAGTCCGGCGGCACCATCATCAACCAGCTGCAAAGGCTCGGGGCAAGCTGCGACTGGGACCGCAACGCCTTCACCATGGACGCGCATTTCCAGCGCGCCGTGATCCGGGTCTTCGTCGACCTTTACGACAAGGGCCACATCTATCGCGGCAAGCGGCTGGTGAACTGGGACCCGCATTTCGAGACGGCGATCTCGGACCTCGAGGTCGAGCAGACCGAGGTCGCGGGCCGGATGTGGCACTTCAAATACCCGCTCGCGGGGGGCCAGACCTATGAATATGTGGAACGCGACGCCGACGGCAACGTGACCTTCCGCGAGGAGCGCGACTATATCTCGATCGCGACGACGCGGCCGGAAACCATGCTGGGCGACGGGGCGGTCGCGGTTCATCCGTCGGATGAACGCTACAAGCCAATCGTCGGGAAACTCTGCGAAATTCCGGTCGGTCCGAAGGAACACCGCCGGATGATCCCGATCATCACCGACGAGTATCCCGACCCGCATTTCGGCTCGGGCGCGGTCAAGATCACCGGGGCGCACGACTTCAACGACTATGGCGTGGCCAAGCGCAACGACATTCCCTGCTATCGGTTGATGGACACCAAGGCCGCGATGCGCGACGACGGCCCGCCCTATGCCGAGGCGGCGGAACAGGCGAGTGCGCTGACCCGCGCCTGGCTGGTGCGCAAGGGCTTTGTCCAGCCGGGCTTCACCGAACAGCCGCTGACCATGACCGACGCCGAGGTCGATGCGATCAACCTGGTGCCGGACGACCTGCGCGGCCTTGACCGCTACGAGGCCAGGAAGCGCGTGGTCGAACAGATCAACGCCGAGGGGCTGGCCGTCACCACCCTGAAGAAGTCGATCGACAAGGAGACGGGCGCGGAACATCTGGAGCGCGTGCCGCTGGTCGACCAGAAGCCGATCATGCAGCCCTTCGGCGACCGCTCGAAAGTGGTGATCGAGCCGATGCTGACCGACCAGTGGTTCGTGGACACGGCCAAGATCGTCGGCCCGGCGCTCGACGCGGTGCGCGACGGCACGACGACGATCATGCCGGCCAGCGGCGAGAAGACCTATTACCACTGGCTTGAAAATATCGAGCCCTGGACGATCAGCCGCCAGCTGTGGTGGGGCCACCAGATCCCGGTCTGGTATGGCCTGCCGATGGGCGCGCGCCACTTCCACGACGATGAAGGCGATGATGCGCTGGACGAGGCGGAGCTGTTCCGCCTGCTTCTCAGCAACGCGCTCGTCCATGGCGGCAGCCGCGCCCATGCCTCGGCGGATTTCGAGGCCGTCACCAGCCGCTTCCAGGACGACATCGCCAGCCTGCCGGCCCCCCTGAACCACGCCCGGATCGTCGAGGTCGCAGACCGCGACACCGCCATCCACCGCTTCGCCGCGGCGCTGGCGGACTACAACCTCAGCCAGGATCCGACGCACCTCATCTACCCGGTCTGGCGCGATCCCGACGTGCTCGACACCTGGTTCTCGTCCGGGCTCTGGCCGATCGGCACGCTCGGCTGGCCGGACGACACGCCGGAACTGAAGCGCTATTTCCCGACCAGCGTCCTTGTGACCGGCTCTGACATCCTGTTCTTCTGGGTCGCGCGCATGATGATGATGCAGCTGGCGGTCGTGGGTCAGGCGCCGTTCCACACCGTCTATCTGCACGGGCTGGTCCGCGACGCCAAGGGCAAGAAGATGTCGAAGTCGCTCGGCAACGTCATAGACCCGCTTGATATCATTGACGAATATGGCGCGGACGCACTCAGGTTCACCAATGCCGCCATGGCCTCGCTCGGGGGCGTGCTGAAGCTCGACACGAGCCGTATCGCGGGCTACCGGAACTTCGGCACGAAACTCTGGAACGCCACCCGTTTTGCCGAGATGAACGGGGTCTGGGAAGGTCATCAGACGCAAAGCGCCCCCCCCGCCGCCACGCATACGGTCAACCGCTGGATCATCGGCGAGGTGGCGCGGACCCGGCTCGCGGTCGACGAGGCGCTGGCCGCCTACCGGTTCAACGACGCGGCGCAGGCGCTTTACGCCTTCGTCTGGGGCAAGGTCTGCGACTGGTATGTGGAATTTGCCAAGCCGCTGATGGACGGCGCCGAGGCGGCGGAAACCAAGGCGACGATGGGCTGGGTGCTCGATCAGTGCTTTATCCTGATGCACCCGATCATGCCCTTCATCACCGAAGAGCTGTGGGGCCTGACGGGAAGCCGCGCCAAGATGCTGGTCCATGCCGACTGGCCGACCTATGGCGCCGAGCTGATCGACGCCGATGCGGACCGCGAGATGAACTGGGTGATCGCGCTCATCGACGACATCCGGTCTGCCCGCGCGCAGATGCGGGTGCCGGTCGGGCTGAAGCTGCCGATGGTCATCACGGCGCTCGACGACCGCGGCCGGGCGGCGCTGGCGCAGAACCGGGCGCTGGTCGAGCGGCTGGCGCGGGTGAACGAGATCACGGAAGGCGCGGCGCCGAAAGGGTCGGTCACGATCGCGGTCGAGGGCGGCAGTTTCGCGCTGCCTCTGGAAGGCGTGATCGACATCGCGGCCGAGAAGGCGCGGCTCGAAAAGTCGGTCGAGAAGCTGGAAAAGGACGCGGGCGGCCTCAGCGGGCGGCTTGCCAACCCGAAGTTCGTGGCTTCGGCCAAGGAAGAGGTGGTCGAGGAGACGCGCGAGGCGCTGGCGGCCCTGCAGGACGAGGCGGCAAAGCTGCGCGCAGCACTTTCGCGGCTGGGCTAGTGTCATGGCGGGGTGGAACCGGCTCGCGGAACGGCAGATCCTGAAGGCGCGGGCCGAAGGCAAGCTCGACGGGCTGGCAGGTCAAGGCGCGCCGCTGCCGGACCGGACCGGCAACGCCTTCGTCGGTGCGGCGGATGCGGTCGGGTTCCGACTGATGGCGGAAGCGGGTGCTGTGCCGGAGGAAATCCTGATCGGCCGCCAGATCGCCGAGGCGAAGGCCCGCTATGCCACCCAGACCGACGAAGAGGGCCGCCGCGCCGCCATGGCCGACATCGCGCGGCTCGACCAGGCCCGCGCCATCGCGGCCGAGGCGCGCCGCGCCTTCCTGAAAGGCTGACCCGGATGCCCGACCGTTTCCTGACCCTTCTGGCCCGCTCGCTTCCCGCCACTGTGCCCTTCGTCGGGCCAGAGGCGCAGGAACGCGCGCGGGGTGCCGCCTTCACCGCCCGCCTAGGCGCCAATGAAAGCGGCTTCGGCCCCCCCGCCGCGGCCATCGCCGCGATGGAGAGGGCCGCGTCCGAGGTCTGGATGTATGGCGACCCCGAGGCGCACGAGCTGCGCCGGGCCATCGCCCGCCACCATGGCGTCGCGCCAGAGGCGGTGATGATCGGCGAGGGGATCGACGGTCTTCTGGGCCTGCTCGTGCGGCTGACGGTTGGCGCCGGCGATCCTGTCGTGACCTCGGACGGGGCCTATCCGACCTTCGCCTTCCATGTCACCGGCCACGGCGGGCGGTTGCACAAGGTCCCCTACCGCGACGGCGCCGAGGACCCGGAGGCGCTGGCCGCCGCCGCCCGGGCGGTCGGGGCGAAGCTGGTCTATTTCGCCAATCCCGACAATCCGATGGGCAGCTGGCACGGGGCGGACCGCGTCGCCGCGCTGATCGCCGACCTGCCGCAGGACAGCCTTCTGGTCCTGGACGAGGCCTATGTCGATCTGGCGCCCGAAGGCACCGCGCCGCCCTTCGACACCGGCTGCGCGAATGTCATCCGTTTCCGCACCTTCTCGAAAGCCTGGGGGATGGCGGGGGCGCGGGTCGGCTATGCGATCGGCCATCCGGGGCTGATCGCGGCCTTTGACCGGGTGCGCAACCATTTCGGCATGGGGCGGGTGGCGCAGGCCGGCGCGCTTGCGGCGCTGTCCGACCAGGGGCACCTCGCGCGGGTGCGGGGGCTGGTCGCTGCGGCGCGCGAGCGGGTCGGTCAGATCGGGCGCGGCCACGGGCTGACGCCGCTGCCTTCGGCCACGAACTTCGTGGCGCTGGATACAGGCCGCGACGGGGACTTTGCCCGCGCGCTGGTCGCGGCACTCGGCCGGCGGGGGGTGTTCGTGCGGATGCCGGGGGTGGCGCCCCTTGACCGCTCGATCCGCGTTTCCTGCGGGCCGGACGCGGCGCTTCACCGTTTTGCGGCGGCGCTGCCCGACGCCCTGGCCGAGGCCTTGGCCTCTCAGAGGTAAAGGGGCGTCCGGTCGCCTTCGGCGAAGCGGCGCAGGACGGCCGGGTAGAGGCGGTGTTCCTGGTAAAGGACGCGCGCGGCCAGCGTATCGGCCGTGTCGCCCGGCTCGATCGCCACCCGCGCCTGGCCCAGGATCGGCCCGGCGTCCAGATCGGCCGTCACCTCATGGACAGTGCAGCCCGCCTCCCTGTCGCCGGCCGCGAGGGCGCGGGCGTAGGTGTCGAGGCCGGGATAAAGCGGCAGAAGCGAGGGGTGGATGTTCAGGATCCGGCCCGCGAAGCGGTCGATGACGCCGGGCGTCAGGATGCGCATGAAGCCCGCAAGGCAGATGATGTCGGGGTTCGCCGCCTGCAGGGGGCCAAGAAGTGCTGCCTCGAACGCCTGCCGGTCGCGGCCGAAGGCGCGGTGATCTACGACCGCAGTCGGCACGCCCAGCGTCGCGGCGCGGTCGAGCCCCACGGCGTCCGGGTTGTTCGACAGGACCAGCGTGGCGCGCGCGGGGTTGTCGCCCCGCATGCTTTGCACCAGCGCCACCATGTTGGTGCCACCCCCGGAGATAAGGATGGCAACGCGCTTCATGCGAAGTCCCCGGTGTAGCGCACGCCCTCGCCCGGCTCGATACGGCCGATGACATGCACCGTCTCCCCCCCGTCGCGCAAGAGGTCGGCCAGCGCCCCGGCGCGGTCGGGTGCCACGACCAGCACCATGCCGATACCGCAGTTGAAGGTCTTCAGCAGTTCGGGCCGCGACATGCCGGCGGTGTCGGACAGCCAGCGGAAGACCGGGGGCAGCGACCAGGCGCCAAGGTCGATCCGGGCCGCGAGGCCGTCGGGCAGGACGCGCGGCGGGTTTTCTGTCAGCCCGCCGCCGGTGATATGGGCCAGCGCATGGACGCCGCCTGCCCGGATCGCGGCAAGGGCGGGTTTGACGTAAAGGCGCGTCGGCGCCAGAAGGGCCGCGCCGAGCGTGCCGGCGCCGAAGGGCGAGGCCGCGTCCCAGCCGAGGCCGGACCGCTCGACGACCTTGCGCACGAAGGAATAGCCGTTCGAATGGACGCCGTTCGAGGCAAGACCAAGGATCACATCGCCCTCGGCCACGCCCTTCGGCAGGTCGGCGCCGCGTTCCATCGCGCCGACGGCAAAGCCCGCCAGGTCGAAGTCGCCGCCGTGATACATGCCCGGCATTTCCGCCGTCTCGCCGCCGATCAGCGCCGCGCCAGAGGCGGCGCAGCCCTCTGCGATGCCTTCGATGATGCGGGCGGCCTGATCCACGTCCAGCTTGCCGGTCGCGAAATAGTCCAGGAAAAACAGGGGCTCGGCGCCCTGGCAGACCAGGTCGTTGACGCACATGGCCACAAGGTCGATGCCGATCGTGTCGACCAGCCCGGTGTCGATGGCGATCTTCAGCTTGGTGCCGACGCCGTCGGTCGCGGCGACCAGGACCGGGTCGCGGTAGCCCGCCGCCTTCAGGTCGAAGAGCGCGCCGAACCCGCCAAGTCCCGACACGGTGCCCGCCCGGTCGGTCCGCTTGGCCGCAGGCTTGATCCGTTCGACCAGAGCATTCCCCGCGTCGATGTCGACGCCCGCCTCGGCATAGGTCAGCCCGTTGGTCCGATCCGTCATGCGCGCCCCCGCTGGTTCGCGCCTGCGATAGCGGAAGGGCGCGCCAGAGGCAACCGGCGTTGGGCGACTAGCTGCGGCGCGCTGCGCGCATGCCTTGGCGCAACCCCATGCCTATCCCCAGGCGAAGGATGAAGAAGAGGAGCACCGCCATAACCGCCAGTGCCGCGCCAAGGACCTTGAGGCCCGTCGGGTCGGCCAGCGCTTCGGCGAACTGGCCATCGAGGGCGCCACCGGCATAGGCAAGGCCGGCAAGGGCCAGCGAGATGAGCATCGTCACCAGCCAGAAGAGCGCGGCCCAGCGCCAGAGAGTACCCTTGTCCGGCGCTTGGCCCGCCCGGACCACGTAGAGCTGCCCGGTCGTCATGGCCGCCAGGAACGGCACCACGATCCCCATGGCATTGCCGCCGGGGGCGCTTCCGAGCCAGCGCTCGAGCGCCCAGTAGGCCAATGTCACCAGAAGGCACAGGCCGGCATAGGTCAGGGCATACCGGCCCACCATTGCCGCCGTGGTCGGCGCGGCCCGCTTGTCTTCCGCCATCGCACCTCTCCGCACCTGTTACCCGCCTGTCCTAGCCTGCCCGTCCGGCCCAGCACAAGCCGCGCCGCCCCTTGGCTTGACCGCCCCCCCGGTTCTGCTAGGCATGGGGCGCCGGTCGGGCCTGTAGCTCAATGGTCAGAGCAGGGCGCTCATAACGCCTTGGTTGGGGGTTCAAGTCCCTCCGGGCCTACCATTACCGGCATTGCGGGGGGGCGGCATTGTGCAGACGGGCGGCGTTTCTTTCTGGTATCGCGACATGGGCGGCCTGCCCAAGTTACGCCCGCCGCTGGCCGGCGACCGCGCGGTCGATGTCTGCATCGTCGGTGCGGGATACAGCGGGCTCTGGACCGCCTACTACCTGAAGAAGGCCAATCCCGGCCTGTCGGTTCTGGTGGTGGAAAAGGAGTTCGCGGGCTTCGGCGCGTCGGGTCGGAACGGCGGCTGGCTGACCGGCAGCTTCGCCTGGAACCAAGAGCGCTACGCGGCCAAGGCGGGCCGGGGCCCGGTCATCGCGATGGTGCAGGCCCTGGCCGATACGCCGGGCGAGGTGATGCGCGTCGCGGCGGCCGAGGGCATCGACGCCGACATCCTGCCGACCGACGAGTTGATGGTGGCGACCAATCCCGCCCAGTTCCAGCGGATGCAGGCCGAGGTCGCGTACCGGCGATCCTGGGGGGAAGAGGGCCGGGTCCATGCCATCGGCCAGGACGAGGCGCGGGCGCGGGTCGTGGTTCCGGGCACGCTCGGCGGCATGGTCGTCACGGGGGTCGCGCGGGTCCAGCCGGCGAAACTCGTGCGCGGGCTTGCCGATGCGGTCGAGCGGCTGGGCGTGACCATCGCCGAAGGGACGGCGGTGACCGAGATCGCGCCCGGCCGGGTCACGACCACGCACGGCACCATCACGGCCCCCCGCATCCTGCGCTGCACCGAAGGCTTCACCGCCACGCTGCCGGGTTTGCGGCGCACCTGGCTGCCGGTCAATTCCGCCCAGATCGTCACCACCCCCCTGCCCCAGGAAACATGGGACAAGATCGGCTGGCATGGCCATGAAATCCTTGGAGATTTTGCCAATGCCTACTGCTACTGCCAGCGAACGCGCGAGGGGCGGATCACCGTCGGGGCCCGTGGCGTGCCCTACCTGTACGGCTCGTCGCTCGACCGATCCGGCGCGCCCGACGGCGAGTCGATCCGCCGCCTGATCGCGATTCTGGGCCAGCATTTCCCGGCCGCGCGCGAGGCGCCGCTCGACCATGCCTGGTGCGGTGTCATCGGCGTGCCGCGCGACTGGTGCGCGACCGTGGGGCTTGATCCCGCGACCGGTATCGGCTGGGCGGGCGGCTATGTGGGGGTGGGGGTCTCGACCTCGAACCTTGCCGGGCGCACGCTGGCGGACCTGACCCTTGGCCGCGCGACCGATGCGACGGCGCTACCTTGGGTCAATCGCCAGGTCCGCCAGTGGGAGCCGGAGCCCCTGCGCTGGCTCGGCGTGACGGGGATGTATGCGCTTTTGAACGCGGCCGACCGGACCGAGGCGCGGACGGGCGGCCCGCCGTCGCGGCTTGCGACCTTCGGCAACTGGCTGGCGGGGCGCCACTAGGCCGGGGGCTCTCTGGCTGCCTCTCCGCCCCATCGGCCCGAGTGGCAG
The DNA here is from genome assembly GCA_945952025.1 of uncultured Paracoccaceae bacterium. Taxonomy (GTDB): domain Bacteria; phylum Pseudomonadota; class Alphaproteobacteria; order Rhodobacterales; family Rhodobacteraceae; genus TMP-24. The sequence goes on from CAMFGW010000009.1 coordinate 20,749, forward strand.
AGGCCGTCGCCTCTGCCATGCGAAGGTTTGGTCTTTTGTCCCCGCCGATGGCCCAAAGGCCATCGGCCAGCGCCCGCCCCGCCATCGGCGGGCGCTTCGCGCCCACCGGGGCAGGCGCCGGCCTTCGCGGGTTCAGGACATCAGCGGTCCAGCGGCGACGCTTCGCTGCAGGCGGGGGAAACGCGGTGCGTTTCCTTGTCCCGCCCGGCCGAGCCGCGACAGCGCCACCTCAGAACGCCTCTGGCCGCAATTCCCGCGCCATATGGTCGAGGACCGCATTCACGAAGCGCGGTTCGGGGCCATCGGGGAAGAATGCGTGTGCCACGTCGACATATTCGGTGATGACGACGCGCGGCGGCATCGAGGGCTGCTTCAGCTCTGCCCCGGCCGCGCGGAAAAGCGCGCGGATCACCGGGTCGATGCGCCCGATCGGCCATTTCGCGACCAGCGCCCGGTCGGTGGCCTGATCGACCGCCGCCTGCCAGTTCACGGCCTCTTCGAGGATCAGACGGAAGAGGTTCACATCGGCCTCGGCATATTCCACGCCCTCGACCGTGGCGCCGATCCGGTGCGCCTCGAACTCGCGCCGCACGCGGTCGAGCGTCTGGCCCCCCGCCTCCATCTGGAAGAGCGCCTGCACCGAATAGAGCCGCGCCGCGGACTTCATCCGGCGCTTTTCTTCCTGGCTGGGCTTGCGGGGCGCGGGGCCCCCGGTCGTCTCGTCGGTCATGATGCTCTCCGGGTCAGTCGGCGGACCGGAAACCCATGCCCTTCGTCGACCGCGCCCATTTGCGCGACAAGGCGATGAGATGCAAGGCCGCCGCTGCGGCCCCGCCGCCCTTGTCCTGGCCCGCGGGGTCGGCCCGCACCTCGGCCTGGGCGCGGTTTTCGACCGTCAGGATGCCGTTGCCAAGGCAGGCGCCTTGCAGCCCCAGAAGCGTCAGCCCGCGCGAACTGTCGTTGCAGACCGTGTCGTAATGCGTCGTCTCGCCCCGGATCACGCAGCCAAGGGCCACGAAGCCGTCGTAGTCGGTCATTCGGAAGGCGGTCGAGATTGCCGCCGGGATCTCGAGCGCGCCCGGAACCTCGACCAGATCGACGCTCGCGCCGGCCTTTTCGGCCATCGCGCGGGCGCCGGCGACCAGGTTGTCGGCGATGGCGCGGTAATAGGGGGCGACGACGATCAGCAGCTTCACCGGCTTGTCGAAGGCCGGCAGCGGCAGCGTGGCATGTTCTTCGGTGGCGGCCATGGTCAGTCCTCGATCGCGATGGGGCGGGTGCCGGTGATCTGAAGCCCGTAGGCATCAAGGCCCACGATGCTCGGGCGGCCCGAGTTGGTCAGAAGCTCGATCCGCGTCAGGCCGAGGGCGGCAAGGATCTGGGCGCCAAGGCCATACTGGCGCAACTTGTGGGGCGTCGCCTCTTCGTCGAGCGCAAGCTTCATCGCGGTGTCGCGCAGAAGGATCACGGCGCCACGCCCCTCGGCCGCGATGGCGCGCATGGCGCCCGGCATCTGGCCGGAATGGGCAGGGTGCAGGCCCAGCACGTCTTCGAGCGCGTTGAGCGAATGCATCCTGACCAGGACCGGCTCGGGCGTGGTCAGGTCGCCCTTCGACAGAACGATATGTTCGGCCCCGTGCGCCGCATCCGAAAAGACCCGCATCCGCCATTCGCCGCCGTGGGACGAGGTGACGGGCCGGTCGGCGACCTGCCGGACAAGGCTGTCGTTCCGTAGGCGATAGGCGATCAGGTCGGAAATGGTGCCGATCTTCAGCCGGTGCGCCTGCGCGAAGCCGATCAGTTCCGGCAGCCGCGCCATGGTGCCGTCCTCGTTCATGATCTCGCAGATCACGCCGGACGGGTTCAGCCCGGCAAGGCGGCTCACGTCGGTCGCGGCCTCGGTATGGCCGGCGCGGACCAGGACGCCGCCTTCGCGGGCGCGCAGCGGGAAGATGTGGCCGGGCGTGGCGATGTCGGCGGCGCCGCGGGTCGGGTCGATCGCCACCGCGATCGTGCGGGCGCGGTCATGGGCTGAAATGCCGGTCGTGACCCCTTCGCGCGCCTCGATCGAGGTGGTGAAGGCGGTCTCGTGGCGCGAGGAGTTCTTGGTCGACATCAGGGGCAGGCCCAGCGCGTCGATCCGCGCGCCGGGCAGCGTCAGGCAGACCAGCCCCCGCCCGTGCTTGGCCATGAAGTTGATCGCCTCGGGCGTGGCCATCTGGGCGGGAATCACCAGGTCGCCCTCATTCTCGCGGTCCTCGTGATCGACGAGGATGAACATGCGCCCGTTGCGCGCTTCCTCGATGATCTCTTCGGTGGGAGAGATCGCCCGCTTCAGATCGTCGCCCTTCAGATCATCGCCCATGGCTCGCGCTCCCGCTGGTCCGGTCGCTGTGGCGATTAGACCAAACCGCGCTGGTTTGCCAGAGGGGCGAAGAAGGCGCGGGCGGAGAGGACGGTGGCGAGTCGGGCGGCCTCGGCCCAGCCGGCCTCAAGGTCGTGGACCGCGATCAGCGCCACCGCCCCTGCCGGGTGCCGGCCGCAGGCGGCACGCAGGGCGGTGCGGGCGGCGGGGTCCGAGGCGAGGAAGGCGGGCGGCTCGGCCGTGCGGTCAAGGGGTGGGCCTGCGTCGGTGCGGATCAGCGCCACGCGTTCGCAGGCGCGCAAGGCTTCAAGCCGCGCGCGGCGGTCGGGCGGCAGCCTGCCATCCGGCGCCAGCGCCAGCGCGCTTTCGGAGAAGAGGAAGGCGATCAGGTCGCGCCCGGTCCGCGCCCGGACCCCGGCATAGGTGCGGTAGTCCAGGCCAAGCTCGGCGGCACGGCGGACGCGGGTGCGCACGACCTCGATCGGCAGGTGCGGCAGCAGGTCGGCGCGCGCCACCCGCCAGCAATGGGCGGCCCAGCGGGATCCGGGGGCGAGCGAGGGGCCGCGATTGTGGCCAAGGGGGGCGGGGTCGGACATGATGGGGCGATCAGGCCCCGGGGTGTCGCTGTTCGGCAAGTTCAGGATGGCGTTCCGCCATTGCCGCGCCGTGGTTGCCCGTTTTCGAGGCAGTTCCGGCCGCGGGTGCTGCGTCGGGAGGCAGTTCGGGGATGGGCGGCGGTCGGCTGCTGCGTGGTGGCCGTCCCCGGTCCGGGTGGCAGGGGCCGTTGACCCTGCCATGCGATGGCCCCTCCCCCTGTCCCGGCCGGTGGCCCAAAGCCACCGGCCAGCGCCCGCCCCGCCGATGGCGGGCGCTGGCCTTTGGTGGTTCAGGACATCAGCGGTCCAGCGGTGACGCTGCGCTGCGGTCGGGGGAAACCTGTAGGCTTCCCGATCCCGCCCGGCCCGGCCGGTCGAGAAAGACCCCTACCCCTGCGCCCAGTCGCGCATCCGCGCGACATAGCGGGCGAGCGTGTCGATCTCGATGTTCACCTTGTCGCCGACCCGGGCGCGCCCCCAGCCGGTCACGGCTTTCGTATGTGGGATGATGTTGACGCCAAAGGTCGCGCCCTCGACCTCGTTCACGGTGAGCGAGGTGCCGTTCAGCGCCACCGAGCCTTTCGGCGCGATGAAGCCCGCCAGTGCCTCGGGCACGCGGAAGGTGAAGCGGGTGCTGTCGCCCTCGTCCCGCATGGCGATGACCTCGGCCACACCATCGACATGGCCCGACACGATGTGGCCGCCAAGCTCGTCGCCGACCTTCAGCGCGCGTTCCAGGTTGATCCGGCGGCCCAGGTCCCAGACCCCGAGGTTGGTCTTGCCAAGGCTCTCGGCCGAGATCTGCACGTCGAACCAGTCGCGCTTGCCGTCCTGGCCGCGCTCGATCACCGTCAGGCAGCAGCCGTCGCAGGCGATCGAGGCACCGATGTCGATGCCGTCGGCCGGATAGGCGGTCGCGATCCGGGCGCGCAGGTCGCCGCCGCGGGTCAGGGCCAGGACTTCTCCCTGATCGGTGACGATGCCGGTGAACATGGGGCGCCTCCTTCGTGACGGCGCTACCCTTCCCCATTCCGCCTGCCACCGCAAGCCGGGGACGCGAAAGCCGGATGACAGGCCGGGGCGCGCCGTGCGACATGTGGCGCATGACCGCGCCCCGCCGCTTCCTCTTCCTGCAAGGGCCGCACGGCCCCTTCTTCGCCCGGCTCGGCAAGGGGCTCAGGGCCGCCGGGGCCGACGTCTGGCGCGTGGGCTTCAACCAGGGCGACCGGGTCTTCTGGCGGGGGCCGGGCTACATTGCCTTCGACGGCGCGTCTGAGGATTGGCCCGACGCTTGCGCCGCACTCTTGGACCGGCACCAGATCACCGACCTTGTCCTTTATGGCGACACAAGGCCGATCCACGCCAAGGCCATACTCGCCGCCCATGCGCGCGGCCTGACCGTCCATGTGTTTGAAGAGGGCTACCTGCGCCCCTACTGGGTGACCTATGAACGCGGCGGTTCGAACGGCCATTCGCAGCTGATGGGGCTGACGGTCGAGGAGATGCGCGCAGCCCTTGCCCGGCCGGGCGCCGACCACCCGCCCGCGCCCGCCCGCTGGGGCGACATGCGCGAGCATGTCTTCTACGGCGCGCTTTACCATTTCTTCGTCCTGGCGATGAACGGCCGCTATCCGCGCTTTCGCCCGCACCGGGCGATCGGCGTCGCGACCGAGTTCCAGCTGCACCTGCGTCGCCTTCTGTTGATGCCCTGGCACCGGCTCGAACGGCGGCTCGCCACGCGGCCGATCCGGCGGGGGGCCTTTCCCTATCACCTCGTCCTTCTGCAGCTTGAACATGACGCGAGCTTTCGCGCCCATTCCGACCTGCCGTCGATGGCCGATTTCATCGCGCTCTGCCTCAAGGGCTTTGCGGAAGGCGCGGCCCCCCATCACCATCTGGTCTTCAAGGCCCATCCGCTCGAGGACGGGCGCGTGCCGCTTCGCCGGCTGATCGCCGAGGGGGCGGCGCGGGCGGGGCTGAGGGGCCGTGTCCATTTCCTGCGCGGCGGCAAACTGGCGCCGATCCTCGACGGGGCGGCGAGCGCGGTGACGGTCAACTCGACGGCGGCGCAGCAGGCGCTCTACCGCGGGCTGCCGGTCAAGATCTTCGGCCGCGCGATCTACGACAAGCCCGAGTTCGTGTCGCGCCAGCCGCTCGCCGCCTTCTTCGCCGCACCCGAGCCGCCGGACAGCGCCGCCTACCGCGATTTTCGCCAGTTCCTTCTGGAAAGTTCGCAGATTCCCGGTGGTTTCTACTCGGCGCGGGGGCGCAGCGCGCTTCTGCGGCGCATCGTCGATCTACTGCTTGCGACCGACGATCCGACGACCACAATTCTCTTGCCGAAAGCGGCACGAGGGCAACAGTTGCGGGTCGTTTCCACCGGCCGCTAGGCAGATTTGGCCGTCAGTTCTATGGTCATCGCGAAATAACACGTCGTGCGGGACCCGATTTTGACGCTTTTTCGCAGCCCATTGGCGAAGCCTTTCGCCGCCCTGACGCTCGTCGCAGCGCTCGTCGCCTGCGGCCTGCCGCGCTCCGGCCCGAAGAAGAGCGAGATCCTTGCCAGTTCCGTGACGGCCAAGGGCGATACCTTCATCGTGCCGGTCGATCATCGGGTGGCCACGATCGCCTCGAAGAATGTGCCGATCGGCTTTGGCCGGTCGTTCCGCGATGCCGGGCTTCTGGGGTCCGACGTGATCCGGCCCGGCGACAAGCTGGTGCTTCGGGTCTGGGAAAACGTCGACCAGGGTCTTCTGGCCAAGCCCGGCCAGACGGTGACCCCCCTGACCGACATACAGGTGGACGGCGACGGCTTCATCTTCGTGCCCTATGCGGGCCGGGTGAAGGCGGCGGGCAACTCGCCTGACGCGCTGCGCCGGATCATCACCGAAAAGCTCGGCTCGCAGACGCCCGACCCGCAGGTCGAGGTGGCGCGCGCGGCGGGCGACGGGGCGACAGTGTCGGTCGCGGGCGACATCGGCGGCCAAGGCGTCTATCCGATCGAACGGCCGACGCGGACGCTGTCGGCGATGCTGGCGCGCGCGGGCGGAATCGTCGGCGATCCGCAGGTGGCGCAGGTCACCGTGACGCGCGGCGGCAAGGCCGGCACGGCGCGGCTGAATGACATCTACGAAAACCCGGCGATGGACATCCCCCTGCGGCCGGGCGACATCATCCTGGTGCAGAACGACCCGCGTAACTTCACCTCGCTCGGCGCGCTCGGCAGCCAGACGCGGGTCAAGTTCACCTCTGCGAACATGAGCGCGATCGAGGCGATCGCCCAGGTCGGTGGCCTGGCGACCAATTCGGCCGACCCGACCGGGGTCTTCATCCTGCGCGACGAGCGGGCGGATGTGGTCAACAGCCTCATGGGCCGGACGGACCTGAAGGGCACGCAGCGCGTGGCCTATGTGCTGAACCTGACCGAGCCCGACGGGCTTTTCAACGCGCGCGACTTCCTCATCCACGACGGCGACACGATCTATGTGACCGAAGCGCCCTATGTTTCGTGGCAAAAGAGCCTGTCGGTCGTGACCGGCGCAACCGCGTCGGCCCATTCCCTGACTCAAGCCGTCACTGGCAAGTGAGCGGCAAGCCGGCGGAACGCCAGCGGCTTTACGTCTATAACGGCGGGTTCCTGAACCCCCGGCTCCGGCGCATCCTGACGCTGGCCGGCTACGACCTGCGGCTCGGCGCGCCGGTCGGGCCGGACGATGCGGTGGCGGTCTGGGGCCAGAGCCCGACCGCGCCAAGGGGCGAGGCGGTCGCGGCGCTGACCGGGCGGCCGGTGGTGCGGATCGAGGATGCCTTCCTGCGCTCGATCCGCACGGGACGCGAGGGGGCGCCGCCGGGCGGCCTGCTGATCGATCGGTCGGGGGTTCACTTCGACCCAGCGCAAGTCTCTGATCTGGAACGGCTTCTGGCCACGCATCCCCTGGATGACACGGCGCTTCTGAACCGGGCGCGGGTCGCGATGGCGCGGATGCAGGCGGCGCATCTGTCGAAATATTCGGCCTTCGACCTGACGCTCGCCCCGCCCGGGCCGGGCTATGTCCTTCTGATCGACCAGACGCGGGGCGATGCCTCGATCCGGGCGAGCGGGGCGACAGCGGCGACGATGCGCGAGATGTTCTTTGCCGCGCGCGACGATCATCCGAACACCCGCATCGTCATCCGCACCCACCCCGAAACCGACGCGGGCGCACGGCCCGGCCATTTCGGGCCGGAAGATGCCAACGGCGCGATGGGGCCGGTCCAGCTGTCCTCCGCCGCGATCAGCCCCTGGCGGATGCTCGAAGGCGCGGTCGCGGTCTATACGCTCTCGTCGCAGATGGGGTTCGAGGCGATCCTGGCCGGGCACAGGCCGCAGGTCTTCGGCCAGCCCTTCTATGCCGGCTGGGGCCTCAGCGAGGACCGCCACCCCCTGCCCCGCCGTCACCGGAAGTTGACGCGGGCCCAGCTTTTTGCCGCGGCGATGATCCTTTATCCGACCTGGTACGACCCGGTGCGCGACCGGCTCTGCACGCTCGAGGAACGGTTCGACCAGACCGAGGCCGAGGTGCGCGCCTTCCGCGAGGACCGGCGCGGCCATCTGGCGGTGGGCGTGCGGGCCTGGAAGCGGGGCCGGGTGCAGGAGATGTTTGGGGGCGAAAGGCCGGTGCGCTTTGCCCCCGCCCGTGCGCGGCCCGGCGCCGTCGCGGCGCGCGCGCGGGCCGAGGGGCGCGGGCTTCTGGTCTGGGGCGGCATGGCCGTGGCGGCGGACGCGCCCCATGTCCTCAGGATCGAGGACGGCTTCCTGCGCTCGCGTGGCCTTGGCGCCGCGCTGGTGCCACCCCTGTCGCTGGTGACGGACGACGAGGGTTTGCCGTCCGATCCCCGCACCCCGAGCCGGTTCGAGGCGCTGGTGGCCGCAGGCCCGCCGCCGGGCGGCGAGGAACGCGCCGAACGGCTGGTCGCGCGGATCGTCGCCGGGGCCTTCAGCAAATACAACCTGCCCGCCCCCGCACTGCCGCCCCTGCCCGACGACGGCCGCCCGCGCATCCTGGTGCCGGGCCAGGTCGAGGATGACGCCAGCGTGCGGTACGGGGCCGGTCCCGTCGCCACCAATCGCGCCCTGCTGGCCGAGGTGCGGGCGCTCAACCCCGGTGCGCTGATCCTCTGGAAGCCGCACCCGGACGTGGCCGCGGGCCTGCGTCCCGGCGCGATCGACTGGGCCGAGGCGCGGGCCTGGGCGGATGTCGAGGTGCCGCCGGGCGATCCGGTGTCCGTGCTGGGATTGGTCGACCGGGTCTGGACCATGACATCGACCCTTGGGTTCGAGGCCCTGTTGCGCGGCGTGCCCGTCACCTGCCTGGGTGCGCCGTTCTATGCGGGCTGGGGCCTTACGACCGACCTTTGGCCCCCGCCCGGCCGGCGGCGCGCGCGTCCGACACTCGCAGCCCTTGCCCATGCCTGCCTGATCGGCGCGCCGCGCTATTTCGACCCGGTCAGCCGCCGCCCCTGCCCGCCCGAGGTGATCCTCGACCGGCTGGAACGCAGCGAACTGCCGCAGGCGGGCACGGGGCTTCGGCTTCTGTCAAAGGCGCAAGGGTGGTTTGCGGGTCAGGCCTGGCTCTGGCGTCAGGGCCGGGTCCAGAGGCTGTAGAGGTCCCCGCCTACCGGGCGGCTGTCGATGAGCCGGAAGCGTGGCGCGTCGGCCAGCCGGTCAAGGTGCAAGGCGCTAACGGCGGCTCGGGCGTCGGCGCCGAGCGCGAGGCCGGCCTGGAACAGCACCAGATCGTCGACCAGACCGGCGGCAAGTAGCGAGGCGGCAAGCGTCCCGCCCCCCTCGCAATAGACCCGCGTCAGGCCTGCGGTTCCGAGCCTTGCCAGAAGTGCCGCCGGATCAAGACCGCCTTCCGCCTCTGGCACCTCGAAAAGCTGCGCACCCGTTGCCGACCATCCGGCGCGGGCGCTTTCAGGGGCCGAGGGCCCATGGACCAGCCACAGCGGCACCTCGCGCGCGCTCTGGCCAAGTGCTGCCCCGGGGTCGAGGTCCAGCCCGCGCGAGGCGACGATGCGGACCGGCTGGCGAATGGCCCCGAGCCCGCGCACGGTCAGCAAGGGATTGTCGGCCCGTGCGGTGCCCCCGCCGATCAGGACCGCGTCATGGCGGGCGCGCTGGCCATGGACCATGGCGCGCGCCTCGGGCCCGGTGATCCAGCGGCTTTCGCCCGAAGCCGTGCCGATCCGTCCGTCAAGGCTCGTGGCGAGCTTCAGGGTCAGCATCGGCCGCCCGGCGGTCAGGCGCAGGAGGAACCCGCGTTGCAGGCGGCGGGCGGCGTCCGCGCCCTGCCCCACCTCGACCGCCAAGCCCGCGTCCCGCAATATCGCATGGCCGCGCCCGGCGACACGGGGGTCGGGGTCCTGCAGTGCGCTTACCACCCGCGCGACGCCGGCTTGCTCAAGCGCCACCGTGCAAGGTCCTGTCTTGCCGGTATGGGCGCAGGGTTCCAGCGTGACGTAGGCCGTCGCCCCGCGCGCCTGCCCCCCGGCCTGCGTCAGCGCCACCACCTCGGCATGGGGCCGCCCGCCCGGCTGGGTCCAGCCGCGCCCGACGATGCGGCCGCCCGCCACGATCACGCAGCCAACGGCCGGATTGGGCCAGACGTTGCCCAGCCCCCGCGCCGAAAGCGCGAGCGCCAGGTCCATGAAGCGCCGGTCGTCCTCGGCGCTCACTCCTCGGAGGTGGCCGAGGGGCGAAGCTCGGACACGAACTTGTCGAAGTCGTCGGCGGCCTGGAAGTTCTTGTAAACGCTCGCAAAGCGCACATAGGCCACGGTGTCGATCCGCGCGAGGCTTTCCATCACGATCTCGCCGATGGTCTTCGACGGGATGTCGGTCTCGCCCAGGCTTTCAAGCCGACGCACGATGCCGGAAATCATCTGGTCGATGCGCTCGGGGTCGACGGGGCGCTTCTGCATGGCGATGCGGATCGAGCGTTCGAGCTTCGAGCGGTCGAACTCCTCGCGCTTGCCGGATGACTTGATCACCACGAGGTCGCGCAACTGGACCCGTTCGTAGGTGGTGAAACGGCCGCCGCAGGCCGGACAAAAGCGGCGCCGGCGGATCGAGACGTGATCCTCTGCCGGGCGGCTGTCCTTCACCTGTGTGTCGACGTTTCCGCAAAACGGACAGCGCATTCCCTGCTCCCAAAATGCCCCGATAACGCTACGACTATAGGGGGCCACCCACGGCGGGGGTAGCGGCAAAATTCCGCCCCCAGATTTGGGGGAAAACTGTGGCGGCAAAGACTCAGGCAAAGACTCAGGCCGGGACTCAGGCCGGAACCTCAGCGGCCGAGCGCCCGACGCAGGCGGTGATAGAGCGCGCGCGCGGCCTGATAGGTGCGGTGTTTGCGGTGGAAGTCCGGCTGGCGGCTGGCGCGGTCGATGCGGTCGTGCTGGACCGTCTCGCGCCAGTCGAGCGTGGCGAAGGTTTCGTAGCGCAGGGCCAGTTTCCAGGCGAGGTAGGGGAACGAGATCTGGTCGCGGCGGGAATAGCGGCGGACATGATCGTACCATTCCTCGCCGAAGCGCATCAGGTCGGGGTCGCCATGCCGGCGCAGGATCAGGTGGCCTTCGATCAGGCCGGTGTGGGCGGGCATCCCCTCTGCCCGGTAGGTGCGTTCGCGTTCCTTCAGGATGGCGTAGTCGTCCAGGCCGTTTTCCCAGCAGGTCTGCAGCTCGGCATAGACATCGTCGCGGGCGAAATGCGGAAAGGCGAAGAAACCGGCATCGGACTGGGCCTCAGCGGCCGCCAGAACCTGAAGCGGGTCGCGCTTCAGGCGGGACTTGTTGTCGACCCAGAGCGACCAGCCCGGCCCAAGATAGCGGTGGGGCATCAGCTTCGCGCGGCGCGACGCGCGCGAGGGATCGAGGCCGTCGAGAGGGTCCAGGATGCGCTCGACTCCCTGCCCGAAGACGGACGGATCAAGGTCGGCACGGTCGGTGAAGACCAGCCGCCGGACGTTGGAAAAGCCGCCGAACACATCCGGGTTCGGCGGCTCTTTCTGGCCGTAAAGCGCTGTGTAGAGCGTAAGTGTCACGGGATCAGGGCCAACTCCGCCGCCGCTTCGGCCCGCCGCGCCTCTGCCTCGCGCGCCTGTTCCACCCTCACCCGCGCGCGCCGACGCCATTCGTAGATGAGCGCGAGCCCGAGCGTGGTGACGATCAGGAGGAAGGCCAGCGCGTTGATCGACGGCGTGATCCCGGACCGGACCTTGGAGAAGACATAGACGGTCAGCGTGTTCGAGGTGCCGCGCGTGAAGAGGGTGATGTTGAAGTTTTCGATCGACTGGAAGAAGGCGATGGCAGCGCCGGCCCCGATCGCGGGATAGAGGTGGGGCAGCAGCACCCGGCGCAGGACCTGCGGATGGGTGGCGCCCAGATCGAGCGCGGCCTCTTCAAGGTTCGTGTCGAAGCTTTGCAGCCGCGCCAGCACCAGCAGCATGACGAAGGCCGCGATGTAGCTGACCTGGCCGAGCGCCGACAGATGCAGGCCCGTCGGCACGTGGAGCTTGTTCCAGAAGAGGATGGTCGAGATGCCGATCACCGCGCCGGGGGCCAGGATCGGCGCGACCATGACGCCGTAAAGCACTGACCGGGTGCGCCCCGAGATCGAATTGACGACGATGGCGGCCGCCGTCCCGATCGGCACCGCCAGCACGACCACGGCCAGTGCGACAAGGATCGTGTTGCGGAACGAGGTCCAGAGCGTGTCGTCGTTCCACAGGTCGATGAACCAGCGGTCGGTCAGCCCCATCCAGGGGTAGATCGACGGCAGCTTGCTGTCATTGAAGGCCGCGCCGCTCATCACCGCGAGCGGCAACAGCAGGTAAAGCAGGAACGCGGCCATATAGAGGTTGTAAAAGAAGCGGCGGTTCTTGTCGGTCATCGTCGCCCCCTATTTCGCAATATCGGTGAGACGCACCTTGAAGACCCACATGACGAGCGAGACAAACAGGGTGCAAAGCAGCAGGAACAGGAAGGAATAGGCCGCGCCCGAGTTCCAGTCCTGCGCCTCGAGCATCCATTGCTGGATGGTCTGGGTGAACCAGAGCGAGGTGGGTGAACCCAGAAGCGCCGGCACCAGAAGCGAGCCTGCCGACAGCATGAAGACCATGACCGCGCCAGAGGCGATGCCGGGCTTGGCATGCGGCAGCACGATCCGCCAGTGCGTGCGCCACCAGGGACTGCCCAGGTCCTGTGCCGCCTCGATCTGGTTGGTGTCCAGCGACTGGATCGCATTGTAGATCGGAAAGAGCATGAAAAGGACGTAGGTGTAGACCAGCCCGATGATGATGGCGCGGTAGCCCATGATCCAGCGCACGGGCGAGTCGATCACACCCATCCACAGAAAAACCGCGTTCAGCGGCCCCTTGTAGGCCAGGATGATGAACCAGGCGAAGGCGCGCAGCACCTCGGAGACCCACATCGGCACGAACAGAAGCAGGAAGAGCGTGGCCAGCGACGTGGGCGCGACGACCTTGGCCAGGTAGAAGGCCAAAGGATAGGCCAGAATGAAGGTGATGAAGGTGACGAGGGTCGAATAGAAGACCGTTCCGAAGAAGATCTTCACATGGATCGGCACCTGGAAGGTGAAGCCAAGGATATTCGTATCGGTCGCGTTTGCGAAAAACTTCGCATAGTTTTCAATCGTGTAGATGTCCTTCGGGCCACCGACGTCCACCACGGGAAGATAGGGCCTGAAGCTCGATTCAAAGAGCGTGAGGTTCGGCAGGATGACCAGCATCAGAAGCCAGAAGGCGGTCAGGACGATGAAGGCCCCGGTCAGGGTCGGGCCGAAGCGGCGCAAAAGCTCCTGCATGGCTCAGCCCTTCCGCACGTCGGCTTCGGGCAGCAGCGCGGCTTTCGCGGCATCGAAGCTCATGTGAAGCTTGGTGCCCTGGGCCGGCAGGCTGGCGGCGCCGTCATTGCGAATCTCGGCCACGAAATGCTGGCCCTTGTCGCTGATCGCCGTGACAGAGGTGAAGTTGCCCTCGAAGGCCACATCCGTCACGGTGACGGGGACCGAGTTCTGGGCCTCGGCCCGCTCGCTCAGCCGCATGTCCTCGGGGCGGACGTACAGCTTGACGGACTTGTCGCCGTTTTCGTCCGCCAGCCGGGCGCTGAACGGGCCATGGTCGGTGTCAAAGAAGGCAACGCCCCCGGCGCTGTCGCGGATCTTGCCCGTCAGGATGTTGTTTTCACCGACGAAGGCCGCAACGAAGCCGTTCGAGGGGTTGTCGTAGATGTCGCGGGGCTTGGCGACCTGTTGCAGCCGGCCTTGCGACATGACCCCCACGCGGTCGGACATGGCCAAGGCCTCGCCCTGGTCGTGGGTGATGTAGATGAAGGTCACGCCGGTGCGCTTCTGGATCGCACGCAGTTCGGCGCGCATGTGCTGGCGCAGCTTCAGGTCAAGCGCGGACAGGGGCTCGTCCAGCAGCATCACCGCCGGTTCGACCGCGAGCGCGCGGGCGATGGCCACGCGCTGTTTCTGGCCGCCTGACAACTGGCTTGGCATCTTGTCGCCCGCTCCGGGCAGGTCCACGAGCTTCAGAAGCTCATCCGCCCGCGCGCGCCGCTTGGCCGCGTCGACGCCCCGCACCTCAAGCCCGAAAGCGATGTTTTCCCAAATTTTCATCAGCGGGAAAAGCGCCAGGTTCTGGAAGATCAGCGCGGTCGGCCGCTGGTTCGGACGCTGGCCCTTCATGTCCTTGTTGCCGATGCGGATCACGCCTTCGGACGGATCGGTGAACCCCGAGATCATCCGCAGAATGGTGGTCTTGCCGCAGCCCGAGGGGCCCAGGAAAGAGAAGAACTCGCCCGGCTGAATGTTGACATTCACATGATCAACCGCCCGAAACGCGCCGAAATCACAACTCACATCGTCCAGTTCAATCCCGGCGCTCATGGCAGGTTTGTCCCCATCGGTCTGATTATAAAGGATATTGTCGGGCGGCGGCTGGCCTGCCCGAAGGGGCGCCGGGCGGGCAGACCGCCCGGCGCGAAAGCTGCGTGACGTCAGCCGACGGTCTTACGCCGCCTTGTACTTGTCGGCATATTCGCCGCGCTTGGCCAGGAATTCGGCCGACTGGTCCGGCCACCACCAAAGCTTCGCCAGCGCCGCTTCGTCGAACGTGCCCTTGTAGTAGGCAGCCACGTCGGGGTTCATCAGTTCCGACGCGCCCTTGCCAACCGGGTTCGACGAGAAGGCCGTGGCCCACATCGAAGCGCCTTCGGGGGTCGAGACCCACTTGGCGAGTTCCGTGGCCTGATCGACGTTCTTGGCGTTCTTCATCAGGACGAAGCCCTGATGCCAGGCGAAGGCGCCTTCGGACGGCGCCACATACTTGTAGCCCTCATTGCGCAGGTTGTAGCCGGTCGAATCCCAGCACAGGCCCAGGACGGCGCCGTTGGCGGCAAAGCCCGCGTGCGCCTCGTTTTCGCCCGACCACCACTGGACGATGTTGCCCTTGGCCTTGATGGCCTCGGCCAGTGCGATGTCCCAGAGCTTGGTCATCTTGTCCATGTCGCTGTAGCCCTCCATCCAGGGCATCGGCAGCTTGCCCGTCGCGTCGAGCCAGCGGCCCATCGCGGCAAGAGCCGAGTGCGGGCGCACGGTGATCTGGTTGTCGGGGTTGAAAAGGTCGCCAAGCGACGCGGGCGAGGCGAGCTTCGCGTCCTTCGAGTTCGCGACCAGCGCCTCGGTGCCCCAGTTCGACGGGACATAGAGCAGCGCGCCGTCCTTGTGGGACCGCTCGCCCGCCGCGCCGTCGGCAAGGCCGGGCAGGTAGTTGTCCATCGCCAGCTTGGCCGGATCGAAGGCGCCAAGGATGCCGTTCGAGTTCCAGGCGCCGACGCGGTCTATGGTCGGTTCGATCAGGTCGATGCCGCCGGACTGAAGCGCGACTTTCGCCTGGGCGAACATCGTGTCCTGATCGGGCAGTTCGGTGAAATTCACCTTGATGCCCGTGGCCTTTTCAAAGGCCGGGAACACCTTGTCCTTGAGGTCAGGATAGCCCGCCCAGCCGGTGAAGTTCACCTCCCCCGACGAGGCGAGCGCCGCCTTGGAAATCAGGGCCGGAGCCGCAAGCGCGCCAATCCCGAGCGCGGTGCCCTTCAGGATGGTGCGGCGGTTGAAGGTCGATGCCGTCATGTAGTCTTACTCCCCGTAAGTTGGGCGCGATTCATGCCGCGTCCTGTTACCGATCAGGCCGCGAGGCGCCGTGCGCACCCCGGCCGATCATGCGGCAACTTACTGCCGTATTCCTGCAGGCTGTCAATCAGTCTTGGGTGAGAGAAGCCCGTTTTCGCGGGCTCCGCGCAGGAAAATAGCGCGCCTTCTCCGATACCTCGCGAAACTGGACCGATGGGCGCAAGCCATCTGGCTGTTTCGCCGATTTATGTCGCTTTTGGGCGCTCGGTGGTCGCACCGCGATTCTTTACCCCCCCGGCGGCGTCCGGGTATTCAAACCGTATGCAAATAAAGGTCGTAATCCACGTCGGCGATGGTGCGGGCGACGCGGGCCAGTTCGGCCGCTTTCACCGCCGTGAAGGTGCGGTGCATGTCCTCGCCCAGCGCCTCCTTCAGGAACTCCGACTTCTGCGCCGCCTCGATCGCGGACCGCCAGTCGCGCGGCATGCCCGAGGCGTTTTCATCCTCGTAGCCGTTGCCGGTGGTCTCAGGGCCGGGGTCGATCCTGTGCTTCAACCCGTGGCGGATCGCGGCAAGGATCGTCGCGGCGACCAGATAGGGGTTCGCGTCGACGCCCGATGGCCGGTGCTCGATCCGGCGCGCCGATTTCGAGCCCGCCGGGATGCGCAGCGCGACCGAGCGGTTGTTGACGCCCCAGTTCGTCGAGACCGGCGCATAGGACTGGTTCGAGAAGCGCCGCCAGCTGTTGGCATGGGGCGCAAAGACCAGCATCGATTCTGCCATCGTCGTGCGCATCCCGCCCAGCGCATGGCGGATCATGTCGTTCCAGTGACCCTCGCGATCCTCGGTGAAGAGGTTCCTGCCCTCGCCGTCCTGAAGCGAGACATGGAAATGCATCCCCGACCCCGCGTAGCGCTCGATGGGCTTGGCCATGAAACAGGCGGTGACGCCGTGGCGGCGCGCCGTCAGGCGCACGATGCGCTTCAGCCGCGCAAGGTCGTCGGCGGCCTGAAGCACGTCGGTGCGGTAATGCAGCGTCAGTTCATACTGGCCCGGCGCATATTCCGAGATGACGGTTTCCGCCTTGATCCCGGCCTTCGCGGCGCCCGCGTAGATTTCCGAGAATAGCGGCTCCATCCCGTGCAGGTGGTCGACCGAATAGACCTCGGTCTTGTCGGACCGGCGGCCGTCGAGCACGGCATCGGCGGGGCGGACCCGGCCATCGGCGTCGCGGTCGTTGGCCAGAAGGAAGAACTCAAGCTCGAACGCGCCGGCCGGATACAGCCCCTCGGCGGCCATCAGCTCGACCTGCCGGGCAAGCGCGTGGCGGGGGTCAGAGGTCATGGGCGCGCCTTCGAGCGTGTATTGCGCCAGGAAAAGCTCGCCCCGGGGCGGGTTCGTGCCGTGCATCGGCACCAGCGTCCCCGGCACCGGCCAGGCGCGCACGTCGCCGTCGCCCTGGTCCCAGATCAGGCCCGTCTCATGCACATCCTCGCCGCAGATATCGAGGCCCAGGATCGAGATCGGCATGTGCCGGCCGGACTTGAAGATCGGCAGCAACTCGTGCCGGCGGATGATCTTGCCGCGCCCGATGCCGTTTGAATCGTGCAGGACGATGTCGAAGGCCTCGATCTCGGGGTGGGCTTCAAGGAAGGCTTCCGCCTCTTCGAGGGTGGCGCCTGAGGGGCAGCCGGTGGGGCAAGTCGTGTCGGCGCTCATGCCATCAGCTCCTGAGTGATGTCGTCGAAGGCTGCGATCAGCCGGTCGATCTGGTCCGTGCCGGTCGCGGGGCTGACCAGCATCATGTTGTGGAAGGGCGCGATCAGGCAGCCCCGGTTGACGAGGGCCGCATGGATCGCCTTTTCCAGCGCGGGCTTGTGGGCCACGTCGGCCTCCGACCCGTTCCTGAGCGGCGTCGGGTGGCAGATGAACTCGACCCGCGCGCCCACGCGCACCACATGCCAAGGCGCCGCATGGCGCTGGATGACGTTCGCAAGGCCCAGCGCCAGCCGCTCGGCGCCAGCCTCCATCTTCGCGTAGTTTTCGGCCGTCATCACCTCTGCCAGGTTTGCGCGCATGGCGGCGAACTGCAGGGGGTTACCCGAAAGCGTGGTGCCGATGCCGGAAAAGCCGGGCGGCCGGGTCGCGCTCAGGTCGGCGAAGCGGGCGGCAAGGTCGGGCGTCATGCCCCAGACCGCCGCCGGCAGGCCGCCCGCGACGGGCTTGCCGACGACGAACATGTCGGGGTCAAGGCCGTGGGTCCGTGTATAGCCGCCAAGGCCCGAGGATATCGTGTGCGTCTCGTCGATGATGAGAAGCGTGCCGTGCGCGCGGGTCAGGCGGCGAAGCTCGGCGTGGTAGCCGGGGTCCGGCAGGACCATGCAGCAGTTGGTCATGACCGGCTCGGCCAGGACGGCGGCCACGTCGCCTTCGGCCAACGCCAGAGCGAGCGCCTTCAGGTCATTGAATTCGATGACTTTCGATCCGACCGTCAGGTCCGCCACCTGCCCGACCAGCGCGGGCCGGGCGCGGGTCTGGCCGTCGGGGCCGGGCTCGACGAACGTGTCGTCGACGGCACCATGGTAGCAGCCGGCAAAGACCAGGATCTTCGACCGCTTCGTCACCCCCCGCGCGACACGGATCGCAAAGCGGTTGGCGTCGGAGGCGGTGGTGGCGATCTGCCAGACGAAGGGGCCGAAGCGGTCCTGCAAGAGATGGCCCACGGCCAGAGCATCCTCGGTCGGCAGCATGTAGGTCAGGCCGCGCGCGCCCTGTTCGGCCAGCGCCCGGGCGACGGGTTCGGGCGAATGGCCGAACATCGACCCGGTGTCGCCCAGGCAGAAATCGTCGAGCCGGTTGCCGTCGATGTCGACCAGCGTCGCGCCGCGCGCCTCTGCGACCAGCATCGGGAAGGGCTGCGGCCAGTCCTGCATCCAGAGCATCGGCACGCCGCCGAGGAAGGCCGCCGTGCCGTCCCTGAGCGCGGCCTGGGTCTTCTGGCGGCGGGCGGCGAAGGCCGCGGCCTCGCGCGAGCGGACGGCGGCGATGCGGCCCGCGGGGACGCCGCCGATCAGGGCTTCAGGGGCTGAGGGCTCGGTCATGGGCGGCCTTTGGCGAGTGGCGGGGGCAAGTAGCAGGGGGTGGATAAATTTGATCATATCTTGCTGCGCGCGCAAATTCCAGTGGGAAGGTGGGGCCTCTGCCCGGCATCCGAATCTCTGTCGTCACGGCCCCGCCGCCGCACTTTCGACGCGGATTCCACATTCGTGACGCTACGCCGCTGCCCCTGCGGCAGTCCTCCGCTTCACCGATCAGAGCCATCGCGCAGCATTGTTTCGCGCGGCAATTGGCCGCCCACGAAATTGCCCGATTCTCTCGCGGTGGCGTGGCGGGCGTGCCATGCTGGGTGCAGTCCGCGTTTTGCGGCATCCGTACTTTTAACAGTGATCGGGATTTTCCTGCCTTGTCGGTTTTTTGAACGACCTTTCACACGACCCGAATTGGAATACGCAACATGAGCTTTTCGTTGCCATCGACCGGGGCACCGCGCACGCGCCCGCTGCCCCTTCCCGCCGCTTCGACCGCCAGCGAACCGCGCGTCTGGACGCTGCCAGGCCTGTGCTGGAACGCCTCTGTCATGACCTCGTTCGGGGCGCTGCCGGTGCAGGTCCTGCGGCTGCACGATCCGCTGCGGGTGGACAACGGGGCCATCGCCCGCATCGCCTGGGTCGACAAGGTGCATCTGGACGAAAGTTTCCTGAAGTCGTTTCCCGACGCCCAGCCGATCCTGATCCGCGCCGGGGCGCTTGGCCCCAACCTGCCGTCGCAGGATGTGCTGGTCTCGCCCGAACAGAAGATCACCGTCACGGGGCCGGGCTACAGCAAGGTGCTGCGTTCGGCGCGCTCGCTTCTGGGGCGCCCCGGCGTGCTGCGCAGCCCCCAGATGCTTCTGACCTATTATCTATTCCACTGCGGTCGGCCGGCCAACGTCCGTTGCGAGGGTCTTGACCTTCACACGGCGGCCTGATGCCCCGGCGACCAGCAGCCCCCGCCCGTCCATGCACCCTCGGACGGGCGGGGGAGCGCTAAGCCTCCGGTGCCGCATCCGGCGCAGAAAAGCCCTCGCGGTCCTCGGGGCTGAGGCCACGGAACCCCTGCGCGATCACGAATTTCTCGGAACTGTCGGACCGGCTCGCGGGCGGCTTCACGTTCGCGACCTTTTCAAAAGACCGCTTCAGGATGGCCTGAAGGTTGTTCTCTGCGCCCCCGGCCAGCACTTTTGCAACAAATGCCCCACCCGGCGCCAGGACGTCGAAGGCGAAGGCCACCGCCGCCTCGACCAGGGCGATGATGCGCAGGTGGTCGGTGCCCTTGTGGCCCGAGGCCGAGGCGGCCATGTCCGACATGACCACGTCGGCCTGCCCGCCGAGCCAGTCCTTGACCTGCTGGTCGGCGCCGTCCGACAGGAAGTCCAGCTGATGGACCTCTGCCCCCGCGATCGGCTCGACCTCCTGCAGGTCGACGCCAAGGACCCGGCCGACCTTCTTGCCGGACTTCTCGCCCAGCGCATTGACGCGGCCCACGGCGACCTGGCACCAGCCACCCGGCGCGCAGCCAAGGTCCACAACGCGCGCGCCGGGGACGAGGAAGCGGAACTTGTCGTCCAGTTCCAGGATCTTGTAGGCCGCCCTGCCCCGGTAGCCTTCCTTCTTCGCCCGCTGGACATAGGGGTCGTTCAGCTGCCGTTCGAGCCAGAGCGTCGACGAGAGCTTGCGCCCCTTGGCGGTCTTGACCCGGACGCGCAGTTCGCGCTGGCCCCGGCCCGAGGACTTGCCCGATGGCGGCTTGGTCATTCGTTGGTTCCTCCTTCGGGCGTGCGGCGCGCCGGAGGTAGACCGTCCTGCAGCAAAACGCCATCCGCCGACATCTGCGCGTAGAGAAGCCCCTCGCGCAGGCCCCGGTCGGCGACCGACAGCTGGTCGGTCGGCCAGACCCGCATCAGCGCCTGAAGGATCGCGGCCCCCGACATGATGAGCGTGTGGCGGTCGCGGCCGATCCGGGGGTCTGTGCGCCGCCCCTCGGGGCCGAGCGACAGGTAGTCGCGGATCACCCGGTCGATCTGGGTCGCGGTCATGCGCAGCCCGTCGACCTTGGTGCGGTCGTAGCGCTTCAGGCCCAGATGGCTCGCCGCGACCGTGGTGACGGTGCCCGAGGTGCCGATGATCTGCAGCCCCTGGGGCGGAAGGCCCGCGTGATAGGGGGAAAAGCCGCCGAGCTGTTCCTCGAAATGCCAGCTCATCAGGGCAAAGCGCGCGGCGTCATCCTCGACATCGGCGAACTGGTCCTTGAGCGTCGCAACCCCGAGCGGCACGGAAATCCAGTCCACGACGCGCGCCGCCGACCGGCCGTCGTCGCGGGGGGCGAAGCCCGCGTGCAGGCGCATGATGGCGGCCGGGCGGTCGGGTTCCTCGACATCGCCAAGGTCGATCCAGACAAGCTCGGTCGAGCCGCCGCCGATATCGACGATCAGAAGCTGTTCGGTCTTTTCGCAGACCAGCGGCGCGCAGGAGATGACGGCGAGCCGCGCCTCTTCCTCGGGCCCGATGATCTCGAGCGGCAGGTCGGTCTCACGCTCGACAAGGCGCAGGAACTCGCGGCCGTTCTTGGCGCGGCGGCAGGCCTCGGTCGCGACGAGCCGCATGCGGCGGACGCCGTGGTGTTCGATCTTCTTGCGGCAGATATGAAGCGCTTGCACCGCCCGCGCCATCGAGGCGCGGCTGAGCCTGCCCGACGCCTCTAGCCCGTGGCCAAGCTGGACGGCCTTCGAGAAGCTGTCGACGACATGGAACTGCCCGCCCCTGGGCTGGGCGATCAGCATCCGGCACGAATTGGTCCCAAGGTCGAGCGCAGCATAAAGCTGCCCCGGCTCCGGGCTTTGGGCGGCGGGCTGCTCGACCGGGATCGGGAACGCGCCCACGCCGCCGGGACGCCTGGGCGTCATTGCACGCCCTCCGATTTCAAGTTGCCACCAACCTAATCCCTGAGGTGCGGGGATTCAAGTAAACGTGAATGCACCAGGCCCCTGCACCGCACTTGGGCGATGATGTCGCAAACAGGTCGTTTCACTGTCGCAATCTGTCGAAAATCGACATCGCTTTTCGACCACAGATCGCTAGAACCCGGCTCGAGCAAAGGAATCGTCATGGCGGAAGTCACCCTGGTCTACTGGCGCGACATCCCCGCCCAGGTCATCGTCGGCAAGGGCCGCCGGGGCGTGAAGCGGGCGCTGCCAGAGCGTTTCGAACAGGCCATCGACCGCTGCGCCATGAAGATCGGCGCGCGCGATACCGATGCTTACCTCGCCGAATGGCGCAAGGCCCCGCCCGTGACCATCGAGGGCGAGGATGAGGCCGTCGCGGATGCCGAGGCGTCGCGGATCGACGCTGAATACGACCAGGCCCGCCTCAAGGCGTTGATCGCCAACGAAGGCTGGGCCTGACCCCCACACTCGGAGTGCCCCATGGCCCTGTCGCTGTTTCGCAAGAAAGAAGCCGCCCCGCAAAGCGACCCGCGCGCGGTCGAGGCCTTCCTCAAGGGCTACTCGATCGAGGTGATGCCCCGCACGGCTGAGAAGGTCGAGGATTTCCGCGACCTCCTGCCCAAGGGCACCCGCGTCTACATCGCCCATATCGACGGCACGCCGATCGAGGACATGGTCGCGACCGCCAAGCGCATTGCCGGCGAAGGCTTCCCGGTCATGCCGCACATCCCGGCGCGCATCATCAAGGACCGCGCCACGCTGGCCGACTGGCTTGCGCGCTACAAGGGCGAGGCCGACGTGAAGCAGGCGCTGCTGCTGGGCGGCGGGGTCGCGACGCCGCATGGCGATTTCGACAATTCGATGCAACTGATCGAAACCGGCCTGTTCGACGGGTTCGAGCGGCTGCACGTCGCCGGCCACCCGGAAGGCAACAAGGACATCGACCCCGACGGGTCGGACAGGAACGTGCTTCAGGCGCTGCGCTGGAAGCAGGCCTTCAGCGAGCGCACGGACGCCAGGATGGCGATGGCGACGCAATTCTGCTTCGAGGCCGGCCCGGTCATCGCCTGGGTCAACCGGCTGACCGCCGAGGGGATCAAGCTGCCGGTCCATATCGGCGTGGCAGGCCCCGCGAAGCTGCAGACGCTCATCAAGTTCGCCATCGCCTGCGGCGTCGGCCCCTCGCTCAAGGTGCTGCAAAAGCGCGCGCTGGACGTGACGAAGCTGTTGCTGCCTTACGAGCCGACCGAGTTTGTGGCAGAGTTGGCGGCGCACAAGGCCGCGAACCCCGATTTCGGGATCGAGGCTGTCCATTTCTTCCCGCTCGGCGGGATCAAGACCAACGCCACCTGGGCGATCGACAATGGCGGAGCGTCCACCACGCCGGCCGCGAAAAGCTGAGAAACAAGGTAAGACATGACCCGCACCGTCCTCGAATCGCAAACGAAAACCGTCGTCATCGGCTTTGACGAGCCCTTCTGCGTCATCGGCGAACGCATCAACCCCACCGGCCGCAAGAAGCTTGCCGCCGAGCTTGAGGCCGGCAACTTCTCGACCGTCGAGAAGGACGCGCTGGAACAGGTCGCCTGCGGCGCCATGGTGCTCGATGTGAATGCGGGGGTCGTTTACAACTCGAACCCCAACCCGAACGAGACCGAACCGCCCTTGATGCGCAAGATGATCGAGCTGGTGCAGGGCCTGGTCGACGTGCCGCTGTGCATCGACTCGTCGGTCCCCGGCGCGCTCGAGGCCGGTCTGGCCGCCGCGAAGGGCCGCCCGCTTCTGAACTCGGTCACGGGCGAGGAAGACCGGATGGAGCTGGTGCTGCCGCTGGTGAAGAAATACAACGTGCCGGTCGTCGCCATCTCGAACGACGACACGGGGATTTCGGAAGACCCGAACGTCCGCTTCGAGGTTGCGCGCAAGATCGTCCAGCGCGCCGCCGACTTCGGCATTCCGGCCCATGACATCGTCGTCGACCCGCTGGTGATGCCGGTCGGCGCCATGGGCACCGCCGGGCAGCAGGTCTTCACCCTGGTCAAGCGCCTGCGCGAGGAACTGGGCTGCAACACGACCTGCGGCGCCTCGAACATCTCGTTCGGGTTGCCCCATCGCCACGGCATCAACGCCGCCTTCCTGCCGATGGCCATCGCCGCCGGCATGACCAGCGCCATCATGAACCCGGTCCGCCAGGTCGAGATGGAGGCGATCCGCGCCGCGAACTTCCTGATGAACCACGACCCGAACGGCGGCGAGTGGATCCGCTTCTCGAAGGTGATCGAGGCGGTCGAGGGCGGCATGACCTTCGCCGAGGCCTCGGCCTCGCAGTCGCAGGCCTCGTCGGGCCGTCGTGGTGGCCGTCGCGCGCGGGCCTGACGTTTTCTGTCGAGAAAGAATGGGGGCCGGTCCTTATGGGGCCGGCCCTTTCCTATTCCGCGAGCCGCCGCAGCGCCGCGGCGCGGGCCGGCGGGATCGCGGCGATGTCGACCGCCGTGAAGAGGTGGAGCGTATCAAGCCCTGCGTCCGCGACGGCGTGGTCTGAGAGCCAGCCCCCCAGCGAAAGATAGAAGGCGAAGAGCGGCGCCGGGCGGCCGGGGCCCGCGGGCGGCAGGGGAATGGCGCCGGCGCGGGGGTGCGGCCTGAGGGCGGCCGGTCCTACATGTGCGGCAAGGGCTGCGAGCGTCACCCTGTGGCGGGCGGGGTCGGCGCCCGGAAGGGATGCGCAGCCGAAAAGCCAGCGCACGCGGTCTGCGAGGGTGATCCGGGCCAGCGCGGCGAAGAGCGCCCGCGCTGCCTCGGCCCCGGGCGGGCCCGGCGGCAGGGTCAGGCGGCCGATTTCCAGAAGGGGCCCGGCTTCGCCTGCGAACGGCGCGAGGTCGTAGAATTGGGCGCTGTAGCTGCCTTGCGCGACCGCCCTGCCGTCGGGCCAGGCGCGCAGCCTCAGCGTCGCGACCGGCTCGTCGGGCGGCTCGCCAGCCCTCTCAACGATCAGGTGCCGCGCGCCCAGGTCCCAGGGGTCCTCGTCACGCTCAAGGCCGAAGGCCCGAGCGCGCAGGGCGCGAAGGCGCGCCAGATCGTCCGGCCCCGACGCGAGCCGGACGGTCAGGCCCCCGCTCAATTGCGGTTGAGGAGGTCCGCGGCGTTGAACCGGCCAAGGTTGCCCAGAAGCTGGGCCAGAAGGCCCGTCGTCTTGACGCCCGTCGTCGTCACGCGACGGTTGAGCGCGATGACTTGGCCTTCCTTCAGGCCGAACCGTTCGACGTTCGACACCTTGCCCGCTTCATCGAAGCTGACGGCCACGACCTGCCGGTCGATTTCCTGCGGCGCCATCGGACCGACCTGCTTGAAGCGGCTGCCGACGTAATACCAACTTGACCCGGCCATGACGCCGATCGCCGCCGGCCGGCCAAGCATCAGCCCCACATCCTCGGTCGTGGACTGGCCGACCGTGATCTTCGCCAGATCGCGGTCATCGGGCACATAGCCATGCCGCGTATAGATCGGCGCGCAAGCCGCCAGAGCGACCGCCAGCAGCACTCCAACCGCCGCCGTCCGAACCCGTGCCGTCAGACCCACCTTGCCCTCGCGCCGTTGCCTTGCTTGCCTTCGCGGGCGAAGCCTTTTATCCCGATTACATCAGGTGAGGCGGGTCCGACAAGGACGTAAACCGCAAGAGCCCGCCCATTCCCGCCGCCAAAGGACCGCCAGCGGATGCCGCCCCACGACGCCCAGCCCTACAGCCATCCGTTCCGCCGTGCCACGCTCGCCGCAAGGAAGCCCACGCGCTTCGACCTGCGCCCCGATGAGGACCAGCGCGCGGCGATCGCTGCGGACCTGGGGCTGATCGCACTCCGCTCGGTTGCGCTGACCGGCGAACTTCGGCCGACGGGGCGGCAGGACTATGTGCTCGAGGCGCAGCTTCGGGCCGCGGCGGTGCAGGCCTGCGTCGTGACCAACGATCCGGTGACGACCCGGATCGACGAGCCGGTCCTGCGCCGCTACCTGGCGGGCTGGCAGGCGCCCGAGGGGCTCGAGGTCGAGATGCCCGAGGATGACAGCGCCGAGCCCCTGACCGACGTGATCGACGCGGGCGCCGTCCTGGTCGAGGCGCTGGCGCTGGCCCTGCCGCCCTGGCCCCGGAGCGATGGCGCGACCGGCCCCGACGAGGCGATCACCGCAGCCCCGCCCGGCGCCGAGCCGCTTGGCGACGAGCGGCCGAAGCCCTTTGCGGGGCTTGCCGACCTTCTGAAGGGACGTGGGCCCGAGGGGGCCTGAAACGGCCCGCGCAAAGCCAGAAAGCACTTGCGTCCGCGCGGAATCGCAGTATGTTCCCGGCCTTGCTTCTATGCGGGGTTCCCGACCCGGTATGGAGGGCCCAAGCGCCCATCCGACCAGGAGAAACCCCCGAAAACCGGGCCTTTGGCCCCCAAGAGCCCGAGGTTGAGACATGGCCGTCCCCCAGAACCGCACCACGCGGTCCCGCCGCAACATGCGCCGCGCCCACGATGCGCTGGTTGCCGCTAACCCGAACGAATGCCCGAACTGCGGCGAGCTGAAGCGTCCGCACCATGTCTGCGGCGCCTGCGGTCACTATGACGGGCGCGAAATCGTCGCCCAGACGGCAGAGACCGACCTGGACGACGCCGCGGCCTGAGCGGCTCGGGGGGGCCCGTCGCATGTCGCCTGACCAGACTGGTGACCAGACTGGCCGTGCTGCTGCCGACTCGGCAGCCCAAGGATCCGATTCCCCTGCCCTGATCTCGACCTCGACCCCGACTGCGCCCCGACCGGCGCGACCGGGGTCGATCGTCATTTCCGTCGATGCGATGGGCGGCGACCGTGGCCCCGCCGCCGTCGTCGCGGGCATGGCCGAAGCCCTGTCCCGCCTGCCCGATCTGGCCTTCCTGCTGCATGGCCGCCCGGCCGATCTTGAGCCCTTGCTGGCCAAGCGCCCCGAGCTGGCCGCCGTCACCACCCTTTTCCCCGCGACCGACGTCGTCACCATGGAGGACAAGCCGAGCCAGGTGATGCGGCACGGCCAGGCGACCTCGATGTGGTCGGCGATCGACGCGGTGAAAGAGGGGCATGCGGGTGCCGCGGTGTCCTGCGGCAATACCGGCGCGCTGATGGCCGTGTCGATGCTGCGCCTGCGCAAGCTTCCCGGCATCAACCGGCCCGCTATCGCCTGCCTCTGGCCGAACCGGGGGCCGCAGGGCTTTGCGGTGATGCTGGACGTCGGCGCCGACGTGAAGGCCGAAGCGCCGGACCTGCTGGCCTATGCGCTGATGGGTGCCTCTTACGCGCGCAACGGCCTTGGGCTGAAGCGGCCGCGCGTCGGGCTGCTGAACGTGGGGTCCGAGGATCACAAGGGCCGGGCCGAGGTGCGCGAGGCGCAGGACCTGCTGGTGGCCGCGACCGAAAGCGGCGGCTTTGACTATGTTGGCTTTGTCGAGGGCAGCGACCTGCCGTCGGGCCGGGTCGACGTGGTGGTGACGGACGGCTTCACCGGCAATATCGCGCTGAAGACCGGCGAGGGCACGGCGAAGTTCGTGGGCGAGATGTTGTCCGAAACCTTCCGCTCGACGCTCCTGTCGAAGCTCGGCGCCCTGCTGGCCATGGGGGCGCTCGGGCGGCTCAGGAAACGGATCGACCCCCGGCGGGTCAATGGCGGCGTGTTCCTGGGGCTGAACGGCACGGTGGTGAAGTCGCACGGATCGGCCGACGCGACCGGGGTTGCGGCCGCGATCGAGCTTGCGCGTCGGCTGGCCGCCACCGACTTCACCGCACGGCTGAAGGCACGGGTTGCCTCTGCCGGGGTCGCGGGGCAGGATGCCGCCGAGGCGGCCGGGGCCAATCCTGTCGCCGATATCAAGGACGGAAGACCAGAATGACCCTGCGGGCTGTCGTGAGGGGCGTGGGGCACTACCTGCCCGCCCGCATCGTTCCGAACGCCGAGTTCGAAGGCAAGCTCGAGACGAGCGACGAATGGATTCGCGCCCGGACCGGCATCGTGCAGCGCCATTTCGCGGCCGAGGGCGAAACCACGTCCGATCTTGGTGCCGCTGCCGCGCGGGCGGCACTGGCCGATGCGGGGCTTCAGCCCACCGACATCGACGCGATCATCGTCGCCACCTCGACCCCCGACCTGACCTTTCCGTCGGTCGCCACCATGATCCAGGCCAAGATCGGCCTTCGGACCGGATTTGCCTTCGATGTGCAGGCGGTTTGCGCGGGCTTCGTCTTCGCGCTCGCCAACGCCAATGCGCTGATCCTGTCGGGCCAGGCCAGGCGCATCCTGGTGATCGGCGCCGAGACCTTCAGCCGAATCCTCGACTTCGAGGACCGCTCGACTTGCGTCCTGTTCGGTGACGGCGCGGGGGCGCTGATTCTCGAAGCGGCCGAGGGCACGGGCGCCGCGAGCGACCGGGGGATCCTGGCGACCGATCTCAACTCCGACGGCAACTACCGCGACCTGCTCTATGTCGACGGCGGCGTATCCTCGACCGGCAGCTCGGGCTTCCTGAGGATGCAGGGCAACCAGGTGTTCCGCCATGCCGTTGAAAAGCTGGCCGAAACCGCACATTCGGCGCTTGGCCGCATCGGGTTGACGGGCGACGACGTGGACTGGATCGTGCCGCACCAGGCCAATATCCGCATCATCGAGGGCACCGCGAAACGGATGCATGTGCCGATGGAGCGCGTGGTCGTGACCGTGCAGGACCATGGCAACACCTCTGCTGCGTCGATCCCTCTGGCGCTCTCGGTCGGGCGCGAACGGGGCCAGATCAAGCGCGGGGACCTGATCGTGACCGAGGCGATCGGCGGCGGCCTCGCCTGGGGTTCGGTCGTCCTGCGCTGGTAGGTCCGCCGGCCAGTTGGCAGCCCTTCGGGCGACCCGCGAAAGGCCCTTTCCAAGCCGTTGATATTGACTCGGAAATTCATTGCCCCCATCCTTCGCCGCAAAGCCGGAGGACCGGCCCCAGGGGGACCCGATGAGCGACAAGACCTTGACCCGCATGGACCTGAGCGAAGCGGTCTATAACGCCGTCGGCCTGTCGCGGAACGAATCCGCGCAGCTGGTCGAGACGGTGCTGCAGCACATGTCCGATGCGCTCGCGTCGGGCGAATCGGTGAAAATTTCCTCGTTCGGCACCTTCTCGGTCCGGTCGAAGTCGGCGCGCGTCGGGCGCAACCCCAAGACCGGCGACGAAGTGCCGATCCATCCGCGCAAGGTCCTGACCTTCCGGCCGTCGCACCTGATGAAGGACCGCGTGGCCGCCGGAAACCGGGGCTAGGCCCGATGACCAAGTCGACCGAGGCTTTCCGCACCATCAGCGAAGTGGCCGAGGTTCTGGATACGCCGGCCCATGTGCTGCGTTTCTGGGAAAGCCGCTTTCCGCAGGTGAAGCCCGTGAAGCGGGCCGGGGGGCGGCGCTATTACCGGCCGGGCGACGTGGCGCTGCTGGCCGGGATCCGCAAGCTACTGCACGAGGACGGGCTGACGATCCGCGGCGTCCAGAAGATGCTGCGCGAGCGCGGCGTGCGGCATGTGGCGGAAGGCTACGGGCTCGACAGTGGACTCGACGGCGCGGGCTGGGACGCGGCGGGGGCGCTGCCGCCGACGCAGGCCGACCTGCCCCAGGAAGAGATCGACGTGACCGACATGATCGTCATCGACGCCACCTCGCGCGAGGCCGAGGCGCCGGGCGCGCGGGCGCGGGCGGCGATCGGGCGCAAGCCGGTGGCGCCGGACCCGGTGCGCGCTTCGGGTGACGCCGCCCCGGCGGCGAGCCTCGTACGGGCGCTGTCGGCAGGCCGTGCGGCCCAGAATCGCGCGGCGTTGGCCGACATCTACCGCCGGCTGCAGGCGCTTCACGATGCACGCTGGGCCGCCGGGCAACGGCCGCAGCCCTGAGGCCCCTCAGCGGCCCAGGGTGAGGCCCAGGGCGGCCCGAAGCGCCGGTTCGCAGGGTCGTTTTGCCGCTTGCCCCCGCGCCCCTTCTCAGCCTATAGACCCCCTGTCGGGCCGTGGCGCAGCCTGGTTAGCGCGTCCGTCTGGGGGGCGGAAGGTCGCGAGTTCGAATCTCGCCGGCCCGACCATCTGACCAAGGCCCGTTCCCGCAGCCGCGGGGGCGGGCCTTGATCTGTCCGGGGCCCGCGCGGTCCCTGCAAGGGGGGCGACATGGCCATCGGCGTTCTGCCGGACCGCGACATCGAGGCGCTGATCGGGGTCGGTGCCATCGCCGCCGATCCCGCGATTGCCCCCGAACAGATCCAGCCCGCGAGCCTTGACCTCCGTCTCGGGTCCGTCGCCTACCGCATCCGCGCCTCTTTCCTGCCGGGGGGTTCGGCCACGGTCGCCCAGCGGCTTCCCGACCTGGCCATGCACCGGATCGACCTGACGGGGGGCGCGGTTCTGGAAAAGGGCTGCGTCTACCTGGTGCCGCTGGCCGAGCATCTGGCCCTGCCGCCGGACGTGTCGGCGGTGGCCAATGCCAAAAGCTCGACCGGGCGGCTCGACCTTCTGACGCGGACGATCACGGACCGGGGGGTCGAGTTCGACCGCATTCCGGCGGGCTACCAGGGCCCCTTGTATGCCGAGATCTGCCCCCGCTCCTTCTCGGTCCTCGTGCAGCCCGGCCAGCGGCTGAACCAGATCCGTTTCCGGCGCGGCCAGGCGGCGCTGACGGATACCGAGCTCGCGGCGCTGCATGCGGTGACGCCGCTTGTCGACGGGCCTGCGGTGATCGCCGGCGGTCTTGGCTTTTCGGTCGACCTGCGGCCCGAGAGCGGTGCGCTCGTCGGCTGGCGGGCGAAGCCCCATGCCGGGTTGATCGACCTCGACCGGCTTGGCCATTACGCGCCCTCGGACTTCTGGGAGCCGGTCGAGGCGCGCGACGGCCGCATCATCCTCGATCCCGGCGCCTTCTACATCCTGGTGAGCCGCGAGGCGGTGACGATCCCGCCCGACCATGCCGCCGAGATGGCGCCCTATCTGGCGATGGTGGGCGAGTTCCGGGTGCATTACGCGGGCTTCTTCGATCCGGGCTTCGGCTGGTCGGGTGCCGGCGGCCATGGCTCGCGCGGGGTGCTGGAGGTGCGCTGCCACGAGGCGCCTTTCGTGCTGGAGCATGGGCAGGTCGTCGGGCGGCTGGTCTATGAGCGCATGGCAGCGCGGCCCGAGCGGCTTTACGGCGCGGGGCTGCAGTCCAACTACCAGGGCCAGGGGCTGAAGCTGTCGAAGCACTTCCGGCCTGCCTGAGGCACGGGCTTCAGCGTTCGTTGGCGCCCTTGCCGGCCAATATCCTGTCGCGGTTCCGACCGATGCGCGCCGTGCGCGTGGCCGGGGTCTTGGCCGCGGCGAGAAGCAGCACGTAGCTGCGCTGGCGACCGGGCGTCAGGCCGTTGAAGGCTTCGGCCAGTTCCGGGTCGGCGTCCAGCGCCTCGACCAGCTCGTCCGGCAGGGTCAGATCGTGCGGCGCCTTCGGGGCGCGGCGGCCGGCTTCGGCATGGGCCATGGCCTCGGCCAGGTAGGCCAGGACCTGCGCTTCCATCCGGGCGGGCTGGTCGTTGTCTGTGAAGCGGATGATGCTCGGCCCGGCGCTCATCTCGCCCTGCCGCTCCAGGATGCCGCCCGGGTCGGTCAGAAGCCCGGCCTCCATGAAGCCCAGCCGGAAGTCGCCCCTCAGCGCGCCGATGATCGCGATGTTGCGGCCCGCGTGCATGTAGCAGGGATGGCCCCATTTCGCCGTCTCGGTCAGGCCGGCCCTCAGGCAGATGGCGCGCAGACGCGCGAGCCCGGCTTGCCAGGTCCTGGTCGAGCAATCGGCCGTTGCAAAGCGCGCGCAGCGGCCGCAGCCCTGGGCGAAGAAGTCCTCGACATCGTTGATCATCTCACCCCCCTGGCGCAGTCAGCCCGGGCGAGGGCGGCGGCCGTCAGCTGGCCGCCGAGGCCTCCTTCTTGGCTTCGGAATGGATCAGCAGCGGCTCGGCGTCCGGATTGTCGACCGCCTCTTCGTTGACGACGACCTCTTCGACCGAAGTCAGTCCCGGCAATTCGAACATCGTGTCCAGAAGGATGTCTTCCATGATCGAGCGCAGGCCGCGCGCGCCGGTCTTGCGCTTGATGGCGCGGCGGGCGATGGCGGACAGCGCGTCGTCGGTGAAGACGAGCTTCACGCCCTCGATCTCGAACAGGCGCTGGTATTGCTTGACGAGCGCGTTCTTCGGCTCGGTCAGGATCTGGACCAGAGCCGCCTCGTCAAGGTCGTTGAGCGTGGCGATGACCGGCAGGCGGCCGACGAATTCGGGGATCAGGCCGAATTTCAGCAGGTCTTCCGGTTCAAGCTCGCGGAACAACTCTCCCGCGCCGCGCGCGTCGGGGTCCTTGACCTCGGCCCCGAAGCCGATGGCCGATCCCTTGCCGCGCTGGGCGATGATCCGTTCGAGGCCCGCGAAGGCGCCGCCACAGATGAAGAGGATGTTCGTCGTGTCGACCTGCAGGAATTCCTGCTGGGGATGCTTGCGGCCGCCCTGCGGGGGCACGCTGGCGACCGTGCCTTCCATGATCTTCAGAAGCGCCTGCTGCACGCCCTCGCCCGACACGTCGCGGGTGATCGAGGGGTTTTCCGACTTGCGGGTGATCTTGTCGACCTCGTCGATATAGACGATGCCGCGCTGCGCCCGCTCGACGTTGTATTCGGACGCCTGCAGAAGCTTCAGGATGATGTTTTCCACATCCTCGCCCACATAGCCGGCTTCGGTCAGCGTCGTCGCATCGGCCATGGTGAAGGGCACGTCGAGGATGCGGGCCAGCGTCTGGGCCAGAAGCGTCTTGCCGCAGCCGGTCGGGCCGATCAGCAGGATGTTCGATTTCGACAGTTCGATCTCGCCGGTCTTCGGCGAATGGTTCAGGCGCTTGTAGTGATTGTGCACGGCGACCGACAGGACGCGCTTGGCGTGCATCTGGCCGATGACGTAATCGTCCAGCACGTTGCAGATGTCGCGCGGCGTCGGCACCCCGTCCCCGGACTTGATGCCGGCGGACTTGGTTTCCTCGCGGATGATGTCCATGCACAGCTCGACGCATTCGTCGCAGATGAACACGGTCGGCCCCGCGATGAGCTTCCTGACCTCATGCTGGCTCTTGCCGCAGAAGGAACAATAAAGGGTGTTCTTGCTGTCGCTGCCTGAGTTGGTCGCCATCGTCATCCTCTGGGTCTGCCGCGGACGTTCGGTCCGTTCAATCCGCCTTTTTCGTCAAGAATTGGGCGGCGGCATGGTCATTCTGGTCGGGCCGTCCGGACGTGCCCGATGGCGCGTCCGGACGGGGCGGTCACTTGGCTTCTTCGGTGCCGGGGCGCGCTTCCAGGATCTCGTCGATCAGGCCCCAGTCCTTGGCCTGCGCTGCATCCATGAAATTGTCGCGTTCGAGCGCGGCTTCGACCGCCTCGAGGTTCTGGCCGGTGTGCTTGACGTAGATCTCGTTCAGGCGACGCTTCAGTTTTTCGGTCTCGCGCGCGTGGATCATGATGTCGGTCGCCTGGCCCTGATAGCCGCCCGAGGGCTGGTGGACCATGATCCGGCTGTTCGGCAGCGAAAAGCGCATGCCCTTTTCGCCGGCGCAGAGCAGGAGCGAGCCCATCGAGGCCGCCTGCCCGATCACCAGGGTCGAGACCTTGGGCCGGATGTACTGCATCGTGTCGTAGATCGCGAGGCCCGAGGTCACGACGCCGCCGGGGCTGTTGATGTACATCGAGATTTCCTTCGAGGGGTTTTCCGCCTCGAGGAACAGAAGCTGCGCGCACATGAGCGTCGCCATGCCGTCATGGACGGGGCCGGCGACGAAGATGATCCGCTCCTTCAGAAGTCGCGAATAGATGTCATAGGCACGCTCGCCGCGCGAGGTCTGTTCGACCACCATCGGCACAAGCGTATTCATATAGTGGTCGATCGGGTCTCTCATTCCTGCCTGCCGTTCGCTGGGGTCGTTTCGGGGTCCGCAAAGGTCGTCTGCGACCCTCATATGGGAAAGTGCTTACCCGAATCTTAGTGGCGCGGCGCGGGGGCTGCAAGGGGAGGGGATTTTTCCACTGTGGGGGTGGCGCAGAGGCCCGATCCGGTGGCCCGATCCGGTGGCCCGGATCAGCCCGGATCAGATCGTGCGCCCCTCGCGCGCGGCGAGGTCCAGGAAAAACTGCCAGGCCACGCGGCCCGAGCGCGCGCCCCGCGTCGCCTGCCATTCGATCGCCTCGGCGACCAGCCGATCGCCGGGGACCGTCACGCCGTAGGCGGCGCAATAGCCCCGGATCATGTCGAGATATTCGTCCTGCGAGCAGGGATGGAACCCGAGCCAGAGGCCGAAGCGGTCCGACAGCGACACCTTTTCCTCGACCGCCTCGCCGGGCTGGATCGCGGTTGCACGCTCGTTCTCGATCATGTCGCGGGGCATGAGGTGGCGGCGGTTCGATGTGGCGTAGAAGATCACATTCTCCGGTCGCCCCTCGATCCCGCCATCCAGCACCGCCTTCAGCGCCTTGTAGTGCGTGTCATCGTGGCTGAACGACAGGTCGTCGCAGAAGAGGATGAAGCGCCGGTCGGGCGCCCGGCGCAAAAGGGTCAGGAGCCGGCCGATGGACCCCAGGTCCTCGCGCCCGATCTCGACCAACGTCAGGGGCAGGCCCTGGCGCCCGGCCTCGGCATGGACGGCCTTCACCAGGCTCGACTTGCCCATGCCGCGCGCGCCCCAGAGAAGCGCGTTGTTCGCAGGCAGGCCGCGCGCGAAATGCAGCGTATTGTCCAGCAGGATGTCGCGCACCCGGCCGATGGCCTTAAGAAGGTCAAGGTCGACCCTTGCGACGCGCGGCACGGGCTGCAGCACGTCGGGGCTTTCCCGCCAGAGGAAGGCGTCTGCCGCGCCGAAGTCCGGCGCTGCCGCAGGCGGGGGCGCCAGCCGCTCGAGCGCGGCCGCGATCCGGTCGAGCGCGTCAGTCATTCGGTCTTGGCCGGCGGCTGCGGGTCCGTGGGCGTGTCTGCGGGCGTGTCGTCATCCTCGAACCACAGGCCCTCGGCCCGAAGCTGCGCCTCGCGCTGCTTTTCGTGGATGCGGATCAGGTAGATCGACACTTCGTAAAGCGGGTAGACGGCGAAGAAGAGGATGAGCTGGCTCATCACGTCCGGCGGCGTGACGATGGCCGCGACCGTCAGGATGGCGACGATGGCATATTTCCGGACGGAGGCGAGGCCCGATGAGGTCACGATGCCGGCCCGGCCCATGAGCGTCAAGAGGACCGGCAGCTGGAAGCAGATGCCGAAGGCGGTGATGAGCTTCATCGTCAGGCTGAGGTATTCCTGCATCGAGCCCTGGAAGACGATGCCCGCCGGCAGGGCCGAGGCCGCCGATCCGGCTGCGGCGCCTGCCGTCGTGCTTGCCGCCGCGCTTGCTGCCGTGCCTGCCGCCCCGCTGGCCGTTGCCAGAGCCGGGGCGGCCGCACCGCCCAGTGACAGGCCTTGCTGGAAGCTCAGGAAGAATTTGAAGGCGATGGGCAGCACGACGTAATAGGCGAAGGCGCCGCCGATGAGGAACATGATCGGCGAGGCGATCAGGAAGGGCAGGAAGGCGTTCTTTTCCGACCGGTAAAGCCCCGGCGCCACGAAGCGCCAGAGCTGGTAGGCGATGAAGGGGAAGGACAGGGCCAGCCCGCCGAACATGGCGATCGAGACAGAGACGAAGAAGCCTTCCTGCAGCTTGATGAGGGTCAGCGTGCAGGCCTGGCCCCGCGCCTCGAGCGCGCCGCAGATCGGGTGGGTCAGGAAGTTGAAGATCGGGTGCCAGACGAAATAGCAGACGAACAGCGCCACGACGAAGGCGGCGATCGACCAGATGATGCGGTTCCTGAGCTCGATCAGGTGATCGAGAAGCGGCATCGCCGAGTCGTCGATACGGTCTTCGGTCGCGCTCATGCGTCACCCGTTTCGGTCTTGGACTTTGTCGTCGCGCGGCGCTTGGCGGCGGGTTTGGCGGGGGCCTTGGCGGGTGAGGGTGCGGCCGCTTCGGGCTTCGGCGCGGCCACCTCGGCCTTGGGCTTGCGTGTGCGGGGTTTTGCGGCGGGCGCGACCAGTGCTGCCGCTTCGACCTTCGGCTTGCGGGGTGCGCGCGGCTTGGCGGCGGCCTTGGGCTGCGGCTCCAGTTCCGGCGGCATTTCAAGGAAGGGGTCGGGCTCTGCCGCCGCCGTTACTTGCGCAGCCGCTTCGGCAGCCGCTTCGGCAGCCTTGTCCGCAGCGGTGGCTGCGGCCGGGCTGGCCAGGACCGGCTGGGGCGACGGCTTCGGCGCCGGTTTCTGCTTCGTCACCGGGTCGAGCGGGCTCCATTTCTCGAACTTGTCGGCGGCATTTTCCAGGGCGGCAATCCCGAGCGACTTCTTCGAGGTCGCGTCCTTCACGTCCTTCATCGCCTCGTGGATGCCGCTCGACTTCGCCGCCTCGTCCATGGCGCGCTGGAACTCGCGCGCCATGCTGCGCGCCCGCGCCGTGAAGCGGCCGAGCGTGCGGAACATGATGGGCAGGTCCTTCGGCCCCACGACGATCAGCGCCACGAGCCCAATGAGCAGAAGCTCGCTCCAGCCTATGTCAAGCATTCAATGCCCCCTGCCCCGGGCGTTCCCCGCACCGGGAATTCCAGCCTGTGATTTCCAGCCTGTGTTCCCGCCGGCGCATCTGCGCCCTGCCGGTTCAGACTTTGGTCTTTTCGCTTTCCGGGGTCACGTCGCGCGCGGTATCGGCCGCCTCTCGGTCGATCTCGGCCTGGCCATCGCTCACGCCCTTCTTGAAGGACGAGATGCCCTTGCCGACCTCGCCCATCAGCGAGGACACCTTGCCCTTGCCAAAAAGGACCAGCACGACGACCGCGATGATCAGGATATGCATCAGGCTGAAGGAACCCATCACCCACTCCTTTGTTGGTGCCGCATCCGTCGCGCGGCGTTCGGCAAATGGTCTATCCTGCCCGGCGCCGCCGCGAAAGGCCGCGTCCGGGGTGCGTCACGGCAGGGCACCCGGAATCGGCCGCCGCGGCGCCCCCTCAACTGACCGCTTCCTGTCAGTTGGCGGGGCGGCTATGCTCTGGCGATGCAAAGCGACCGGCTGCACCGACTGATCGACCTTCTGCGCGACGGCGAGCTGCACCGCGCGGCCGATCTAGCGCGCGCGCTTGGCGTCAGCGACCGCACGATCTGGCGCGACATGGACCGGCTGCGCGCCTCGGGCCTGCCGGTCGAGGGGGCGCGGGGCGTGGGCTACATGCTGACGGCGCCGATCACGCTGCCCCCCGTCGCGCTGACCCAGGCCGAGATGGAGGCGCTGCGGCTTGGCATCGCCCTTGTGGCCAGCGCGGCCGACGGGGCGCTTTCCTATGCGGCGCGAACACTTGGCCAGAAGCTCGCGGCCGTCTCGCCGGGCGCGGGGGCCGCGCCGCCGGTCGACAGTTTCGTCTTCGCCAGCCCCGAGGCCCAGCGCGCCGCCCCCCACCTGCCCGCGCTCCGCGCCGCGATCCAGGCGTCCGAGGTCCTGTCGCTGACCTACCGCGACCTGGCCGGGCGCACCACGACCCAGCGCATCCGGCCCTTGCAGCTTGAATATTGGGGACGGCTCTGGACGCTTCTGGCCTGGTGCGAACGCCGCCGCGCCTTCCACAGCTTTCGCATCGACCTGGTTGAAAGCGTCAGCCGCACCGAGGACCATTTCCATGCCGAGCCGGGCAAGACGCTCGCGGATCACCGGGCGCGGGCCTGAGGGCGGCCAGACGCCGCATCAGACCCGGGGGAAGATCAGGCAGCGGTCGCGGCGGACCATGAGCCACATGGTCGTGCCGGGCTTCGGCAGGAAGACGTTCGGCACCGTGGCCTTCAGGCAGGCGCCACCGTCGGCCAGCCGGAACTCGATCAGGCTCTCGCGGCCCAGGAACCGCGCCCGCTCGACGATCGCCCGCGCCGCCGTGCCCTGTTCGGGAGTGGGCGCCGGGCCCCTGCCATCGCGGTCGAAGTCGATGCGGATGTGCTGGGGGCGGATCACGATCTCGACCTCGGCCCCGTCCGGCACGCCGGGCACCAGGAAGGCGCCGAAGGGGGTTTCCGCCAGCGCCCCCCGCACCCGCGCCGTGAGCAGGTTGACGTCCGAAAAGAAGGCGGCCGCGTTGCGGTCCACGGGGGCGTTGTACAGGTTGTAGGGCGCGCCGCGCTGGACGATGCGGCCGTTGCGCATCAGCAGGATCTCGTCGGCCATGCGCATTGCCTCGTGCGGCTCGTGCGTGACCAGAAGGACCGCCGTCCCCGCCTCTTTCAGAAGGGCGAGCGTGTCGTCGCGGATACCGTCGCGCAGGCGTTCGTCCAGGCCCGAAAAGGGCTCGTCCATCAGCAGGACGCGGGGGCGGGGCGCGAGCGCGCGGGCCAGCGCCACGCGCTGCTGCTCGCCGCCCGATAGCTCGTGCGGATATTTCGGCCCGAACCCCTTCAGGGACACACGCTCGAGCAGTTCGTCGACCCGGCGCGCCCTGCCCTCGGCCTGGCGCGGCAGGCCGAAGGCCACGTTGTCGGCGACCGACAGGTGCGGGAAGAGCGCGAAATCCTGGAACATCAGGCCGATGCCCCGCGCCTCGGGCGGCAGGAAGGTGCCGCCGCCGGCGATCAGGCGACCATCGGCGCGGATGGTGCCCGCGTCCTGCACGTCGACGCCGGCCAGGATGCGCAAGGTCGTCGACTTGCCGCAGCCCGAGGGGCCGAGAAGGCATGTGACCTGACCGGCGGGAATGGCGAAGCCGACACCATCCAGCACCGTGCGCGGCCCGAAGCGGCGCACCAGACCCTCGGCCGCGATGCGGGGGGCGGGTGCCGTCGGGCCGGCGGCGGACTTGTCTGGGGCGGGCGCGCTGTCCATCGGTCCCTTATGAAAACCGTCAGCTATTCGCTCCGGCTCTAGCAGCCCCCTGCCCCGGCTGCAAGACAGCCCTCAGATCGTGGCGTTCAGCGCACCGCCGTCGATCACCAGGTTCTGCCCGAGGATGAAGCCCGCATGCTGGCTGCACAGGAAGGCGCAGGCCGCGCCGAACTCCTCAGCCGTGCCATAGCGGCCAGCGGGTATTTCGGCTGCGCGGGCCTTCCTCACCTCTTCGGGGCTGATACCCCTGGCCTTCGCCGCGCTGCCGTCGAGCGAGATCGCGCGGTCCGTCGCATGGATACCGGGCAGAAGGTTGTTGATCGTCACCCCCCGCGCCGCCACCTGCCGCGCGGTTCCGGCGACAAAGCCCGTCAGTCCCGCGCGCGCGGTGTTCGAGAGGCCCAGTTGCGGGATCGGCGCCTTGACCGAGAAGGAGGTGATGTTGACGACCCGCCCCCAGCCCCGCTCCATCATGGCAGGCAAGAGCGCCTGCATCAGCGCGACAGGCGTCAGCAGGTTCGCGTCGAAGGCCCGGATGAAATCGTCGCGCGACCAGTCGGACCAGAGGCCGGGGGGCGGGCCGCCGGCGTTCGTCACCAGGATGTCGGCGCCCCGTGCGGCCGCGAGGACCGGCGCGCGTCCGGCATCGGTGGTGATGTCGCCCGCGACCTCGTCCACGCGGACGCCGTAGTGGCGGCGGATATGGTCGGCGGTCGCGGCCAGCGCCTCGGCCCCCCGCGCGTTCAGGACCAGATCGACCCCTTCGGCCGCGAGCGCCTCGGCACAGCCGCGGCCGAGCCCCTTCGATCCGGCGCAGACGAGTGCCCGCTTGCCACGCAACCCCATATCCATCGCTTTCCCCTTTTCTGGCCCTCTTTGGCCCCTATTTAGGCAAACAGGCGTACGAGCCTACTAAACCTTCGTTTAACTCGAGCTTAACCCTGCGCTGCGATCTTGACCCCGTGCAGGGACCGCGCACAAGGGGTAGAGGCCACAACCACAGAACGCCATGTCCATCCACCCGCCCCCGCGCAACGACCATACGACCGCCCGGCGCGGGCAACGCGGTGTGCCGGCCTATGGCGCAGGCGCGCTGCGCGTCGTGCAGGGTGCCAACCTCGGCGATCCGGTCGGCGGGGCGGAGGAATGCCAGCCGGGCGACATCTACCGGCTGAGGGCCGACGCCAAGTCGCGGCGGATCCTGCTTGCGGCGACCGATCCGGCCGAAGGTGCCATGCCACAATATATCGCCACGGGTTCGGCGGTCGGCACGGCGGGCGACGCGCTCTGGCCGCTCGCGCTTCTGACGCTTCTGTCGGCGACGGGCGAACGGGTGGTGGTGGTCACGGCCTGGCTCGAACCGGCCGACCAGATCTTCGCGATCGCGCTGTCGCCGCTGGTGCCGGGCGCGGACTATACGCTGATCGACATCGACGCCGACACCTCGCGCGTGGCGCTGGCCGACGTGATCTGCGTGTCGTTTGCGGCCGGCACGCTCATCACGCTGCCGGGCGGGCGCCAGGCCGCGATCGAGCGGCTCCGGCCCGGCGATCCGGTCCTGACGCGCGACGGCGGGCCCCAGACGCTGCGCTGGATCGGCAAGGCGACGCTTCGCGCGACCGGGGGCTTTGCGCCCGTCGTCATCTCTGCCGGAACGCTCGGCAACCTTGGCGACCTGATCGTCAGCCCGCACCACCGGCTGTTCCTTTACCAGCGCGGCGCCGCGCGGATCGGGCCGCAGGCCGAGGTGCTGGTGCAGGCCAAGCATCTGGTCGACGACCAGCGCGTCTGGCGGCGCGAGGGCGGCTATGTCGACTATTATAGCCTGGCCTTCGACCGGCACGAGATCATCTTTGCCGAAGGCACCGCCGCCGAAAGCCTGTGCGTGACCGACGACAGCCTGCAGGTCCTGCCGCCGGCACTCGCCGAAGACCTGCGCACCCGCTTCCCCGGCCTGAGCCACGCCCCCCATTTCGCGCCCGAGGCTGGGCGCGCGGCGCTCGACGGACCGGCGCTGTCGCGGATCCTCAGGCCGGGGTCTTAGGTCGGACGAGGTTAGAAATGGCCGGGCCCGGGCGGGATCAGGAAACGCGACCCGCGTTTCCCCCGGCCGTGCGGAAGCGTCACCGCTGGACCGCTGATGTCATTCACCGCCAAAGGCCGGCGTCTGCCCCGGTGGACGCGGAAGCGCCCGCCATGGGCGGGGCGGGCGCTGGCCGGTGGCTTTGGGCCACCGGCCGGGACAAAAGGCCGAGCCATCGCATGGCAGAGGCAACGGCCTCTGCCAACCGGGGGTCAGATAGCGTCAGGAAGCAGCGCCCAACGCCTACCCTACCAAAGGCCGCCCGGATTGCGGGCAGGCGCCCCTTTCGCTAAAGGCCGGGACCAAGCCTTCCAAGGATCGCCATGACCCACACCGCCCCACCCGAGGTCCGCCGCCGCCGGACCTTCGCCATCATCTCGCACCCCGACGCGGGCAAGACCACGCTGACAGAAAAGTTCCTGCTGTTCGGCGGCGCCATCCAGATGGCCGGACAGGTGCGCGCCAAGGGCGAGGCGCGGCGCACGCGCTCGGACTTCATGAAGATGGAGCAGGAACGCGGGATCTCCGTCTCTGCCTCGGCCATGTCCTTCGACTTCGGCAAGTTCCGCTTCAACCTGGTCGACACGCCCGGCCACTCGGACTTTTCCGAAGACACCTACCGCACGCTCACCGCCGTCGATGCGGCGGTCATGGTGATCGACGGGGCCAAGGGCGTCGAAAGCCAGACGCGGAAACTGTTCGAGGTCTGCCGCCTGCGCGACCTGCCGATCCTGACCTTCTGCAACAAGATGGACCGCGAAAGCCGCGACACGTTCGAGATCATCGACGAGATCCAGGAAAACCTGGCGATCGACGTGACGCCCGCCAGCTGGCCGATCGGCATGGGCCGCGATTTCGTCGGCGCCTATGACCTGCTGAACGACCGGCTGGAGATCATGGACCGCGCCGACCGCAACAAGGTCGCGGAATCGGTCCAGATCGACGGCCTGGACGATCCGCGGCTGGCCGACCACGTCCCGGCCGACCTGCTGGCAAAGCTGCGCGAAGAGGTCGAGATGGCGCGCGAGCTTCTGCCCGCCTTCAATCGGCAGGCGATCCTCGAAGGGCACATGACGCCGATCTGGTTCGGCTCGGCCATCAACTCCTTCGGCGTGAAGGAACTGATGACCGGTATCGCCGACTACGGCCCCGAGCCCCAGCCGCAAAAGGCCGCCGAACGCGCGGTCGACGCCTCCGAGACGCCGGTCACAGGCTTCGTCTTCAAGGTGCAGGCCAACATGGATCCCAAGCACCGCGACCGCGTGGCCTTCGTCCGCCTCGCCTCGGGCCATTTCGAACGCGGCATGAAGCTGCTGCATGTGCGGTCGAAAAAGCCGATGGCGGTGTCGAACCCGGTCCTCTTCCTGGCCGCCGACCGCGAGCTGGCCGAAGAGGCCTGGGCGGGCGACATCATCGGCATCCCGAATCACGGCCAGCTTCGCATCGGCGACGCGCTGACCGAAGGCGAGGTGCTGCGCTTCACCGGCATCCCGTCCTTCGCGCCCGAACTCCTGCAAACCGTGCGCGCGGGCGATCCGATGAAGGCCAAGCACCTGGAAAAGGCGCTGATGCAGTTCGCCGAGGAGGGCGCCGCCAAGGTCTTCAAGCCCGCGATCGGGTCGGGCTTCATCGTCGGCGTCGTCGGCGCCCTGCAGTTCGAGGTGCTGGCCAGCCGGATCGAGCAGGAATACCAGCTGCCCGTCCGCTTCGAGC
The DNA here is from genome assembly GCA_945952025.1 of uncultured Paracoccaceae bacterium. Classification (GTDB taxonomy): domain Bacteria; phylum Pseudomonadota; class Alphaproteobacteria; order Rhodobacterales; family Rhodobacteraceae; genus TMP-24. The sequence goes on from CAMFGW010000009.1 coordinate 62,676, forward strand.
CGACCCAGTTCACCTCCGCCCGCTGGGTCACCGGGCCGAAGGACGCCGTCGAGGCCTTCGTCGCCGCCAACAAGGGCCATATCGCCACCGACAACGACGGCGACGTTGTCTACCTGACGCGGCTCCAGTGGGACATCGACCGCATCGTGCGCGATCACCCGGAGCTGCGGTTGAGTGCGACGAAGGAGATGATGGTCTAGGCGAGCGCCCGCTCGAAGCCGTCGACCTGCAAGGCCTGAACTCCGGTCCCGAGGGTTGTCTGCCAGGCACCGCCCTGCCCCGTTGCGCCGCCCCCGTCCTCTTGCAGGCAGCGCACCAGTCCGGCGCATCTTGCGGGTTCGGCCGCCGCGCTACGCGAAATTGTGGCGAAATCATGGCGCGGCCGGTCACGAATTGGTGCCACGAATCGCCCTTGCCGCCCCAACCATTACGAAAGCGTCAAGCGCCGCAGGTCGATTGTCGCCCGGTCGGCTGATAATCGAGCCACCCCTTCCCGCAAGACCCCCTGATTGTTGCGATTTCGCGGCGTTGATTAATTTGCCCAAATTTTGTCGAAATTGGGCTCCATAGCTGTCCGGAACGAACTTGGTTGGGACATGGTGCAGCAATGAAATTTTTCCTGAAGACTCTCGCGGTTGTCGGCGCTCTGGCGTCGGCCCAGGCTGCTTCGGCCGTCCAGATCACGCCCCTGACGCTCAATGGCGGCTGGAAGATGTTCGGTTTCGCGGGTGTCGGCTCGAAGATCTACAACACCTTCGGCTTCACGGTCGCGGCGGGTCAGGCAGCCCATCTGACGGTGACGGACGGCTACACGCCGGGCGACATGTTCGAGGTCTTCTCGAACAACGTCTCGCTCCATCACACCTATGTCCCGACGCCGGGCGGCCCGAGCCTCGGCAAGAAGTTCGACCTGGCGGCCGCGAACCCCAACTTCTCGCACCGGACCTTCTACTTCACGGCGGGCACCTACACGATCACCATGCTGGTCACCCGCCGCGCCGGCAACTCGACGCATAACGACACGGGCGCGCTCCGGCTCGACACGGCGCCGATCCCGGTTCCGGCTGCGGGCTTCATGCTTCTGACGGCACTCGGTGGTGTCGCCGCCGCCCGCCGCCGGAAGGCCTGAGGCCGCAAGGTTTCGGCAGGTCGCCTTACAGCCCCAGCGCCTGCCATACGACGTCGCCGCCCGCAGCAGCCCCGCGGGCGGCGACTTCGTTTGCGGAGGGGCGCATTTTGACCGCCGGAACCCCCCTCACATTGACGTTCCCGCCCTTTTCCGCTAGGGGCGTCTCACCCGCATCCGGCGGGACCCATTTTCGGGGCGCCCGACCCTTAGCGTCCCTTCACCCTTGCGGTCCGATACCGCAGACCGACGGACGTTCATGACAAAATTCTCCGACCTGAAGCTGGACCCTCTGGTCCTGAAAGCCGTTGCCGAAGCGGGCTATGAAAACCCGACGCCGATCCAGGCCGGCGCCATCCCCCCAGCGCTCGAGGGCAAGGATGTGCTGGGGATCGCCCAGACCGGCACCGGCAAGACGGCAAGCTTCACGCTGCCGATGATCACGCTTCTGTCCAAGGGCCGGGCCCGGGCGCGGATGCCGCGCTCGCTGGTCCTGGCGCCGACGCGCGAACTGGCCGCCCAGGTGGCCGAGAACTTCGATGTCTATGCCAAGCACACCAAGCTCACGAAGGCGCTGCTGATCGGCGGCGTCTCGTTCGGCGAGCAGGACAAGCTCATCGACCGGGGCGTCGACGTGCTGATCGCGACGCCCGGCCGGCTTCTCGACCATTTCGAGCGCGGCAGGCTTCTTCTGACCGGCGTGCAGATCATGGTCGTGGACGAGGCCGACCGGATGCTCGACATGGGCTTCATCCCCGATATCGAGCGGATCTTCCAGCTGACCCCCTTCACCCGCCAGACCCTGTTCTTCTCGGCGACGATGGCCCCCGAGATCGAGCGGATCACCAACACCTTCCTGCACACGCCAGTCAAGATCGAGGTCGCCCGCCAGGCCACCACGTCGGAAACCATCGAGCAGCGCCTGATCGAAATCATCCCCGCCCGCAAGGACCAGACCGCCAAGGCCAAGCGCGAGCTTCTGCGCGCCGTCATCCGCGCCGAGGGCGAGGCCTGCACCAACGCCATCCTGTTCTGCAACCGCAAGTCGGAAGTGGACATCCTCGCCAAGTCTCTGAAAACCCACGGTTTCGACGCGGCCCCCATCCACGGCGACCTCGACCAGAGCCAGCGGACGAAGACACTCGACGACTTCCGCGAGGGCACGCTGCGCTTTCTCGTCGCCTCCGACGTGGCGGCGCGCGGGCTCGACATTCCGGCGGTGAGCCACGTCTTCAACTTCGATGTGCCGAGCCATGCCGAGGATTATGTCCACCGCATCGGCCGCACCGGCCGGGCGGGCCGCAAGGGCACGGCAGTCACGATCGCCACGCCGAGCGACCAGAAATATGTCGACGCGATCGAAGGGCTGGTGAAGAAGCCGATCCCGCGCGCGCCGATTCCCGACGGGTTCGAGCTGAGCGAGGCCGCCCAGCGCCCCGCGCGGCGGGACGAGGACCGCCGTGGCGCGGGCCCGCGCGGCGCGCCGGTGCGCGGCGAGCGTCGCGGCCGCGACGACAAGCGCGAGCGGCCGGTGAAGGATCATGGCCAGGTCGCCTCGATGGAGCCCGTGACCGATGTGGCGCCGATCGTGGTCGCCCTGCCCGAGGCAGACGCCGCGCCCGAGCGTGCGACCCATCACCCGTCCGAGCGGCGGTCCGAGGGCCGGTCCGAGGGCCATTCGGGCGGCCGGCGTGATCGGCGCGGCGGACGCGGACGGTCAGGCGACGAGGCTGGGGCACAGGCTGCGCCCACCGGCGACGAACGGCCAGAGGCGCGGTCTGAGGCGCGCGCCGAAGCACGGCCCGAAGCACGGCCCGACCGTGGTGCGGAGCGGGGCGCGGATCGTGGCGCCGACAGGGGTGGCGAGCGTGGCTCTGACCGCCGCCGCGACAGGGGCGACCGGCGCGACCGCAACGACGAGGTCGTGGTCGGCATGGGCGACCATCTGCCCGATTTCCTCGCACGTCCGCCGCGGGTGCCGAAGGGCGAGTGACCCGCACGCCGGGTCCGGGGGGCCGGGGGCTGCCTGCGCGGGCGGTCCTCACCAACCCTCACGAAAGATTGGCTTTACGAGCGACGGGGCGGCGGCACATTTAGAGCCGTGACGGCATCGCGCCGCTTCTTCCTGTCTTCGCAATGCCACAGGCGCCCCTGATGACGCTCCGCCCGGTCCTGCGTTTCGCCCTTGTCCCGCTGGTCGCTCTGCTGCTGCTTGCCGGCGGTGGGCTCGGCTTTCAGGCCTACCTCCGGGCGACCGACAACCTGCATCCGATCGTCGCCGGACAGGCCTATCGGTCGGGTCAGCTCGACGCGCCGGGGCTCGACCGGACGATCCGGACGCTCGGCCTTCGTAGCGTCATCAACCTGCGTGGCGCAGAGCCGGACCAGCCCTGGTATCAGGCCGAGCGCGCAGTAACCGACCGGCTGGGCGTCCGGCTGATCGACTTTCGCATGTCGGACGCGCAGGAACTGGACCCGCAGCAGATGCAGACGCTGATCGCGCTGATGCGCGCGGCGCCGAAGCCGCTTCTGATCCATTGCCGGGCGGGCGCCGACCGGACGGGGCTGGCAGCAGCGCTTTACAAGCTGGCCATTTCGGGCGCGCCGCCCGGCATCGCGTCGGAGCAACTGTCGATCCGCTACGGGCATGTCGGACTGCCGGTCCTGTCGCGCGCCTGGCCGATGGACGACAGCCTGGAGGATTACCTGGACCTTGGCCCGGCGGCAATCCGGCCGCAGCAGGCAGGGCCTCTGTCCCTGCCCGCAAGGCCTGCCGTGGCCGTCACTCGGCCATAAGGCGGCTGACGACGACCATCACTTCGGGCTTCTTGCCGATCTCGTCCATGGCCGCCTGGCGGACGATGCGCTTGACCTGCTCGTCCAGCTTGTCGTCATCCGCCACGACCTTCTGCGGCGCGGTCTTCAGGTAGTCGGTCAGGTCATGTTCCATCTCGTCGGCCAGCCCCCTGCCCGACTTGCCCTTTTCGGGCAGGCCCATGATCTCGACCCAGGCGTCGCCCAGGGGCTCGCCTTCCTCGTCGATGATCAGCGTCACGAGGACGAGCCCGTTCAGCGCCATACGGATGCGGTCGCGCACCACGCCGTCGAAGGCACCGATCAGCACCGTGCCGTCCAGGTAGGTGCGGCCGGCCTCGACATGCTCGACCACCACTGGCTTGTCGCCCGAGAGCGACACCATGGTGCCGTTGGTCACGATCGCGGTCGCGAGCCCCTTGGCGGCGGCGACGGCGGCATGTTCGGTCAGGTGCCGGTGCTCGCCATGCATCGGGATCAGCATCTGCGGGCTGACGAGTTCGTGCACCGCCTCGAGGTCGGGGCGGTTCGCGTGGCCAGAGACGTGGTAGGTGCCATTGTGGTCGTCGATCACATGGACGCCCTTTTCCGACAGCGCGTTCCAGATGCGGAAGACGTCGCGTTCGTTGCCCGGTATGATCTTGGACGAGAAGAGGAAAAGGTCCCCCGCCTTCAGCTCATGCCCCAGATACTTGCCGCGCGACAGTTGGGCGGCGGCGGCGCGGCGTTCGCCCTGGCTGCCGGTAACGATCAGCATCAGGTCGGCATCCGCGACGTCCGCCGCGTCCTCGGGCGTGAGCGTCGGCGGGAAGTCGGTCACGACGCCGGTCTGCTTGGCCGCCGTCACCATCCGGTTCATGGCGCGCCCCAGCAGGCAGATCGACCGCCCGGCGGCGCGGCCGGCATCGGCAAGGGTCTTCAGCCGGGCCACGTTCGACGCGAAGGTGGTAGCGACCACCAGCCCCTTCTGCCCCATCACCAGTTCGGTGATCGGCTGGGCGAGCGTCGCCTCGCTCCGGCCCGGGTTGGGGGAAAAGATGTTCGTCGAATCGCAGGTCATCGCCCGGACCCGGCCCTTTTCCTTGGCGATCTTCAGCCATTCGCGGGGGTCGAAGGGTTCGCCCACCACGGGCGTCCCGTCGAGCTTGAAGTCGCCGGAATGAACGATGCGGCCGGCCGGTGTGTCGATGACCAGGGCAGCACTTTCCGGGATCGAGTGGCTGAGCGGCACGAACTGGACCTGGAAAGGGCCGGCCTGGGTCACGGCCGGACGGGGGCCGACGATATGGACGGCGTCGACGGGCTGGCCCGCTTCGGTCATCTTGTCGGCGGCGATGGCGCCGGTGAATACGCGGGCATAGACCGGCGCCTTCAGGCGCGGCCAGAGGTGGCCGAGCGCGCCGACATGGTCTTCGTGCGCATGGGTGATGAAGATCGCCTCGATCCGGTCGCGGTTCTGGGCCAGCCACTCGACATCGGCCATGATGAGGTCGACGCCGGGCGATGTGTCCATGTCGGGGAAGGTCACGCCCAGGTCGACGACGATCAGCCGCTCCTGCCCCGGCTTGCCGTAGCCGTAGACGTAGCAGTTCATGCCTATCTCGCCCGCGCCGCCAAGCGGCATGTAGATCAGACGGTCCTCACTCATGGCGCGCCTCCAGGTCCTTGTTGTAGCGGTGGATCAGGACCAGACCGTGCATGGTCAGGTCGTCCTCCAATGCGTCGAAAATCTCGGTGCCCTGTGCAAAGAGCCGCGACAGGCCTCCGGTGCCGATCACCTTCATCATTCGGCCCCGCTCGGCCCTGATCTGACGCACCAGCCCCTCGATCAGCCCGACATAGCCCCAGTAGATGCCCGACTGCATGCAGGCAACGGTATTCCGTCCGATGACCTGCGCGGGCTTTGCGACCTCGACCGTCGGCAGGGCGGCGGCGGCGCTGTGGAGCGCATCGAGCGACAGGTTGACGCCCGGTGCGATGACGCCGCCGATATAGGCGCCGTCGTCATCGACCACGTCGAAGGTGGTGGCGGTGCCGAAATCGACGATGACCAGGTTGCCGCCATGCCGCTCGAACCCGCCGACCGTATTGACCAGCCGGTCCGGGCCGACGGTCGTGCCGGGATCGACCCGGGGCGGTACCGGCAGGGCGCAGTCGGGCTTGCCGACGACGGCGGCGCGGGCGTCGAAATAGCGGGCGCAAAGGACGCGCAGGTTGAAGACCACGCGCGGCACGGTAGACGAGATGATGGCCTCGGTGATCTTGACCTTCAGCCCGGCGGCCGAGATCAGCGCGTTCAGCCAGACGAAATATTCGTCCGCCGTCCGGCGCGGGTCGGTCGCCATGCGCCAGGTGGCAAGGAAGGCCTTGCCGTCCCAGATGGAAAAGACGGTGTTGGTGTTGCCGCAGTCGATGCAGAGAAGCATGGCGGACCTTTCAGAAAGAGATGTCGGCGGCCGGCAGGGTCCGGCGGCCGGTGGCAGACCGCAGGATCAGCGCCCCATCCTCGTCAATCGTCTCGAATGTGCCGGCGATGTCCTCGGCTGCCGTGCGCGCGATGATCGGCTGGCCAAGGCGCGCGGCGCGGGAAAGCCAGGCAGTGCGGATCGGCGCGAAGCCGAAGGTCGCCAGTTGCGCCTCATGCCGGGCGAAGGCTGGGGCGAGAAGGGACAGGAAGGCCTCGGGCGTCAGGCCGAGGCCGGTTTCGCCGACGACCGACACGGCGGCGAGCGCGCCGGGCTCCAGCGCCTCGCGCGGGGGGGCGTGGGCCAGGTTCACGCCGATGCCGACGACAAGCGCCGCTCCCGCGCCCTGGCCCGAGCGTTCCAGAAGGATGCCCGCGACCTTGCCGCCGTTCAAAAGCACGTCGTTCGGCCATTTGAGCGCCAGCGTCGCGCCCGGCCCGATGGCGGCGTGGAGCGCCTCTTCGACGGCAAGGGCGGCGACGAAGGATCGCTGCGCGGCCTCGGCGGCGCTGCCGGTCGGCCAGAGGATGAGAGAGCCTGCGAAATTCCCCTCGGGGCTCAGCCAGGCCCGGCCCCGGCGGCCTCGGCCACCGGTCTGGCGGTGCGCCACGACCCAGGTCGGGCGCGTCAGGCCGGGGGCCAGGCGCGCGGCCTCTGCATTGGTGCTGTCGACCTCGGCCAGAAGCCGGCGGTCGTAGGGCTCGGGCCAGTCATCCCCGCCCTGCCCCATCAGGGCACGAGCGCCTGAGCCGCCGCCGCTGCCGCGCCTTCGATCCCGAAGAGGTTGACGACGCCCAGAACCATGACCGCCGCGCCGCCGACCAGCATCAGCCAGGCGACCGGACCGCCGCGCAGCTGCGCCTGCTCACGCTCGGCGCCGAAATACATCACATAAACGATGCGCAGGTAGTAATAGGCGCCAATGACCGAGGCGACGACGCCCAGGATCGCGAGCCAGGCCATGTCGGCATCGACCGCCGCGCGCAGGACCGCGAACTTGGCGAAGAAGCCCAGCATCGGCGGCACACCGGCCAGCGAGAACATCAGGACCAGAAGCGCCAGCGCGCGCGTCGGCTCGACCCGCGCGATCAGCGACAGGTCTTCGATGTCGGTCGCGGGCTTGCCGCCCCGCTCCATCCCCAGGATGAAGGCGAAGGTCGCCACGTTCATCGCCGCATAGATCGCCATATAGGTCAGCGTGGCCTGCACCCCCGCCGCCGTCCCGGCCGCGAGGCCCACGAGCGCAAAGCCCATGTGCGCGATCGAGGAATAGGCCATCAGGCGCTTGATGTCGGTCTGGCGGATCGCGGCGACGGCGCCGACGAACATCGACAGGACGGCCAGAAGCGCGATGATCTGGCTCCAGTCTGCGACGGCTCCGCCGAAGGCGTCGAAGAGCACGCGCGCGATGAGCCCCATGGCCGCGACCTTGGGGGCCGTGGCGAAGAAGGCCGTGACCGGGGTGGGCGAGCCTTCGTAGACGTCGGGCGTCCACATGTGGAAGGGCACGGCCGAGACCTTGAAGGCCAGGCCCGCAATGACGAAGACCAGTCCGAAGAGCGCGCCCAGCGTCAGGTGCCCGCCGGTCGCCGCCGCCGCGATGCCGGTAAAGAGCGTCGTGCCGGTGAAGCCATAGACGAGCGAGGCGCCGTAAAGCAGCAGGCCCGACGACAGCGCGCCCAGGACGAAATACTTCAGGCCCGCCTCGTTCGAGCGGACGGAATCGCGCCGGAAGGCCGCGACGACGTAAAGTGCCAGCGATTGCAGTTCGAGCCCCATGTAGAGCGTCATCAGGTCGCCCGCCGACACCATGACCATCATGCCGACGACGGCGAGCGTGATCAGGATCGGATATTCGAACCGGGCCATGCCCTGCCGGACCATCCAGTCATCGCTCATGGCAAGGACAGCGGCGGCCGACAGTAGGATCGTGACCTTGGCAAAGCGCGCGAAGGCGTCGATGTGCATCGCGCCGCCGAAGGCCGTGCCCTCAGGCAGGTTGCAGAGGCCGATCCAGGCGGCCAGCACCACCATGACGGCGACGGTCGCCCATGTGATGAAGCGGGCCATCCCGTCCTTCGACGTGTAGACCGCCAGCATCAGCGCCGCCATCGCATAGAGGGACAGCGCGATCTCGGGGCGGACGAGAGAGAAATCAACGTGATCCACGAGGGGCGATCCTTATTCGCTGGCCGGGGCGGCTGCCACGGCGGCATGATAGGTCTGGACGAGCGCCGCAACCGACGGGCCGATCCGGTCGGTCACGAGCGAGGGGTAGACGCCCAGAAGAAGCGTCATCGCGACGAGGGGCGCCATCACGAGCTTTTCGCGCGCGCTCATGTCGGTGATGGCGCGCAGGCTGTCCTTGGTCAGCTGGCCCATGACGACGCGGGCGAGAAGCCAGAGCGCATAGGCCGCCGACAGGATGACGCCGGTCGTCGCGAACATGGCGACCCAGGTGTTGACCTGGAAGGCGCCCATCAGGGTCAGGAACTCGCCGATGAAGCCCGAGGTGCCGGGAAGGCCGACGTTGGCCATGGTGAAGAACATGAAGATCAGCGCATAGGCCGGCATCCGGTTCACCAGGCCGCCATAGGCGTCGATCTCGCGCGTGTGCATACGGTCGTAGATGACACCGACGCAGAGGAAGAGCGCGCCCGAGATGAAGCCGTGGCTCAGCATCTGGAAGATAGCGCCGTCGATGCCCTGCTGGTTCGCCGCGAAGATGCCCATGGTGACGTAGCCCATGTGTGCGACGGACGAATAGGCGATCAGCTTTTTCATGTCGGTCTGCGCCAGCGCCACGAGCGAGGTGTAGACGATGGCGATGGCCGACAGGGTGAAGATGAAGGGCGTCAGGTGCATCGAGGCGACCGGGAACATCGGCAGGCTGAAGCGCAGGAAGCCGTAGCCCCCCATCTTCAGAAGCACCGCCGCCAGCACGACCGAACCGGCCGTCGGCGCCTGCACGTGGGCGTCAGGCAGCCAGGTATGGACCGGCCACATCGGCATCTTGACCGCGAAACTGGCGAAGAAGGCGAACCACAGAAGCGTCTGCACGCCGCCGACGATATGGAAGCCCCAGAGCGACAGCGACTCGGACGGGAACTTGAAGGTCATCAGCGTCGGAATGTCGGTGGTGCCGGCCATGCGATACATGGCGATCATGGCGACCAGCATCAGGACCGAGCCAAGGAAGGTGTAAAGGAAGAACTTGAAGGCCGCGTAGATGCGGTCCTTGCCACCCCAGATGCCGATGATGAGGAACATCGGGATGAGACCCGCCTCGAAGAAGAGGTAGAAGAGGACGAGGTCAAGCGCGGTGAAGACGCCGATCATCAGCCCCTCGAGCACGAGGAAGGCGATCATGTAGTCCTTGACCCGCATCTCGACCTTCCAGGCCGACAGGATGGTCAGCGGCATGAGGAAGGTGGTCAGAAGGACGAAGAGGATCGAGATCCCGTCGACGCCCATCTTGTAGTTCAGGCCCATGATCCAGTGCCGTTCCTCGACGAACTGGAAGCCGGTGTTCGAGGCATCGAACCCGGTCAGCAGCTTCAGGGACAGAAGGAAGGTCACGCTGGTGACGATCAGCGCGGCCCAGAGCGCGTTCTTGCGCGTGGCCGGGCTGTCGCCCCGCAGGACCAGCGCCATGACGGCCGCCGCGACGATGGGCAGAAAGGTCAGAATGGAAAGAAGGTTACCCATCAGTGCGCGCCCCCCGCGAGCGTCATCCAAAGCAGCAGGCCCGCGACACCGAGGACCATCGCGAAGGCATAGTGGAAGAGGTAGCCGGACTGCATCCGGCCGGCGAGCCGGGCGAGCCGTGGCACGAGCTTCAGCGCGATGCCGTTGATCGTGCCGTCGATCAGCAGCCCGTCGCCGTCTTTCCAGAGGAACCGGCCGATGGCCTTGGCCGACCGGACGAAGAGCCAGTCGTAGACCTCGTCGAAGTACCATTTGTTCAGGAGGAACCGGTAGAGGACCGGCTGCGTCTCGGCCGCGCGGCGCGGCAGCGAGGTGTCGCGGATGTAGAAGAGCCAGGCGACGATGAAGCCACCGAGCATGGCCACGAAGGGCGAGACCTTGACCCAGACCGGCGCATGGTGGGCGCGGTCCAGAACCTCGAGCGAGGTGGCGGACATGGCGATGGCGCCGACCGCGACATGTTCGCCCTCCGCAGCAGGCTCGGCGGTCGCGGCTGCCGTGGTCGCCTCTGTCGTGGCGGTCGTCGTGGCAGTCGTCGTGGCGGTGGTCGTTGCCTCCGCGGTCGTTTCGGCAGCGGTGGTCGTTTCCGCAGCGGCGGGCGCTTCGGCCGTCGTCGCCTCTGCCGCATGTTCGGCCATCGAGAAGAACTTGGTCATGGCCTCGTGGTCGCCAACGAAGGGCTTCAGCCAGATCATGCCGGCGAAGATCGCGCCCAGCGCCAGGACGCCCAGCGGGACCAGCATGACCGCCGGGCTTTCATGCGGCTCGTGCGCGTGGCCGTGGCCGCCGTGGCTGTGGTCGTGGCCGTGGTCGTCGTGCGCGCCATGGCCCTCATGCCCCTCGCCCCAGCGCGGCGCGCCGTAGAAGGTCAGGAAGATCAGCCGCCAGCTGTAGAAGCTGGTGAAGGCGGCCGAGATCACGAGCGCCCAGAAGGCGAAGCCCACGCCCGAGCCCCAGGCGCTTTCGATCACCGCGTCCTTCGACAGGAAGCCGGCAAAGCCGATCGAGGTCAGGGGGATGCCGACGCCGGTGATGGCGAAGGTGCCGATCATCATCATCCAGTAGGTGAAGGGGATCTTCGTCCGAAGGCCGCCGTAGTTCCGCATGTCCTGTTCATGGTGCATGGCCGTGATGACCGAACCGGCGCCAAGGAAGAGCATGGCCTTGAAGAAGGCGTGGGTGAAAAGGTGGAACATCGCCGCGCCATAGACGCCCGACCCCGCCGCCACGAACATGTAGCCAAGCTGCGAACAGGTCGAATAGGCGATGACGCGCTTGATGTCGTTCTGCACCAGCCCGACTGTCGCCGCGAAGAAGGCGGTGGCCGCGCCGATGTAGATCACGAAGGTCTTCGCCTCGGGCGCATATTCGAAGAGGGGCGACATGCGGCAGACGAGGAACACGCCCGCCGTGACCATGGTCGCGGCATGGATCAGCGCCGAGACGGGCGTCGGGCCCTCCATCGCGTCGGGAAGCCAGGTGTGCAGGAAGAGCTGCGCCGACTTGCCCATCGCGCCGATGAACAGAAGGAAGGCCAAGAGGTTGGCCGCGTTCCAGTCGGTCCAGAGGAAGCGCATCTCGGTCTGCGACAGCTTGGGCGCGGCGGCGAAGACGTCATCCATGCGGATCGAGTCGACCAGGTAGAAAAGGCCGAAGATGCCAAGCGCGAAGCCGAAGTCGCCGACGCGGTTGACGATGAAGGCCTTCATGGCGGCGGCGTTGGCCGAGGGTTTCTTGTAGTAGAACCCGATCAGAAGGTAGGAGGCGACGCCCACGCCTTCCCAGCCGAAGAACATCTGCACCAGGTTGTCGGCGGTCACCAGCGCCAGCATGGCGAAGGTGAAGAACGAGAGGTAGGCGAAGAAGCGGGCCTTGTAGTGCTCGCCCTCGGTCCAGTTCTCGTCATGGGCCATGTAGCCCCAGGAATAGAGGTGGACGAGCGCCGAGACGGTGGTGACGACCACCAGCATGATCGCGGTCAGCCGGTCGAGCCGGATCGACCATTCCGTCTGCAGGCTGCCCGAGCGGATCCAGTCCATGATGTGGATGTGCTGGGTCTGGCCGTCGAAGGTCAGAAACACATACCAGGACATGGCGCAAATGACGAAGAGGACGCCCGTGGTCAGCGCCATGGCGGCGCTTTCGCCGATGAGCCGCCAGCCGAAGCCCGCGATCAGCGCGGCCGCAAGGGGGGCGAGAAGAATGAAGTCCAGCATTTTGCGCCCCTCAGCCTTTCATCACGTTGACATCTTCGACCGCGATCGTGCCGCGGTTGCGGAAGAAGGTCACCAGGATCGCCAGCCCGATCGCCGCCTCGGCCGCGGCCACGGTCAAGACGAACATGGTGAAGATCTGGCCGGCCAGGTCGCCCAGGAAGCTCGAGAAGGCGACGAGGTTGATGTTCACCGCAAGGAGCATCAGCTCGATCGACATCAGGATGACGATCACGTTCTTCCTGTTGAGGAAGATGCCGAAGATGCCGATCACGAAGAGTGCGGCAGCCACGAACAGGTAATGTGTCAGTCCGATCATCTTGTCCCCTCGGGCCTATGCTGGCCCCGTTCGTTACTTGCGTGACGCGCCTTGCGGCGCGCCCTAGAGCCCCTGCCCCGGTTTGACATCCTTCAGCTCCAGCGCCTTGGCCGGGTCGCGCCACATCTGGTGCAGCACGTTCTGGCGCTTGATGTCCTTCCTGTGCCGCATGGTCAGGACGATGGCCCCGATCATGGCGACCAGCAGGATCAGGCCGGCCAGCTGGAAGAGGTGGATGTAGCGGTCATAGAGCAGAAGGCCGAGCGCGGCGGTATTCGTGACACCCCCCGGCGCCACGGCCTGGCGCGCGGCGTCCGCGCCCGGCGCGGTGGTCCAGCCGCCGAAGGCGATGCCAAGCTGCATCAGCATGACGACGCCGACCAGAAGGCCCAGCGGCATGGCGCGCGCCATCTCGCCCTTCAGGGCCGCGAAGTCGATGTCGAGCATCATCACGACGAAAAGGAACAGCACCGCGACCGCGCCCACATAGACGATGATGAGAAGCATCGCGACGAACTCGGCACCCAGCAGGACGAATAGGCCCGAGGCCGACAGGAAGGCGAGGATCAGCCACAGGACCGAATGGACCGGGTTGCGGGCCAGGACGACCATCAGGCCGGCCCCGATCAGCGGCACGGCAAAGAGGTAGAAGGCGAAAGCCTGGAATGTCATGCGTCTTCCCCCGTTTCGTCAAAGACCTTCTGCGCGATTTCCAGCGCGCGGGTCATGGCGGGCACGCCGCCGAACATGCTCATCTGATAGATCACTTCCGCGACCTCGCGCTTCGTGGCCCCGGCCTCGAGCGCATGGCGGATCGTCAGCTTCATCTGCGGCTCGGCCTGCGCGCCAAGGACGGTCAGCGCGGCGACCGTGACCAGAAGCCGCGTCTTGGCATCCAGCCCCTCGCGGTTCCAGGTCTTGCCGAACCAGGCCTCCATCATGTCCTTGGACAGGGTCGGCCACATCTTGTCGAACCCGGTGGGCGTGAAGGTCTCGAGCGCAGGATTGAAGGCGCGGGCCATTTCCTGGCTCTGCTCCATCATCTGCGCAAAGAGTTTCTGGAAGGCCTCGTTCATGGACGGATCTCAGCGATAGGGCGCGTCGAGTTCGAGGTTGCGGGCAATCTCGGCTTCCCAGCGCGCGCCGTTATCCAGAAGCTTTTCCTTGGTGTAGAAGAGTTCCTCGCGGGTTTCGGTCGCGAATTCGAAGTTCGGCCCCTCGACGATGGCATCGACCGGGCAGGCTTCCTGGCAGAAGCCGCAGTAGATGCACTTGGTCATGTCGATGTCGTAACGGGTGGTGCGGCGCGTGCCGTCGTTGCGGCGCGGGCCGGCCTCGATGGTGATGGCCTGCGCCGGGCAGATCGCCTCGCAGAGCTTGCAGGCGATGCAGCGTTCCTCGCCGTTCGGATAGCGGCGCAGCGCATGCTGGCCCCGGAAACGCGGGCTGAGGTAGCCCTTTTCGTGCGGGTAGTTCAGCGTGGCCTTCGGCGCGAAGAAATACTTCAGCCCCAGCTTCATGCCCGTCCAGAAGTCGGCGAGCAGGAAGTATTTGACCGCGCGGCCATAGTCGACGGAGGCCATCAGAAATGCTCTCCGGCTTTCGGGGCCGCGAACCGGTCGAAGGCCGCCACGATCTCGCGCACGCGGGCGCTGTCGTGGGCATGTTCGACCGTGTCGAGGTTGTTGGCCAGGAAGCGGGCCAGTTCGATCTTGTCGGTTTCAGACGCGTCGCGGAAGGCGCGTGCGATCACATTGCTCATGTCAGCCTCCAATCGCCCAGCGCGCCCAGAAGCCGCCAAGCACCTCGAATTTTGCAAGGAACGCCACCACGACGACCCAGCCGATCGACAGGGGCAGGAACACCTTCCAGCCGATCCGCATAAGCTGGTCGTAGCGGTAGCGCGGCACGATGGCCTTCACCATCGCGAAGAGGAAGAAGAAGACCCACATCTTCGCCACCATCCACCACCAGCCGTCCGGCAGGCCGGGGATGGGCGAGAGCCAGCCGCCGAAGAAGAGCAGACTGATCAGCGCGCACATCAGGAAGATGGCGATATATTCGCCCGCCATGAAAAGCAGGAACGGGGTCGAGGAATATTCGACCTGGTAGCCGGCGACGAGTTCGGATTCCGCTTCGGGCAGGTCGAACGGCGGGCGGTTGGTTTCGGCCAGCGCCGAGACGAAGAAGAGGACGACCATCGGCAGGTGCGGCAGCCAGTACCAGCCGAACAGCCCGTAGCCCGTCGACTGGGCGTTCACGATGGCGCTGAAGTTCAGCGAGCCGGTCGAGATCACGATGCCGATGATGATGAGGCCGAGCGAGACCTCGTACGAGATCATCTGCGCCGCCGAGCGGAGCGAGCCGAGGAACGGGTATTTCGAGTTCGAGGCCCAGCCGCCCATGATGACGCCGTAAACCTCGAGCGACGAGATGGCGAAGACGTAAAGGATCGCCACGTTCACGTCCGCCAGCACCCAGCCCTTGTCGAAGGGGATCACCGCCCAGGCGATCAGGGCCAGGACGAACGAGAGCATGGGCGCCAGGAAGAAGACGAAGCGGTCGGCGCCGGCGGGGACGACGATTTCCTTCAGCACATATTTCAGCGCGTCGGCGACCGATTGCAGAAGGCCCCAGGGGCCGACCACGTTCGGGCCGCGCCGCATCTGGACGGCGGCCCAGATCTTGCGGTCGCCGTAGACGAGGAAGAGCAGCGAAATCATCACGAAAGCGATGATGAGAAGGCTTTGCACCGCGATCAGAACGAAGGTTCCGAAAGGTGTTGCCAGAAACTCGGCCATGGTCCTGTCCCTTTTCCGTCCGCTTCAGCTACCGGTCGGGATTGCGGTCTTTTCGCAGTCCCGGATGGCCTCTGCCGCGTCGATCGTGTTCTGCCCGGCGGGCTTGTCCGACGTGACGCTGTAAACAGCATCCGCGCGCCAAACGCCACCCTCTTTGTCGCGGAGCGTGCGTATCTGGCGCAGGTATCCGGCCTTGTGCGCGATGGCGAAACCGGCCATCTGGCAGCGCGCATAGGCCTGCACCGCGGCATCGCCGCCCTTGTCCGTTGCCGACGGCTTGATGGCGGCCTTGATCTGCACCAGATCGCCCCCCATCAGCGTCACCTCGCTGCCCAGGTAGGTGGGCGGCGGGGCCGGCTTTTCGCCCTGCCCAGCCTTTTCACCCTGCCCCGTCTTGTCGCCCTGCCCTGCCATGTCCCCGTGCGCCTGGCAGCCCGCGAGTGCGAGGCCAAGGGGAAGGACGGCAAGGGCAAGGGCGGCGCGCATGGTTACTCGGCCGCCAAGGGCTGGGCCGCGCGGGCGCGGGCCATCGCCGACAGTTCGGCCATGACGGGGCTGGCGCGCAGGATGGCGTTCGTCAGGTAGAAGTCGCGCACCGCATAGCGGAAGTCGGCCTTGCCCATCGCCTCGACCGGCAGGGGCTGCCAGGCGTTGTCGGCGACCTCGCCGACCGCGCCAAGGTGCGGATGCGCGGCGACCAGCGCCTGACGCAGCGCGGCAAGGCTGTCCCAGGGCAGCGTCGCCCCCAGTTCGGCCGAGAGCGCGCGCAGGATCGCCCAGTTTTCCTTGGCCTCGCCCGGCGCGAACCCGGCGCGGAGCGCGAGTTGCGGGCGGCCTTCGGTGTTGACGAAGAGGCCGCTCTCCTCGGTATAGGCGGCGGCCGGCAGGATCAGGTCGGCGCGGTGCGCGCCCCGGTCGCCGTGGCTGCCCTGGTAGATGACGAAGGGGCCCGGGGCCACGTCGATCTCGTCGGCGCCAAGGTTGAAGATGACCTCTGCCCCGTCGATCGCGGCCGGAAGGCCACCCTCGGTGACCGCGCCCACGTCCATCGCGCCGACCCGCGCCGCCGCCGTATGCAAGATCAGAAGACCGGCCCCCGACATCGCGCCCGCCGCCTGAGCCGTAGCGAGAACCGCCTCGCCGTCAGCCTCGGACAGCGCCCCCTGCCCGACGATCACCAGCGTCCTCTTGCCCGCAAGTCCCGAAACGTCCTGCTTCAAGAGAGAGGCCAGGGCCGCGCGGTCGGTGCCAACATGGGTATAGTCATAGGTCAGGTCCACTGCCGGGCCGACCAGCCCGATCATCGCCCCGCGCGACCAGGCCTTGCGGATGCGGGCGTTCAGGACGGGCGCCTCGTTCCGCGGGTCGGTGCCAACCAATAGGATCGCATCCGCCGTGTCGATGTCCTCGATCCGGGCGGTGCCGACATAGGCCGAGCGATTCCTCGCCGGCAGGCGCGCGCCATCCGTGCGGCACTCGACCCGGCCGCCCAGCCCTTCGACCAGCGCCTTCAGGCTGAAGGCCGCCTCGACCGGCGCCAGGTCGCCGACCAGGCCCGCGACCTTGCGGCCCTTGATCGCGCCGGCCGCGACCGACAGCGCCTCGGCCCAGCTTGCGGGCCGGAGCTTGCCGCCCTCGCGGATGTAGGGCACGTCAAGGCGCTGGCGGCGCAGCCCGTCCCAGGCGTAGCGGGTCTTGTCGCTGATCCACTCTTCGTTCACCGCGTCGTTGTTCCGCGGCAGGATGCGCATGACTTCGCGCCCCTTGGTGTCGACCCGGATGTTCGAGCCGAGCCCGTCCATCACGTCGATCGATTCGGTCTTGGTCAGCTCCCACGGCCGGACCCGGTAGGCCTGCGGCTTCGAGGTCAGCGCGCCGACCGGGCAGAGGTCGATGATGTTGCCCTGCATGTTCGAGGCGAGCGTCAGCCCGAGGTAGGTGGTGATCTCCGCATCCTCGCCGCGCCCGGTCTGGCCCATCTGGGTGATGCCCGCGACCTCGGTCGTGAAGCGCACGCAGCGGGTGCAGGAGATGCAGCGCGTCATCGAGGTGGCGACCAGCGGCCCAAGGTCCAGATCGTCGCTCGACCGCTTCGGCTCGCGGTAGCGGCTGAAGTCGACGCCGTAAGCCACAGCCTGGTCCTGCAGGTCGCATTCGCCGCCCTGGTCGCAGATCGGGCAGTCGAGCGGGTGGTTGATGAGCAGGAACTCCATCACCCCCTCGCGCGCCTTCCGGACCATGGGCGAGTTGGTCTTGACGACCGGCGGCTCGCCGTTCGGGCCGGGGCGCAGGTCCTTGACCTGCATGGCGCAGCTGGCGGTCGGCTTCGGCGGGCCGCCCACGACCTCGACCAGGCACATGCGGCAGTTGCCGGCGATCGACAGCCGTTCGTGATAGCAAAAGCGCGGCACTTCGATGTCCGCCTGCTCGCAGGCCTGGATGATCGTCAGGTTCGGATCAACCTCGACCAGAATGTCGTCAATGATGATCTTGCGCAGATCGGCCATGTTTCTGTCCCTTACATGCGGCGCGACGGGGCGGCCGCATCCTTTGCTTCAGCTAGATGAGCGAACCCGCCGTCGGCTTCGCCGCGATTTCCCTTTGCCCGAGCCCGCAGGGCCACCGGGCGGCGCTGTCCCTGCCCGCTCATGGAGCGCCCACCCGCGAATGGACGGGACGATGCGCGACGTTCTTTTCCAGCACGACAAACGAATCGTGGATGTGGATGCCCGAGAGCGCGCCCCCGAGTGCCGGCACCTGCTCTGGCAGGTCATGATACCAGTGGTGCATGTCGTCGATCATGCCGGTCAGCCCGCGCAGGAAGTTGTGCTTGCCGCGGTAGCCGTCCTCGCGCCAGGTGCCGCCATAGTTGCGGAAATAGGCGGTGTGCAGATCCTCGATCACATAGATCCCGCCAAGCGACAGGCGCGGGAACAGAGTGTCGAGGCTGGCCCGGATGTGCTCCATCCGGTGGCTGCCGTCATCCAGGACGACGTCGATGCCGCCCATCTCGTCGATCACGCGGTTCAGGAATGCCGGATCGTCCTGCGAGCCGATGCGCACCTGGCCCGCATTGCCATCGAACTTCGCGCAGTCGGGGTCGATGTCGATCCCGAACAGGACGGCCTCGGGCCCAAGAAACTCGCGCCACATCTCCAGCGAGCCGCCACGGAAAACGCCGATTTCCAGAAACCGCACGGGCTGGCCGCAGAAGCGGCTGAGATAGCGGTCATAAAGCGGGATGTAGTGGTGCCACTTGTGCACCACGGCCCCCTCGTGGCCGGCATAGATGGGCAGAAGCGGCCCGTCATAGCCGTATTTCTCGCTGATGTCGGCGGCCACGTCGGTGCCGGTGAACTTGAACTCACGCACGTTCATTGCGGCCACCCCCGAATGGCGGCGGCCGGCGGAGGGCTGATACGGGCGGGCGCAGCGGAGCTACCGCAGGGGGCACATGCCCCCACGGCTGATCCAACTGCGCAGACCCGTACCGTATGCATCATTTTGCTGCCATCGACACGGACTTGCCGGCCTTCTTGGCCTTCAGCCGCTCTTCGATTTCGGGGCGGAACTGGCGGATCAGGCCCTGGATCGGCCAGGCGGCGGCGTCGCCAAGGGCACAGATCGTGTGGCCCTCGACCTGCTTGGTGACGCCCAGCAGCATGTCGATTTCCTCGACCTCGGCCTCGCCCTTCACCAGGCGTTCCATGATGCGCATCATCCAGCCGGTGCCTTCGCGGCAGGGAGTGCACTGGCCGCAGCTTTCATGCTTGTAGAACTTCGACAGCCGCCAGATCGCCTTCACGATGTCAGTCGACTGGTCCATGACGATGACGGCGGCCGTACCGAGGCCCGAGCGCTTCTCGCGCAGCCAGTCGAAGTCCATGATTGCTTCCTCGGCCTCGACCGCGTTCAGCATCTGGACGGACGAGCCGCCGGGGATCACTGCCTTGAGGTTGCCCCAGCCGCCGCGGATGCCGCCGCAATGGCGGTCGATCAGCTCCTTGAGCGGGATCGACATTTCCTCTTCGACCACGCAGGGGTTGTTCACGTGGCCCGAGATGCCGAAGAGCTTGGTGCCTGCGTTGTTCGGGCGGCCGAAGCTTGCAAACCAGGACGCGCCCCGGCGCAGGATCGTCGGCACGACGGCGATCGACTCGACGTTGTTCACCGTGGTCGGGCAGCCGTAAAGGCCCGATCCGGCCGGGAACGGCGGCTTCATGCGCGGCATGCCCTTCTTGCCTTCCAGGCTTTCCAGAAGGGCCGTTTCCTCGCCGCAGATGTAGGCGCCGGCGCCGTGGGCCAGGTAAAGGTCGAAGTCGAAGCCCGAGCCGCAGGCGTTCTTGCCGATGAAGCCGGCGTCGTAGGCCTCGTCGATGGCCTGCTGGAGCGCCTCGCGCTCGCGGATATATTCGCCGCGGATGTAGATATAGCAGGCGTTGGCGCCCATGGCGAAGCTGGCGATCAGCGCGCCTTCGACCAGCGTCTGCGGGTCGTGGCGCATGATCTCGCGGTCCTTGCAGGTGCCGGGTTCGGATTCGTCGGCATTGATGACCAGATAGGAAGGCCGGCCATCGGACTGCTTGGGCATGAAGGACCATTTCAGGCCCGTCGGAAAGCCCGCGCCGCCCCGGCCGCGCAGGCCAGAGGCCTTCACCTGCTCGATGATCCAGTCGCGGCCGTTCGCCAGGATGCCCTTGGTATTGTCCCACTGGCCACGCTTCATCGCGCCCTTCAGGGAACGGTCGTGCATCCCGTAGAGGTTGGTGAAAATCCGGTCCTTGTCGCTCAGCATTCCTTGGTCCTCAGTTCCATCGTCCGGTGGCGCCTGTCAGCGTCCGGACGGATTTTGCCGCCGCCAGAGCCGTGCCGTGACGACCAGCGACCAAACGAGCGCGGCGATCGCCGCGAAGTCGAACAGAAAGGCATAGCGCGGGTCGAGCCCGAGCTGGCCGCCGATCCACTGGCCCAGAAGCCACAGGACCATGCTCGCGGCGATGACGATCGCGACCAGGCGGCCGGTGCGGCCGGTGCCGTCGTCCTTTTGGGGTGCAACCTGCAGGGCTGGCCCGGGGATTGGCTTGCGGCTCATGCGCTTCCCCCGCTGCCTTGCATCAGCTCGCGCGCCTGCGCCACCCAGCCGTCGCGGGTGATGCGGCCCTTGAAGCCGTGCAGGCGCCCGTCGACGAAGGCGATGTCGCGGGCCTTCCAGGCGGCGATCTGGTCGAAATGCCAGATGCCGATGTCGTTCAGCATCGCCTCGAGCACCGGGCCGACGCCCTTGATCAGCTTGAGGTCATCCGCCTGCCCTGCGCGGGGTGCGGTCAGAAGCTCGGTCTCGGCCACGCTCGGCTCGCGCGAGCGTTCCATGGCGGTTTCAAGGGCCGAGGCCTTGCGCTTGCGGGCGGGTTTGGGTTCCTCGACCGGGGCCGGGGCCGGTTCGGCGGCCCGGACCGGCGGCGGCGCGGCGGGCGCTTCGGCCCGGGGGGCACCGGTGGCGGTCATGCTGGCGAAGGCCGGGGGCGCGGCGGTCTGGGGGGCGGCTTGTGGGGCCGCCTGGGGTGCTGCCCGTGGTGCCGCCTGTGGTTCGGGCGCAGGGGTCGGGGCCGGTTGCGGCGGCGGTTCGGGGCTGGGGGCCGGACGGGGCGCCGGGGCGGCAACGATGGTCCCGGCCGAGCCGGTGCAGAAGGCCCAGGACAGAAGCAGACCCACGACCGCCCCGAAGAGGGCGCCCGTCACCAGGGCCGCGAAGAAGCCCCAATGGGCAAGAAGCCACAGGCCGAGCCAGGCAAGCACCGCGCCAAGGGCGGCCAGCCACCACAGCGTGCGACGGCAGGTCGCGGTATCTGTCTGTTGCATCTTACCCTCCCCCGGCCGGACCGGCTTGCGGATGACCTATAACTACTTGCTTTTCTTCACGATGTCGCGTGCCTGACCCACCCAGTTTTCCCGCACCGCACGCCCCTTGAAGGCGTCGAGGTTGCGGTCGACCCATTCGAGGTCCGCCTTGGTCCAGGCGGCCAACTGGTCAAAATGGAAGAAGCCCAGCTTGTGCAGCATCGCTTCGAGCTTCGGCCCGATGCCGACGATGACCTTCAGGTCGTCGGCCTTGCCGCCACGGGGCGCCGTCAGGCGCTCGGGCTCTGCCGCCTTGGCCGGAGCCTTTGTCTTTGCGGCGGCTTTGGGCTCGGCGGCCCTCGCCGGTTTGGCGGCGGCTTTCGGTTCGGCGGGCTTCGCGGCGGGCTTGGGTTCTGCCGCTTTCGCGGCAACCTTGGGCTTGCCAAGCCAGGGCATCGTCAGCGGCACTTCGGTTCCGTCGATGCGCTTGGTGCCGTCGCCCACCCGCATCGCCCGTTCGACCGAGGCGTTGTACTGCGCCTTGCCGCTTTCGAATTCCTGCAGCGAGGTCAGGCCCGACAGGGCCTCGGCGGCATAGCGGCCGTTCTGGGGGCCCGGCACCGGGCGCTCACCGGCGGCGAACTGGTCAAGGATGCGCGTCAGGCTCTCGACCGTCAGATCCTCGTAATAGTCCTTGCCGATCTGGGCCATGGGCGCGTTGGTGCAGGCGCCTAGGCATTCGACCTCTTCCCAGGAAAACTTGCCGTCAGCCGACAGCATGTGCGGCTTCGGCGCGATGCGCTCCTTGCAGAGGCGGATCAGGTCCTCGGCGCCGCAGATCATGCAGCTTGTCGTGCCGCAGATCTGGATGTGGGCGACGCTGCCCACGGGTTCCAGCTGGAACATGAAGTAGAAGGTCGCGACCTCGAGCACGCGGATGTAGGGCATGCCCAGAAGGCGGCCGACTTCCTCGATCGCCGGGCGGGTCAGCCAGCCCTCCTGTTCCTGGGCGCGCCACAGGATCGGGATGACGGCACTGGCCTGACGCCCCTCGGGGTATTTGGTCATCTGCCCCCTGGCCCACTCCAGGTTGGCGGGCGTGAAGGCGAACGAAGCGGGCTGGTCGGCGGCAAGACGGCGAAGCATGGGTTATCCCTTGAACTGGGCGTAGTGGGACAGAAGCTCGACCGCCCTGTCGGTTAGGTCTGGAACAACGGTCCGGATGTAGGTTTCGGCGGCAGAGCGCAGGACGCGCAGGGCCACCATGGTCACGGCCGCACCGGCGATGACCGAAGCCGCGGCGCCGGCGAGCGTCGCGGCCAGGGGGCTCCAGCCCCGGCGGCCAAGGCGCGCCGCGAGCCAGAAGCCCGACAGGAGCGCCAGGCAGAAGCCAAGGGCAAAGAGGGTCGTCACCGGTCGACCTCGCCGAAGACGATGTCCATCGTGCCGATGATCGCGGCCACGTCGGCCAGCTGGTGCCCCCTGGCCATCCAGTCGAGCGACTGCAGGTGCAGGAAGCCCGGCGCGCGTATCTTGGTGCGGTAGGGCCGGTTGGTGCCGTCGGCGACCAGGTAGACGCCGAACTCGCCCTTCGGCGCCTCGACGGCGGCATAGACTTCGCCCGCCGGGACGTGGAAGCCTTCGGAGTAGAGCTTGAAGTGATGGATGAGCGCCTCCATCGAGGTCTTCATCTCGCCCCGTTCGGGCGGCGCGATCTTGCCACGGGCCAGGACCGGCCCCTGCCCGTCGGGCGCGCGCAGCTTGGCGATGGCCTGGCGCATGATCTTCACCGATTCCCGCATCTCGGCCATGCGGCAGAGGTAGCGGTCGAAGCAGTCGCCGTTCTTGCCGATCGGGATCAGGAAGTCGAATTCGTCGTAAAGCTCGTAGGGCTGCGAGCGGCGCAGGTCCCAGGGCATGCCGGAGCCGCGCACCATGACGCCCGAATAGCCCCAGTTCAGCGCATCCTCGGCGGTGACGATGCCGATGTTGACGTTGCGCTGCTTGAAGATGCGGTTTTCCGTCAGAAGCCCGTCGATGTCGGCAAGGACCTTGGGGAAGGTTTCGGTCCATGCCTCGATATCGTCGATGAGCTGGGGCGGCAGGTCCTCGTGCACCCCGCCCGGCCGGAAGTAGGCGGCGTGAAGGCGGGCGCCGGACGCTCGCTCGTAGAAGGTCATGAGCTTTTCACGCTCTTCGAAGCCCCAGAGCGGCGGGGTCAGCGCGCCCACGTCGAGCGCCTGGGTCGTGACGTTCAGAAGGTGGTTCAGGATGCGGCCGATTTCGGAATAGAGCACGCGGATCAGGCTGGCGCGGCGCGGCACCTCGGTGCCGGTCAGCCGCTCGATCGCCAGGCACCAGGCATGTTCCTGGTTCATCGGCGCCACATAGTCGAGCCGGTCGAAATAGGGCAGGTTCTGCAGGTAGGTGCGGCTTTCCATCAGCTTTTCGGTGCCGCGATGCAGAAGCCCGACATGGGCGTCGCAGCGTTCGACGATCTCGCCGTCAAGCTCGAGCACAAGGCGCAGAACGCCGTGCGCGGCCGGGTGCTGCGGCCCGAAGTTGATGTTGAAGTTGCGGATGCGCTGCTCGCCCGTCTCGAAGTCGGTCGAGCCGTCGTCGTAGCTGTTGACGCGGATATCGCCGTCCATCATGCGTTCCCTTCGGATTGGGCTGCAAACTGCGCGAAGAACTCGGCCTCGGTCAGCCGGGTGGTCGCGTTGGCCAGGTCATAGGTGCCCGGCTTGCAGTCGATGAAGATCTCGGACACGACCGGGAAGCTGTCCGGGTTCTCGAACGCCTGGACCGAGGCGACCTGCACCTTGCCATCGCGCGAGCGCCAGGCCAGCGACGAGCCGCATTTCGAACAGAAGACCCGCTCGCCCCATTCGCTGGACTGGAAGACGCTGATCGGCGCGTCCTTCGCAAACTCCAGCGTGCCGTTGCAATCGGTCACGATGAACATGCCGCCGGAAAAGCGCCGGCACATGCTGCAATGGCAGACGGCCGCGTCATTGCCCGGAACGGCGGTAAAGGTCGTGGCGCCGCAGAGGCAGCGGCCGGACTGGCGTTCACCCATCACTTCGCCCCCTTCTCGTCACCCGGAAGGGCGTAGTTCGCGCCTTCCCACGGGCTGAGGAAGTCGAAGAGACGGTAGTCCTGCACCAGTTTCACGGGTTCGTAGACCACGCGCTTTTCGCCGACGTCGTAGCGGACCTCGACATAGCCCGTGGTCGGGAAGTCCTTGCGCAGCGGGTGGCCGCGGAAGCCGTAGTCGGTCAGGATGCGGCGCAGGTCGGGATGGTCGGAAAAGACGATGCCGAACATGTCGAACACTTCACGCTCGAACCAGTTCGCGGCCGGGTAGACGGCACAGATCGTGGGATGAAGCGCCCCGTCGGCCACGCTGGTCTTGACCCGGATGCGGTGGTTTTTGTGCATCGACAGGAAATGATAGACCATGTCGAAGCGGTCGGGCCGTTCGGGATGGTCGATCGCCGTGATGTCGACGAGGCTGGTGAAGTTCGCCACCGGGTCGCGCTTCAGCCAGTCAAGGAAGCCGACCAGCGCCTCGGGCTTCACGGTCACGGTCAGTTCGCCATGCGCGACCTCGGCCGACAGGATGTCGGCGGCGCGCTGCTGGGCGACATGGGCGGAAAGCTCTTGAACGTCCATCTGGTCCCTCAGCGCACGATGGTGCCAGTGCGGCGGATCTTCCGCTGCAACTGCAGGATGCCGTAAAGCAGCGCCTCGGCAGTCGGCGGGCAGCCGGGCACGTAGATGTCGACCGGCACGATCCGGTCGCAGCCGCGCACGACGGAATAGCTGTAGTGGTAGTAGCCGCCGCCGTTCG